>CAMDDP010000006.1 GCA_945892775.1 Chitinophaga pinensis
CGTTATGGGCAAGCATTAAGCAGACCGTAATGACATTGGCAACATCAAAAGAAATGGCACACACCTTTCCATTTTTAATGCGTAATAATTAAATCCAATATGAATTTTTTGATAGTATTCTGACCTATGTTTTGCATAATAACGTTCACTTTGAATTGACCAAGCATTTTCCCCCAACTTTTCTGATAAAAACCATTTTTCTAATAAACGACCAGCACGACCATTTCCATCCATAAAAGGATGTATTTTTTCAAATATTAAATGTATCATAGAAGCATAATAAAATATTTCCTTATGCGACAAATCTCTACTTATTAGTTCTTTTATATCAAAAAACAACTTTGTAAATTCTTCCTTGACAAACTCAGGTTCAACAGCCATATATTCAACTTTGCCACTACTAAAAATACCGACTTGTTGATTTCTCAACTTGCCTTTTTGACTTTTTAGCGTCAAAACAGTATTACTTAAAATCTTGTGAACTTCTAAAAATGTTGTTTGACTTAATTTATTCTTCATTGCAAAATTATATGCAAGAATCAAATCGTCAATTTCAGTCATTTCTTTTGGCTTAGACTTTACTTTAAATTTTTTATTTTTTAAGTATGTATCAATGTCTATACTATTTCCTTCAATATTTGATGAATATGTTGCAGAAGATTGCACGTAGTATTCAAAATCATCTTTAGAATAAAAGTTTTTTGTTCTAAATTGATTAAACACATCGAGCCAATCAATATTAAGTTTAGTTGAATACTCGTTTAAATATTCAGCAGTAAGTATTTTTAAATGTTTTCCCATTTGATGATTTGATTTTAAAAGTAGTGCAATAAATACATTGACTACTTTTTTGGATTAAAGTCTTGTAATTGCCCCTGCTTTTAATAACGCCATTTTAGCCACTTTTTCAGCCTCGTTTTTCGTTGTAAATGTACCGATAATTTCGCTTCCAGACAAGCCTCCTTTATACTGTAATTCCATTCGTTTCATATCTGCACAAAACAGAATGTCAATCAGCGTGGAACGTTTTGTTGGTTTTGTTACAACCCAAAAATTTTGAACTTTACTCATATTGTGTTAGTCGTTTTTCTATACCACGACAAAAGATTTTAGTTAATAATTAAAACCACATTTGGAAATATGCCAGCCCATAACATTGGGTTTGCAAAAGCGGTGGCTTATCGCTTCGTTTGACATTTTTTGCTATCTTTAACATTGGTTCTTCGTTGGTAGTTTGGTGGTAAAATCACCGCCTTCGCAAACCCAAAAAACGTTATGGGCAAGGCTATAACAAAGTCACCATACTGACAAAAAGACAGAATCAATAATGGCATTACATTGGTAGGTAATTAAAAAATAAAAAATAAAGAATCAAGAATCATGAATCATGAAAAATAAAGAAATACGAAATTCATTTCTCGTTGCAACAACTGGAGTTTCGATTATACAAACATCATATCTAAAAGAGTACAATCCAGAGATAAAACTGTTACTCGGCTTATTACCAGGCATGTTTTTGAAGCGATCAAATAAACCAAATGTGAAATATTGGGGGGATAGTCTGATCGCGGGAAGTATTATCGGATACACCATTAATAAGCTTACACAAGATGTGTGTGATTATTCTTATACTAAAAATCTTCCTAAAAAGAATTCCTTGCTTGTAAACATCAACACTGGAAAAGTTATCGAAAATATTGGAAAACCACATTTCATTTTTGTAACTAAAAACTATGGTGCAAAAGAAGGTTGGCAGAGCAGTTCACCACTTTTGCATTGCATTAAAAAATTGGAAGGAAAAGCAGGAGGGCGGCCAAGTAAGCAAGGCGAGCCAGTACTTTGGGATAATTTACAAGACCATACCAAAAAATTTAATCTACTTCTGAAATATTGGATAAAATATTTTTCAGAATTAAAACCAAGCTTTGAAGATAATTATTTTCAAAAAATGATTTTCTGGGGATCAATGGTAAATGATTATAAACATCTTGATATAAAAAGAAAGAAGTTCCATCCTTCGGCTGTCAGTGAATGGTCAATCTATAATGACACCTTGGTTCGGTATGACGATTACGGCAATATTCTTTTCGGAGCTGCCGGTACTGCTTTTGGTATTTCCAGGAGAGATTTATTTTTTGGAGCTAATATCAATCAAATAGTAAAAAGCGGACTAGACGAAAGTAAGGATACTTTTTCCATTCAAAGAGGCATAAACATCTACAATAATTCTATTGTGCGAAAACAGGTTTCAAACACAATGCGTTATGTTTAAAAAAGGATGGGATCAATACTTCTTAATTCCATACATTCTATTCTTGTTTTTACATTTTCTATTCTTTTTGCCTTACTTACTTATACGATTATCGTTGTACTTGGATATAGATTTTTTTTCATCCATACATAGCAAAACGTTTGGGAAGATTTTTTTCTCTTATATGAGTTGCTTTCTGCGGAATGACCTTGATGTATATTTAACTATTGTATCCTTGTGGTTCCTGTATGTAATTTCAGACACTATTATTAAATACCGAAAAATAAATTAGCTGAGTATAGCCCTTCCCATAACAGCACCTAAAAAAAATGGCGGGGGAAGTGCGAATATAAACAGTTGAGCAACTAATAAACTTTGGTGGGTATAGACAGTTAAGTGTTCCCAAGCCGCCACTTCTTTTAGCCGCAAAACGTTATGCGTCATTCGTGGCAGTAGTGCGACTTCAAACTGTTGAGCATTGAATGAGCATAATAAAAACGGATTAATCGAAAACCGAACAGAGTAGGCAAATAAAAAAAGTGCGGAGTCAGCACTATAATCACTGACGAAAATAAAATGAAAATATCTTTTGGAACAATAATTCTGGCTTGCGTAATTTTATTAGGCTGTGGCAACAACAAAAGCAATATAGATATTTGCAGGTGCTTAACAGAACCAGGAGATTCAGAATGGACTATTGATAATAATGATGCCTGTAATGATGCAATTAGCAAAGAACTTGGGGTTGATAATTGGGAAGAAATAAACATGAACAAAAACCCAGACATAAACGCAAGATTTGATTCTTTAGCAAATCGCTGTCAGTGAACCTATTTATAGCAAGAGCAGTAAAGAATGATTTTACTTAATTAAGAAAAATTAGTTTGCATTTACGATAATTTCTATAGTTATTAATTTTTACTAAATCGTAAAACATGAAACACAAAATTATTCAGCTCTGGAGTGGGCCAAGAAATATTTCTACAGCATTTATGTATTCTTTCGCCCAACGAAATGACACACAAATTTTAGATGAACCTTTATATGCTCACTTTCTAATTAAAACTGGGGCCCAACATCCGGGGGTTAATGAGGTCTTAGAAAGCCAGGAACACGACGGAAATAAAGTAATGAAAAAAATACTTTCCGAATCATGGCAAAAACCCATAATCTTTTGCAAGCAAATGACACACCACCTGATAGATATAGATTTAAATTTTTTAAAAAAATCATTTAATCTTTTATTAGTTCGAAATCCCAAACAGGTTTTAAACTCATACGCCAAAGTAATTGCTCATCCACAATTGGCAGATATAGGCGTCAAACAAAATTTTGATTTATATCATTACTTAAAAGAAAATAATTTCCATTGCCTTGTTATTGATTCGAATGAATTATTAAAAAACCCAGAAAAAATTCTTCGAATTATTTGCAACAAAATAGAAATAGCATTTCAAACATCTATGTTAAAATGGAATGCCGGTGCAAAACCTGAAGATGGAGTTTGGGCAAAGCATTGGTATGCTAATGTTCACCAATCAACCAACTTTGAACCCATTAAAGAGAGAGAAATAAATTTGCCTTCTCACCTTCAAAAAATATTTTTAGAATCAAAACCTTATTACGATTTTCTTTATACCCATTCATTAAAAGCATAATTTATGTTGCAGTCATTTAATCCAAAGAACGAAAATATTTTAGTCAGCATAAACGGAAAGCTACTCCCTCGTAAGGAAGCAATGATATCTGTTTTTGATAGCGCTGTGCAGGGTGGCGATGCAGTATGGGAAGGAATACGAATTTACAACGGAAGAATTTTTTGTCTGAATGAGCATTTGAACCGAATGATTGAATCAGCACATGCTCTTGCTTTTGAAAATATTCCGTCGAAAGAAGAAATTAAAAAAGCGATAATTGAAACACTGAAAGCCAATGGCATGAATGATGAATCGCACATACGATTAACATTGACTCGAGGAGAAAAAACAACCAGTGGCATGGATCCGCGCCTGAATACGAAGGGTTGCACCTTAATTGTTTTAGCCGAATGGAAAAAACCAGTTTATGGTACAGCCGAAATGAAATTAGTGACAAGTTCAGTCAGAAGAAATTCGCCAATGAATCTTGATTCAAAAATTCATCACAATAATCTCATCAATAACATACTTGCAAAAATTGAAGCCAATGTAGCTGGAGCAGATGATGCGCTTATGCTTGATAATTTTGGGTTCGTGGCAGAAACTAATTCCTGTAATATTTTTTATAGCAAGAATGGAATTCTTTATACCCCAAGTGCCGATGCATGCTTGCCCGGTATTACAAGAAAAAAAGTAATCGATATTGCCCTCTTAAATTCAATTTTATTAATTGAAAAAAATATTTCATTAACCGAAATTTACAATGCCGATGAAGTATTTACTACAGGCACTATGGGCGAATTAGTTTTAGTAAACGAAGTAGATGGAAGAAAAATAATTAATCGGTCTGGTGAAAAAATGACCTCCATATTATTTTCAGTATTTAAAAAAATGACCAATACAGAAGGTGAGCCACTACCCTTTTAACTTTAAAATACAATTACATTAATTACCATTCATTACCACCGAATTTTTCAAAAAAAACATGGAAAACAATAACAATAGCCAACCAGTAATCGATTCAAATGTTAAAGAAGCATATGGATTTTTAAATCTTTTAACCATTGCACTCTCATTCTTTATTCTTATTTCTAATTTAATAGAACTCATTTTTAAACTTACCTTAGAAATGATGACGGCTTTTGAATATATTGACAATATAATTTGTATTGTTTTTTTATTTGATTTTACCTTTCGTTTTATTAAGAGTGAAAACAAATGGCACTTTATGAAATGGGGATGGATTGACCTACTATCAAGTATCCCCAACATAAATTTTATGAGAATCGGACGAGTGGTAAGATTGATTCGTGTCATTAGAATAATTCGCTCCATTAAAACCACAACTCCTTTTCTACAACATGTATTTAAAAATAAAATTCAGGGAACGCTAACCTCTGTTACTATCATTTCATTTTTTATGATTATGATATCATCTATTTTAATTTTACACTATGAAACAGCGCCCAATAGCAATATAAAAACGGCTGAAGATGCTTTTTGGTTTTCATATTCTACAATAACCACAGTAGGATATGGTGACATATACCCGGTTACAACAGAAGGCCGAATCATTGCAATAATATTAATGACCGTAGGCGTTGGACTTTTTGGAACATTCACTGCCTATGTATCATCATGGTTTGTTAAAGCCAATCAAAAAGAGTAAAAATAGTATTGGAAGAAACCTTAATCGTGAGGATTATTATCCATCACCTTAAATATATGAAGTAGGTAAGGGAACAAGGCATCAATACTTTCTTGTGCCCCACGTGTGGAACCTGGAAGTGCAATAATTAATGTATCTCCTTTTAACCCTGCAATACTTCGTGACAACATAGCATAGGGCATTTGTTGTTGTCCATAGTTTCGTGCCGCTTCAGCTATGCCTGGAATTTCACGATCAAGCATAGGGCGAATGGCTTCTGGTGTTACATCTCGTTTAGATAATCCTGTGCCACCTGTTAGAATAATTAAATCTAATTTACTATCGTATAACGATTGAACTTTTTGTTGTATGGTTTTTATTTCGTCTGCTATAATGGAGTAATCGTCAATAGAAACATTAAACTTTTTCAACTTATCAATAATTGCTTTACCTGCAAAGTCTTGTTTTTTTCCTGCTGAAATACTATCTGAACAAACCACCACAGCTGTTTTTATTGATCGACTTAACTGATCGTTGTATTGCGATTTACCTCCTTTTTTATTCAAAAGTTTTATACCAACAATTTCAATTTCTTTATCAATTGGTTTAAGCATATCATAAATAGTTAACGCCACCACTGATGCGCCATGCATGGCTTCCACTTCCACACCTGTTTTATAAATAGTATGAACTTCTGTTTCAATTATTATTTCGAGCCCCTCAATTTTATGTTTCACTGCTGCAAACTCAATGGGTAACGGATGACAATCCGGTATCATGTCACTCGTTCTCTTTATAGCAAACAGACCAGCCACACGACTCGCTTCCAACACATCGCCTTTCGGAACAGTTTTATTTATTACAGCATCAATAGTTTCTTTCTTACTAACTTTTACAATTGCTTGTGCAATGGCCGTTCGATGAGTGAATATTTTTTTTGTGATGTCAATCATAATAAATATTATCTGAAAAAAATGTTGTTACATAGGATTAGAAATTCACTATCAAATGTGAGACTCTACATTCATGAGTATTACAATTATAGCTTAAACCTTCAGTGGAGCATTTTGCTTTTTAAAACTCCCCTTACTCTTTCGAATGTTTACGGCAACCACTTTATATTCCGGACACATAGCTTCACTGTCATGTTCGTCGCTCGTAATAATGTTTAACATTACATCAGGAAAATGGAAAGTGGTACTGAGAATTCCAGGTTTTACTTCATCAGTAATTCTCGCTTTGATATCAACTTTGCCCCGAGGTGATTCCACACAAACCATATCGCCTTCGTTAATTAAATTTTTTATTGCATCATCGGGATGAATCATCAAAACATCTTCAGTTAGTATATCTACATTACCCGTGCGGCGAGTCATGGTACCAGAATTATAATGTTCCAACTCACGATTAGTGGTTATGATGTAAGGATATTGCTTTCCGTTTTTTACAATCTCATTTGATTCTTTAAAATCAAAATAATGAAATTTGCCTTTACCATCTACACGCTGAAAATTTTCAAGGTGAAGAATTTCAGTATCTGTTCCGTCTTTTCTAACTGGCCATTGTTTTCCGTTGTCGCCTAACTCACTCCATTTTACACCCGCAAAAAATGGAACTATCTGAGAAATTTCTTCCAACATGGTATCAGCTTCATAAGGTGCCTGCGAATATCCCATGCGGTTCATGATGTCAACAATAATTTGTCCATCGGCTTTTGTACCTTCCAACGGCTCTACCACTTTTTGTACTTTCTGAATTCTGCGTTCGGCATTCGTGTAGGTTCCACTCTTCTCTAAGAAAGTTGCACCCGGTAAAACCACTGTTGCATACTTACATGTTTCAGTCATAAAAATTTCCTGCAACACCAACAGGTCAAGATTTTTCATTGCTGCAATTACCTTATTGGTATTTGGGTCAGTTTGCACCACATCTTCTCCCATCAACCAAATGGCTTTTAAATTTCCTTCAATCGCTGCATCAAACATTTCAGGAATTTTTAATCCCTTACCAAATGGAATTTTTCGTTTATAAAATGCCTCGTATTGTTTATTTATTTCGGGGTCATAAGCATTCATGTATCCTGCCCCCTGATGTGGCTGGCAGCCCATATCAGCAGCGCCCTGCACATTATTTTGACCTCGCAATGGATTAACACCAACACCTTTGCGGCCAATGTTTCCGGTAATCATTGCCAAATCTGAAATCAGCATCACAGTATAAGAACCTTGTGTGTGTTCAGTAACACCAAGGCCATGGAAAGACATGGCATTCGGTGCTTTCGCATAAGCCATTGCAGCTTCACGAACAAGATTGCGGTCAACACCAGTAATACTTTCCATTTCTGCAATGTCTACTTTCAATATCTGGTTACAGAAATCGTTATAACCTTCAGTTCTTTTTTCAATAAATTCTTTTGCTTCTAATTTTTCAGTAATGATGTAATACATCATCATATTCAGCAACGCCACATTTGTTCCAGGTCGTAATTGCAAATGATAAGTGGCATACTTTGCCAACTCAGTTCTTCGAGGGTCAATAACAATGGTTGGTTTACCCTTCATAAAGAACTGCTTAATCTTTGCTCCAGTTACGGGATGTGCATCTGTTGGATTTGCACCAATCACCATAATACAATCGGTGTGTTTAATATCTTCTACTGAATTAGTTGCCGCTCCAGTTCCGAATGCACGTTGCATTCCGAGTGCTGTAGGTGAGTGACAAACACGCGCACAACAATCAATGTTATTAGTTCCTATTACGGCACGAATAAATTTCTGCATGATATAATTCTCTTCATTCGTACATCTTGCAGAAGATATTCCGGCAATAGAATCTGCTCCGTAGTCTTTTAAAATAGTTGTTAATTTTTCTGCAATAAAATTATATGCCTCATCCCATGTAGCAGGTTGCAGTTCACCATTTCTCCTGATCATCGGCGTTTTTATTCTGTCGGGATGATTGTAAAATGAAAAGGCAAAACGGCCTTTCAAACAGGTGTGTCCCTGATTTACATCCGAATCATATGGCGCTTGAATAGATTTCACTTTTCCATTCACAACAGCCACATCCAGGTTACAACCAACACCACAGTAAGTACAAACAGTGCGAACTTTTTTATCTGCAACAACTGACTTCGACTCAAACACATCAGATATAGCTGAAGTTGGACAAGCCTGAGCACATGCACCACAGCTCACACAATCCGATTCGAAGAAATTATTTTCATTGCTTTTAATAATGTGGCTATCAAATCCTCTACCTGACATACTCAATACAAATTCACCCTGAACCTCATCACAGGCACGCACACAACGGAAACAATTAATACATTTAGAAAAATCGGAAGTCATATACGGATGACTTAAATCTTTTTTCTTATCGAGGTGATTTTTTCCTGCCGGATAACGCACATCACGAATACCAACGCGAGCCGCAACAGTTTGTAATTCACAATTATTATTTACCTCGCAAGTCAAACAATCAAGCGGATGATCGGTGAGCACCAACTCAATAATATTCTTCCTTAATTTTTTTATTCTGTCGCTGTCAGTATAAATATATGAATTTGGAATAACAGGTGTGTGACACGATGCCTGGGCTTTTGCATTTCCGGCTTGAACCAATGCAACATCAACACTACAAACTCTGCAAGAACCAAATGGCTCAAGATTCGGAGCATCACAAAGCGTGGGAACAAAATCATGACCAAAATTTCTGCGCACAAATTTCAGAATCGTTTCACCAGGAGTTATTGAAAAAGGTTGATCGTTTATAAATGCTATTGGTGTCATGCTTATTTTTTATACGCTTTTGAACAATTGAATAACGAACTATAAATTCCTAAATCCCTTACTTACCGAGAACCATACTTTTAACAAAAATAGAAATCAACTCATTGCTTTCCATATTAAATCTTTCCAATTTCTTATCATTTAATTGTTTAAATTATTTATTAAAGTACGGCGCCAATTCTTTATCAAAATATTTCAATGCATTTTTTATTGGGAGTGGAAGTCCACCACCAAGTGCACAGAGTGATCCGGTTTCCAAAGTTTCCAAAAGATCATTCATCAATGTATAATCAATTTTATAATCTTCTTTTCTTGCTTTTTCGACCATCTCATACCCACGTGTTGAGCCTAGTCTACAAGGAAAACACTTGCCACAACTTTCATGTGCGGTAAAACGAAACAGATGTTCGATGTATGCAATAAGCGGATAATTTTCAGGAATACAAACAACAGAAGCATGTCCTAAAAGAAATCCTTCTTTTGCAAACGAATCAAAATCAATCGTAAGATTTTCGATTTTCGAAACTGGAACTAATCCACCCAGTGGTCCGCCAATGTGCATTGCTTTAACAGGAGTACGAAATCCGCCGCCTAAATCATTAATGACTTTGCTGAGTGATGTACCCATGTCCACTTCATAAATGCCGGGGCGGTTAAAAAATCCATCAAGTGAAATGAGTTTGGTGCCTGACGACTTTGGGGTGCCGATGGCGGCAAATGTTTTTCCTCCGTTCTTCATAATAAATGGAAGATTTGCCAAAGTCTCTACATTATTGACAACAGTTGGCTTATTAAATAATCCTTGCTGAGTTGGATAAGGAGGTCGAACCCTTACTTCAGGTCGCTGCCCTTCAATAGAAGAAAGCAATGCAGTTTCTTCACCGCAGATATAAGCACCTTGCGCTTTTATCATTTTAAATTCGAAAGAAAACCCACTGCCATTAATATTTTCTCCAAGTAATTTTTCTTTTCGCAGTTTTGAAATTTCTTCATTTACTATATCAACTGACTCAGGATATTCACCTCTTATATAAACCACTCCATGTTGAGCCCCTGTAATGTATCCGGCAATCATCATTCCCATGAGCATCGTATGCGGACGCTGTTCCATAATGTAACGATCGGAATAAGCACCAGGGTCACCTTCGTCGGCATTACAAACAATGAACTTTGTATCACCTACCACATTGCGACACGACTCTAATTTGAATGCCATTGAAAAACCCGCACCACCACGACCACGCAAACCTGAATCTTTTAATTCAGCAAGAAGTGCTTCAGGAGTTTTGGTTAAGCAGTCAGTAAATATTTTATAGAAATCTTTTATGCCGCCATGCTCGCTTGTGAGTATGGGTGTGCCGATGGCACCGACATTGTATTTTTCTTTTGTAAGAACATTACCGGATTTTATTTTTTCAATGTCATTGATGTCATTTCCTGAATAATTTTTTCCATTGATATGAAATGCATTGTTTTCGTGACATCTTCCAAGACAGCACATCTCTCCTATTTCATTGGCAGAATAATGATTGCCAATTTTTTTCTGAATTTCATCTTGAGTTCCAGCAGTCATGCAAGAACTGCCATTGCAGATGTAAACCTTCTTACCTTTGTTTTCGGGTTTTAGAAAATCATAAAAGGAAACAGCTCCATATACCGAAGATTTTCCAACTAGGAATTCTTCTCTTAGCTTTTCTAATTCATCAGCATTAGGTGTTCCATTTGCTTGAGCTAAATTACCCAACTCTTCGAACAAATTTTTTGCGAGGCCTTTGCGACCAGATAATTCACTTAAATTTTTTGACATCAGTTTTATTATTAACCTGACCGGTTATTATTTCGGGATGATTGTTTGCGACCTGTTTAGGATTTGAGTAAACGGTTAATTTATTATTTCTACAAAATGCAAGTAAAGAAATCCCTGCTGATTCTGCTGAATCAACAGCGAGTGAAGAGGGTGCTGAAACAGAAGCAAGAAAAGGAATGGCCGCTGATTTTGCCTTGCTTACAATTTCGTACGAAACACGACCACTAACTGTTAAACACTTTGCACGAGAAAGTAAATTGTTATTAATTAAGTATCCAATCACCTTGTCTACTGCATTGTGACGCCCAATATCTTCCTGCATATTCAACAACTCTCCATCAATTGTGAAAGCTCCAGCAGCATGAGTTCCGCCAGATTGCTGAAAAGTTTTTTGTTGCCCTGCAACTTTCTCGAACATCATTTCTACCAATGACGGATTTAGGATATCTGTATTATAAATCTTTTCATTTCCAAAATCATCCAATGAGGTTTTACCACAAACACCACAAGAAGAAGCAGAGATTACATTTCGTGTTCCGGCGAAATCTTTTAATATGAAGTGAGTAGGGATTTTTACATTCACAGCACTTATAAAACCTTCTTCATTCTTTTCAAGAATATCTATTACGGGATGTTCGGTTAAACTCTGAAATATTTTTTCGGAGAATAACAATCCACGCACCAGTTCCATTTCGTTACCCGGAGTTTGCATGGTAACAGTGAACGGAATTTCATTGACTGCAATACTCAGTGCGACTTCAATAGCGAGAATATCTTCGACTTGAGAAAATTTCCCTTCATTAAAAAACAAACCGTTGTATTGTTCAATGTTCATTTGATGATTAACTGAGTCCTGTAATTTTTCCATTGTTATCAATGTCCATGTGTTCAGATGCTGGAATAACAGGAAGCCCAGGCATGCGCATCATGTCACCCAAAATTGGAATAATAAAACCTGCACCAGCTGCAAACTCAAACTCGCGAACATTAATTGTAAAACCTTTAGGGCGACCAACTACTGTTTCCTTATCGGACAAAGACTTTTGTGTTTTTGCCATACAGATTGGTAGTTTTTCGTAGCCTAAATCTTTTATCATTTTTAATTGTGTGCGTGCCTTTGAAGAATACTCAACACCATCAGCACCATAAATTTCAGTGGCAATTTTAGATATTTTATCTTCCACACTTAAATTCCAATCATACAATGGTTTAAATTTATTTAAACCACTATCAATAATATCCAATACAGCTTGCGCCAACTCTTTAGTTCCATCGCCACCTTTTGCAAAACCATAAGACACCACAGCCTTCACATTCATTTTCAAACATTGGGATTGCACAAATTCTATTTCTTCAATTGAATCCGTTGGGAAATTATTTATTGCAACAACCGGAGTGATTCCAAATTTTTTGCAGTTCTCAATATGTTTTTCTAAATTCTGAAATCCTTTAACAACACGGTCCATATTGGGAGTATTATACTCTTCTTTTTTTGCACCACCATGATGGCGCAGAGCTCTTATTGTTGCAACTAAAACAATGGCACTTGGCGCTATACCTGCATAACCACATTTGATATTCATAAATTTTTCAGCACCAAGGTCAGCACCGAAACCTGCTTCAGTTACCACATAATCTCCCAATGACAATCCCATTTTTGTTGCAAGAATAGTGTTGGTTCCCTGTGCAATGTTTGCAAATGGGCCACCATGCAAAATTGCAGGATTGCCTTCAAGCGTTTGTACAAGATTAGGTTTAATGGCATCTTTTAATAAAATTGCCATTGCGCCTTGGGCTTTTAAATCACGAGCAAAAATTGGTTTTTTATCGAAAGTAAATCCAACAAAAATGTTTCCGAGTCGCACTTTTAAGTCGTCAATATCCTTTGACATGCAAAGTATAGCCATCACCTCCGATGCCGGTGTAATATTAAATCCGTCTTCGCGTGGAATTCCATTAGTTGTTCCACCAATTCCAATAATAATTTGACGAAGGGAACGATCATTCATATCCATCACCCGCTTCCATTTAATAGTTCGAGGATCGATGCCTAAATTATTTTGCTTGTTCTGCAGGTTGTTATCAATGAGAGCGGCCAATAAATTATTTGCTTTTTCAATGGCAGCAAAATCGCCAGTGAAATGAAGATTAATATCTTCCATAGGAATAACCTGAGAATAACCACCACCGGCAGCGCCTCCTTTAATTCCAAAGACAGGTCCAAGTGATGGCTCGCGTAAAACCACAATAGATTTTTTTCCAAGTTTATTTAACCCTTCATTCAAACCAATGGAAACAGTTGTTTTACCTTCACCGGCAGGAGTTGGATTTATGGCAGAAACCAAAATCAGTTTGCTTGATTTTAATTTTTGCTCGTCAATTAATTTTAATGGAAGTTTGGATTTGTATTTGCCATAGTATTCCAAATCATCTTCTTGAATATTTATTTTAGCCGCAATTTCTTTGATGTGTGTGATTTTCGATGATTGGGCAATGTCTAAGTCTGATAGCATTTTTAATTATTCTGATTTTATGTTTAAGAGTTAAGGTCTATTCTGCTTCCAAATGTAACTTTCATCTTCAAAAATTTCTTTTCCCCAAATTGGCACTTCTTCTTTGATTCTATTAACAAGGTATGAACAAGCCTCGGTTGCGTCTTTTCGATGCATGGAAGAAGTAAACACAAATAAACTAATTTCTCCTGTAACTATTCTGCCCAAACTGTGATAAATGTGCAAGCATGTCAAAGAATATTTTTCGAAAGCGGATTCACGAATCTCATGAAATTTTTCTAGAGCCATTTCATGGTAAGCGGTATAGTCAATGGCTTTAACTACTTTGTCGTTAATAACATCATTGCGAACCTGACCGAGAAAAATGCTGTGCGCACCAATATCTTTTTTAGTACTGTGTTTGGAAATAGCATCGGCGATAAAGGATGGTGAGATTGCTCCTTCGATAAAAATTTTCTTTATTTTTTTCTCCGACATTATTATTTTTTTTTAAAATCATCCTCCTGAAAATGGTGGCAATAAAGCTACTGTGGCCCCATTTGTCAGATCAAAATTTTCTGAACTAACAACAAGATTCACAGCAATAGCATATTTCAAGTTTTTCAACCGTGGATATAAATCCTCTAAATATTTTCTTAATTCATCGGTCTGGTAAATATTTTCAATTGTGTATTCTGACTTACCAATGATGTTAGCGATAATACCGAAAGCAAGAATTTTTATCTCCATTTTATTTTTTGCTCAATTTGTTCTAATTCCAATCTTGAATTCACATTGGTAAAAATAACTTCATTAAATGAATTCATGTTTTTCATTTCCAAATTTTGATAATTACAATTGACAATTATATTCTGCAATTTGTAATTTTTTTTCTTAATTTGATTCTGCCATTCAGCCAAACAATTTTTAGCGTATAGGCCAAACAATGGTTGAATCCTATCTTTATACAATGCAATCGTAATATCAAAATTAAATGAATGTTCAATTAAAAAATCAATTGATTCAGAATTTATAAACGGCATATCGCAACTACAAATAAAATTATGGTCGGCATCGGTATTAGAAAGTGCAGTAAAAATTCCGCCAGCCGGCCCAATGTCAGTCACTATATCGCTGATGACTTCCAACCCAAATTGTTCGTAGAGTTTGTTGTTTGAAATAATTATTACTTTTTGAACTGATAGTTTTAGTTGTTCAATTACAAATGCTATCAGCGGTTTATTATTGAGCATCATTAACCCCTTATCCTCTCCCATTCGTGAACTTTTGCCTCCTGCAAGAATATATCCGTTAACTGTTGACAATTTTGATTTCATAATAATTATATCAACCGATAATAAGTTTGATTGAAGCAATGGCCAATACTACTGCCAACACTCTTTTAAAAATATTTGAGTTGAATTTTTTTGCTCCAAAATAAGAACCGGCTATTCCTCCAATTATTGCAATAGCAATCCATGTATAAATGGTGGGGGTAATCGAGATTCCTTTAGATAACAAGCCTACCATACCAGAAATAGAATTTAGAAAAATAAACAAAGAAGAAATCAGGGCCGTTTGTTTTATTGAAGCCCATCCAAGAAGTAATATAATAGGACTGAGTAAAACTCCGCCACCAATTCCAATCACTCCTGAAATAAATCCAATTAAAACTCCGATTGAGATTGCGAGGTATGGATTTGGAGTCTTAAATTCTGGGGCATCCTTTCCTAAAAACCCAAACAAATGAATTACAGGAAACAACAACAATACTCCAAGCGCTTTTTGGTAAATCAAAATATCAAGCATGATTCTAGCGCCAATAAATGATGCAGGCACTGAACCAATAATTAATAATAACACTAATTTTTTATTGGCTGAGGTATTTTGAATGTATTGTAAAAAAGCAATAAGAGAAACAATAATATTTAACATTAATGCTGAAGGTTTCATCACTTCAGGAGCAATAAAATACAATCCCATTAATGCCAAATAACCACTTGCACCACCATGACCAACACTGGAATAAAGAAATGCAACTAAAAAAAGGAGGATAAGGAATAGTGTCATTCAGAAAAAACAGTAATTTATTAAACCAAAATAAAAAAGACCGCTTCGAAAATCAAAGACGGTCTTTTTATTTTTTCAAAATACAATTTGACTATGGCCAAATACCAAGAGACAAATAAGAGCCAGCTACTTTGTTAATTGAAACCACAAATGCTGCTGTACGATGATCTTTAATTTTCTTATTTGCTTTTAATACATTTCTGATGTCATGAAAAGCAGTAATCATCGTTTCTTCTAGTCCACTATTGACCAAATCAACTTCGTCGGCACCGCGTGTTAAATCAGCGCATTCGCTATTAGTTATTTTATGTCCGGTAATCCTTTCAATGGTATTTACAAATTTCAAATTAGTATTTTCAGTAAATCGTTTATCCATTCTTCCAAAACGAACATGCGATAAATTTTTTAACCATTCAAAATATGAAACTGTTACCCCTCCTGCATTTAAGTACATGTCGGGAATAATGTAACAACCTTTTTTCAGCAATATTTCTTCCGCATCAGGTGTTACCGGACCATTTGCTCCTTCGGCAATAATCTTTGCTTTTATACGTGGGGCATTATCACCAGTGATTACATTCTCTAAGGCAGCGGGAACAAGTATATCGCATTCAAATTCCAAACATGCAGCAGCATTTTTAAAAACTTTTGCATTCGGATAGGTTAATAATGATTTATGCTCGGCTTTATACTTCATTACATCGTTTAAATCCAAACCTTTTGCATTGTAAAGCGCACAATCAATTTCAGCCAAGCCAACAATTATAGCACCTGCTTCTCCGAAGAACAAAGCTGAGTGATAGCCAACATTTCCAAGACCCTGTACAACTACTTTCTTTCCTTCAATTCCGGTTGTTAAGCCCAATGCCTTCATATCTTCAGCAACATTGCATAATTCACGAATACCAAAAAAAACACCTCGACCAGTTGCCTCTTTTCTTCCACGAACTCCTCCTTGACTTACTGGTTTACCTGTTACACAGCCATAAGCTTCAACTTGACCTGGATTAAAGGCAACATATGTATCAAGTATCCAACTCATTTCTCTTTCGCCAGTTCCATAATCGGGGGCAGGAACATCAACACCAGGACCGATAAAACCCTTCTTCATTAACTCAACAGTATAACGGCGTGTAATTCTTTCAAGTTGATCCTCAGTATATTTTTTAGGATCTATTTTAATACCACCTTTTGCTCCTCCAAATGGAACATCAACTATGGCACATTTATAAGTCATTAAAGACGCCAATGCCATAACTTCATCTTGATTAACCCCAAGACTATAACGGATTCCACCTTTGCAAGGAACTTTATGCTGACTGTGTTGCACGCGATAAGCTTCAATTACCTCAACACGATCACCAATCTTGATTGGAAAACGCATTTGATAAACACTATTACAAGCTTTAATTTGATCGAGCAATCCTTTGGGATACTGAGTGTGTGCCGCGGCTTTGTCGAAATATCTCTCCACATTTGCGAAGAAGCTGTATTCATGATTAGCTACACCTTTTTTCATTGATTATTTTTTGAGTTTAAAATGTGTTCGTTTAATTTTTTTTCCATTCTTTTTAATCTCCATTCCTGACTAATTAAAAACAGTACAAGGGCGGCAAAAATAGTAAGCAAGACTGCAATAACAACATAGATCTTCCCATTACTACGCATTACATCAGCCATATCAACATTTGTTTCAGGCCGTTGAGCAAATACATTCAGAGCAATGATTTGCAAAAGAAAAAATGAAATTATTTTTTTCATCACCAAGATTTTAATAAAGAATTATTATGAACGTATTTACTCAATTTCATTTGCTATTCACGAGAAAAATTATTTAAAGAGAAATGAAACTCCCGATTTAAAATTTCTACTCTTGCTATTAATGTGGCTATCCATGCGCCTAATAAAGTCCAACCGATTATTGCCGGATAAAAAACCATTCGCATGTTACTATCCAAGTCATAAGCATTGAACCCCGGGTTACCTCCATTACCTGGATGCAATGAATCTGTTAAGCGTGGAACAATAAAAATGACGGGTATAAAAATAAAATAGAAAATAATATTTGCGACTGCGGAAACTCTTGCCCGTTTATCCAAATCATCAATACTATTACGCAAAACAAAGTAAGCGAAGTATAAAAGTAACCCAACTGCTGCTGCATTTTCTTTGGGATCATTATTCCAAAAGACGCCCCATGTAAACTGCGCCCAAACCATCCCAGTTGTAATTCCACAGATTCCAAATAGCACCCCTGCTTTTGTAAAAGCGGCTGCAAGAATATCGTGATCCATTTTGCCACTTCTTAGAAAACGAATACTATAAATCATACCAATCAATAATAAAAGAGTCATTCCAAACCACATAGGAACGTGATAGTAGAGGTTACGAATGGTTTCATTTAAAATTGGGAGCGTTGGAACAGTTGCCAACATTCCCATCACTATTGTAAAAAGCATTAGCACAATTGCCATTGCTTTCCACCAGAATTTCCGCATCCAATTATTTGTATTCATTTATAAGGCGGCGCAATAATAATATAGTCTTAGAATTATTAAAGAGATTTTTATCATCTAAAATCAACTAATTACTTTTATTTAATTTAAATTACTAAGGTTAATCCCTCCATAAAAAAGGAAACAACAACATTGCTAGTATCAACATCACAACATCCAATGAAATTAGCAATAAAAAATCTTTAATAGGCCATTCTAATGCACCAATGTACAATGCTTCGAATGACAACTTCACCAACAACAATAAAACCGGAACTATAATTGGGAAACTAAGTATGGGCATAATCATGGCGCTATTTCCTGCTTTTGAAGCAATGGCACTCATTAATGTAAAAGTTAACGAGAAACTAAAACTTCCAAGAATTACAACCAAAAAGAAATAATAAGGATGTATTAAAGGATTGCCAAGAACTAGGCTATAAATAATTAATCCAACAATGCATAAAATTAACATCAGCAATAAATTGTAAATCATTTTAGCAACAATAATTGCATAAGGACTTGCAATAGAATAATAATAAAGCCATCGTGCTCTTCCCTCCTGCAAAAAGCTCTTTGCTACTGCGTTGACAGAAGTAAATAACATCACAATCCAAAAAAGCGTGAGCCACATTTCAGGATTCAATTCAATGAAAGAAACATAAATAAGAAAAACGACAGAAGCCAAATAAAGCAGTATGCCATTAAAAGCATACCGTTGCCGCCACTCTATGAGCAAATCTTTTTTTATTAAGAACCAAACTGACCTTGAAAAATTCATAAACGACGAATGTAATAATGATTTTTTTTTACTGCTTTAACTTTTATTATTTTTGATAAATTTTAATATAATTTATTCAATTACTTTAATCTGTTTCATTTACCTTTACAGCCCGTAACTAATAATTACTCTTACACATGACCAAATATATTTTTGTTACGGGGGGTGTCACCTCTTCTTTAGGTAAAGGAATCATTTCTGCTTCACTTGCAAAACTATTGCAAGCACGAGGATTCACAGTTACCATTCAAAAATTCGACCCTTATATTAATGTCGATCCAGGAACACTTAATCCTTACGAACATGGTGAATGTTATGTAACAGACGATGGTGCTGAAACAGATTTAGATCTTGGTCATTATGAGCGTTTTCTTAACACACCAACCTCCCAAGCAAACAATGTAACTACAGGCCGCATTTATCAAACAGTAATAAACAAAGAACGCGAAGGTGCTTACCTTGGAAAAACAGTACAGGTAGTTCCACACATTACCGATGAAATAAAACGACGAATTATGTTGTTAGGTGACCAAGGGAACTTCGACATTATTATTACTGAAATTGGTGGAACGGTAGGCGACATTGAATCTCTTCCTTATGTAGAAGCCGTTCGTCAAATAAAATGGGAATTAGGTACTAGCACTTGCTTGGTTATTCACTTAACGCTTATTCCCTATTTAAAAGCTGCAAAAGAGTTAAAAACAAAACCTACTCAACACTCGGTTAAAGAATTATTGGAGTTAGGCGTACAGCCAGACATTTTGGTTTGCCGAACCGAGTACCCACTCAATGCTGAATTGCGTAGAAAAGTTGCCCTTTTTTGTAATGTAACTACCAATGCTGTTGTCGAAAGTATTGATGCAGACTCAATTTATGATGTTCCGCTTCTAATGCTAAAAGAGAAATTAGATAAAACAGTAATGGGGAAACTGAAACTGATTTCTAAAGAAGAACCACACCTCGAAAAATGGAAAGAGTTTTTAGGCAAATTAAAAAATCCAACATCAGATGTTCGAATTGGATTAGTAGGAAAATATGTAGAGTTGCAAGACGCTTATAAATCTATTCTTGAATCATTCATTCATGCTGGTGCCTATAATGAAACAAAAGTGAACATTGACTTTATTCCTGCTGAACATGTAAACGAAACAAATGTTCAACACTTACTTGGAAAATTAGATGGCATTTTAGTTGCTCCAGGTTTTGGCGAGAGAGGCTTTGAAGGAAAATTATCTGCAATAAAATTTGTACGCGAAAAAAACATTCCCTTCTTCGGAATTTGCCTGGGAATGCAGGCTTGTGTAGTTGAGTTTGCTCGAAATGTTTTAGGCTGGAACAATGCCAACACAACTGAATGTGATCCAGACACTCCGTACCCTGTAATTGATTTAATGGAAGAGCAAAAGAAAATCACCTCTAAAGGTGCAACCATGCGTTTGGGGGCCTACAATTGCCACATAAAGAAAAATTCAAAATCATACCATGCTTATAACAATACAGACATTTCTGAAAGGCATCGTCATCGCTGGGAAATGAACAATAAATATATCGTGGATTTTGAAAATGCTGGATTAATGATGATGGGCACAAATACTGAAAGTGGTTTGGTTGAAATTGTTGAATTAAAAAAACATCCATACTTTATTGGTGTTCAATTTCATCCTGAATTAAAGAGCACTGTTGATAATCCACACCCACTTTTTATGCGTTTTATACAAGCAGCTAAAGATCATAAACAAAAATTATTAAGTGGTTCAGATAGTCGACAAGAAAATGCGTCTGTTTATTCATAAGTTTGCGCCCCCAATAAAATTTAGTTGAAAATTAAATGGATAAAAATACAATTACTGGCCTTGTTTTGATTGGTGCTTTATTACTAGCCTGGAGCTTTTACAATCAACCTTCAGCGGAGCAATTAGCCCAAAAAAAAATACAAGATTCAACTGCATTAATTAGGTCTAAACTACAAAAAGAAGAATCAGTAAAAGCTAACCTTGTTCAATCAAGTGCTTCAGATCTTTCAGCAACAGACACTTCAAAACCATCAGCAGTAACAATAATAAATGCGGGCTACTTTTCTGATAGCACTAACACACACGAAGATTTTCTAACTCTGGAAAACGACGTGCTAAAAGTTACACTCAGCAATAAGGGTGGGCGGGTATATGCTGTTGAATTAAAAAAATACAAAACTTTTGATGGTAAGAACATGAAATTATTCGAAAGCGAAAGCTCAGAATTTTCCTACTATTTCTTTACAGGTACCCAACAGATAAACACCGGTGATATTTATTTTAAAACAGAAAATAAATCGGTTTTAATTGCTGGTAAAGACTCTTCATCTATTCAATATCGTGCTTACTTAAGCACTGATAAATACATTGAACAAACATATACTATCCGCCCAGGCTCTTATATGATTGGATATAATTTAAAGCTAAAAGGGCTTGATAGTATTATTACTCAAAAAGATCGATCAATCACGCTTAATTGGAAACAAAAATTATTGAATGGTGAACATACGATAATCGACAATAGAAATTACTCATCGGTCTATTTCAAATATCCAAAAGAAAGCGCAAGCAGTTTGTCATTAACTGAAGATGGAGGAGACAAGTTTCCATCTAGTATTTATTGGCTTTCTTTTAAACAACACTTTTTTAATTCAGCTTTAATTGCACCCAAAATTTTTGACCAGGGAAACACGAAAGTATCAATTGACACTGGAAATGTTTTTGTAAAAACAATGAACGCCGAATTGATTATGCCCTATTCGCGTGATAAAGAAAACATCTATCCAATGAATTTTTATTTTGGCCCCAATCGCTACCAAAGTCTTAGAGAATTAGGAATTGGATTGGAAGAAATTGTTCCATTAGGATGGGGGATTTTTGCATGGTTTGCCACTCCAATTAATAAATATTTTATACTTCCACTATTCAATTTTCTAAATGGTTTTATTGGAAACTATGGAATAATCATTTTAATAATGACTTTGCTTATTCGTGGAGTCACATTGCCTCTTACCTACAAATCTATGGTTTCAGCTGCAAAAATGAAGGTGTTAAAACCTGAAATTGATGAACTGAAAGAAAAATACAAAGACGATCAGGGAAAATTTGGACAAGAGCAAATGAAGCTATTTGGTAAAGCTGGTGTCAATCCTTTGGGTGGATGTTTGCCATTGCTAATTCAAATACCAATTTTAACGGCTATGTATAGCTTGTTTCCAAATGCAATTGAATTGCGCATGCAACCGTTTCTTTGGGCAAAAGATTTATCATCGTATGATAGTATATGGAATTTTCCCAATAATTTTTCTCTCCCATTTTATGGCGATCATGTAAGTTTATTTACTCTATTAATGACCGTTACACAAATTATTATGGCAGTTTATACCAGTCAAATGAATAATATAACAGGTCAAATGAAATGGATGCAATATATATTTCCAGTAATGTTGTTAGGCATTTTCAATAATCTTCCAGCAGCACTAACCTACTACTATTTTTTATTCAATCTATTCTCCATTATAATGCAGTGGGGAGTACAGAAATACATGATTGATGAAAAAGCAATTCATGCCCAAATTCAGGAAAATAAAAAGAAGACCCCTAAAAAATCTGGATTCATGGCGCGATTAGAAGAAATGCAGAAAAAACAAAAGACTGCCCAAAGAGATAGAATGAAAAAATAAGTTCTACTGCAAGAATTATTTGCCTTGTTTTTCCCTAATAACTTTTAATTATTAAAACAATGAAAAAAAATTGTTGTAATAAATTGATTAGGTCTAAGAAAGAATTAAAAATTCGGATATTCTAATCTCTTCATAGGATTAGAATTACTATTGGATTTAAAATTGCTTAACTCCACAATTAAAACTAATTCATGTTCATTCGAACGAAATTCACTTATACACTGTGCAAGTAAAAAAAATATTGATTATCCGCTTTAGTTCTATTGGTGATATTGTACTTACAAGTCCTGTTGTCAGATGTATTAAAACACAATTACCTGAAGTTGAATTACACTACCTAACAAAGGAATCATTTTCCATATTGCTTGAGTCAAATCCTTACATTGATAAAATTCATTTATTGGGAGATGATTTTTATTCAATCATAAAAGAATTGCAATCTGAAAATTTTGACTTCATCATTGACCTTCACAATAATCTTCGAACATTTTATATAAAATGGTATTTAGAAAAGCCTGTTCGCTCACTCAACAAATTAAATATCAGAAAATGGCTGCTTGTCAATCTGAAAATAAATATCCTACCCGACAAACACATTGTTCAACGATATTTGGATACAGTAAAAAAAATAAATGTTTCAAATGATGGAGAAGGTTTGGATTATTTCATTCCGAAAAAAGATGAAATTCAGTTGCATGACTTTCCGCTTACACATATGCATGGATATGCGGCACTCGTAATTGGCGCGCAACACGCAACAAAAAAACTTCCATTTGAAAAATTGAAAGAATTATGTGAAAAAATTCAAGTGCCGTTTATCGTTATCGGTGGAAAAGAAGATTTTCAAATCGGAAATGAATTAGAAAAATTATTTCCATTCAAAGTTTTTAATGCATGTGGAAAATTTAATCTTAATCAATCCGCCTCATTAATTCGTCAATCAAAAATTGTAATTACGCATGACACAGCAATGATGCACATTGCTGCAGCATTCAAGAAGAAGATTCATTCTTTTTGGGGAAGCACCATTTCATCATTCGGTATGTATCCCTATTTTGGAAACAAATTGGAATATTTATCTCTCTATAAAAATAATTCATTTATACACGAAGTAAAAAACCTTAATTGCCGCCCATGTTCTAAAATTGGATTTAATAAATGTCCAAAAAGTCATTTTAATTGTATGAAGTTGCAGAATTTTAATACCCTGATTAAGGAATTACCTAAGGTCGTTCAATAATTAAAAGTTATTCTCAATACCCCGAACTATCAATTCAATATCTTTATCCTGCTGTGGATTGTAATATACTTTTAAATCATACCCCCATAAACTTCCAGCACTTTGCCAGAAAAAGGCTGACATTGGATTTTTAAATTCCTTAATCAATTCATAACAGTTCTGTCCAGTTTGCCTGGCAATTAGTTTAACTAAAATATCACCTTGAACTGTCGTTAAGTTTTTTAACTTATCCTTAAATTGTTCATTTAATTCTTTTTCTTTTTGTTTTAAAAATTTTCTTTGGTCGCGTTTACTGTCTTTGTTGGACAATTCCTTCTGAACTTCATTAAAAATTTCACCAGCTTTTTTTGCATATGGATAGACAATTAAAATATTTTTTTTTAATTTATTAAACTTATTCTGTTCAAATGATGAGGTGAAAGTTCTTTTCGATACTACTACTATTTCAGGAAGAGTAAGTATTGGGAAAGAGTCGTTGCCAACAATCAAAACAGGCACAATTATTTGAGCCATTATATTTGTAACACTGATTAAAGTGCTTACAAGAAACACAAAAATCATTAGCAAAAATTTCATATTATCAAAATTAAACCTATTCCAATCAATTAAACTCTCACAATAATATCAACGTTAAAACAACTACATTGTTATGTTAAAAATAAATAGCCACTTTTTATTGCAAATGACAAACTAAAACCTATAAATTTGTTCTACAAAAAAACTAAAAACCATTTATGAAAAAAACATTTCTCATTCTGTGTGGTGCCGGGCTCATTTCGCTCGCAGTTGCAAGTTGCAATCAAGCACCTAAACCAATGGATTCCGCGGCAATTACTGCCAAAGCCGATTCGGTTTTCAATTCGAAAAAACAAGGGCTTGTTGATGCGGCCAACAATGCATGTATGACTGATGGTGCTGCGAAAACTAAAGCTGTTTGCGATTCTATTTGCGAAGCCAACGGAGTAAAAATGTAAACAAAAAATCACAAACAGAAAAACGAAACAACAATGAAAAAATCAATCATACTCACAGGAGCCCTTGCATTAGCAATCGGTTTTCAGTCTTGCCAATCTGGCGACAATGGTGCACAGTTAGCAAAAGATAATGCAGCAATTGATAGTGTTGCAAATGCAAAAGGAATTGCATTTACTGATTCATTAAACAATGAATGTTTAATTGCGGCTACTACAAGAGGAATGGAAATGGGCGACTCAATGGTTAATGCTTCAAAGAAAGGCGGTAAAGGTGGAAGTAAAACAAAGCCTACAACTGTAGTAACACCTCCACCTCCAGTAGATCCTAAAAAAGATAAAATGGGTGGTAATACTCAATCAAGTACAGATGCGAAAAAGGATAAAATGAGTGGAAGTGGGACCAACACAAATACTGATGCCAAGAAAGATAAAATGGGTAAACCAAAATAACGCATCTAAAAATTTTAGTCATAAAAAAAACCCGTTCAGAAATGAACGGGTTTTTTTATTTTAATTTCTATATAATATTAGTTAGTCCATGTTGAAGTACAAACATCTGACAAACCAGAACTACTGTCTGAAACTGTGAAACTCCATGTAATTGAGTTTCCAGATTCATTGATTGTACCAGTTCCACTAACAGTATATCCATCATTATCTGGCTCTTGGGTTAAGATGGTAATAGTAGTTCCATTAACAGTTGCGTCAACTGAATTAACAAAACTGTTCCAAACATTAGTGATTTTCACATCAAAAATACCTGTGCCGGAAGAAACACTAACACCATAAGAAGCTGAACCAGAAAGGCTGCAACCATCAGCTGCTGTCCAAGGCCCCTTAAACTTCGTTCTAATTTCCGAAGAGCAATCATCACCTTCGTATCCTGAAGCGCAATTACATGTTCCATCAACACAGGTACCTGCATTCAAACATGATACATCCTTACAGGGATCAGTACATGAAGTGTAAAAAGTTACTGTTGCTAACATAAACACCATTAAGATGCCTGCTGTTAAAATACTTAGTTTTTTCATTTTTGTTTATTTGGTTTTATTTAAAAAAATTTTTGCAAAGATATTTTTCTATTTGAACCCATCAAGTTTTTTAAAAAAAAAACTTAATTAAAATTTTGCTAACATCTGCTTTACCTTCGTTCTAATGATTAATCAGTTTAAAAATTTTATTAAATCAAATCAATTGTTTTCTGAGGGCATTCCTGTTTTAATTGCGGTTAGCGGAGGCCTTGATTCAATGGTACTGGTAAATTTATTTTCAAAAACCAACCAATCATTTGCCGTTGCACATTGCAATTTCCAGTTAAGAAGTGATGAGTCAACTGCCGATGAAAAATTTGTAAAAGAACTAGCATCAACTTTAAAAGTCGAATACATTTCAGAGCAATTTAATACAAAAGAAGTTGCACGACAAGAAAAAATATCCATTCAAATGGCTGCAAGAAATCTTCGCTATGATTGGTTAGAGCATATCAGAAAGAAAAACGGTTTTCATTTTATTGCCACAGCACATCATCGCGATGACTCTATTGAAACGGTATTAATGAATTTAATTAAAGGAACAGGTATCAGAGGATTGCATGGAATACTGCCAAAACAAGGTAAAATTATTCGACCGTTATTATTTGCTGGAAAAAATGAAATCAGAGAATTTGCAACAGAAAATAAAATTGCTTTTCGGGAAGACAGTTCAAACATTAAAACCGTTTACGAGCGAAATCTGATTCGCCATAAAGTAATTCCACTGTTCGAAGAAATAAATCCATCTTTCAAATTATCATTTGAAACCAGTATAAAACATTTTGTTGATACTGAGGCTTTGTATGAGTTAAGCATTAATAATTTGAGAAAGAAATTATTGAAGCAAGAAAAGAACGATTTATCAATTGATATTCCTGCTTTGTTAAATTCTATTGCTCCAAAAACTATCTTGTTTGAACTATTGCAACAATTTGGTTTTAAAGAGAAATCAATCGAACAAATTTTTAATTCGTTGAAAAATACAAGTGGGAAAGAATTTATCTCATCAACCCACCGAATTATTAAAGATCGAAAAAAACTTTTTATCATTGAAAACAAAATCCCAGACTCACAGGTTTTTCTTATTGAGAAAAAGAAATCGCAATCTATTCGCAATGGAGAAAATGAAATAGAAATCAAGCTGAAAGAAAAATCATCGAGAATAAAATATGGTCAGATTGAACTGGATGCAGATAAAATTTCTTTCCCACTTATTTTACGAAAATGGAAATCGGGCGACTACTTCTACCCTTCCGGTATGAAAATGAAAAAGAAAAAATTGAGTAATTTTTTTGTTGACTTAAAAATCCCATTGCACGAAAAAGAAAAGCAATTTTTGATTCAGGATACAGCTGATAAAATTATTTGTCTAGTGGGGTTAAGAACTGATGAGCGTTTTGTAGTTACCCCTTCAACAAAAAAATTTTTTACTATAATAAAAAAGTCGCTTTGAAAACTATTTCAAAGCGACAGCAATTTTAATTTTTAGCCTTTAATTTTTTTTATTGAATTTTTGAAGAGCATTCCTTTTTGCCCCCTTCTTTGCAACAACCCTTATTGCCCACTTCTCTGCACTTACCATTGTTAGCACAGTCAGTTTTACATTTGTCTTTGCACTCCTCACAACAAACGCCACTTGAATCGTCTTTTTTACAGCAATCTTTTTTTGCTGAAGAATCAGTATTCAACACCCCATCCTTACAACCACTCATTTCCATATGGCCTTCGCAATTCATTTTTGTACTGTCACATTCTCCACTCATCATTCCATGATCACAACATTCCATCTTATTTATACCGCTATTACTATTATTTACACTTGAATTAATAAAAGGGTGACCAATAGATGGTGCAATTACCAAACTTACAATTGACATCAACTTTATCAAAATATTCATCGAAGGTCCTGAAGTATCTTTGAATGGATCACCAACAGTATCACCTGTTACTGAAGCTTTATGTGGTTCCGATTTTTTATAAAAAGTTTCTCCATTAATAACAGCTCCTTTTTCAAAACTCTTTTTTGCGTTGTCCCAAGCGCCACCTGCATTGGATTGAAACATACCCATCAACACACCAGATACAGTTACTCCCGCTAACATTCCACCTAAAACTTCAGCCCCAAATGTAAATCCAACAATAACAGGAACTGTAATTGCAATTGCACCAGGGGCCATCATTTCGCGAAGAGATGCCTTAGTAGAAATAGCAACACATTTATCATATTCAGGCTTTCCTGTTCCTTCCATAATACCTGGAATCTCACGAAACTGACGACGAACCTCTTCAACCATTGCCATTGCCGCGCGACCTACTGCTGCAATTGCCAGTGAAGAAAAAATATACGGAATCATTCCTCCAATAAACAATCCTGCCAGTACATCGGCCTGGTAGATATCTATTTTATCAATTCCTGCAATTCCAACAAAGGCAGCAAACAATGCAAGAGAAGTTAAAGCAGCAGAAGCAATTGCGAATCCCTTTCCAGTTGCTGCAGTGGTATTTCCAACAGCATCAAGCGTATCAGTTTTTTCACGAACTTCTTTTTCCAATTCACTCATTTCAGCAATACCACCAGCGTTATCAGCAATTGGTCCGAATGCATCAATGGCTAATTGCATAGCCGTTGTTGCCATCATTCCGGCAGCAGCAATGGCAACACCATACAAACCTGCAAACATAAATGAACCATAAATCCCAGCAGCTAAAACGATAATTGGGGCAACAGTTGATTCCATTCCCACAGCAAGTCCTGCAATAATATTTGTAGCATGACCAGTTGAAGATTGACGAATGATAGAATTTACAGGACGCTTTCCCATTGAAGTATAATACTCAGTAATTAAACTCATTAATGTTCCTACAACTAAACCAAGAATCACCGCGCCAAAAACTCCCATCTTTGTAAATTCGTGACCACGCAAGTCCATTGTGTCAGGTAGCAACCAATTAATTAAAAAATAACTTGATACTGCCGTAAGAATAATAGCCCCCCAATTTCCTTTATTCAATGCTGATTGTACAACTGAAGTTGAAGCTTCAGCATCGTCTTTTATTTTTACGAAGAAGGTTGCAATCATTGAAAAAATAATTCCCATTCCGCAAAGCATCATTGGAAGAAGTATTGGTGAAAGCCCACCAAAATTATCGGTTACAGTTATTTCTCTTCCTAAAACCATAGTAGCTAAAATGGTCGCAACGAATGACCCGAATAAATCGGCGCCCATGCCTGCAACATCACCAACATTATCACCCACATTATCAGCAATAGTAGCAGGATTACGCGGGTCATCTTCCGGTATTCCAGCCTCTACCTTACCAACTAAATCAGCACCAACATCAGCAGCCTTTGTATAAATTCCTCCGCCTACACGGGCAAAAAGCGCGATACTTTCAGCACCTAAAGAAAACCCGGTTAATACTTCAAGAGCGCGTTGTAATCCTGGGGCACCGTTACCATCAGCAAACATGTAATATAATCCAATAAAAAGAGAGCCTAGGCCTAGAACAGCCATACCAGTGACCCCCATTCCCATCACCGAACCACCAGTAAATGATACATTTAAAGCTTTTGCTAAACTTGTGCGAGCGGCATGTGCTGTGCGAACATTTGCTTTTGTAGCTATATTCATTCCTATGTAACCAGCCGTTGCGGAAAAAACAGCGCCAAGTACAAATGCTACAGCAATCAGAGGACTAGAGTCTGGATTTGAATAACCAAGAATGGCTAATAGAATTCCAGCAATAACCACAAAGTAACCGAGCACCCTCCATTCGGCTTTTAAAAATGCCATAGCTCCTTCAGCAATATAGGTAGAAATCTCTTTCATTCGTTCGTTACCTGCGTCTTGTTTTGAAACCCACGCAGATTTCCAGGCAGTAAATAACAAGGCAACAATTCCAAAACATGGTATCAAGTAGAAAATAGGACTCATTTTGTTAAATTTTTGGAGTGCAAAAATAACTTTACCCATCTCAAATCCAAAGATTTAATTATAGAAAACTTTAAAAAATTATAAAAAAATTGCTTGATAAATATTTGACAACATATATTTGGAAAAAAAAATGACTAAATCTCAGGAGTTAGAACTAATTGAGGATTACAATGTGGACGTGGATGGTTCCAGTGTGATTGTATTAAATGACGACTGGCACACATTTGAGGAAGTTATTCGACAATTAAAAAGAGCTATTCATTGTTCAACTCAGCGTGCAGAAGCATTCGCAATTGAAATACATACAAAAGGAAAAGCTAAGGTTTATTCTGGAACAATGGAAGATTGCCTTTTTATAAGTGCTGTTTTAGAAGAAATTGATTTAATGACTTCTGTAGAAGCGTAACTAAAAAAAGTTTTAAAATTTTATTAATAAACTATTTAATAGCTTATTGCTATTTCACACCTCTTACCATTCTGTAATTTCCGTTCAAGTCTTTTTTTAATTCAGTATTGCTGAAATTATTTTCTTTCAATAGTCTTAATACTTCAGTTCCGAATTGCTGATTCACTTCAAAAAACAATTGCCCCCCATCATTAAGGAATTTAGTTGCGAGCACAATAATCCTTCTGTAAAAAATTAATGCATCATCACCTGTTGCAAACAATGCTTCATGAGGTTCAAATTCAATTACATTTTTATCTAGGGATAATTTTTCTGCTTCCGAAATGTAAGGAGGATTGCTAATGATAATATCAAATTGAATATTAAACAGATTTTCTGATTGAAGAATATCTGACTGAGCAAAATGAATTTGTTGTTTTAGTTTTTTTGAATTTCTTATTGCGACATCCAATGCTAGTTCACTAATATCTGTTGCGTAAACATCTGCTTCAGGTAAATTTTCTTTGATTGAAATTGCAATGCATCCGCTACCCGTTCCAATATCGAGAATGTTTTGCTTTTTATTTTCTGTTAATTCAACAACCCATTGAACCAACTCCTCTGTTTCGGGACGAGGGATCAACACAGATGGATTTACAATAAACTCATTCCCATAAAAAAAGGTTTTGCCTGTTATGTATTGAACTGGTTCGATTTTTTTTAATCGATCAATAATATCATTTAACTTCTCATTATTAGACAACAGAAAATCCTTATCAGCTTCAATCAAAATAGATGACAATTTCAAATCGAACACATCTTCAAAAACAATTCTTGCAATAGCTTCCGCTTCACCTCTCTCGTAAGAATCATAAATTGAATTCAATAGTTTCTGAAATGCAGTATTGATGGTCATAGAATTATTGCAATTACAAATAAAATAAAAAACGTTAATTTTTTTTCACTATACATTTTTACCTTTGAACAAATAATTTTAATATGAAAAAGATGTCGTCTTTTATTTTAATACTTTTTATTTCAATCACGACTCATGCTCAAACAGAAATTACTACTCCAACTTCCACGCCTTCACTAAAAGACAGAATAGCTGGAAAATGGTTGTACAAGGGAACAGAAGAATTTGCTGTGTTCACTGCAGCTGACTCCACACAAAAAAATGATTACATAGAAATTTCCCCCGATGGAAATTATTTAATTGTTGTACGTGGAAAACAAGAAACTGGCACTTACAAATTAGTGGAAGCATACAAGCAGATTTATTTCTCAAGTAGTACAACTAAAAAAACAAAAATGTTTACTATAAAGTCTTCAGTAAACGGAAAATTAACTCTAGATTTTCAAACCCCTGATTTAATTCATACCAAGTATCAATATGAAATAACAAAATAATAATTTTCACATTTACATCCTTAAAAAAAAGAATGACTAAAATAAAAAAGATTGGGGTATTTACTTCAGGCGGTGATTCGCCTGGAATGAATGCTGCCATTCGTGCTGTTGTACGAACGGCCATTTTTAACAATCTGGAGGTGGTTGGAATCAGGAGAGGATTTGAAGGAATGATTGATGGCGATATGATTGAAATGAATTCTCATTCAGTCAGCAACATTATTCAACGAGGTGGAACCATTTTAAAAACGGCACGAAGCAAACGGTTTATTAAGGAAGATGGAATGCAACTCGCTGCTGAAAATTTAAAGAAGCACAACATTGAAGGATTGGTAGCACTTGGTGGCGATGGAACATTTCGTGGTTGTTTCGAATTTAGAATGCGCCATAATATTTCTAGCATAGGAGTTCCATGTACTATTGATAATGATTTATTCGGAACCGATTTTACAATAGGATACGACACAGCCATTAATACCGCTATGGAAGCAATCGACAAAATTCGGGATACAGCAGACTCGCATAACCGTTTATTTTTTATCGAAGTGATGGGGCGTGATGCTGGATTTATTGCTCTGCGCAGTGGAATTGGCGGTGGAGCTGAAGCTATTTTAGTTCCTGAAACTAAAACTGACATTCCTCACTTAATTTCTATTTTAGAAAAAGGATGGACTAGAAACAAATCGAGTTGCATTGTAGTAGTTGCTGAGGGTGATGAGTCAGGCGGGGCCTATGACATTGCAAAAAAAGTAAAAGAACAATTTAACCATTACGACACAAGGGTTTCAATTCTAGGACACATGCAACGAGGAGGGAATCCAACTTGTATGGATAGAGTTCTCGCAAGCAGATTGGGAGTTGCCGCAGTTGAAGCCTTAATTGCTGAAAAAGAAAATGTAATGGTTGGAGTAATTCATCGCGAAATCGAATACACCCCTTTTGAAAAAGCAACGAAACACAATTTAGATATTAACCTGAACCTTTTAAGAATTCAAGAAATTCTTTCTACATAAATATGAGTTATACCATTATTAGAAATGCACAAATTGTTAATGAAGGAGAAATTAAAACGCAAGACCTTTTAATTAACGGAGAACGAATTGAAAAAATTGATTCAACCATTTCTATTAAACCACTTCATCGAGAAATTGATGCTAACGGAAAATATTTATTCCCAGGTTTGATTGACGATCAAGTTCATTTTCGAGAACCAGGTTTAACACAAAAAGCAAATATTTATACTGAAGCAAAAGCTGCAGTAGCTGGTGGTGTAACTTCATTTATGGAAATGCCCAATACCAATCCTCCAGCAACTACTCATGAATTATTAGAGCAGAAATATGAAATTGCGAAGAATCATTCTTTGGCTAATTATTCATTTTACCTCGGAACTTCTAATACCAATTTAGAAGAAATAAAAAGAACTAATCCCAAAAATATTTGTGGAATAAAAATATTTATGGGTTCATCAACAGGAGATTTAGTTGTTGACGATGCAGTCGCTTTAGAAAACATTTTCAGACACTCCCCCATTCTGATTGCTACACATTGTGAAGATGACTTACGAATAAAAGAAAATATTATCCCACTTCGAATGCAGTATGGAGATGAAATTCCCATGAGATTTCATCCAATCATTCGTGATGAAAAAGCTTGTTATGATTCATCAAAATATGCAATTGATTTAGCAAAAAAACACAATAGCCGACTGCACATTTTTCATCTTTCTACTTCAAATGAAATTGCACTTCTGGATAACACAACACCACTTTCAAAAAAAAATATTACCGCCGAAGTGTGTATTCATCATTTATGGTTTGACAGCAATGATTATTCAATACTTGGTTCATTAATAAAATGTAATCCAGCAATCAAAGGCCCAGAACATAAACCAAAGCTATTACAGGCATTAAAAGATGGCTTCATTGATGTGTTAGCTACTGACCATGCGCCACACACCATGCAAGAAAAAATGACACATACTCCAAATGGAAATCTAAATTATTTCAAAGCGCCAAGTGGTTTGCCGCTTGTTCAACATTCATTAAATATGCTACTAGAATTCTGGCACAATAAGCAATTAGATCTTGTAGCTATTGCTGAGAAAGCTGCCCATAATCCTGCAATTTGCTTTGGAGTTAAAGAAAGAGGATTTATTCGTGAAGGATATTTTGCAGATCTAGTTTTAGTAAATCCTGAATACAAATGGAAAGTTCAATCAGATAATATTTATTATAAATGCGGCTGGTCACCATTAGAAGACTATCAATTCAAAAGCAAAATCACTCACACTTTTGTGAATGGACATCTGGTTTATACCAATGGACTCTTTAATGAAAATCACTTCGGGAAACGATTAGAATTCAATCGCTAAAAATTAAATTCTAATTTCTATTTGACCACATCTTTTATTTTTTTCATTTTAGGGGTAATAAAATTTACTTTCGGCAAAAATTATTTTAAAAATATGGCTAATAACAAAGATTTAGATTTTACCTATACCACAATAGATAAAATATTTCGCTTGAGCATGGGTGAAACTGGTGATTACTCAGGTGCTAAATACGATGGGGATTTTTCTATGTCATTGGAAGCAGCGCAAAAAGAAAAACACAAATTCATTGCAGACAGCTTGAATATTTCAAAAGGAAGCAACGTGCTTGATATGGCCTGTGGATGGGGGCCATTTTCAAACTACATTACTAAAGACCGCGGTGCAAAAAGTCTTGGACTTACATTATCGCAAGGTCAAGCTGATGCTTGCAAGGCCAACGGATTAAATGTAATAGTTAAAGATTGCAGATATATTACCCCCAATGATTTCGGAACATTTGATGCGGTTACTTGTATCGGAGGACTTGAACATTTCGTTTCGGCAGAAGAATGGAAGGCAGGAAAGCAGGAAGAAATTTACAAAAATTTTTTTAAGAAAATTTACTCTCTACTACCTGTTGGTGGAAGATATTACATGCAAACAATGACATTCAGCAAAAACATGATTCCATATTCTGAATTTGATATTAATGCTGATAAAAATTCTGCTGCTTATATTTGTGCTTTAATGGAAAAAGAATTTCCTAATTCGTGGTTGCCTTATGGTCCTGAAATGGTCATCAAGAACGCAGAACCACTTTTTAAATTAATTTCTAAAAGTAGTGGACGATTGGATTACATTGAAACCATTGGACAATGGAGAAAAAAATTCCGCCAGTTTAATCTGAAAAAATATTTTCTGTACTTATCGTTGATTCCCAAATATATTTTTGATAAAGAATTCCGACATCAGGTGGCAGTGTTCAGAGTGAGTCCCAACCGGGTTTGTTTTGAACAGGAAATTATGGATCATTATCGTTTAGTATTTGAAAAAATATAGATTTTCAATCAAAATATTTTTATAAAAATTCCCTCGGATACACTGTAACGACTTAAATTTTTTATTTGAACTGAAATAACTATTGAAATCAATACTTCATAACCTTCTGAACTGAAGTTCGACTCAAAGATTGAACGGTTAATAAATAAGTTCCTTTTGCATAAATAGAAATATCAATATGTTGAACAAAGTTTTTACCATTAATATTTTTTTGGAATAAAACTTTTCCGTCAATTGATGTAAGTGTAATTAAAGAATTGTCATCAGCATTGATGCTCGCAATTGTTAATTCATTAGCAGCAGGATTTGGAAAAACAAATAGTTGCAAATTATTTTCTACATCATTAATTTTACTTGCATTACGATAGTCAAAAGCAAATTTACCGGGAGTAACACCCGCAACAAATGCATTTATCAAACTTCCATTTGCTGAATAAATCAAAACTAAACCATAAGAACTGAAATCGGTTTCCGAAACATACAGATATTGATTCAATGCATCCGATTCCATTGCATATATAGAACGATTGATAAAAAGCGAATCACTAATGCTTTGTAAATTGACATCATATTGTCCAATGAAATTTTCATTGTAAGTCTGGTAAGAAATTTTTGAATTAATAAATGTTGAACCTTGGCATCCACCTTGATTATTAAGATTAGTGGTAACAACATTAGAACTTAAAATATCAATGCTACTTATTGATGCAAAAGAATAATCACGATTATTTACAGTGTAAATTTGATTGTTATCAATCAAAATATTTTCAGGATTAATTCCATCAGCTCCAAGTGAAATTTCTGAAAGATAATTTTGAGTTAATAAATTAACCCGCCCTAAAATGCCAACGGCCCCTCCCCAAACAAAGCCATTATTGATAGCTATGTAAGCAATATTATCTTTTACAACAATCCCATCAGAAGCATAAAGCGGCCCATTTAAAGTGTCAAGTTGATAAGAAAAACTTAAGTCAGATTTATTATAAACTTGAAAGTAAGAATCATAAGTTGTTAAATATTCACCGCGAGTCAATAAAATTTTATCGTTCCACAAAGCCAACCTACGAATACCATTTACTACCTGGGTAGAAATGAGCTGATGTGTATTCAAATCATATTTAAGTAAAGTATTATCTGCGGCAATAAAAATATTAGCGTCGTCAACCACAACATCGGAAGCAAATCGAGAATTATCAATCGTATCAAAAACCGAATAGACATTTGTTTGCGGATTATAAGTTCCAACAGTAACAGGCTTATCAATTTGCTGAAGCAAATAATCAAAACGACCTTCGTTTAAAACAATAACTTGATTAAGTATTTGTTGCGCATTGGCAACGACACATGCGAAAAACATTGCGATGATAATTGAGACTTTTTTCATTCTAATTTTTATGGAGTTGTTTTTTTGTTTTCAAAAGATATCTGAAAAAGCATTCAGTCAAATAAATTTTAAGTGAAACCTGAGCCTGATTTTATCACTGGCAATTTGTATTTTATTAATTTCAAACAATAAACTATTAAGGCATTAAACATCATTTTCTTATTTTCTTAAGAAGAACTACAATGGTTGCAAATGTAACTATCGAGTTGTAAAACATTAACTACAAACAAAAATATTAAAGAATAAATTCTGAATTTCAATAATTAATAAATTTGGATTGGAAACTCACATCTTATTTCATTGCATCTTGTTTCATTTCAAGGGCAAGTTCTGCCCCTAAATAACTATCAATTAAATGATGAACAAGATACATTACAGGAGTTAAAACAATGGCTGCAAAAAACTTATAAGTGTAATTGAACAAGCATATGGCCAACACTAAGTTCATGCTCCATCCTTGACCAATATAAAATGCAATGAAAAGCACAATAAAACTATCAACTAGTTGAGAAATCAAAGTGCTTCCTGTTGCCCGTAGCCACATTTTATTATGACCAGTTTTACTCTTTATCCAATGAAAAATAGTAACATCAACAATCTGACTTACCAAAAATGCAGTGAGTGATCCAAAAATAATCCACATACCCTGACCAAAAATCGAATTAAAAGCTAAGGGCATATTTGGCACTCCTTTATCAGCGTTAACACCTATCCAAAAATCCGCTGGTGAAAGTTGCATGGCCAAATAAAACATAAAGAAAGCATAAAGAATTAAGCTAACCGCTATATAAGATACACGCCTTACCCCTTTAGGCCCAAAATATTCATTGATAATATCTGTCATAATGAATTCAAGCGGCCATAGTAAAACACCACAAGTTAAAGCAAAAGAAATACCCGGTTCATTAAAAATAGTTGCATTGAGTGGATTTAATCCTAAAGTTTTTTCTAATGAAAATATTTTTACTCCAATGCATTCAGCGATTAAAGCATTGGCAACAAAAAATGAACTTAAAACCATGAAAATTTTGGTGCTTTTATTCTGAAGAGTGATGTGCATATTTTTAAAAATTAAATGAAAATGTAAAAGTGAAAAAATTATTTTTGACAATTCAATTAAAATAATAAAATAATTTCATTGCACCATATAAAAATTTATACTGATGGATCTTCAAGGGGTAATCCCGGCCCTGGTGGATATGGAGTCATTCTTATTTCAGGAAATCATTGCAAGGAATTATCCGTTGGCTTTCGTTTAACCACTAATAACCGAATGGAGTTACTCGCCGTAATTGTTGGTTTAGAAGCAATTAAAAATACTGACTGCGTTATTGATATTTATTCAGATTCTAAATATGTAGTTGAATCAGTAGAGAAGAAGTGGGTTTTCGGTTGGGTAAAAAAGGGATTTGCCGGAAAAAAAAATTCTGATCTGTGGAAACGATTTTTATTAATCTACACTAAATACAAAGTTAAATTTCATTGGATAAAGGGTCACAACCTTCACCCTGAAAATGAACGATGTGATATTTTAGCAACTGAAGCTGCTGATGGAACCAATTTGCAAATTGATTCTGGGTACCACCCTGAAAAATAATTATTTTGAAATTACAAATTTTTCCCTCTTAAACACCTTCCCTCCGGAAGTCAATTGATACAAATAAACTCCTTTAGGTAAAAAAGAATAATGCAATGAAATTGAACGATTGTATGCAGGCAATTCAATGACAGCCAATTTCTTACCCGTTAAATCATATAATTCCAAAAGGCCACTTCCCTCATTAGGAAATAAATAATTTACATTGAAATTTCCGTCACTTGGATTTGGAAACAAACAAGATTCTGAATTTTCGTAATCTGTTCCTTCACTAATTTCAGTTGCATTTACTGATGAACAAGTATGAGGTGATCCTACAAAAATATTTGAAGTTGCAGCAATTTCATCAACCACATTAAACATATTTGAATTCATTGGGGTATAATTAGTATTTATTATTTGTGTGGAAACGTTGGAAACTGTTAATGAAACAGGCGACTCATGACAAAATCCATTACCATTTTCATCAATTGAACAGAGGTAAGCCCAATAAGCCATTCCTGTTATTACATAGGTATGATCTGAAATGCGGCATATGTCGTATGCATCATCATATCCCGCTCCATTAAATTCACTATTGCCAATAGATTTTTGCCAAATTAATGTTCCATTTGCATCAATCTTGAACAACAATGCATTTACATTTTCCTCTTGATTCAAATAAATATTTCCGGTAACGATTGCTCCCCCATCATTTGTAGGCACTAGGTCATTGATTGATTCAATTCCGTTTGTTCCATATCTTTTGAACCATAATAAATTGCCACTTAAATCTGTCTTTAATAAAAAAGGATTATTGCACGGAGAAGCACCTCCAATATATGTCCCACCAATGATCAAGCAATTATCAGAAGTTTTAATAAAAGATTTGATTACAGGTTGTTGTGCATCTAAAAACTTCTTCCCCCACAAAACAGATCCATTTACATCAGTCATGAATAATGAAATGAAATTTAAACTACCTTCATTTAATCTTCCGGAAACAAACATCGTTCCATCTGTATTTACTATTATTTTATTTGCCGATCCAGTTGAACCATTAATAGAATAATCCTTCATCCATAATAGATTCCCCTCGGCATCAGCTTTCAATATTAAATGATTGATTGAACATCCTCCACCTGTTAAAACAACTCCGTTTTCATTATCGGCTGCAATTCCATATATAAAATCAGATCCTTGTTTATGCAATAATTTAAACCACAACAGTGACCCATCGGCAGATATTCGTATTAAAGCAATTTGCGCACCTCCTCCACTGGTATCAGTAGATTGACATGCAGCAACTATGTCGCCATTTAATGTTTCACAAAGACCAGAAATAATTAAGTTAGTTGTTTGCGTAATTCCTTTAGCCCAAATTATATTTCCATCAGCATCAGACTTTATAAAGTTTTTTCCATCAGATACAACCATATTTCCATCAATTGTTCGAACAATTTTTTGGAAACTTAATCCCTGATAGGAACGAAATGCTAACTGATTAACAGAAGCAATTGTAACTGGAGATCTATAAAATTGAACTAAAAACAAGAAAAGCCCAGCTAACAAAACAAAACAAAAAGTGCCAACCATTAATATCCGCATATTTTTAGTACGCAGTGTTTGCCTGTTACTTATTAAACTATTTAATCGGATTCGTTTCATTTCCAAGCTGTTTTAATTTAAAAAACTGGAGGGTGTTACGCAATAAAAAGAGAAATGTTATGTGTTTATATTTCTAACTTTTACTCCAAGTAATCTTTTACTTTTGACAATGAATGAGTAGCTTTTATGTATAAGTTTTAAAAAGCTTAATCGCAAGTGCTAGAAGTATAACCCCAAATACTTTTCTTAATATAGAAATGCCACTCGGACCTAATATTCTTTCTAATCGATAAATATTTCGAAGAACTACATAAACAAAAAAAAGATTGATCACTATTGCCACTATAATATTCTCAACATAGATGTATTCTGCCCGTAGAGAAAGCAGAGTGGTTAATGTTCCAGCCCCCGCAATCAATGGAAAGGCTATTGGAACAATAGATGCTGTTTGTGGAGAATCGTCTTTACTAAATTTCCAACCGAGAATCATTTCAAAGGCAAGTAGAAATAAAATAATTGAACCAGCAATAGCAAATGATTCAATATCAATTCCAATCAAATAGAGAATAGTATTACCTAAAAACAAAAATACAATCATAATAGAACCTGAGACAAGAGTTATGCGTAGAGGATGAATTTCTCCAACCTTATTCCTCAGAGCAACTATAACAGGAAGCGACCCAATAACATCTATTACAGCAAACAATATCATTGTAATCGTTGCAATAGCCTTAAAATCAAAATGCATAAAAAAGTATTGATTGTCTAAATTATTTTTTTGTCCTCAAGATAAATAATAAAGTCTCGATTTGCGAACAAATCAAGACTTTATTCTATAAAAAATAAATTACTTGAAAAAATTAAGATTGAACGACTTTTTCAATTGGTTGAGTTTTAGAAATCATACCTGGGCAACCACTTCGACGGCCACAAGAAGATAATGCCAACACTCCAACTGTTAAAACAAGTATTAAAATAATCGTTTTAACTTTTAAGATTTGATGCTTCATAAAATTTGGTGTTTTTGCTAATTTTATCCTTATTACGAGTAGATTAATTTAAAGATTCAACGAATGTACATACATTTTATTGCAATAGGAGGAGCCGTAATGCACAACTTAGCATTAGCACTGCACTCACAGGGACACAAGGTTACTGGTTCCGATGATGAAATAATTGATCCAGCCTACACCCGACTAAAAAATGCCGGCCTCATTCCTGAAAAATTCGGATGGTTTCCTGATAAAATTAATCAAGAATTAGATGCTGTTATTTTAGGAATGCATGCACATTTTGATAATCCAGAACTTGCAAAGGCAAAAGAATTGGGTTTGAAAATTTATTCATTCCCTGAGTATATATACGAACAAAGCAAAAATAAAAAACGAATTGTAATTGGAGGTAGCCATGGAAAAACCACAATCACTTCAATGATTATGCATGTTTTGAAATCTGTTGGAAAAGATTTTGATTACATGGTTGGTTCAAAACTTGAAGGATTTGAGTTGATGGTAAAACTGACCGCCTCCGCTCCTATTATAATTCTAGAAGGCGATGAATACCCAGACTCAGCCTTAAATAAAACTCCAAAGTTTTTATTATACAAACCTAATATTGCTTTTATCAGTGGCATTGCTTGGGACCATATAAATGTCTTTCCAACTTTTGATAATTACTGCAAGCAGTTTCAACTTTTTTTGGATATGGTTCCCATAAATGGAAAAATTATTTATAATTTGGAGGATTCAGAAGTTAGAAAAGTAGCCGATACAACCTTGTCAACCGCAATAAAAATTTCATATAAAACCCCAGAATATGTTATTGAAAACGGAACAACTTTTTATGTACACAATGGAAATAAAACTTCCCTACAAGTTTTTGGCCAACACAATTTATCAAATATGGCCGGGGCGTTTGAAGTATGCAAACAATTAGATATAACCGAAAATGAATTTTTTACTTCAATAAGAACTTTCAATGGAGCTGCTAATCGATTAGAAAAAATAGCAAGTAATAATCAGGTAGTTATCTTTAAAGATTTTGCCCACTCTCCTTCTAAGTTAAAAGCGACTATCTCTGCAGTGAATGAACAATTTGCCGGAAGAAGAATTATTGCCTGCATGGAACTGCATACTTATAGCAGTTTAAATAAAGAGTTCATTGCTGAATATAAAAGTTGTATGGATGGTGCTGGTGTAAAAGTTGTTTTCTTTAATCCTCATACGATAGAATTAAAAAGATTAGAAGCAATCAGTAACAATGAAGTTAAAAAACTATTCGGTCACGATGATTTAATTGTGTTAAACAAGAAAGATGAAATTGAAAAATTTCTTCATTCACAAGAATATACAAATTCAGTTTTGCTATTAATGAGCAGTGGAAATTTTAACGGAATGAATTTGCCTGATATGATTCAATTTATTTTAAAACAGACTGCTTAATTTTTCTTTCCACATTCTTTCTACATATCCATTTTATCGATAAGTAGTAACCCAAATTCGGTTAGGTTTGCAATCTTTAAAATATTATGAACCTTAAACTTACAAAGCCTCTAGCATTTATTGATTTAGAAACAACTGGGTTGGATTTTTCCAAAGATCGTATTGTTGAAATTGCTATTGTAAAAGTGATGCCCTCTGGAGAAGTATTGGAATATTGCGAACGAATAAATCCACTCATTCCTATTCCTGCTGAAGTTGTGGCCATACATGGCATTACTAACGAAGCAGTAAAAGATTGCTCAACTTTTCCACAAATAGCAAAAAAATATTTTGATATAATTAATGATAGTGATTGGAGTGGTTTCAATAGTAGCCGATTTGATTTTCCATTTATGACAGAAGAATTTGGACGAGCGGGCTTAGCGTTTGATAATTCTGAAAGAAAAATGGTGGATGTTCAACGAATTTTTCATTTAATGGAACCACGGAATCTCAGCGCAGCTTATAAGTATTATTGCGATAAGAATTTAGAAAATGCACACAGTGCTTTAGCTGACACAAGGGCAACTTTTCATATACTTGAATCACAATTAGACCGCTACAGCGATACATTGCAAAATGATATTGACTTCTTACATAAGTTTACAAAAGATGGCGATTTTGTTGATATAGGACGCAAAATGTATTTCGATAAAGGGATTGAAAAATTTAATTTCGGAAAACACAAAGGAGTATCTGTAAAAGATGTTTTTACAAAAGAACCCAACTATTATGATTGGATAGTGAAGAGCGATTTTCCACTCGACTTCAAAGAAAAAGTGAAGGTCATTAAGGAGCGAAAATAAAATCCACAAAAAATAATTCAGTTGAAAGATAGTCTCGTAATTATTCCAACTTATAACGAGAAAGAAAATAGCGAACGAATAGTTCGTGAAATATTTTCTCTCTCATCAGATATTCATGTACTCATTGTAGATGACGGCTCACCAGATGGTACTGCCACCATTATTAAAGACTTACAAAAACATTTTCCGAACACATTATTTATAATTGAACGTAAAGGCAAAGAAGGATTAGGCACAGCCTATATTCTTGGATTCAAATGGGCATTAGAAAACAACTATAAATTTATATTTGAAATGGACGCTGATTTCTCTCATCCACCAAAAGATTTATTACGATTATACAATGAAGCACTAAAAGAAACTGCGGTGGTAATCGGCTCAAGATATTGCAAGGGAGGAAAAGTGAAAAACTGGCCATTTGGAAGGATTTTAATGTCATACTTTGCAAGTGTATACGTGCGCCTAATTACTTGGATGCCAGTTACTGACACCACAGCTGGATTCATTTGTTATAGAAAAGAATTTTTAGAGAAGTTGGACTTTAATAAAATCACTTTTATAGGTTATGCCTTTCAAATAGAAATGAAATTTGCAGCTTGGCGTTTAGGATTTAAGATGAGAGAAATTCCAATCACCTTCACAGATAGACTTGAAGGTGCATCAAAAATGAGTAAAGGAATTTTTAAAGAAGCTATTCTTGGCGTATTAAAAATGAAATTAAGAAGCTTCTCACACAAAAATACTTACGGGAAATAAAGCCATGTGAACTTATCCTTTATGAGTTGAGAATTGATTCCAAATATTTTTAATCACATCCTTATGAATAGTGAAGTCCACAATTTTTAACTTGAGATAATCTTCATGAAAATAATAGTATCCAAAGCTTTCGTTAGCATCTCCAACATTTCTGGAACCAGAGCCCGAATCTTTTACTAAATACCAATCCTTACCATCTTTTTGCATGTAGCCAACTAAGTGCATTCCATGATCATCAGTAGTAGTTTGATTATTAAAACGGAACTGCCTAGCGTTTTCATCAATATATTCTGAAGGACAATCAAATGATGGAATCATACACACATTAGTCATATTAAATCCAGGCTCACTTACATCGCCTCCAATAGCAATACCGTAACCTGAACGAATTCCCCTTTTTACAATAGCCATAAAAGTATCAAGTGGCACATTGTAATAAGTATCATCATGCCACCAATTATCAGGAACTTTGTATTCCATTTGTGTATAGTATGGTTTCTCCATTAATGAAATAACATCCACATAATCATCCATGTTTAGCTTGCAAACCTGTAACAGAAAATCTTTGGGGGTATAAACCTTTTTCTGCCAAGTAACACTGGTTGGAGGTGTGCCGATATAATGATTTAAAATTGATTTAATTGTAGAAACAACTTCATTTTCATTCCATGCATTTGCTACTTTAACGCTATATAAATAAGTTTTCATTTCAGTCATCATTGCCGTATGGTTATAGATCTTCTCATCACCTGTATAACCAAGAAAATCCTCGTAAGGCACACAACCATATTCTTTATAAATTCTTTTTACAGCATTTCCCTCACTGCCTTCATCAAAATTACTTTCGCCACGAGCGTTAATAAAGCCCTTTGCTTTGTCAACATACTCCCAATACACAGTGAACAATTGTGACAGTGAAATATTCTGTTTAGTAATGCGATTAATTTCAGTTTCATAATATGAAGTGGTAGAAAAACTCCAACAGGTTCCAGTATTTCCTTGAGATATTGGCGTATTGCGAAATACTGAAGTAAATTGTGACGGAGAGGTAGGAACATCAATTCCACTCACATCCATCTTGAAATAATTCTGCATTTTAGGTGGGGCTTTTTTATCAGTCTCCTCAGTGATGCCCCGCATAATTGTATTTTGATAATAGCCCGACTTATATTCTTTATAAACGGCTTTGTCGCGTCGATTTTGTGCTAGTGAACTAAAATTAAAAAGAGTAAGATTTAGTAATGAAAAAGAAACTAACGTAAAAAGGAATTTGTTCATATCTAAATTATTTTAAGTAAAGTAAATGTACAATTGGAAACACAAAATTATAATTATTAAATTTTTAGATGAGGATAAAATTTTCCATTAACAATTTTTATTAAACGAAATACTTAACAATACTTTTTGCTGCTACAAATCCACTCGTCCACGCATTTTGGAAGTTATACCCTCCGGTTATTCCATCTACATCTAAAATTTCTCCACCAAAATACAATCCGGGATATTTTTTACTCATCATCGTATTAGCATCTACTTCACTTAACGAAATTCCTCCTGCGCTTACGAACTCTTCTTTGAAAGCGGTCTTTCCTTCGGCAAACATTTCAAACGCACAACAATTTTTAGCGAGCTTATTTATTGTTGCGTTTGTTAAATCACTCCATTTATTTGAGTCACTTACTCCTGATTGTAACAATATAAACTCCCAAAGTCGAGAAGCTACACCACTAAAATTACCATTCGAAGGTTTTTTAGCAGGAAATAATTTTCGTTGTTCGTGAATCTGTTTGACAAAAGATTGCTCATTGAATTCGGTGCACCAATTTATAATAACTGAAAATTTATAATTCAATTTTTCTAAATCTCTCGCTGCAAATGCTGACAATCGTAAAACAGCTGGACCACTCAATCCCCAATGAGTAATTAGTATTGGACCTTCAGATAAAAATTTTATTCCAACAATTTTTATTGAAGAATTTGGTGCAGCAATTCCCATCAAATTATTTAACGGATGTTTAGGGAAATTGAAAGTGAACAAGGATGGAACTGGCTTTTCAATTTTCAAACTCAAATTATTTAACCAATCAAACTGAATTATTTTTTGAAAACCTCCACAAGCAATCACCACAAAATCTGCCTGCACTATTTCCCCGTTCTTAAAACTCACATTGAAACCATTTATAATGGGTTGAATTTTTTCAACCGAATGATAAAGTTGCAACTCAACTTTATAGCGATTCATCTCCTTCATCAAACAATCAATAATTGTTTGCGAGCTGTTTGAATGGGGAAACATCCTGCCATCTTCTTCAGTCTTTAAAGAAACCCCCCTTTTTTCAAACCAATCAATTGTATCAGTTGTAAAAAACTGGTGGAAAGCCTTTTTCATAAATCGTTCGCCTCGCGGGTAGCATTTTGCCATTTCATCAATATCAAAACATGCATGGGTAACATTACACCTTCCGCCTCCGCTCACTTTTACTTTCTGCAAAACACTTCCGCCTTTTTCTGCAATAAACACCTTTAATAATGGATTCATTCGAGCAGCATTAACTGCACAAAAAAAACCTGCCGCACCTCCGCCAATGACTACTAATTTCTTTGAATTCATTTTATTCAATTACTACAAATTTAAAATTGTATGGTTAGTGTTTTTATAATATATTTCATGTGTGCTTATGCTTAAATCACTTGTGCTTACTTTCGCCGCATATGCAACAACCTTCAATCATACTTATTAATTGTCCACTTTATGTAACGCCCTATTTAAAAACTGAAGTGGAAGCACTTGGCTACACTATTACCTGGGAACATCCAAATGGTGTTGAAATAAAAGGGAGCATGAACGATTGCATTCGACTAAATTATTTTTTACGAAGCGCAAGTAAGGTTTTATGGATGATTAAAAAAGTAAAAGCAGCTGATGCAAATGAACTTTTTAATAAAGTAACAGAAGTTCCATGGGAAAATTATTTAAAAAAAGATGAACAGTTTGCTGTTACTTCTTTTACCCGCAATGGCACAATCAATACAACTCTTTACACTAACTTGAAATGTAAGGATGCAATTGTTGACCGTTTCCGTCGCAAGTTCGGTTATCGCCCGGATAGCGGAAGCGAGCGTACCGGGGCAGTTGTATTTGTATTTTGGGATAACAATGATGTTTCACTTTACTTAGATACTTCCGGTGTTTCTTTGAATAAGCGTGGCTATCGCAAGTATCCTTTCGCTGCACCAATGCAGGAAAATTTAGCTGCCGGAGTAATTATGGCAACTGAGTGGGATATGAATTCAACTTTTGTTAATCCAATGTGTGGCAGCGGAACATTTGCAATTGAAGCTGCGCTTATGGCTTTGAATCGATATCCCGGATATTTGAGAAAAGAATTTTCGTTCCAGCATTTTAAAGATTATAACGAAGAAGAATATTATCGCAAATTGGATAATGAAAATACTTTAAAAGCAAAAAGCCACCTTGATTTTAAAATTATAGCCACTGATATACATCCTGATGCGATTAAAGATGCAAAATTAAATGCAGAAGCTGCAGGAGTAAGCGAGTTCATTGATTTTGTTGAATGTGCTGTTGAAGAAACACCTGTGCCTGACGAAAAAGGAATTGTAATTATGAATCCTCCATATGGTGACAGAATGGGTGGAGGTGATGATGAATTGATTGAATTATATAAAACCATTGGCAATTTCATGAAAAGAAAATGCAGTGGTTATAAGGGATTTGTTTTCACTGGAAATTTAGAAGCTGCAAAATTCATAGGTCTGAAGCCAAAACGCAAAATAAGATTTATGAATGCACAGATAGACTGCAAACTTTTTGGCTATGAATTATATGCCGGAAAAAAATACCAGGAAAATAAAAATGAACAGGATTAAAATTATTTAAATTTAATAATCTGAATAAACATATTTATTTGATAAATAATTTAGAAAAATGCAAACAAATTTTACACTTGTAATCGCCTTTCTACTGAGCTGCCAATTTTCTAACGCTCAATTAACTATTCAAACAGGATTAAGTGATACAGCGATGACATCGTTGTTAGAAGGTTTGGGAGTCAGCATTTCAAACCTGACAATTAAATAAATGAAAAAAATATTACTTACAGAATTATATATTCCAGCAAATAGTATTGAATCCAACTTAATATTTGTCATTAACAACAACCTATTAATTAATGCCACAATAAAATTTAACATCGAATTAAAAGATGAAGAAATAAAGTACTGGTTCAGTAATTTATCTTACGACCAAGAGAAAAATATTTTAAGTGGTTATTTTAATTTTATCACTTCTGTCGAGAATCTTTATACGACTCGAATAACTTTTGTAGGAAAATAAATTAAAATCCAATTTAATTATTATCAAAATAAAAGAACCACATTGGTTTTCAATGTGGTTCTTTTAAATTTATTTTCAAACAATTACCATTTCAAATCATCATCATTACCCGCTGGTGTTGATGAAGAATTATTACTTTCGGTTGACTTGTCGTCGTGCAATTTCACATCCTCCTGAGCGTTGCCAGTATTGACATCTCCTGAAGTTGAATTTTCAACTATTCTCCCTACGCTTCCCTCATCATTATTAGTTGAATATTTTTCGCCAGAAGAAAAACCAGTAGCTTCCATTGGTGGATTTAATGCTTGTTCAGCACGCATGCGATCATACTCTTCTTGTTTTTTAGCAAACTCATCGTAATCATACTCGGGCATACGCTCGGTCTTTACGTGGTTCACCACATCATTCATCGACTCCATAAACTTGTTAAAGTCTTCTTTGTACAAATAAATTTTATGACGATCGTAACCTCCATCCTGGCGTTTTTTACTTTCAGTGATGGTGATATAAAAGTCATTACCTTTTGTTTCTCTTACATCTAAAAAATAAGTGCGCCTACGGCCTGCTCTCATTTTAATAGTGTAAACCGGCTCCTCTCTTTGCCCTTTAAAATTGTTTTCTTCCACTTGATTTATTTTAGTAAATGATTGAATCTTAGATTATGTGCGTCACAAATATAGATTTTTCGGATAGCTACCAAAATATTCTTAATTTTTTTCTTCAGACTGCTGTAATTCATAAAGCTGGTAGTATATACCTTTCTGTAAAAGCAATTGTTCATGAGTGCCCTCTTCAGCAATTTTTCCTTTATTGAGCACAATGATTTTATCGAATTGAATTAATGTAGAGATTCTATGCGTTATAACAATGGCAGTCTTTTCTTTAAACACTTCATTAAACTGCTGAAGAATGCGGTGTTCGGTTTTTGCATCTACTGCCGATAAGCAATCATCTAAAACTAATATGGAAGGATTTTTAATTAACGCTCTTGCAATAGAAATCCTTTGTTTTTGCCCACCAGAAAGCATAACCCCTCTTTCACCCACCACCGTATTATAGCTATGTTGCAATCTTAAAATTTCAACAGCAACCGAAGATCGCTTTGCATATTCTTTTACCAGAACCTCATCAATAATATTATTTCCAAATGCTATATTATTTGTAACAGTATCAGAAAAAAGCAAAACATCCTGTGGCACTACTCCTACCTGTTCACGCAAATCCTTTAAGTTAATTGAACGAACATCAACACCATCTAATAAAATACTTCCTTCTGTCACATCAAATACTCGTGTAAATAAATTTGCGATAGTAGTTTTTCCTGCTCCAGTTCTACCGATAATTGCTATCTTCTCTCCTTTTTTTAAATGAAAAGAAATATTCTTTAATCCTATAGTCCCGGTATTATCGTAAGTAAACGAAACATTGTGGAATTCTACATTACCCCCAATCGTATGTTTTTTATTTGTTGGGTTTTTTATTTTAGGTTCAATTAGAAGGAACTCATCTAATCTTTTTTGTGAAACTGATGCTCGCTGTATTAAAGCCATCACCCAACCCATAGAAGCAATTGGCCAGGTTAGCATATTTATATACATAAAAAATTCGGCAATATTTCCTGTAGTAATTTGCCCATTCATCACTTTATTTCCACCAATAAAAACCAATGAAATTGTACTTAAACCAACCAATATAAAAACAGTTGGAAAGAAAAAAGATTCTACCCTGGCAAGCTTCATTTGCCGTTTTGTATATTCAATACTTTCTTCAGTAAAATATTGTTTGGCTAATTCCTCTTGTACATATGCTTTTACTACCCTTATACCCGAATATGTTTCATGCGCTACAGAGGTAAGCACACTTAGTTGCGATTGAATTGCCTCACTTCTTTTTTGTATAATACTATTTACAAAAAATATACAAGCTGCTAAAACTGGAAGTGGAGCCAATGCATACAAAGTCAATTCTTTATTCACATGGTACATAGTATAGGAAACCATGGTAAATAAAATTAAAGTGTTAAATATGTACATAATTGCAGGCCCAGTATAATTACGAACTCGCGAAACATCTTCCGTTATTCGCGACATTAAATCACCTGTGTTATTATCCTTATAAAATGATTGGTCAAGCTCCTGATAATGATTATATAATTCGTTCTTCTGGTCGTATTCAATGTGTCGCGACATTACAATCATTGTTTGTCGCATAAAAAACAAGAAAAAACCTCTCAATAATGCAAATACAAAAATAATGATTGAAAATGCGACAATACTTTTTGTAAGTATGGAACCAAACGAGCTCGATAATGAAAAGCCGTTCAACAACGATGCAAATTTTACCTGACTAATTGTGAAATCAATTGCAAAACGAACCACTTTAGGAGACATTATCGCAAATAGATTACTGAAGAAAATAAATATGACTCCAAGCCCGAACCTCCATCGATATTTCCAAAAATATTTATTAAGACTAATTAAATTTTTCACTCAGTTTCTTTACTTTTTGCAACTTGGAAAATAAACATAGCTTTGCGCCCCGGCTTAGGGCACAATTCTAAACATAAAATTCGGACTGCATGACAATGGTAAAAAGTAAAGTTGAGGCAGCTATTCAAACACCTGGAATATTTGAGCAAATAAGCGGATATGATCATGAACAGGTTGTTTTTTTCAATGACAAAGCAAGTGGTTTAAAATCAATTGTCGCCATTCACAACACAATTCTTGGCCCAGCTTTGGGTGGAACACGATTTTGGAATTACAATAATGAAGCAGAAGCCATTCACGATGTACTTCGCCTCAGCCGTGGAATGACTTTTAAAGCCGCAGTTGCTGGATTAAATCTTGGCGGTGGAAAGGCTATTATTATTGGCAATTCACGCACCGATAAATCGGAGGCAATGATGCGCCGTTACGGAAAGTTTATAGATAGTTTGAGTGGAAAATATATTACTGCTGAGGATGTGGGGACCACCACTCGTGACATGGAGTGGATAAAACTTGAAACAGAACATGTAACGGGCATTCCTGAAAATATGGGTGGAAGTGGTGATCCTTCTCCTTTTACAGCCTATGGAACATTTCTTGGAATAAAGGCTTCAGTAAAAGAAATGTGTGGAAATGATGATTTGAGTGGAAAAAAAGTAGCTGTTCAGGGTATCGGACATGTAGGTGAGACTTTAATAAAGCATCTAGTTGAAGCGGGAGCAAAAGTTACCGTAACTGATATTCATGCTGATCGAATTCAGCACATGATAAAAAAATTTAAAGTAAACGGGGTTGAACCAGATTCAATTTATGATTTAGATGTAGATATATATGCTCCATGTGCTTTAGGCGCAACTTTGAATATTAATAATATTGAAAGATTAAAATGCAACATTGTTGCTGGTGCGGCCAATAATCAATTAGCCGATGAATTGGTTCATGGCAATTTGTTAATTGAAAAAGGAATTTTATACGCTCCTGATTTTGTTATTAATGCTGGTGGTTTAATAAATGTTTCAGATGAATTAGACGGCTATAATCGCGAAAGAGTAATGAGTCAGACTGAAAGAATTTATGATAGACTTTTAGAAATATTTAGCATAGCAAAAGCGAGCAACAGCACAACCCAACATGCAGCAATGCAAATAGCAAATAAAAGGTTAAAAGATATGGCCGAATTGAATGCAAGACTTTAAATAAAAAAATCTTTAATAGAAAAGCAGTATTGATTTTTCATAGTTCTTTATAATTAATGTAACATGTTGTTAAGCAGAAGAAATGTTCGAATTAAAGTAATGCAGGTGCTTTATACGCATGAACAAAGTCCCGATATTCCGTATACTACTTTAGAAAAATCATTAAAAGAAAGAGTCAACAATTCTTTTCGACTACTCATTTACAATTTATATCTGATTACAAAAACTGCTGAGTACTCAGTTGAAGACGCTGGGCATAAATCATCCAAACATTTACCAACCGAAGCTGATGCAAAATTCTCTGTTCATATTTATCACAATCCCATAATTCAAAAAATAGTATTAGATGAAAATTTCAAACGAATAATTCGTGAACAGAAACTATCCTATATACCAAATACTGATTATTTCAGAAGTTGGTTCAAAGCATTGGAAGACACTTCTGCTTACAAAAATTATATTCAAAGTGAAAATTCACCAATTGAAGAAGATAAAAGATTAATTTTATTTCTTTTTCGAAAAGTTTTATTGTTGAGTGAATTATTTACACAACATGTGGAAGACTCTTTTACCACTTGGAATGATGACTCCATAATAATTGAAAATCAACTGGTAATTTTAATTGATAAAATCTCAACTCAAGTTGAAAATGAAATCATAAACGGCAATAAGAAAACAATCAAATTTCCAGAACTAATGAATGATGAACACGAGTTTTCATCTGAACTTTTAAATCGTGTTTATTACAACGAAAAACATCTAGGTGAATTAATAACCCCCAAATTAGAGAATTGGGACAAAGAAAGATTGGCGCAAATAGATTTGATGTTGATGAAAATGGCGCTAGCTGAAATGTTATACTTTCCTAATATCCCGTTGAAAGCCACCATTAACGAATACATAGACATTGCCAAAAACTATAGCACCCCTAAAAGTGGCGAGTTTATCAATGGAATTCTTGATAAAATTATGAAAGAATTAAAAGAGGCAGGACTATTAAAAAAAGAAGGAAGAGGATTAATTGAGAATTAATTTTCTATTTTAGACTTAATAATTTTCAACAAGTTATTTTAGCTACTAAACTCTATAACCTTCACTTTGTTTTTAAAAATGTATTGCCTGATTATTTGTTGCGTATCCCTATTATCAGCGTAATTATTAATAGTATCCAATAGTTCATTCCACCCGGAAATAGCATTTTGTTCATCGATGTAACCGAAGCCTTTGTATCGGCCATCTTCCAAACAAACCACAGCTTTCTCTCCATGAGTTCTACCCTGCTCTACGATGGCAAGATTATGCTTTGTTTCATGACTTAGATACTTGATAGCTTTCTGAACCCGTTTATTGTATACATCTGGTAATTCAATACCTACACAGGCCCCATTGCATTGATGTACGCTGTGATAAAAACATGCCCCCTTACTTTCGTACAAACCAGAGAGTTTTTGACAGAGCCGATAATTTTCAAGAATGTGCTGCATGGCAGCGCGAGCTTCTTTTAAAGTTGAAAAAGTCACGATGGCCTCTTTTTCATTTGTATCTATTGCCTCTGGAGATAAACACAAATATCCACTTTCGTTTTTTGCTAGACAAATACCAAAATTAAATCTTGCCCTTCGCAACGCTTTATTAAAAAATGGTTGATGCTTTTTTATTTCCTCAGATTCCAACAACAATGCAATCAATTCGCTTCCTGTTAAAGTAAACGAAACATCAACAATCATTCGCTTCATCATTCCTGCTTTTTTCGAATTCTTTCCATCTAAATGCTCCATCACTCTTGTACGAATACTATTACTCTTTCCAATATATATTATACGACCATCTTCATTGTGCAAATAATAAATCCCTGTAGATTCAGGAAGTGAATCAAATTTTTCTCTGTTCAAATTAGAATGCAAACCAGTAAAGGCAAATCGAGAAGGGAAAGCTCTTGACTCAATGTATTCCTTATTTAAACCATACAATAATTCAAACAACTTTGCAGTAGCTACCGCATCGCCACTAGCACGATGGCGATCATTTACTTTAATTCCTACAGAGGCACAAAGAGTTCCCAAACTGTAAGATATCTTTCCCGGAATAAGCGCACGGCTTAACCGAACAGTACATAAATTATTTCGCTTAAAATTATAGCCAAGCTGACTGAATTCGCTTCGTATAAAATTATAATCAAATGCAACATTATGAGCAACAAAAATATTTCCTTCAGTCATCTCCAAAATTTTTTTTGCCACATCACAAAAACGAGGAGCACCTTGAACCATTGTATCGCTTATTCCAGTGAGCCGAGTAATGTTCCAGGGAATACTTCTTTCAGGGTTTATTAATGTACTGAACTGATCAATAACCTTAACGCCATCATGAACAATAATTGCAATTTCAGTAATGCGGTGATAAGGTGCATTTCCTCCTGTAGTTTCTATGTCGATGATGGAATACAAATTTAGATAAAGGTTGTTAGGTACTAGCTTTTAGAATTTATATTACGCAAGATATTTCATGCAATTTTCAATACAAGTGCTTAATATCAACAAAAGACATTGAATAAATTTATTTACACAAATCGCGAACGGCGTTGGGAGCAATGTTGTGACCGAGTTGGGCAGCTTTTCTTAAATCGTTGCATGCTTCATCTTTTCGTCCGAGGTTGAAATAAACTATTCCGCGATTGTAATAGGGGTCGGCGAAATTCACATCGAATTCAATTGCCTTGGTGTAATCTTCCAATGCTCCGTTATTATCTCCCATAGTAGAGCGAACACTTCCACGATTGCTATAAGCCGTTGCAAATTTCGGATCAATGCTCAGTGCTTTGTTCAGGTACTTGATGGCTGTATCATTATAAACCCTCTGCATATTTTTATTCTGCAAACCCTGTTGCCAGAAAATTAAACCAATATTACTCCAGGTATCACAATTATCGGGACTTAAACTTAATGAGTGCTTGTAATCTTTCATGGCTTTTTCCAGCTCTCCTGATTTTTTAAATAAAACACCGCGATTGTTGTAAGCCAATGCCACTTCATTTCCTTTATCAATCACATCAGTCCATAGGGTCATACCATCTTTCCAAACCTGAGTGCGCTGGTGGGTCATAAAACTGTAAGCACCTGTCATTACTACTAACAATGCAGTTGCAATGCTTTTGTAAGAAGTGTTTTTATACAATTCAAATAAACCAAAAGCGAACAACAGAAAAACTCCGATAGATGGAATGTAACTATAGCGGTCGGCAATAACAGCTCCGCCAACGGGAAGCAATTGTAATACCAACGCAACTGTAATTGCATAAAACCCAATGCTGAATAAAATCTTATTTGTTTTTTTAAACGAGTAAAAAACACCTGCAATTATGGCAATGAAAATTACCGGATAGCCATAATAAACTGAAGGAATGCTCTCGCCTGTTTTTGCAGGATAGGGATAGTAGGCACTAAGATTTATTGGAATGATTATTTTAAAAATGTAGGTAACGAAACCGTAACAAGCAAAAACAATTCGTTGAGGGAAACTGAATACAGCATCCTGAATGGCTCCTAAATCCTGTTGTGCTTTAATAGCAACTACCCCGAATATTATCGAGAGAATAAAGAATGGAATTTTTTCGATGAAAATTTTTGTTTCGATTTTTCTCCCCATAAAATAATCAATCAGGACTAAAACAATGGTGAGCGATACACCAACCCCTTTTGAAAACAATGAACACAAAAAGAACAGCAAACTGAATATGAAGTATTTTTTGTTGTAATCATTTTTCAAATATTTAATATACCAGATTAAGGAAGAGAGAAAGAAACAGGTGTACATTAAATCTTTTAATTCGCTCACCCAAGCAACAGATTCAACATGTATGGGGTGAATACCAAACAGCAAACTTACTACTACTGCAATTTCAAAAACACCAGTAATTTCAAGTATTACAAATAACACGAGTGATGTGTTTATCAAATGAATGATGAGATTGACCGTGTGATAGGCAGTTGGATCTAATTGGACAAATGAATAAATCCATGTATAAACCATCATGACCAACGGATGATAATTTCCCATCCAGAATGAAGTGAACAATATTTTTAAATCAAAATGACGAATCATCTGATTGGTTTCAATGTAACGATCATCATCAAGATTTACGAAGCCATTGCTGAGGGCAGGCAAGTAAGCAATCAAAGTCAGCAACAATATTCCGCCGAGTGCCATCCAGATTTTCTTTTTTTCGGTCGCACTCATATTTTTTTTATGAGCTTTTAATTTTTGCGTATGAAGCATCTGGTGTGGATTCCTCTTATTCTTCAATTTGGCCATGGTATAGAAATAAAAATAAAATTGCAATTAAAATTTTTCACTTAATCTTTTATTTACAAATAGTGTTAATGATAACTGCAGCATCCTTGTCACCCAAATTCATAGCTATTTTAAGGTCAGCACATGCCTCGCCTAAACGATTTAATTTAATATACACTCGTGACCTGTTGCTATAAGCCAGAACAAAAAGCGGTTTCAATTCAATTGCTATTGTATAATTGGCAATTGCCATATCATACTTCATATCCACATCATAAATGTTTGCCCGATTGCAATATGCTTCCACAAATTGCGGATTCAATTCAATTGATTTATCAAAATCAAGCAACGATTTTTTATAATCACCTTGGTTATAATATAAACTACCTCGGTTATAATATGCTTTTGCATTTACCGGATCCAATTCAATGGTTCTGTTACAATCAGGTAATGCCTCATTGTATTTCCCTAAACCAATAAGTAAATTACTTCGGTTCATGTATGCTTCCTTATAGTTTGGAGAAAGTAATATGGCTTTGTTGAAATCATTTTCTGCACTAACATAATCGCCAGTATTTTGATATAGCATTCCTCGATTGCTATATGCCATTGGCACCTCTCCGTTTTTCAAAATATCATTATACAAACTCATACTGTTGGCCCATACAGCAGTTCGTTGATAAGCAAGAAAACTGAAACTTATGGTGAGCAGGACAAATAAACTCACTGCCACCTTACTGTAATTGTAAGATTGATATAATTGATATAAACCCAGGGCAATAATTAGAAACAATCCGATGGATGGAATGTAAGTGTAGCGGTCGGCCATCATGGCGCTTCCAACTGGTATTAACTGAAGTACGAGTAAAATAGTAGCAACAAAAAATCCAGCACCAAAAAAAATACCCGTCACCTTTTTAGCTGAGTAAATAACTGAGCAAAAAATTATTCCAACTAATAAGGGGAAAATATAAAAGCCAGCTGAAATATTTCCCCCTGATTTTATTGGATAAAGATAGAAGGCACTTAAATTTATCGGAACTATAATTTTCATCAGGTATATTACAAATGAGTAGCAAGCAAAAACTGCCCGTTGCAAAAAACTATATCCATCAGATGGTATAGCCCCAGAATCCTGTTGCGCTTTAATGGCAATGAATCCAAAAATTATTGACAATAGAAAAAAGGGGATTTTTTCAATGATGAGTTTGAAATTAAATTTTCTTTTCAGAAAATAATCAATTAACAACAAGACAATGGAAAGAGAAACCCCCATTCCTTTTGAAAATAAAGAGAATAAAAAGAAAATCAAACTGAGAACAAAGTACTTACTATTCAAACCATTTTTTACATATTTTACATAGTAAAATAATGAAAGGAGAAAGAATAAAGTGTAAAGCAGATCTTTTAATTCACTGACCCACGCAACTGATTCAACATGCATTGGATGAATACCAAAAAATAAACTTACCACAATAGCAATTTCACAAACACCCACCAATTCAAACACCATCCATAAAACAATTGCGGTGTTCAGTAAATGAATTAACAAATTAACAAAGTGATAGGCAAATGGTGAATCGTTAAAAATGGAAAAAATAAAAGTATAAACCAACAATACAAACGGATGATAATTGCCCATCCAGTAGGTAGTAAACAACACCTTTAAATCAAACTGCTGAATGAGTGGATTATTGATTACATACGAATCATCGTCAAGTGAAACGAAATCATTTTTTAATGAGGGGAAATAAATAATCAGAGTCAGAAATAATATAGCCAGTAAAGACCACCACAATTTCTTGCCATTAACTAAAGACAATTTATTTTTATTATCAGAAGAAAAATGATTGCTTTTGTTTTTCTTTTTATTCATTCTCATCTTCTGATTAAATAATACTGGTGATTAAACTAGATCAATTATTTAATCATGTCCATCATTACCTGCGATGCTTCATTGAGATAAACATCTTTCTTCAACATTTTTAACATTTCATTGTTTCGGGCAGTGTAAGTTGAATCGCTGTTGATGTGTTGAGCATCTGCTGTAAGATTTGATATATCTAATCCAGTTAAAACTTTTTCCAATTCATCAAATTTTTTCTTTTCCTCTTTACTCGCTGCTTGTTCCGATCGGTATTTTTCCAAATTAAGAGAAACATGTGTGTCGTCACTTTCCTTTTTTAATTCAACCGATTCCTCTTCAATTAAAGTAAAAACTCTCTGATCTTCTACCCTCTTTTGGCTAGTGGCTTTTAATTTATTTAAATCATAAGTTGGTTGAAATTTATTTATAGGTGTTGATTTAATTTCATCCCATGGTAATGGAAAATCTTCCTGCTTCTCTCCATATTTCATTTTACTCCAAACATCAGGTAATATAATATCAGGGGTAACTCCGCTCAATTGTGTTGAAGCACCACTAACACGATAAAATTTCTGCATGGTTATTTTTACTGACCCAAGTGGTTTCATTGAGCTAAAAGTAGAATTCACCATATCATCCATATTATACATACGCTGAACAGTTCCTTTACCAAAGGAAGTGGTACTTCCTATTATTACACCACGATTATAATCCTGAATAGCTGCTGCTAAAATTTCAGATGCGGACGCGCTATTCTCATTCACCATTACTTCAAACGGGCCATCAAAAGTTACACTCGGTTCTTTATCAGAATAAAGAGTTGGACTAGCGTCACGAGCTTTAACCTGAACTACAGCACCCTGAGGAATAAACAATCCCACCATATCAACCACGCTTTCTAAGGAGCCACCACCGTTGTCGCGCAAATCGAGTATCACCCCCTTGGCACCTTCGGATTTTAATTTATCTAATTCAGTTTTTATATCCTTTGCACAATCACGACCACCTGATCCACTAAAGTCGGCATAAAAAACAGGCAAACGTATATACCCAATTTTCTTTTCGTTGTTAATCATGAATGATTGGGCGTAAGTATCTTCCAATACAATCACATCGCGAATGAGTGTTATTACTTCAAAAGTTGCATCTGGTTTTTTTACAGTCAAACGAACTTCTGTTCCTTTCTTTCCTCTGATCAGCTGAATGGCCTTATCCAATCTCATTTCTGAAATATCAACTGGCTCAGCTGAACCTTGTGCTACCCTTACAATTATATCTCCTGCTTTTAATTTACCATTTCTGTATGAAGGGCTACCTGGAACTATGCTGGTTACTTTTATTCCATCATCTTTTTGTTGAAGTTGGGCGCCAATCCCTTCAAGTTTGCCACTCATTGCAATATCAAAATTAGCTTTATCAGAAGGGGGGAAAAATTCGGTGTGCGGGTCTTGAACATTGGCAACACAACTAACAAATAAATTAAATCGGTCTTCACGATCAAGGTCACCTAAATTTTTAAAAGCATCATCCGTACTTTTTAAAACTTTTTTACGCGAATCCTGCTCCAACTCTGCATCAGTTTTTTTTGTTATCGCAGCAGTATCTTCTTTTGCTATTGCTTTATCTCTGACATCTATCATTTCACTATATCTAACAAGCGTTTGATATTTTAATGATTTACGCCATGCATCTTTCAGTTCGCTTTCATTTTTGGCATAGGCTGATTTATCCCCATCAGTTTCAATGGTTTCATCTTCTTTAAAGCTAAATGGCTGATCGAGCAATGTTCCATAGTTTGTTTTTGCTTCGACAAATCTTTTTTCATAAATGGAATTTGCTTTATTAAAGAAATCTAGTGAAGCATCGTTCAGTTCATCATCAATTTTTTCCCTGTACTTACTGAGTTCATCGATATCTGTCTGAAGAAAAAACTTTTTACTGTTATCCATTCTTTTCAAAAACAAATCATAAACTCGAATGGAAAATTTGTCATCAATATTTTGTGGGCTGTAATGCTGGGATTCAATTCCCTGCATAACTACCCCAATAATTAGCTGCTCTTTAGTTAACTCAGCTGGATTACGAAATAATTTATAAGAGGCAAAAACACCAAGTACTACCAACATACTCGCTATAAAAACTAATTGTGACTTACGCATCTTATGAAAGAGATTTACAAAAATTTTATTCATATTGCAAATATAGATGTGGATGACTGCTTAAATTACTTAACGACAATTAATGCTAAACAGTATTGATGTTAATTTCTATAGCTTTAAAATGCTGTTTTACAAATTAAGAAAGAGCTAATATTTTACACGCCAAGCAGTAAAGACATTTGCAATAAATAAATTAATGCCCCACACAATTAACTACTGCTTAATTCTAATAGTCCCCATACCATAAGGAGGAAACACCCAATCTTTCAAATCAATTGTTTCAGATTTATCCAACGGAGGATTGTTATAACTGTTTCGTGAAAACTTAGACCAACCAAAACTTTCATTCAATTTTCCTTTTATAAAATCAACATCTGCCTTATGAGTAGAATAATTTATTTTTTTAAAAAAAAGAGTGTCAATTTTGAATTCTTTTCCTGAGTAATTCATCCAACTTAAAAGCAATTCGTTTGTTGTCGAATCGCGGTACGAAAAAAGATTAAACCTTGGATCTATATTAACCTCACATGAATGAATGGCATATTTTCCATGGTATAATTGGCTTACATTTTTAAAAGCATACCATGAACTTCTCTTTACAATTCTTGTGTCCGCCTTTTCTTTTTCTGCTTTTATATTAATAATACCATGATGGTTATAAACGCCTCCAGTAGCCAAACTTTGAAATATAGCTACTTCAATAGGCCATTTATTTAAGTTGTTAAACTGATTGATAAAATTAATATACGAACCAATATAAAGCGATTGATAAAGCGTATTCAGAAAATAAGAGTTTGTACTTCTAATAGCAAGGTTCCATTCGGTTATCCAGATTTTTGATTTTGGAAAAATTTCTTTGTAGTAATCAAATGCTTGCACCAGTATTCCATTTTTAGAAAAAGTTTTTTTTGATTCAGTAATTGCATGTTGAAAAACAGAATCAACTGGTTGATTAGAAATTATTGGAATTGGGGTATAGGAATGGATAACAATAGCATCATAGAAATTCGATTTTGATAAAGCATCATTCCATGCCCTGAAATAAACAAACTCAGCCGCAGCAGTGCCATCCAAATCGCTCAATCGAGAGCAAGGAGCAGCACACGCACCAATTTTAATTCCAGGGAAATATTTTTTCACTACTGTCACAAATGTTTCAGCTTTTGAGATGTAACTTCCAGGATAAGGGAAAATTGACCTATAAACATTTAAGTACATTTCATCTCCCAACTCAACTCCAACCACTTCTATATTATTATCATTGAAAAAATTAAGTTGATCGAGCAATTCTTCAGGTGTTCCGGTAAGAATATTTGCAGTAATTAAAACTTTTGATTTAAGTTTTTGTGTGAGTTTTAAAAAATCCTGTAAATAAGAATGGTTAAGCTTTGCCTGGGTAGCAAACACCCCCTGACTTTCTAATGTTTGAGCGTATTGCAAAAATATCCCCGCGATTTCATTTCTTCTTAAACCATATCCATTGCCTGATGAATGATAAAAATTTGAAATCATTCCGCTAGGCCATCTTAATAAAGTAGGTTTAATTTTATTAATTGGGTTTGTAAATGCTGTATCCTCTGGGCTGTTAATTTCCAGAAATAAATTCTCTGTTGAAAAGCCATATAAATTCGAATTGATATGAAAATTAGCGCTAATACTATCTATATTAATATTTACACCGATAGCTTTTAATAATTGAACATCAATTGTTTGTGAAGAAACAAAATTAGATTTAAATAGCAAAATAGAAAAGCAACAAAAAAACAATTTATTCAGTATCAATTTTAGTTTGGGTTTCATTTTTAAGATGCTTATTAATTTCAATACTTGCATTTAATTCAAAGCCGATAAGTAAAATAAGCGAATTATAATAGAGCCAAAGCATAATTACAATCAAAGTACCTATTGAACCATAAAGTTTATTGTAATTGCCGAAGTTGTTGATAAAGAAAGAAAAACCCAATGAAGTAAGAATGCTTAAAAAAGTTGCAATAGTTGATCCGGCTGAAAAAAAATGAAATCTGCGAAGCAAAGCAGGTCCATAATAATAAATCATACTAATGCTAAAATAAAAAAGCATAATAATAACCAACCATTTAACAGCCGCTAAGAAGAAATATGCAATTCCACCAGTAGCACCCAATCCGCTCATTAAAAGTTGAATTATATACTCTCCAGCTACAATTAATACAATGGAAAGAGTTAACAACACAAATAGGAATATTGTAATTTTAAAACTCACCAAAGTTTTTATCCAAAAATTCCGTTTACGAAATGATGGATAAACTTTATCGAACGAATTAATTAATCCAATAACTCCGGTTGTACTATAATAAAGGGCTAAAATAATACCAATAGAAAGCACACTAGTACGCTGGTTATTAATAATATCATAAACAGTTGTATATATTGCTTGGTAGGCATTGTGAGGCAAAAATTGCTGCAAACTGTTCATCAATGTAACTCGGTAAGCCTTAATTGGTATATAAGGAATTATACTAAAAACAATCATCATGGCTGGAAACAAGGATAGCATAAAACTATAAGCCACAGATCCAGCACGAACGTTTATGGCATCGCGTTGAAATTCTTTAAATAGAAAACTGAAGACATCATAAATACTCTGACCATCAAACCCGGGAAGGCTCCATTTCTTTGTTCGATCCAAAAACTTGTCTCTATATATTTTAAGTAGGGCTATCAAAACTTCGGTACTAATATTTTATTTAATGAATTCCTTTATTATTTAAATATTGATGGTACAAACGTGCATTTTTCATGTGCTCGGCATAGGTTATAGCAAATTCATGGTAATTAGGCTTATTCACGCTGGCACAAAAATATAAATAATCTGTGGTGGTAGGCTGTAATACTGATTCAATACTCCCCACCGAGGGGGTACATATTGGCCCTGGTGGCAATCCTTGTTTACGATAAGTATTATAAGGAGAGTTTTTTGTTTCTTCTATATATTTTCCTATTACACGCTTTATTTTAAAATCACCCATTGCAAACTTAATTGTAGGGTCAGCTTGTAACGGCATTCCTTTTTTTAAACGATTTAAATAAACAGAGGCTAAGGTTGGTCTCTCATCATTTCGATTTGTTTCTTCTTCTAAAATAGAGGCCAGTGTACATACATCAACTACAGAGATACCCAATTGAACCGCCTTTCCTCTTCTGCCTTCATTCCAGAATAAATCATATTCTTTTTTCATTCTATCCAAAAAATTATTGGCTGAGGTATTCCAATAAAATTCATAGGTATTAGGTACAAAACAACACATAACAGTTGAAGGTGTAAATCCTATTTTTGCCAATGAGGACTCATCATTTAATAATTCAACGAAAACATCTCTATTGACTTCTAACTTTGAAGATATAAAAAAGGCAAAATCCTCTTTTGTTCTAAATTTATTAATGATAATTTTTAGTGGGGTCTGTTTACCACTACGCAACAACCCTACTAATTCAAAATTACTCATTCCAGACTTTATTTCATATCGCCCCGGCAAAACATTATTCAACAAATTCATTTGTTCGGCAACCCATCTGAAGTTTTCGGTATTAACAACTATTTTTTTTCTCTTTATAATTTCAACTAGCTGATCGAAAGTACTCCCAGTCGGAACATATAAAAACTGCTTATCGTCGTTGGTAATAATATTAGGTGAATATATTTTTTGATAAAACGACACCCCCATGCCAATTAATGAAACAACAACAATAACTGCAAATGCAAGAAGAATTTTTTTTATTGAAGAATTTTTCTTCTTCTTAATCATAATGCAATGTTATGAGTTAAATAGTTGGATATGAAAATTAAAAAACAATTTACCTTCATTAAAAATATAAAAATTCAGTTATATAAATTAAAAAACCCTATCCATTTTCATGAAAAGGGTTTAAATATTTTTAAAAATTCTTATTTATTAAGCTTCAGTTATTGAGACAGCTACAGGAATAATATTAATAAACTGACGCTCTTTAGCCCTCATCTTAAACTCAACCTTGCCCGATGTTACAGCAAATATGGTAAAATCTTTTCCCATCATCGTTCCTTTACCCGGCCAAAACTGAGTTCCACGCTGACGAACAATAATGTTACCAGGTTCTGCTGATTGACCACCGTATATTTTCACCCCCCTCCGTTGACCGTGACTATCCCGACCATTCTGGGTACTACCTTCACCTTTTTTATGTGCCATGTTAAGTTCTTAAAATTATTTTATGTTTTCAATTTTAATCTTGGTCAAATCCTGACGGTGACCATTCAATTTACGATATCCTTTACGACGATTCTTTTTAAACACTAATACTTTATCGCCACGCATGTGCTCTATAATTGTTGCAGAAACCTTTGTACTTAAAAATGGCTCACCAATTTTAATTTTTGCTTCATCAACCGTGAGCATTACTTTATCAAATTGAATTTTTGCACCTGGCTCACCTTCTAAACGATGAACAAAAAGTTCGTTTCCGTTTTCCACTTTAAATTGCTGTCCAGCTATATCTACTATTGCGTACATGTTAACTCCTTTTTTGGGACGGCAAATATAACGGCAACAAGCTATATTCCAAACTACACTAAAAAGGTTTCCAACAGGTTGCTTAGAACTGCTAAATCACAAAAAACATCCTCCGGTAAAGGACAAAACCACTTATTTCAAATATCCAATAAAAATCAGACTAAAAATAGCCCTCTAAAGAAATGGAGCAGGATTTTGACATAAAAGAAAAACAATCCCTTACACTTTTCGTTCAACAATAATTTCTTTGTTAATAATAGCTATTATTGAAACATTTATTGGTTCCATTCTCAATATAATTTTGAAGTTCACAATATATGATTCTTAAAAAACCATTCTATCATTCTATGAATGTGCGCCCTATCGCGCAAGTTTTTTTTATTCTTGTTTTTTTATCTTTTTTCTTAAAATATTCTGTTGCCCAATCCATTTATGAATTTCGATCAAAGAAAATAATAAAACCACAATCAATGAATGTGATTGACACATTGAGCATCATTCCTGGAAGCATTTCGCTTCTAAACTTATGCAACAACTCAATAATCGCTTCGAATGATTTTACGATAGATTACACAAATAGCACAATTCGATTACTATCCAAAATAAAATGCGACACAATGTTAGTGCTATACAAAGTACTCCCATTCAGACTTTCGAAAACTTTTTTCCATAAAGATTTTACAACTTATAATAAGCGTGACAGTTTGATGAATAGTCCATTCTATATTCCTGAAAAATTTAATGATGATATTTTTAATCTAGGAAGTATTGATTATGATGGAAATTTTTCCAGGGGAATTTCATTTGGGAACAATCAGGACTTGGTAGTAAACAGTGCGCTAAACTTACAAATGAGTGGAAGATTAGCTGGAGATGTAATGTTGAATGCCGCTATTTCTGACAACAATATTCCTATTCAACCTGATGGAAACACTGCGCAATTACAGGAGTTTGATAAAGTCTTTATTCAGTTAAGCAAAAAGCAATCAACATTAACCGTTGGAGATTTTGATTGGAAAAAACCAGATAGTTATTTTTTGAACTACTTCAAGAAATCACAAGGGGTTGCTGTTCAATCATCATATAAAGTGAGTGACAAATGGAAAGGAAAAACATTATTAAGCGCAGCAGCCGCTAAAGGAAAATACGCACGCAATCAGATTGAAGGTCAGGAGGGAAACCAGGGCCCCTATAAAATGACTGGTGCCAATGGAGAAAACTTCATTATTATATTAGCAGGAACTGAGAAGGTTTTTATAAATGCTATATTAATGAAGCGAGGAGAAGATGCCGATTATGTAATTGATTATAACTCAGGAGAAATAACTTTCATGCCTCGCAAACTCGTTACACAGAATTCACGCATAAGCATTGAGTTTGAATATTCAGATAAAAACTATTTCCGTTCAACTATTACTGGCACACAACAGTTAGAAAATGATACATGGAAATTCACTTTCAATTTATACTCAGAAGCTGATTCAAAAAATCAACCCCTCCTACAAACCCTGGACACAACACAAAAAAGAATTTTATTCAATGCGGGTGACTCTTTACAAAATGCATTCGACCAAAGCATTGATAGCATTGGATGGAATGCAGATAGAATTCTTTACAAGAAAATAGATAGCATTGGATATGGATTCATTTACGTGTATTCAATCAATCCTGACAGTGCAAGGTTTTCATTGCAATTTTCATATACTGGTGAAAAAAAGGGCCATTATGTTGTTGCGAGTTCATTAGCAAACGGTCGAGTTTACAAATGGGTAGCTCCTATTCTAGGAATACTACAAGGAAACTACGAGCCCATAATTCCGATCACTGCACCTCAGAAAATACAAATGCTTACCGTTGGAGTAAACAGAAAACTTTCTAAATCAGGTATTATGAACTGGGAGGGTGCGATCAGTAATAAAGACCTGAATCTTTTTTCGCCATTAAATGATGACAATAATAAGGGCTATGCCTCAAGGATTTATGTTGCAAATGATTTCAAGTTAAAAAAGCAAGAAAAGAATATTCCTTTACTGAACCTAAATGCATCGTATGAATATACAGGAAAAACATTTACACCCGTTGAGCGGTACCGCCCTGTAGAATTTAATCGAGATTGGAATATCACTGAAAGCGATTCATTAAATGAAGAAAATTATTTTATTGCTGGTACTGGATTAAAATTGCCGAAGGTTGGATCTGTATTTTATAATCTATCCTTTTTTCAACGGACAGATTTTTACATCGGTATTCGCCAACAATTAAATGCTAACTTAAATTTTAAAAATTGGCAATTCAATTCTCAATCAAGTATTCTTAAATCGAAAAACAAATATACTTCCACTCAGTTTATTCGACCGTTGATTGAATTAAGCTATTCAAACAAACATTTGGAATCAATAACCTCTGGAATAAAATGGCAAAGAGAATTTAATACCATTAAAATGCTGAATACTGATTCGTTAATCGCAACCAGCTTTTTATGGGATGAATACACAGCATTTATTAAAACACCGGACACTTCTCGATTGCATTTTATTTTAAAAGCAAGTGAACGCAATGACTATAAACCGAAATCAAACAATTTTCAACACTCTACAACGGCTTATACAGGATCATTAAATGGTGAATACAATTCAAAAAAAAATACGCGCATTGCATTGGATTTAACGTACCGTGAGTTGTATTCTACAGATACGATAATTACAAAACAAAAGCCTGATCAATCAATGCTTGGAAGAACTGAATGGAGTTTTGCAATCAAAAAAGGTTTCATTAGTTCACAAAATGTTTATGGCGTTGGGAGTGTACAAGAACAAAAACAAGAATTCTCATATGTGCAAGTTCCATCAGGCCAAGGTGTCTATAGTTATACAGGAGACTTTAATAATAATGGTGTAAAAGATTTAAACGAATTTGAAATTGCGGCCTTCAGTGACCTTGCTGAATACATAAAAGTTTTTACCCCAACTAATGATTTCATCAAAGCTTACAACACACAATTATCATTGAGCTTATCTATTAACCCGAAGGCTATCTGGAATAAAAAAGATGGAATTAAAAAGTTTGTTTCGCGTTTTAACACGCAATCATCCATTCAGATAAACAAGAAAATTCTGCGAAGTGATTTCGGCAATCAGTTTAATCCTTTTGATCTGAGTGTAGCTGATACTTCATTAGTAAGTATTATCTCATCACAAAATCATTATCTCTACTTTAATCGAACTAATTCTATCTACGGAATGGACTTAGGCTATCAAAAAAATCAATCAAAAAGCTTATTAGTTAACGGATTTGAAATCCGGGAAAACTTGGAATACTATTATAGATTAAGATGGAATTTGAATAAGAAATTTGTGACAATTCAAAAAATCTATTGTTTAAAAAAAATAAATCAAAGCGATTTCTTTACCAATAGAAATTACATTATCTCAGCTTTGGTGTATGAACCTCAATTGATTTTCCAGCCCAATAGGCGATGGAGAATTTCCAACACCTACTTCTACTCAATGGGTAAAAATATTTACAGCGATGCAAACGATAAAGCCACTCAAAAAAAAGTATCGTTAGAGAGCAAGTACAGTTTGGTTTCCAAAAGTAATTTAACAGCAAAAGTCGCCTACGCTTCTATTTCATATAATGGAAATGATGAAAGCCCAATAGGCTATGCCTTGTTGCAAGGATTAAAATCCGGTAATAATTGGCTTTGGAATTTAAGCGTAGATAAAAAACTAAGCGACAAGTTAAACTTGTCGCTTAGTTATGATGGTCGCAAAACTGGAACATTAAAAATTATTAATGTTGGTCGGGTACAATTGAACGCTCTATTTTAAAGAAAACTCTTTCTTACCAACTGAATATCCATCTTGAAAAAGTTCAAGAGAATATTTTCCATTTTCAAAAATAGAACCGTTTGCCCCCCAATAAATACAAATATTCTGTGGCTTTTGACTATAGGTAATTGTCACTTTAGTGGTATAAATTGTTTCTTGACCACCGTCACCCATCGAAAAGGTTCCGCTTCCCATTGAAGGCACATTCACAACTGAGCCATTTGGCGCGATTAATCGTAAAAGGAATGTTTTACTTCCCTGATCAGCCGACTTATTTTCATCCACATCAAAACAAATTTTTATGCGCTCAGTTTTCTTGGCACTGGGACTTGCAACCTCTTTTCCTTTGCCTTTTGCTTTAACACCGCCCCCAATAATATTTTTTGCATAAAGCAATCCTTTTAAAACGGTATTCTCTGATTTCACTTTCATATTCTCAACCACCTGTTCATCTAAGTCACGACCTAAAGAATCTTTTTGAGAAATTAAGATGTTTTTTTCTACTTCTAATTTTGTTATCTGATCTTTCAAATCCAATATAATATTTTGCAAGTCATTTAATTTAGCAAGATATTCTTTGTCTTTCAATTTTCCTGACTTCCTTGCCGCATCCAATCCAGCCTTCATTTTTCTAATTTCATTCTCTTTTATATTGAGCAAACTATCCAGCGATGAATTTTGTCCTCGCAACCCTTCAATGTCACTCAGTGCATTTTCATACTTAATATCAAGGTCAGCGATTTTAACACTGTCCATATTTAATTGTTGCCCTAACCTCTCAACTGTATCCTGTTTATTATTTAATTGCCAATACAGGTAAATATTTCCTGCAACTAACAATGCAATTATTAAAATCAATAACTTAGACTTGTTATCTGATTTTTTTTCTTGATTTAAATTGTCAAATTGATCCATCATATTTTTTATAATTTATTAATTACAAATGTACTTTTAAACAATATCTTTCAAAAAAAAATTGAGCACTTTAAATTGTGGATTTTCTATTTGTTCGGTTAGAACGCAGTTTAGATAATGTGTTTTTTTACCAAACGTTCTAAAAATCAACATTATTGTTAATCATTATATATATAACAGTTCTAAAACAAAATACCTGTAATATCCTCTACTTTCGCACCATATTATCTAATAAATGAAAGTTTTCAAATTCGGTGGCGCATCATTAATAGATGCCGAAGGTTTCAGAAATGTGAAACAAATTTTAGAATTCTATAAACAGGAGGAATTAGTAGTGGTTGTTTCTGCACTTGGTAAAACAACCAACGCACTAGAACAAATTGCAAAAGCATATAGCAAAAAAACTGGTGAGGCAATTGAATTATTAAATAATCTTCGCCAACATCATTTTGAAATTCTTAGTTCGCTCCTACCCAAAAACCATTCTGCGTTTGATGACCTGAATAATTCGTTTGTTGAAATAGATTGGATACTTGAAGATGAACCTTCTGATTCAATTGATTACATCTACGATCAGATTGTTTCAATTGGAGAAATGGCGTGTACAAAAATGCTTGCTGCTTTCTTAAATGAAAATGGACTAAAAATTCAATGGATGGATGCACGGGACTTTATTAAAACAGATAACAATTACAGAGAAGGAAAAATTTATTGGGATATAACTGAAAGAAACTGTAAAGAAAAAATTCCGCCCATTTTAAAACAAGGATGGGTACTCACGCAGGGTTATATTGGAGGAACATCGGAAAATCTCACAACTACACTTGGTCGTGAAGGTTCTGATTATTCTGCAGCTGTGATTGCTTATTGCATGGATGCTGAAAGTGTTACGATATGGAAAGATGTACCTGGAGTTTTAAATGCTGATCCGAGATATTTTCCTAACTCAAAAAAAATCGATGAACTCTCTTACAAGGAAGCAATTGAAATGACTTTTTATGGAGCAACGGTTATTCATCCGAAAACCATGAAGCCATTGCAGAATAAAAATATTCCGCTCTTTGTAAAATCATTTTTACATCCTGAGTTGAAAGGAACTTTTATCAGTGAAAATGTAGGGAATGAAAATACAATTCCTATTTTGGTTTTAAAGCCGGAACAAATTCTAATTTCAGTTTCTCCGAAAGATTTCTCATTCATGGATGAAGAAAACCTAGAAAAGATTTTCAATCTAATGGTAAAACATCGCGTGCATTTTAACATGATGCAGAATGCCGCCATCAGCTTTTCTTTTTGCGCTGATCATATTCCACAACGGATAAATCCTTTTCTGGAAGATCTTTCTTCTCAATATAAAATATTAACCAACGATGGATTGCAGCTGCTAACTATTCGTCATTATAATGATGAAGTAATACAACAGCAAACCGAAAACAGAAAAATATTACTGGAACAAAAAACGAGGCAGACCATACAAATGGTCATAAACAATGTGATTCCAATTTAGCTATTAAAATTTTAATTCAGTGATCACAATGAAAAATCGTGTCCCATTTTATCGCGCTTGGTTTTTAAATAATGCTCGTTATGGGGATTCACATGCACCTGAATCGGAATATTTTCAACAATCTCTAATCCATAACCTTTCAATCCTGCCCTCTTCTTAGGATTGTTAGTCATAAGTTTTATTTTTTGTACACCAAGGTCACGCAATATCTGAGCGCCTATGCCATAATCACGTGCATCCATATCAAAACCCAATTCAATATTCGCTTCAACAGTGTCCATTCCTTCTTCTTGCAACTTGTATGCCTTCAACTTATTCAACAGACCAATTCCTCTTCCCTCCTGATTCATATATAAAATCACACCTCTTCCTTGATCTTCCACCATTTGCATTGCATCATGTAATTGCCCACCACAATCACACCTCTTAGAACCAAACACATCACCGGTTAAACAACAAGAATGCACACGAACCAAAATAGATTCGCCTTTATTCCAGCAACCTTTAACCAACGCTAAATGAACCTGATTCGAATCTGTTTGGGTGAAAGCATGTAATTTAAAGTCGCCCCATTCTGTTGGCATATTCAATTCCACTTCTCTTCGAATCATGCTATCATACTTCAACCGATACTCTATAAGATCTTTTATAGTGATAAGCTTTAAATCATGTTCTTTCGCTACTTTAATTAATTCTGGAAGTCGAGCCATTGAACCATCATCATTCATTATTTCAACTAACACTCCAGCCTCTTCAAACCCTGCAAGTCTTGCTAAATCAATAGTTGCTTCAGTATGACCAGTGCGGCGTAGAACACCCCCTTTTCTTGCTTTGAGAGGAAAAATATGTCCGGGTCTACCGAGTTCTTCAGCTTTAGTTTTAGGATTAATAATTGCTTGAATAGTTTTACTTCTATCACTCGCACTTATTCCAGTTGTGCAACCATGCCCAATCAAATCAACAGAAATAGTAAAAGGAGTTTGATGTGTGGCAGTATTATCATTAACCATTAATTGAAGGTTCAACTCTTCACATCGTTGTTCTGTTAAGGAAGCACAAATCAAACCTCGCCCAAATTTGGACATAAAATTTATAATTTCTGGCGTGGCATTTCTAGCAGCAGTAATAAAATCACCTTCATTTTCACGGTCTTCATCGTCCACAACAATTACTAATTTTCCTTTCCGTATGTCATCAAGTGCATCTTCTATTGTATTAAACATATTGTTATCTTTTTGTTGGAGTCCATACCCCTGATTTTATTCCTTTAATGAATCTAAACCAACCTACTAATAAGGCAAAATTCATGGTGTAAAAATAAGAGATGGATTTCCAAATTGGGTTTTCATAGGGAATTGCTTCCAATAACCTTTGTACAAAAGGTGAAATAAAAAGAACAACCTGCATTAATAAAAGGTAATAGTATATGTCGGATTTATCTGAAATAACTAAAGGAATATTCATGAAAAATGCAGTCAAAATAAAAAATGGCCCTAACCACCTAAGCACTTTATGTGAGAAAAAACAAAATGAAGTTGAATTAAACCGTAATAAAAAATTTTTGAAACAGATGAGATTTTGAAAATTACCCGATGAAATTCTTACTTTTCTTTTGTATTCCTGCCGCCAATCTTCCGATACTTCTTCATAAGCTATTGCTTTTGGTTCTGCAATGGACTTGAACTTTAGTTTCAGTACATTCATACAGATATAAAAATCATCAACGAGGAAATTTTCTGGAATTGCCTGATAAAGATTTTTTCGCAAAGCATAAAAACCACCAAATGGTCCAATCATGCACCCGAAATTTTTTCCTTCAAGAAATTTTATTCTGTTCTCTCGATAGATATATGTTTTCTCCTGATTCGAAATTCCTTTACCACTTGCCTTGTTTAATATATTTCCACCAACCAAACCGATTGTTAAATCAGAAAAGTGTTCCGTCAACTTTATTATGGCATCTTTCTCAAATGAAATATTTGCATCAGTTAATAATATGATTTCATGATTGGCTTCTTTCACCAAATCATTCAGCACAGCCGGTTTACCTCTTCGAAAATTGTAATTGTGAAAAACTAATTCAGGAAATTCAACCTTAAGTTTATTTAAAATTTCTTTTGTAGAATCGGAAGAACAATCATTCCCGACTATCACTTCAAGTTTATCCTTTAGATAATCGCAGTTAAAAATATTTCTGATTTTTTCAACCAACACCTTTTCCTCATTGAAAACCGATAATAAAATCGAAACATTTGGTTGATAGTTGGTGGCCGGAAGCTGAAGATTGTTTGCTGTTTTTTTACGGTAAATCAAAATTAATTCGAGTACTAATGGATATAAAACATAGGTATATATAAGCAAGCCAACAGGTATCCAGAACAAAATTTGGAATAATTGATGCCCGTTCATTTTTTGACTAGTTCAGAATAAAAATTTAACAAGTCACTAATTAAAACACGGTAATCAAATTTTTGTTCAGCCAATTTTCTTGCTTCAGTTTCAAAACTATTTCTCAATTCTTTTTTCGATAAAAGTTGAATAACAGAATTTGAAAATGCAAAAGCATCATCAGCAATAAAAATATTCTTCCCATTCTCAACAGGTAATCCTTCCGCGCCAATAGTCGTAGAAACAATTGCTTTTCCAAACGACATTCCTTCCATCAATTTAACTCTTATTCCACTCCCAGCATGCAAAGGACAAATCATTACCTGTTTGGATTGAATGAATGAAGCCGCATTCTCCACTTCACCAACCATCACAACATTCTGAATTATTTTCTTCTTCCACGAATTCGGAAAATTTCTTCCTGCCAAATACAATTTTGCTTCAGGAATTTCTTTTAATATAATTGGCCAACAATTTTCAAGAAACCATTCCAACCCTAAAAGATTTGGCCGCCAATCCATACTGCCAATATGAAAAACGGAAAACTCTTCTGTGCGCTTGTCATCTTGAGTTTGCCCAATGGTACTTTCACAATCAGAGCTCAAACTATTCAGTGAACTAATAACCACCGCATTTGTGTCCACTCCGTGCTCACAAACTTGCATTGGTATTTTACATCCTACACTCTTAAAAATTTCTCCATCACTACAACTAACGGGAACAATCGCATCATATAAATTAAGTAAATTTAACTCATAAGTTTTCATACGCCTTGCCATTAATTCCAAATATTTTTTCTTCAGAAAAGTTTCTGAATTAGCTTCACGCTCCCAAATTTTGAATTCAACATTTTGAGTTCTCAATACAATTTTTGCCTTTGAATATTTACGAATAACAGAAACGTATTGTGAAAGGTAAACGCCCTCTAACTGAATCAAATCAAATTCTTGCGTTTGTAAAAGCTGGATAAGTTGATGGACAAATTTTTGAGAATAAAACCGATCTATATTATAACAGCTTTTTCTAAATAGATTTAGAAACACTTTTCCAAAGTGAACATTCGTATTTACATCCACACTTTTTATATCAGCAATATTTTTCCAATTATTTGGAACTAATTCAGGATGGCTAAAATGCTTGTGTGTGTTCATTGCAAGAATAGTCACCGCGTGTCGGTGATAATGAAACCCTTTCGAGTACATCCAAATCCCAATCACCTCACCATCTTTGAGGGGATAAGGAAATTTTTTACATATTTGAAGAATACGCATCCGGATGCGAATGTAAATACATAAGTTAAATAGACATCAATCGCTTTAAACCCTTTATAGGAAAAACTATTAAAATGATAAAAAATAAAAAAGTTGTCGTCGTGCTACCCGCTTATAACGCAGCAGCTACCCTTGAGAAAACTTATCGCGAAATTGATTTTAACATTGTAGATGAAGTTGTACTAGTGGATGATGCAAGTAATGATAATACTGCTGAAGTTGGTCATAGACTCGGAATCAAGCACATCATCATACATGAAAAAAACAAGGGGTATGGCGGCAATCAAAAGAGTTGCTACAATAAAGCGCTTGAAATTGGTGCCGATATTGTAATCATGCTACATCCCGATTATCAATATACGCCATTACTAATTCCTGCTATGGCTAGTATTATTGCAAATGATTTGTATCCAGTTGTTTTGGGTTCACGAATTTTAGGCAAAGGTGCATTAAAGGGGGGGATGCCATTGTATAAATATATATTCAATCGCTTTTTAACTCTTTCACAAAATTTGTTGATTGGTCAAAAACTTTCAGAATATCATACAGGTTATCGATCCTTTTCCAAGGAGGTTTTAAACAACATCAACTTCATGGCGAACAACAATGATTTTGTATTTGATAATGAAATGCTTTCTCAAATTTTTATGGCAGGATATGAAATCGCTGAGGTCACTTGTCCCACTAAGTACTTTGAAGATGCAAGCTCCATAAATTTCATACGAAGCTTAAAATATGGTCGTGGTGTATTGCGTGTATCGATACAACACTTCCTCCATAAAAAAAGAATATGGAAGAATAAACTCTATACAAAATAAATAAACCAGCCCATTTCAATTAATAGCCATTTATAATTGTGATCAAATAAGAATTTAAAAACTATTTTCTTTTTCCATAAATGCGGATAAGGGGTGACGAATTACTAAATGAAAAATAATTTTGGAATAGAAATATTACCGAGAAGCTAATTAGAACCCCTAGAAATGAGCCAAACCATACATCCTCTATAAAATGTGCCATTAAGTAAACTCGTGAAAAACCAATAAGAGCAGCCATCATAAAAAACAATAATTGAAGCATTTTATTTTTTAAAAAATATGTGACGAGTAAAAACATAGCGAATGCTGCTAATGTATGTCCAGATGGGAAACTGTTATAAAATAATCGCTCAGCACCTTCGGGCAAATGGATGTTAGCTGAATCATCAAAATAAGAAAGCGGTCGTTTTGCTCTAACAAAAAAAAACTGCTTCATTAAAAAAGTAACAATTAAACAAATGATTGATGTTGTTAATGCAATATAAAAAAAAACACGATCAAAAAAAAGTAGAATTAAAACAACTATTAAAAAGGCAATTCCATTACCTAAGTCTGTCACAATTAGAAAGAAAGAATCCAAAAATGATGTGTGATATTTATTCCATTCCAATTCTAAAACTCCTTTTGGAAAAAAAAGCAACAATCCCATCACAACAATTAACCATAATAGCCAACACATTAAAAAAAACTGAACCGGTTGAACAACCCTCTTAATCATAACGATTTCCTTCTATGAAAAATATTTTCAAATCGCTTTACTATTCCATACCAGGCTTCTATGTTAAATAAATTACTATCGTGGGTAGCTTTGCGAACTAAAAATATTCCAATTGGTAAAAGTATCATTGAAGACAACCACATTCCTACAAAAACCGAAACAACATTTTCTTTAGCAAATTTTTCTCCCGCGATTGTAATCATATAAAAGAAAACAAAAAAAACAACCGCAATAACAATTGGTAATCCCAAACCACCTTTCCGAATAATTGCTCCAAGTGGAGCCCCTATTAAAAACAAAAGAAAACAGGCAAAGGCAAGTGTAATTTTTCGCCACCATTCAATTTCATAACGAATTTTCATCTCTGCTTTTGAATTTTGCATTCCAGAAATAAAAGATGCATATCCTTTAATGTTTCGAATATTTATAGCCGTTGTATTTATAATTGTTAGTTTTTCACTTAATGTTTTTTTATTAAAAAGTAATACCGAATCAGTATTCGAAATGAACATTTTGTCTTTCTTAAATACGCTATCAATATTTTCTTTTACAAACCACAAGTAAGGCTTAATGAAAGAAACCAATTGAATTTCATTTTGTTTTTTTTCAATACTAAATGTATCAATGCTTTTTTCCAACTGACTTTCATTCATCATTTCATAATTGTCTTTAAACAAGTTTACATCTGTATGTGTCATTTTAAAATCAGAGAGGTCAAATATTTTTTTCCAATAATCAAAATTCACCCGAGCCTGTTCCTGTGCTAAATCTTTTTTTTGATTAGTACTTACTTCCTGATATTGTTTTCCATTAAACAATTCGAGAATCATAAACCGCTTATCATTGGTTAAAACCATTTTTCCCTTTTTTGCAACCAACACATTTGTATTTCCTTTGCCTTCGGTGTGATCATAAATCATTACATCAAAAATGGTTTGGTTGTCAGCTAATTTTTTTCCTATACGCATGCTATACCCCTCAATTCCATTATAAAAAACACCTGGTTTAATATTTAATGCTGGCTTTTGCTCAGTAACATCATAGAGCAATGCTCGAAATTTAAGATAAGATGCAGGGCGTACATAATTGCTAAATAAAAAAGAAGCGAAGCAAAGCAAGATGGTTAATAAAAATAATGGAAAGCAAATTCTAACTAACGAAATACCAGATGCCTTTAATGCGATGAGTTCATATTGTTCCCCCATACCCCCAATGGTCATAATTGATGAAAGCAAAATAGCAAGTGGTAATGCTAAAGGAACGAAACTACTTGATGCATAAAACAACAACTTTCCTACTATGTACCATTCCAATCCTTTTCCAATTAAATCATCGGCATATCTCCATAAAAACTGCATGACCAAAACAAACAGCGTTATAAATAAAGTCGTGATAAACGGACCTATGAAACTAAAGAAAACCAGTTTGTCTATTTTTTTCAACTTAATTTGCTTACGATGCAAACAAAAGTAATTCTTTCAAACGAAGAGAAAACAATTATTGAAAACACCATTTTTTTTTCTGTAAAACGAAAAATTTTTTCCAAAATTACTCAGCTAATGGGCGAAGTCGGAAATGATGAAATATTAACTAAAGAATGGAGGAAAATACTAATCAATGCCAATGAAAAAACACTTGAGCCCAAAATTTCAAAAGGCGAAAACTATCTTGGACTCCCCTACTTACTCTTAGACTTTCCTAAAAAATTTGAAGGCGAAAATCAATTTGCTATTAGAAATTTTTTCTGGTGGGGAAACTATTTTTCCACCTTTCTTCTACTATCGGGCGAAGATTTAAAAAAATTTCTACCCTCAATTTTATCCAAATACTCATTATTAATTGAGAAAGAAATTTTCGTTTCTACTAATACAAATCGCTGGATCCACTCAATTAACAATGAAAATTACACCCCTATTAAAAACCTATCGATTATTGAATTTGAAAAAATTATTAATCAAACTGGCTACTTAAAAATTGCAACAATTCTTCCTCTCAAAAATATTGATTCGGCTCACACTTATTTTATTGATTCAAATTTATTTTTTCAAAAAATATTAAAATAAAAAAAACCACATTATCCATTAATGAATGTGGTTAGTTTTTTCAACAAAAACTTCTGCTTAAGCTCCTAATTGCTGAATCATGGTTTTTATCTGACTATCCCACAAAAACTGAGCGTCTTTTAGTTCTTTTATATCACAGAAATCAGTAATAATCAAAACAGTATCGCCAGTGATTTCAGTATGTGTTACTTTAAATTCAAAATATTCATCAGCCGGACCATCAACCCATTGATACCTTACTAATTCATGTTCAATTTCATCCAACACCCTAGCAACTTGTGAGTTCCCTTCCCAAGAAAAAGTATAAACATCATCACGGCTACGATCAACCTCATCAGCAAACCACTGTGCCATATTTGAAGTGGCAGTTACAAAATCATATAAAATAACTGGAGAACTTCTTATTACAAACTCCATAGTGTATAATTTTTTTCCAGAGGAAGATATTTTTGTTGCAAGCGGAATTGCAGGTGGACCAGCAACTTTATATTCCTTTTTCTTAGTCAAAATCTTTTTAACTGGTTTCGGCGCAGCTATCTTCTTTTCTTTTTTGGGAGAAATAGGAGTTTTGATAACAACCTTCTTTAATTTAGTTTTTTTAGTTGCTATGTTTTTCAAAATTGGCTTCTGCCCTTCCACTTTTTTCAATGAAGATTTATTAGATGCTTCCTTTTTTACTAGAGGCTTTTTAACTACAGCCTTCTTCGATAAAGATTTTTTTTGCGCTACTTTTTTTACTGTAGTTTTTTTAACTACAGATTTTTTCGATAAAGTTTTTTTTACTACAGCCTTCTTCACAAGTGCTTTTTTCGTCTTTTTCATGGGCGTAATGTATAAACATTGATGAAATAAAAAAATATTAAGACTTTTCTTACTCGACTTATACAAACAAAGTCCTTTTTAGACCTACAAAACTAATTATTAGCTTATTCTATTTATCAACCTCAAAAGTTACTTTTGGCGCTCATTAAGAAAAAAGAAATGACAATAGGAATCTTAAAAGAACCTGCAGAAGAAAAAAGAGTGGTAATGCTTCCTGAAATAGTTGGACAGTTAGTAAAAATGAATGTTAAAGTAAAATTGGAATCAGGTGCCGGCAATGGCGCCATGGTTAGTGATGATGAATATAAAACTGTCGGAGCATCCATCACCACAAAAGAAGATGTGCTCACAACTAGCAATCTTGTAACAAGAATAAATACTGTTACCAATGAAGATATTTCAAAAATACCTTCAGCTACTGTATTAGTAAATGTTTTTCAGCCCCTGTTCAATAAAGAAATTGTAATGGCGCTATTAAATAAAAATATTACCAGTTTCAGCATGGATATGATTCCGCGAACTACACGCGCACAGGCAATGGATATTCTTTCATCACAAGCAACTGCCGCAGGATATAAAGCGGTGTTAGTTGCGGCCACTAATCTTCCTAAGTTCTTTCCAATGTTTATGACTGCTGCCGGAAGTATTGTTCCTGCAAAAGTTTTAATCATTGGCGCCGGTGTTGCAGGATTGCAAGCAATAGCAACTGCAAAAAGATTAGGTGGCGTGGTTGAAGTCTTTGATACACGCGCAGCAGTGAAAGAAGAAGTAAAATCATTGGGTGCAAAATTTATTGAAGTGGAAGGTGCTGCCGATTCATCCGCTGCCGGAGGATATGCGGTTGAACAATCAAATGAATTTTTAGATAGACAAAAACAAAAAATTCACGAGAGTGCTTCGAAGAGTGATGTAATAATTACAACTGCACAAATTCCAGGTAGAAAAGCTCCGGTGTTAATCACTACACAAACAGTTGAAACCATGAGAGCCGGTAGTGTGATTGTTGATTTAGCTGCATCAACAGGTGGTAATTGTGAACTCACCAAGAATAATGAAACAATAGTTCACAAGGGAGTTACGATTATCGGAAACTCTTATCTGCCATCAACCATTCCTGCTGATGCAAGTAAAATGTTCGGAAAAAATGTGTTGAATTTTTTAAAACTAATTATTGATAAGGAGGGGAATCTCAATCTGAATTTTGAAGATGATATTGTAAAGGGAAGTTGCATCACTCACAACAAGGAAATTAATCATCCAAAAGTTAAAGAATCTATAACCACACAAACAGCCTGATAAAATAACATGGAAAGCATCATAGCATTTTTAAGCCAAAACATGGAAATAATTTACATTCTCATACTATCAGTCTTCCTGGGTATTGAAGTAATTTCTCATGTGCCTTCAGTTCTGCATACTCCGTTGATGTCAGGAGCAAATGCAATTCATGGAGTGGTCATCATAGGGGCAATTATTGTTATGGGACAAGCTGAACCAGATAACTACCTCGCGCTCACGCTAGGTTTTCTCGCCGTAATACTAGGAACTTTAAATGTGGTTGGCGGATTTGTAGTGACCGACCGAATGCTTGAACTATTTAAGAAGAAGAAGAAATAATCAACGATAAAATAATTATTAAAGGATAAAAAGACTTTAATTCAGAAAAACGAAATCGACTAAGATGGAAGATAAAATTTTAGATATAATTTATTTAATCGGCTCTATCACATTCATTATTGGATTAAAAGGGCTCAGCCATCCAGATACTGCCCGGCGTGGAAATTTAATTGCCGCTTTCGGTATGACCATCGCAATTGCTGGAACAATATTTTTAAAAAGGAATGAAAATGGAGAAGCTTTTTCCACTTCCAACATCGTATTAATTTTTGTTGCATTATTAATTGGAAGCATTCTAGGGGTACTTGGTGCAAAAAAAGTAAAGATGACTGCAATGCCACAAATGGTTTCGCTCTTCAACGGAATGGGTGGTGCCTGTGCGGCAATAATTTCTGTTATAGAATACCAACATAGTTTCAAGATGGGTGATTATGGTTACTTGGGAACCGTACTCGCCGGTTTATTAATCGGAAGTATTTCGTTCAGCGGAAGCATGATTGCTTTTGGAAAATTAAATGGCAACATAAACGACAAAACAATTCCTGGCCAATCTATCATCAATTTAATCTTGATGGTAGCATTAATCGCAACAGGCGCATACCTAACTACTCTTCAAGAACCAAGTATGCCGTTACTCGGAATGCTTACTTTAGGGTGTTTAATTTATGGTGTGTTTTTCGTAATGCCAATTGGCGGTGCCGATATGCCCGTCGTAATTTCATTATTAAATTCTTTTACAGGTGTTGCGGCAGCTCTCGGAGGTTTTATTTACAATAATAAAGTAATGTTAACCGGCGGAATTTTAGTTGGTTCGGCAGGAACAATTCTTACAATACTTATGTGCAAGGCAATGAACCGTTCATTAATGAATGTAATTATCGGTTCGTTTGGCGGAGGTTCATCAGGTGCTGCAGCAATTGGTAATTCAGCTCTTGGAACCATAAAAGAAATTTCAGTTACAGATGCTGCAGTGTTATTGAGCTATTCAAAAAAAGTGATGATAGTTCCAGGTTATGGATTGGCAGTTGCTCAAGCACAACATGCTTGTCATGAATTAGAAACTTTATTAGAAGAAAAAGGTGTGGAAGTTAAATATGCTATTCATCCGGTTGCAGGTCGTATGCCTGGACATATGAATGTTTTGTTGGCTGAAGCTGATGTTCCTTATCCAAAATTATTGGAAATGGAAGATGCTAATAATGAATTCAATTCAACCGATGCAGTAATTGTAATTGGTGCAAATGATGTGGTGAATCCTGCTGCGAAAAAGAATCCTCAAAGTCCTATTTACGGGATGCCAATTCTTGAAGTTGAAAACGCACACAATGTTATTGTGATGAAGCGTGGAATGGCAGCAGGTTATGCAGGAATAGAAAATGAATTATTTTACGAACCTAAAACACGAATGCTGTTTGGTGATGCTAAAGCAACATTACAAAAATTAATTACAGAGGTTAAGGCTAATTAATGAATGACTAAATTAAATGAATCATTTAACGCAGATGGAACCAAGGGAAGTCCGCTCCTTCCTGATCACATTAAAAATTTTCTGATTGATATTGACGGAACCATTTGCGAAGATGTTCCGAATGAAGAACCCGAAAGGATGCTTACTGCTCAACTGATTCCAGAAGCATTGGAGTTTATAAATAAATGGTACGACGAAGGACACTTCATTTGTTTTTTTACTTCAAGATTAGAGTCACACAGAAAAATTACTGAAGAGTGGCTGAAAAGAAATAACTTCAAATATCATAACATTCTATTTGGAAAACCGAGAGGAGGAAACTATCACTGGATAGATGATAGAAATGTTAGAGCCACAAAATTTATGGGGAAGTTTTCTGATTTTATTGAAGTAGAAAAAAAGATTCAAGTATTTAAATCCTGATGTTTATTTAAATTTTTTATTAGATCTTATTACACAATAAAAAAAAATCAACAAAGTCGCTTGAAAAATAGATTGATAGTGCAAAGAACAAATTGATATACTTAACAAGTATTGATTATTGTTTTAAAGTAGAAAACACACTTTTTAATCGAAACAAATTCTCCTGTTTCTTAGCTTCTAAATTTAAAATACACGAATTAGTCCAATAGTGATGAGATGCTATAAAATTAATTTGAATTTCAAGCCAATCTTTTACTCCAATATTCTTTCCATAAGAATTTAATTCAAGAAATAAACCATCACTTATATTTTCATAATCATCATCGCCCAAATAATACATATCCGCGTCACATAATATTTTTTCTAGAAGAGTTGAAGGGCTCTGCGGAACTTTAGTCTTCATGATTAGGTTACAAATAATTTCAATTTGATTAGTGCTATAATTAAAATTTAAAAGGTTTTTTCTGGCAACTATACACGCCTCTTCTTCCGTATTTTTTTCATAAGTTTTTAAAAAACCACAGTCGTGGAACAAAACAGCTGTCTTTAAAATGATCAGATCTTCTTTATTATGTATTAATTCAATGCTTGCTATCTCAACTGCACTCTTTAACACTAGCATAGTGTGATCATAACTATGGTACTGTAATAAAGGGGAAAGCTGTGTTTTTAAAACTTCCTGTATGTAGCTACTTACTTTCTCGAATTCCATGTTTAAACCATTGCTAAAATAATCATCCTAACTATATTTAAAACTGAATTAACAAATAAATCAGCAATCAATTTGGTGGTGAAAATTTGAAGAAGATAATGACCGCAAAATTTAAATATCTGTTATTATCCATTCAGCAATTAAGTATGGATGAACAATAAATTTCGTCGGGGCAATTCTTTAACAATTGGAAAGGAATAAATGAACAAGTAGATGATGCTCTTGTAATTGGAATAAAAGTTTAGATTATAATTTCTATTTCGGCATAAAGCCAACCATCATCACCACCCTTACTCTAACAACTTCCCCCTTATTCTCTCCCGGATTCCAGGCAGGCATTCTTTTAACTACCCGAATTGCTTCCTCTCCACAACCATAACCAATGTCATTCATCACTAATATATTACTGAGTGCACCATCCTTTTCAACAACTGCCATCAACTTAACAAAGCCTTTAGCTTTATTCTTGGAAGCCTCTTTCGGAATTTTAATATTAATTGAAAAATAATTTATCATCTCTCCTTTCCCCCCTGTAAATTCAGGCATCACATCGGCTTCTTCATAAATAGTAGTGTCTTCTTTTATTATTTCATTTCCCAAAGAATCTAATTTCGGTGGAGAGGTATCAATCACCTCGGGTTTTATTTCTTTTACTTTATCTAGTATGTATCGCAGATAGTAAGTCTTCAATCGGTAATCAATGTATTTTGAACGCAAATTGAAAGTGACATAAACTGTATCGTCATTCTTATCGAGCAAGCGGTAATTGCGATTGCTGCCAGCCCCATGCATATCAACTAAACCAAAATAAACATTCATTTCTCCCATGTGCATGGCAAATGAGGTTGAATCGAATTCGAAAGTTGTTGTTTCCATACGAGATTGACCACTACTGAAATCTTTATAGTTGGTACTATGTGCTTCAAACTGTTGTGCCTTTGTTTTTTGAATTAACAAAAACATTTGTGAAAGCATCAAAAGAATTAGCAATCTGTTTTTCATGAACTCTGAATTAACAATTTAATTTCGTTTTGTAAAAATAAAAAAGCCACGATAGCTACAACAAACTACCGTGGCCTTTATTATTCATCATTTATTGATTTATTAAAACAACACGCTTAGTTAACACCTCATTACTTGTTTTGAGGTTAACAAAGTAAACTCCTTCAGCATAATCATTTAACGACACAGAAATAGTTTTTCCAAAAATATAATTCAATGAATTAACAAGAATAATTCTTCCAGTAGCATCAGTTATTTCCAATGTTGCATTCTGAGTATTTGCCAACTGAATTGAAACATCAAATATTCCATTCGATGGATTTGGAAAAACTGAAAGCGAAGATTGAACCTGAACTAATGATGGAGTAGAGCTACTAATCATACCCGAAATACACACATCACCTTTCAAATTTATCACCTCCTGAAAAAGCTGATTAACAATTGAATAAATTGAATCGATACAAACAGTATCCAGAGTTGCTGAATAATAAATTCTGCACAGGGGTTGAAATGGAGTTGTTTTTGAAATGGTGCTATCAATATAACTCAAACCAACAATCAAATTATTTGCTACTGAAAAAGAAGGTGTCATGGGGTACATCACAGGATTAACTAAGCTTTGAACAGACTGTATGGTCAACCCTTTCATTGAAAATTGATAGGCCAAAACTCTGCTATCTGAATTCTGTATGCCAATATCAATGTAATGATTAGTTAAATCAGCACCAATAATACTTAAAGTAGCTGTGTCATTAATATTTGTTAGCCCAGTAGGGAAAGCACAATAATTATGTATTCCGCCTCCAGCCATAGGCCATGCTGAACCATAATTTGCACATCCGGTTAACAAGGCAGCATCATAAACATCAATATCAATATCGCTATTTAAATCATTGCAAGGCGCAGGAATTAAACTGTCACCAAGAATATAATTAACGTACATTAGAGCATCAATATTTGTGCGCAAAGTATCAGCATTCAAATCTCCAATTCTTGCAGAACCGCCACAGATACCATTGCAATCGGGTTGAGTGTTACCATATAAAATTCCGGCACAATCATAAAATGGACTACAATTTTGAACAACACTAAAAATCTTAACCCCACCCACTTCAAAAATATGAATACAAACCTGTGCCCAGTTATTTAAGTAATCAGTTTCAAAATGACCAAGTGCATCAGGCGATTGATCCCAGTTTACTTTAATTGCCATTGTATAAAAACCCGTATCAACATCAGTAATATCTAACCACTGACAATCCAATCCAGAACCATATATATCTCCACAACCAACAGAAATCCCCATATTGCCACAACCGTACTGAGCAGTTCCTCCTCCGCTGCATTCCAAGTCTAAAACACAAAATCCATTTTTAAATCCAATTGGAATTAATGTGCCGGCAGTGTCATATAAATCATACTCGGCATACCCCTGATAGTGCCAGTGGCCATGACAAGATCCAAACACAAACTGGCCTGGGTTATTTGTTGCATTACCAATGAAATAATCCTGATTACCTAAGTTTTTTATATGCGTAGTAAAATTAATTACTGTTCTAACACCATAACCTGTTAAACATCCTTCAGCAACCTGACAATTAGTTGCATTAACAGTTCCTATGGCCAATGAGTTTTCAAAAGCAGTTTGCATAACAGCCAGATCGGGACCATTAGGGCAATTCGGATCACCAGGATAAATACACGAACCATCAGACACGGTTGCATTCGGATTATAGTTACAGGCAAGTGGTTCTAAGCATCCAACAATTGGTCCGCCATAATTTATAATCCAATTAATTGGGGCACCACAGCCCAATATTCCAACACCAATTCTGATGTAGTACGAACTACCTGCAACTAATGCTGCTGAAACATGTGCTTGATATCCACATGAATTATCATCGTAATAAGAGGTGCCGATATTGGTATTGTTCCAAGTTAAATTATTGCAATGATCGTACACCCAAATTTTTGTATCGCAGGTATTTAAATTACAAGTGGTGATATCATACATTCCATTTGCAGTTGGAATAAACTCGTACCATGTATCAGAAACTGGAGTTACATAAGGTGTGGCTTCAATTGTGGTAAAAGCTGAGGCGCAACTTGAACCCGGAGGGCAATTAAAAAATGTGATTTCGTTAAAAGTAAATTGCCCCCCTGATGCGACTAAATTACCATCAAGATAAACATTATAAGAACCATTACCATACCCGCAACACATTCCATCACCATACGAATCATTCATGGTGAAATGCAAACAACTTCCAGTTAGGTAACAGATGGTATCATTGTTCGTAGTACCACTCGCAATTATGGCATTTGATGCATCTTTTATATCCCAACTGCTTTCACCCGGATAAGTATCAGGAATAATACTGACAATTATTTGCGAGTAACCGGTTTGACATTGCGCTTGAATGTTATGTGTTGAAGCAATAAAAATTGCAATACACATTAACAAAATAGAAGAAATTTTTTTCATTTATTTAAAATTAAATAAGTTGACAAAGCTATTAAAAAAACTCAAAAAATTTAGCATAGAGACTCTTCAATGCCTTAATAGCTTGCGAACAACTATGATTTACACACATGTTAGCAAGAAGCATTTAAGCAAAATACAATCACCTTTAGATAAACTTATTTAAAAATATGCGCTACTCGGTAAATGAAAGAAGTAGCGCATATCCAACTTAAATGCGTTGGATATGCGCTACAATTATTATATTTATAGCGCATATTTACTTGTTCTCTGCAATTTAGTTTTCTCCCTCCACGCCTCATCCATTGTCATTATGTGCTGCATGAAAATTTAGTGCTTTCAATATTCCTTTCTTTGTTGGCTTTACATCAATGGTTACTATTTCCTTTTCGCAATGTGTTACACCTTTTTCATCAACAGAAGTATTTGCTTTTGCTTCTTTCAATGATGCAGCGAAATAGTAACCCTCACTTGCTGCCTGATACCGATAACTAACTTTGTATATTTTCATTGGTAATTTGTTTATACTAATATAGTGCATACGCTCGAAAACTTAACAGCAGAGAACAAAAAAATTAAATGCAATAAAAAATTCTTTCTCATTTTTACGGGTATTTTTTACTGACATTAATTTTCTGAACGTTATGCGTCATGCTTGGCGACAGTGCTAACTTGAAACTTTACTGCAAGAAACTAACTTTGACAATCAGAAATAAGAAAGAACGGGGAGGCTGAAAACCGAATAGAGTAAGCACAACAATCAAATCCAAATCAATATGAAAATCAGCTACATCACTCTCCTTTTTATTTTATCCTGCACAATTGTTTCTGCGCAGACTTATAACCGTCTCCACGAACGGATGCTCACATTTAGTCAAAGTGGTGCTGTAAGCATGAGCAATGTAACCAGCCAGTCACCCGATTCATTATCTTCCAACAGCACCGCAGGGCAAAAAAACATCATACATCACCTCGGAATATTTTATCATGTGTTTTGTTCTTACATCAGCGGTTTCGGAGATATTTATCTCCGTACAAGCACTGATGGTATCCAATGGACAGCACCTGTAATGGTGAATGACGGAGCGTCTAATACCTCACAGGCAAATCCTGCACTTGCGGTTATTGACAGCGGGTCAATTGTAAAAGTAATAGTAACATGGGGTGACAACCGATTAGGCAACAACAATGTTCAATTTCGAAGCGCGGTGAGTAACAACGGAGGAATTTCATTTCAGCCGTCCGTGCAAATAAGCAGTCATAACAATTCACCTATTTTTATTCTTGGCAATGTTGCTTGCGATGTGGGTGGCATTGTGTATGTAACATGGTATCCCGACTTTGGAGGCAGTGTTGATGAAACTTGGTTTAGCCGAAGCACAGACGGAGGATATACCTGGTTACCTATGACAGTTGCATTCAACGGCCTCATTCCCAACCCTTGTCAAATTGTTACGCGTAACACTGGCGAAGTGCTTATAGTAGTATCAGAAGACCAGTTCAATAAAAAAAATCTCATTGCAGTTGTTTCTTCCGACAGCGGAAATACATGGAGCAATCATCAGTTTACGTCATATACAGGATTTCAGGAAATCGCCCAATACCATTCAACCATCGTAGATGATTCCGGCTTTGTACACACCGTATGGACTTACGAACTGAACGGAAGCGGTTTAAAATTTTTATATGCGCGCAGCAATGATTTTGGCGCGTCATGGAGCGCTCCGGTGCAAGTATCGGATTCTGGTGTAACCTTGATGCAAAACTGGGCTTTCAACTCCGAACAATGGCCATCCATTGTTCGAAGCGCTAATAACAGATTGTATATAACATGGAGCGATGAACGACAGGATATCTCCGCGCACGACAGGAATGTTTTCATCGCATCTTCTAATAATAGTGGCGCAACATGGAGTACCAACATAATGGTCAATGATGATTCAACAGTTTTTTATCAGGCAGAGGCAAGTCTTTCTGTAAGGTCCGTCTTCACGAACGATGAAGTATTGGTTACATGGATTGACAACCGTTCGGCTAATATTATTAACGCAGTGAATGAATTCTCATTAACCTCATCCGATGTAATTGCTTATCCCAATCCATTTACCAACGAACTAAAAATAAACAATACAAACGACAAAGGCGAAGTTATTTTGTTTGATATAAGCGGAAAAGAAATCCTCAAGCAAAAAACTTTATCAGCAGAAACAATTATCAACTCCTCAACTATTGTTGCGGGATTTTATTTGCTGAATTATTCAGATGGAAAAAGAATTCTTAACCTGAAAGTGGTAAAATTCTAATCTATAGTAGCACGAACGCATAACATTAAGATTAAAAGAAATAAAAAAAAGAAGGGCTTTGAGAGGTAAACAAAGAGTTGAGCTTCTAATAAACAGTGTAGGTAAACGAACAGTAGTGCTTCTAACCCCTTCTTTTTTTACTTCTTTAATCCCTTCTTCGTTAGCGTTCATTGGTTATTAAAGACAACAATAATATGACAGGCAAAACCCGAAAAGCCTTTAGACAGAGTAGGGATAATTTTAAAGAAAGAAATCATGTTAAAATTTACAAATCCGATAACCGGAGTCGAACTGCAAGTAGCAAACCAGGATTTTTCTGATGAAATGACTTGGAAAGACGCCAAAAGAGTGTGTATTGAACTTGGCAGTGGTTGGCGTTTGCCAACAAAAGAGGAACTAGAAGCAATTTACGAACAATTGCATAAAAAAGGACAAGGAGAGTTCAAGTCGGCGCACTATTGGAGTATTGCGGAGTACGACAGTAGCGAAGCGTGGCCCTTCGACTTCGCCACTGGAACTGCGGGCTACAACGAAACTCGGATGGGAAGCTTTTATGTGCGTGCAGTTCGGGCTTTATAACCATTTAACTATTTAACAATTTAATACAGCGAATCGGTCGATTTTTTTATGAAGCAATAGATAAACAACGATACGCTAACAGCAACTACAAGAAATTGGCGGCTCAGTGTTTAAATGAATATTTGTTCTTTGAATCAAGTTCAGTGGTGGCAGATAGTTTTCGTATCCGAAATCGATAACTTCTTTTAGCTGCAAAACGTTAGCGTTCATTAGCGAAAACAAAATAAATAACAAGAAATTAGGTGAAACCCGAAAACCTCAAAAAGAGTAGGGATAAAAAAATCAGTTATGTTTGAAATTAGAAATATAAATACAGGGGAAATTCTAGAAATAGCAGAAAATGATTTTGAAAAACCATTGAATTGGTGGCAAGCAAATGAATTTTGTAAAGAACTAGGCGATAAATATCGTTTGCCTAAAAGGACAGAATTTGAACATATATATAAAGAATTGTTTTTAAAGGGCAAAGGGAATTTTTCTTCGAAATTTTACTGGTGCACAGAGAACGATGGAAGTACAGCCCTTATTTTCAATATTAAAGAAGGGAAATTTGATCCCAATGAGAATGGAGAGTATTTTGTTTGGGAAAAAAGTGATCATGGGGCTGTGCGTGCTGTCTGTTCTATTTGAGAATTAAGCTAATTTATTCAAATGAAAAACAAAACCAACGAACCGCTAACAGCACCTATAAGAAATTGGCGGTTCAGTTGTTAATTGAAGTTTTGTGCTTCGTATCAAGTTCAGTGTTGTCAAGCAGTATTGTGCTTCGAAATCGCCAACTTCTTTTAGCCGCAAACCGTTATGGGCAAGTTAAAAAAAACGACAGCCGGTCAAATTAGGGCTAACCACCCAATGTGACAGAAAAAACAAAAAAGTGGAGACAAGAAAACCACTTTAAAAACAGCGAGTAATCTGAAAATCGAAAAGAGTAGGAACAATATTTAAATTAAAACAAAATGAAAAATGTTTGTAAAAAGTGCGGTTCAGATAATGTAATTAGAGAACGATGTCTAAATTGCGGTCAATCATATCCTTATACTGATCTTTCGATGAGTAAAGGAAGTACCCTCATTCTTATAGGTCTGCCTTGTGCAGCAGTTTTATTTATTGCCGTTAAAAATTCTGTTGGAAATGAATTATATAGTGCAGTTGGTGATGATACTATGATTATATTCGGCAGTTTAATCCTTGCCATCTGGATATTGATTAAGCGCCAAGCAAAGGGTAAACTATAATAGATAATTACAGTTTAATTTTATTAGGTATTATCTTTCTGCCAATATTAGCATTTGGCGATGCTAAATATGTTAGACCTGGTGAACAGCAAACAAATTAAAAACCAGCCCATAACAGCGCAATGGGACTATTGGGGTATAGAGACTGAAAAGATGGTTAATAATAGTAAGTGTCAAGAAATTATATCGGGAACGATTATCCCTTATTTTAAAAAAAACGAATATTATTTAGTTGTTGATTATTCCTTTTTGAGATATGAAAAACGCAATATCAATGTAAATAATAATTTTTAATTTTAAATAGCTTTTTTGTTCTTCGTGTTATTATTTTATTATATTTGCATACAATTAGTTGCTAACTAATAACAATTTCACTGAATTTAGTATGAAAACAATAACCTTTTTAAATTCCCGTAAAAATATTTATTTAATACCTAAACAATGTACTTTGTACTTTTTAAGTATTTTTTTTATTTTTTCATCATGTGGTAATGATCCCGTTAAAAAGTCATATATTTTAAATAAAAAATTGGCTGAAGACATAAAATATTTAAGTGACTTTGAAAAGCAATTAAGGGGGGATACTTTAAAAACTGAAGCTGCTTTTGATTTGTATTTTGATTTTAGTTCCACTATGAAACGTGGAGTAACCGATAAAGTATATGGAAAATTAATTCAAGATGCTTTTTACAAAATTGAACCTTCAGATAATATATATTCAATCGGAGAAAATAAAGAATTAAAATTAATTACTGGTTCAAATGTTGAAAAACAAAATTCAGTTTTAGGTGTAGTTAATTATGTTCAAAATATGACTTATATGACAGTTAATATAAACAATGTTGTAAGTCATCTTCAAAAACCTGCAGTCATTTTTTCTGATTTTTCAATAGATGAAGGAAAGCCTTCTAGAGACATGGAAGGAATTACATCTTCTTTTATTCGTGGCCCAGAATATAAAAAACAATTTTCAGATTGGTTAATAAGTGGCGGTTCCATACGCATATATGGTAAAAATATTTTAGAAAATGGGACTAAAATGCCAATTTATGCCATTGTGTTCCTTCCCGCAAGCTATTCATCGTCTCATCGTGTAAATGGCATTCTTGAATTACTAGACAATAATTTAAAAGCTGATATTTATTTTGATTTACACCCTAATTTCGTTACGATTACAACTCCGACCGATAATTCTGTTTATTTATCGGATATTCATAAAATTGGAAAAAGCTCTAATAGTCATTATTTGTTAGAAAATAATTTAGGAGAGCTATTAGTTTTTTCTGCATCAGAATTTATTAATAAAATTAAGCCTGTTCAAAAAGAGGTAGCAACAACTTTTTTTGGTGGCTTAGGTTGGCGAGATAATAACACTTCCTTTTTGCAGGAACCGATTTTTACTTCAGAAATCACAGAAATTGCTCCCGAAAATAATGAGAAACTGTCAAGCAAGTTAAATCCCAAAGCAATCCCTATTTTTAACCAATTGAATACGGTTGATACTGTTTTTCAAATTCCAATGAATTTTAAAGAAGCATCTCAGCCCAAATACTATAAAGAACAGTTGCATTTAATTAGGTATTCAATTCAAATTTCTGGATGTAGTAACAAGCCTCGGTGGGATAAAGAAAAGGCAAGTGCTTGCTTGCAATATAAACTTAAATCTGGTAACAAACCATTATTAAATACATGCCTTTACGAAAGTATTGATCAAGCCTTAGAAATTGCTTCTTCCAGTAAAAGATTAAAAACGGTATATTCAATATATTCATTCATTAAGTAATCAACAGTTATAAACAACAACAGCTATGCTAACAAATTTTTTTCAATCATT
>CAMDDP010000007.1 GCA_945892775.1 Chitinophaga pinensis
TTTGAAACTTCAGATCCTTCCGGTGAATGGAATGGAAAACTAAATGGTGAGGATTGCGAAATTGGAGTTTATATTTGGGAAGCAAATGCAACTATGTTTAATGGAAATCATTTGTTCAAAAAAGGAAATGTTACTCTTTTAAGATAGAAATTTAATTTTACTAGATAGTTTAATGTATAAAAAAAACGAATGAAAAAAATACTTATAGTTCTTTTAGTTTTACTAAGTAATTTGGTTGGGGCACAGGATCTTCATCTTACTCAGTTTTACATGTCTCCATTAACTTTAAATCCAGCGCTTACTGGTGTATTTAATGGCAACTATCGATTCACTGGAAATTATAGAAATCAATGGTCAAGTGTAATTGCTAACCCATACGAAACTGTTGCAGGTGCAATTGAATTCTCGGGTAAGTCAGGCGATTTTAATCGGATTGGTGCTGGATTACATATTTTAAGTGACCAGGCAGGAACCTCTCAACTTACCACAAATATTTTTTCCGGTTCCCTTTCTTATAATTTTGCATTATCAAGAAATATGGATTATTTCTTCTCTACAGGTTTAAATGTAGCCTATACACAAAAGAGAATAAATCCATTTTTTCTAACATTTGGAAATCAATATGGGGATGCTGGTTATGACCCCAATAATCCTTCAGGTGAAACTATATCAACGGATAATTATTCATACGCCGATGCATCGCTTGGTTTTTTATGGTATCATATTAATGGTAAAAGAAATAACCAATTTTTAGGTGCATCTGTTTGGCATGTTAATCGTCCTAATTTGGCATTTATTGATAATGATTTAGATAAATTATATACCAAAATTGTTGCCCATGCAGGAATGGGATTTCCTATAAGTGGAAAAGCTGATATGACACCTTATTTATTAGCAATGAAACAAGGCCCTCATACTGAATTGGAACTTGGTACTTTATTTAAATTTATTTTAGAGGAAAGAAAAGGGCAATTACTTGGAGGAACTAATTTTTATATCGGACCATTTTATAGGATAGTTGGAAATCAAGATGTTTTTTTATTTAGCGATGCTTTGATATTAGCTACCAAATTAGATGTTGGCGGCTTTACCTTTGGAATGAGCTACGATATTAATGTAAGTGGTTTAGTTCCTGCAAGTGCAAGTAGAGGTGGCCCTGAATTAGCAATTCAATATACTGGTGCATTAAAGCATCAGAGTTCTAAGGTTTTTTGCCCAAGATTTTAGTTTAAATATTCTAATTTTAATTTAAGCCCTGTCCTTAAAAACAGGGCTTTTTTTATGTAAAATGCTATTTTTATTAGTTTCTATTAATGTTTTAGAATATAAGGACTATTTATTTAATTTTAACAGTATAAAAACTAACCATAAAGGTGTAACCTTTTATATATATATATGGTATAAGTATAAAAAACAACCAAAAAAAAACGCCATGTCACCACAAGAACACCTTGAATTCTTAATCTCTCATTATGAAGTAAAATTTCCACAGTTAGAATCTCCGATGAACTGGTTGCAATTAAAAACTGCAGAGGAGTTGATTGACGCTTTTAAGTTAGCAAAAAAGCAACCAATAACTAAGGATCATTTTATAATGGGAAAGAGAAAGGTTAAAAAACTAATTAAAATGGGTATGTTAGAAATAGCTTAATTTAAACTTCACTATATGCTTAACTTCAGTACTTTAGTTGCAGGAACTCACATTATTTTAAAGATGAAAAATGATGATGATGGTGCCGACAGCCCTGCAAAAACATTTGATTTTTACTTGAAAAAGAAAAATCGTAGACCAAGGTCGAAATCCCTAAAGAAGTTTAAAAAATCTGACTCGAATTAGGTATTTAAATTTCAAAAAATATTTTTTCTAATTGGAATAATTCATTAGATTTTATTATCTTTACCCTTAATAAAATGGTGAAAATACTGGGTAACTATATATAGGTTTTTTAGTATAAAGATAAATAAACCTAGAAGATGGGCCTCACTAGTTTTTGGAGATCTTTTTTGATCTTCAAAATATTATTAATTTTTTTTAGCTTTGGAATAAAATCAAAGCCTATTGCGAATAATGCTTTTTCTAGTGCTGATACCGTAATAGCAAATGCAGGCACCGATAAATTAATTTGTGTTGGAAGCAGTACATTGTTAATAGCTACTGGGGGGGCATCGTATTTATGGAGTCCTACAGTTGGTTTAAGCAATGTAAATATTTCATCTCCTATTGCCTCTCCAATTATTACAACAACTTATGTTGTTATTGCAAGTAATATTTATGGTTTTTATGACACCGATACAGTTGTGGTCACAGTAAATAATTCACCGCAAATTTCTTCTCTTCTAGCTGATAACGATACCTGCTCTAATGGCAATGCTTCTGCGACTGTAATTGCTGTTGGGGGCACTTTGCCATTTTCTTATTTATGGAATACAATTCCTGCACAAGTAAATTCAATTGCAAATTCTCTTTTTGGTGGAAACACCTACACAGTAATTGTAACTGATGTAAATACATGTACTGTTTCTCAATCTATTTTCATAAATGAATTGCCTGGGCCAATAATTAACGCCTATGGAATTTCTAGTACATGCAGTAATTCAAATGGAACTGGTGCTGTTAATGTTGTTGGTGGAAATGGTGTTTATTCTTTTTTGTGGAATACAGCCGCTACCTCTCAATCTATAAATAACCTTCTGGCAGGGCAATACAATGTAACAGTTATTGACAATTTTAATTGTATGGTAACTGATAGCTTTTCTATTGTCGATTTATCAGGTCCAACGGCTGTTATTATTCCATCCAACCCTACATGTGAGCAGAACAATGGATCTTTAAATCTTATTGTTTATGGAAGTAATCTACCTTTTAGTTATTTATGGAGTAACGGATCAACGGTGCAAAATCAATCAAATCTTTCGCCGGGGGATTATTCAGTTGTAGTTACTGATTTTTATGGATGTGTTTACTTGGTAACTGATTCAATTGTGAATCAGTCGAGTCCGGTTTTAAGTGGGGTTATGACAAACGCAACCTGCCATTCAAGCAATGGTGCAATTGATCTAACTATTTTAGGAGGTACGGCTCCGTTTATTATTAATTGGAATAGTGGATCTTATTCAACCGAAGATTTAACTTCTGTATCGTCGGGTAACTATAGTGTTGTAGTTACTGATATAAATGGCTGTAGCGCAACTGCCATATTTACTATTGGAGATACACCCATTCCGACATTAGCTTTTTCAATAATTTCATCGACTTGTGGAGATGTCAATGGTAGTATTGACCTAATTGTAACAGGGGGCATCGCTCCTTATTCATACATATGGTGGAATGGTGAAACCACCGAGGATATTAATAATTTTCCAGCAGGATCTTATGGTGTCACTGTTATTGGGTCGGATGGTTGTTTGGCAAATACTATAGTAGCACTCAATGATCTTACTGCTCCTGATTTAATAGTTTCACAGATTGATAACACATGCGGCTTTAATAACGGGAGTATTTCTTTAACTGTTTCCGGGGGAACTCTTCCATATACCTATGGATGGAGTGGGGGCGAAACCACACAAAATATTAGCGGCCTAGCAATTGGAACTTATACTGTAACTGTTTCGGATGCTAATGGTTGCTTGGGATTTGGTAATACAATTTTAATTAATAATCCTGGGGCAACACTTTCTTCATTTCCCAATAGTTCAACCTGTGGAAGTGCAAATGGTGAATTAAGTTTGATTGTAACGGCTGGTACTTCACCTTTTACTTATTTATGGAATAATGGAGCAACTACTCAAAATTTAAACAATGTTCTGTCGGGGATTTATAACGTTACAGTTATTGATGCAAACAACTGTGTTTCACTTTTAGCTGATACAATAAATAATATTAGCGGGCTGTCATTAGTATACACCACCGAAAATTCTACTTGTGGAAACAATAATGGCTTTATAGATATTGCTGTTTTGGGCGGCTCACCACCTTTTTCATTTGATTGGAACAGTGGAACTTATACAACTGAAGATTTAATTAATATTTCTTCTGGAATTTATAATGTCATTGTTACAGATCAAAATGGGTGCACATCAAATGCATCAGCTACCTTAGATAATATTAATGGACCATTGCTTTTTACTGTATACATAAATTCAACTTGTGGAAATTCAAATGGAAGTATTGATTTGTCAACTTCTGGTGGTACGGCACCATTTTCTTATAATTGGAATGCAGGTCAATTTTTTACGGAAGATGTTTTCAACCTTCCTCCTGATTTGTACTCGGTTGTTGTAACGGATTCAAATAATTGTCAGGTCACATTAACTCAGTTTGTAAATAATATATCGGCACCAATAGCAAGTTCAATTATTACTGATGCAACTTGTACTTTGGGCAATGGAGAAATTTCAATTGCTATTTCAGGTGGTATTGTTCCTTTTGTATTTATTTGGAGTAATGGTTTAACTACTCAAAACATACAGAACCTTACACCGGGAATTTATGGAACAACAATTACTGATGCTAATTCTTGTTCCACCTTTATTTCTTCAATAGTTAGTGATGTTGCTTCACCCTATTTAACTTTTGCTACAACAAGTGCTAGTTGTGAAAATAATAATGGAAGTATTGACCTTACATTAATAAATGGAACTTCGCCTTTTAATTTTCTATGGAACACCGGTGCAACAACTCAGGATTTAGATTTGTTAGTAGCAGGTATTTATTCTTTGACCACAACTGATGGAATTGGATGTTCTGTTGTTAATTCTTTTAATGTTAATGGTTCATTGTTGCCTCAATTATCACTTTCATCATCAAATGCAAATTGTAATCAATCTGATGGCAGTATTGATTTAATCGTTTTTGGAGGTGTGTTACCATATGACTTTTTATGGAGCAATAATGAAACAACTGAAGATATTGATAGTGTTATTGCGGCTTATTATTCTGTAATAGTAACCGACTCTATTGGCTGCTTTATTATTGATTCAGTTTTTGTTGGTTATACATCGGGCCCAATTGCTATAGCAAATGTTATTCAGCCATCCTGTTCTATTGCAACTGGATCGATAGACTTATCTGTCGTTGGAGGAACCGTACCATATATTTTCCAATGGAGTAATTTTGCCACATCTGAAGATTTGCTATTGCTGGCTGGTGGAACTTATTCTGTAACAGTAAGCGATGGATCGGGCTGTCAGACTTTTGGAACTTTTTCACTCATTGGTGTTTCGCCCATAAACCTGAGTGTCACCAATGTTGTTCCAATCTGTTTGGGCGGTGCTACAATAATTACAGCTTCAGGTGCTTCAACTTATTCTTGGGCCCCAAGCTTTGGTCTGTCGACTACTTCTGGAGCAAATGTTCTGGCCTCTCCCAATGTTAGTATGACTTATACAGTAACTGGATATGATTTAGTTGGATGCTTTGATACTGTTTCTGTCACTTTAATTGTTAATCCATTAGTTCCCATTTCGTCTTCTGCATCAGCGGGAACTATTTGCTACGGTGATTCTGCTTTAATAGTAGTAACTGGCGGTTCATCATTAATATGGTCTCCAGTAGCAAGTTTGAGTTTTATTTCCATGCATAGTGCTTATGCTGTTCCGACTTCTTTAACAACTTATACCATTATTGAGACAAGTGCATTTGGTTGTTCTTCATCAACAAGTGTTGTGATTGATGTTATGCCTCAATATGCAATTACAGTTTCATCACCGGATACTAGCTTGTGTGCTGGCGAAAGTACTACCCTTATTTCAAGTGGGGCATTGTTATACACGTGGTCTCCATCCACTGGTTTAAATGCAACCACAGGTTCAAATGTGAATGCTACGCCAACACAAACAACAAAATATTTTGTAACAGGAATAAATGGAGATGGGTGTAATACTTCAGATTCGATAATTATAATTGTTCATCCACCTGTGGTAATTAATGTTAATCCTTTTAATCCAACTATTTGTGTTGGTTCATCAATAAGCCTAACTGTTTCAGGTGCAGTAAATTATATCTGGGCGCCATCAGCAGGTTTAAATACAGTAATTGGCTCAACTATTATTGCAACGCCTTCCTCATCAACTACTTACACTGTCACTGGAACTGACAGCTTTGGCTGTAATGGATATAATGCAGTAATAGTTGCTATTGGGACATCGTTATCTCTCTACTTAAATAATAGTTCGCCAGTAATATGTTTAGGCATTCCTGATAGTATAGTTGTGAGTGGGTCTTCCTCAGCAATTTATAGTTGGACACCCTCGGTAAATTATCTTGATGCATTAGGACTTAATGTAAGTGTTAATCCTGCTGTAAATACAACCTATACTTTAACTGCTATTGACATAAATGGATGTTCTGGATTTACAACAGTCGCTGTTACTGTTAATTCTCCCCCAATTATAAACTCAACAAACGCACAAGCTTGTTTGGGAACTTCTACTTCACTTTCAGTTAATGGAACATTAAATTATACATGGACACCTTCCGTTGGGTTAAGTGGTTCAACTGGAAATACTCAAATTGCTGCACCTGGCTTTACAACAACCTATACAATTATTGGTACTGATATAAATGGCTGTGCTGATACAACGCAATCAGTTTTTATTGTGAACCCTTTACCTACCTTAACTACTATTTCTTCTTCAACTTCAATTTGTAATGGAAGTTCGGCTACTATAACTGCGAATGGAGCAAGCATATATCAATGGACTCCTACCATTGGGTTGAGTGCTACTTCAGGATCTGTAGTAGTTGCTCAGCCAATAGGAAGTACTACCTATACAATATTTGGAACTAATCCTGCAGGGTGTACAAATTCTGTTAATACGGTTATTTATGTTGGAGCACCAGTTGCGATCATTAATACTCCCATCTATCCATCTATTTGTTCGGGCGACAGTTTGATGATTACCCTCAGTGGAGCATCAACTTATCTATGGACTCCAAGTGCGGGATTAAATACCTCAATAGGCGCAATAGTAGTTTCTACACCAATATCATCAACAAATTATTTAGTTATTGGAACAGATGTTAATGGGTGTACAGGGTTTACGACAATTGACATAACAGTCAACCCTAATATTGTGATGAATGGGGCAAGTCAATCAATTTGTTTTGGTCAAAGCGTTCCGTTGTATTCAAGTGGTGCATATTTTTATATATGGAATTCAGACTTAACATTAAACAGTTATTATGATTCAACAGTAATTGCATCGCCCTTAATAAATACAACGTATACGCTTACCGGAATGAATATGTATGGATGTACTGATACTGCTTTGTACTCTGTTAACATAAATCCGTTACCCAATGTTTTGTTGAATGGATTGGATCCATTTTATTGTTCCAATTCTATTCTTGATACTTTAATGATGAATCCTCAAGGAGGAATTCTATTTGGCCCGGGAATTTTAGGGAATAGCTTTAACCCATCATTGGCAGGAACAGGGGGACCCTATTATATAACTTATTCCTATTTTGATTCTTTAGGTTGTTCTAATTTTGACATTGATACCACTTTTGTAAATGGAGCGGCTTTAATAACATCAACCACCTCAAGCCCAGTTATTTGCTATGGATCATCAGCCATACTATCATCTTTTGGGGGTATATCTTATACCTGGTTCCCTTCAACAGGATTAAGCAGTACATCAGGGGCAGTGGTTATTGCAAGTCCAAGTTCAACAACAACTTATATTGTAACAGGTATAGATGCCAATGGCTGCCTGGGGGTAGATTCGGTGATTGTTACTGTGGCTCCTTCAATTCAATTTTTAATTTTTGTTGCAAACGATTCTATTTGTATTGGAGCCTCAACAATAATTTCGGTTTCAGGGGCTTTAAATTATCTGTGGTCGCCTTCAATACAGTCTTCTAATTCAGATGGAAGCAGCATAGTTGTATCACCATTGATTAATACAACTTTTACAGTTATTGCAACTGATTCAAATGGATGTTTTAAGGACACTACAGTTACTGTTAATGTTATTTCTCACCCAATTATTATTGTTAATAATCCTATTGTTTGTGCTGGGGATTCTGCGCTAATTATTGCCCAAGGGGCAACAACATATAATTGGCTACCAATTTTATTAACTGGCGATGCTGTTATGGTTCAACCGTTAGTTACTACTTCATATACTGTAATTGGCTTTGCAAATTCATGCACCGATACGACTGTTGCAATTGTGAGCGTGCTTTCATCTCCTGTTCTATCAGTAAATTCGGATACTATTTGTTCGGGGGCACAAGCATTACTTTTTGCAAATGGGGCATCAAATTACACTTGGCTTCCAGGTGGAATGGCTGGAAATTCAATATTTGTTTCTCCTCTTACAAATACTACCTACACTTTAATTGGAAATAATAGTTCATGTTGGGATACTATAAACACAATTGTAGTTGTGAACCCAATTCCTGGTGTCAGTTTTAGTGGGTTACAATTAAATTATTGTCCCTCTTCAAATCCTGATACCTTGTTAGGAAATCCAATTGGTGGAATTTTTAATGGGGTAGGAGTAGTTGGAAATATTTTTTATCCGAATCTTGTTTCAGGCTCTTCTTCAACAATCACTTATTCATATAGTGACATAAATAGTTGTTTGGCATCTGATACGCAGACAACAATTTTGAATGGAGCTGTATTGCTAAATGTAAACCCAACAATAAGTACGATGTGTTCATTTTCTACTGTTTCAATTACAGCAAGTGGGGCAACTAATTATTTTTGGTCACCTTCAATAGGTTTGAATGTTACAACAGGTTCAACGGTTATTGCTTCCCCTTCAATTAGTACTACCTACACTGTAACAGGGGGAAATACGAACGGTTGTTCTGCTCAAGCTACTTCAATAGTTAATATTGGTTCAAATATTATAGTTAATATTTCTGCTTCTAATGATAGTATTTGTCTTGGTCAAACTGTACTGCTTTCTGCTTTTGGTGGCACTACTTATTCCTGGTCACCTGCCATTAACTTAAGTTCAACATCAGGTAGTATTATAACTGCACAACCCTTAGTTAATATTACCTACACGGTAACAGGATCAAATGTTTCTGGATGTTCAGGCCAAGCAATTATTCCAATAACTATACTTCCAAGTCCAATTGTAACAGTTACAGCCGACACTATTTGTTCCGGTGAATTCGCTTCATTGGTGGCAAGTGGAGCAATGGACTATCAATGGTCGACAAATGATTTAGGAAACGCTATTTCAGTTAATCCAACAATGACAACCTCTTATACTGTTATTGGAATTAATAGTATTTGTTCTGATACGGTATCCACGCTCGTTACTGTAAATGCATTGCCTATTATTAGTGCAATTTCATCAGGAAGTTTTATTTGTAACGGGGGAACAGTTCAGGTGAATGCAAGTGGTGCCGTAACTTATATATGGTCTCCTTCTATAGGTTTGAATACGATAACAGGTGCAACAGTTACGGTTTCAATAGCTGCTTCAACAACTTATACTTTGAGCGGTATGGATTTAAATGGGTGTACAAATAGCCAAACTATTCCCATTGGTGTTGGGTTGCCTGTTAATATCAATACTAATTTTTCTGATACTTCCATTTGTTTTGGACAGTCTGTATTGCTATATGTTAACGGTGCTAGTAGTTATACATGGTCACCTTCAATAGGGTTATCAGATTCAACCGGAGCAACTGTTATTGCAACTCCAATGGTTTCAACTACATATTCAGTTACTGGAATTGATATTAATGGGTGTACTGCCATTTCGATTATTATAGTGAATGTTAATTCGCTTCCACTAGTTGTTGCTTCTGCTACCTCTCTTTCTTTATGTGGTTCTGGGAGCACAATGTTAATGGCTTCTGGTGGGATTAATTATTTCTGGAGTCCCTCTATTGGCTTATCATTAACAACAGGAAGTGTAATTCAGGCGCAACCCAATTCGTCAATTGTCTATACTGTAACTGGAACTGATACGCTTGGTTGTTCGGATAATTCTTCAGTAAATATTTTTGTGTATCCAGATCCGGTAATAGTTATTGTAAGTACAAATCCAACATTATGTCTTGGTGCAAGTACTTTATTAAGTGTAACTGGTTCGAGTATTTATACTTGGTCTCCTTCTACAAATCTTAATTCAACAACATCAAATTCAGTTATAGCTAACCCAAGTATTACAACTACTTACATTGTCAGTTCAATTGATTCTAATGGATGTTCTGCCTTATCAACTACAGTTGTGACTGTTCAGTCGCCAATAATTATTAGTGCTTCAGCAATTGATTCAACCTTGTGTTTTGGTCAGTCAACTGTTTTATCTGTTACTGGATCAGTAAATTATGATTGGAGCCCTTCAAATGGTTTGAGTTCAACTTCTGGTGCTTCTGTTATTGCAAATCCTATTATTAATACAACTTACATAGTAAACGGATATGATTCTTTCGGCTGTCAGTCAATTGCAACAGTAGCGGTATTTGTTTATTCATTTTCATCTGTTGTTATTCCAGTTGTTGCGCCGATATGTGCTGGAGACTTTGCAACACTTATAGCTACAGGGGCAGTAAATTATTTGTGGTCGACTACTATGTTAGGGGACTCAATTATTGTAAACCCTTTAATTAATACAAGTTACAATGTAATCGGAACAGATGCAAATGGATGCACATCCAATGACACGGCTCAAGTAGTCGTTTATAATGCACCAATTGTTTCTGTTACTTCTAATCAAATTAATTTCTGTCAAGGACAAACAATATTTCTTACTGCTAATGGGGCAAATTCTTATGAGTGGTATCCATCATTAGGATTAAGTTCGACAACTGGAGGAATTGTTTCTGCATCTCCAACATCAAATACAACTTATAGTGTAGTTGGGTCTAACAGTAATGGATGCACTGATTTAAGCACGATTGAAATAATTGTTTTTCAAATGCCAATAGCAAATGCCGGAGCTGATGTCTCTTTATGTGAAGGAAATAATATTCTTTTAAATGCAACAGGAGGTAACAGTTACGAATGGACTCCTCAAGTGGGACTAGATAACCCATATATTTCAAATCCTATTGCTTCACCGATAATTTCTACTACCTACATTGTTAATGTTGGAAATCAGAATGGGTGTTTTGCTAATGATACAATAACTATAGGTATTCATTTTAAACCCTTAGTAGATGCTGGCATTTCTCAAGTTGTATGTTATCCTGACCCTGTTATGCTTCAAGGTAGTAGCGCTATGTCATATAATTGGATTCCTACTAGTTATTTGAATGACTCTTCCTTACAAAATCCAATTTGTACTCCTCTATTTGATTTGACTTATGCATTAAATGTTACTGATTCATTCGGATGTATAGCATCAGATACTGTTTCTGTTAAAGTTTTGCGACCATTTATAATTCAGGCTTTGGATGATATTTCTATCTGTAGAAATGAAGAAGCACATTTAAATGCTAACGGCGGAAATAATTATCAGTGGATCCCTTCAACAGGATTAGATAATTCTGCTGTTTCAAATCCAATTGCATTCCTATCAGAAACGACAACTTACATTGTAACTTCAAGTGATGGAATTTGTTTTTCATCTTCAGATACAGTAGTAGTTACTGTAAATCAATTGCCGGTAGTTTACGCTGGTGATGATGTGGATTTGTTATATGGTTCAACTTATCAATTATACGGATTTACTAATGGCGCTACTGTTGAATGGTTTCCTGCTGATTTCTTGAGTTGTACAAATTGTATTAATCCATTTGTAAGTCATTTGAATATGCCAATGTCTTACATACTTACTGCGACTGATTCCTTAGGATGCCGAGCGGAGTCAGAAGTTCACATTAGTTTAACTTGTAGTGAAGATCTTGTATATGTACCAAATGCTTTTACCCCGAATGGAGATAATAAAAATGACATGTTTAAAATTAGAACCTATGGGTTGAATTCGATAAAATCTTTCCGGGTCTTTAATCGATGGGGCGAAATGGTTTTTCAAACTTATAATTTAAGCGAAGGTTGGGATGGTAAATGGAATGGCCAATATTGTGCTCCAGGTGTATTTGTTTATTCTTTTGAAGGAACATGCGCCAATGGTCAAGATGTAATGAAGAAAGGTAATGTAACTTTGATTCGATAAATAGTTTGCTTTATAGTACCCCGAAGTGCTTCGGAGTCATTTTTTTTTGACCTTTAGAAAAATTTATTTATTTTTAAATTTATTTTAGCTTTTTTTTGAAAACATTGCTATATCGACATTCATGAAGGTTACTCGCACATTAATTTTCCTATTTTTTACTATTTTTTCTTATAATACTGAAGCACAGGTTACCGCTTCTTTTTCAATAAATTATCAAAGTCCTAATTGCGCTCCAACTACTGTTTCTTTTTCTAATACATCTTCTGGTATAGGGTTAACTTATCAATGGAATTTTGGAGTGAATCCAGGAGTAAACTCAACTCTTTTTGAACCCGGAACTTCGTATTTGAATTGTGGAAGTTTTATTGTCACTTTAATTGTAACTGATGGTATTTCTAATGATACCGCTACACAAGTGGCTACTATTTTTTGTAATCCGATGGCATCTTTTGGTGCGAATCAATTGCTTGGATGTATTCCATTGGGTGTGCAATTTAATAGTACAACAATTTTAGGTTCAGCAGCTATCAATAACTATTTCTGGGATTTTGGTGATGGTAATACAGGCGGACTTGCCAATCCCAATCATACTTATACCATATCAGGATGTAAGAGTGTTACGCTCATTGTCACCGATTCAAATGGTTGTAATGATGATACTACAATGTCAAACCTTATTTGTATTGATGATCAGCCTAATGCTTCATTTACCTCAACTACCAATATTTCATGCAGTGTACCATTCACCATTGATTATGTTAATACATCAACCGGTAATGGTGTTCTAGATTATCAGTGGCTTTTTCCTGGAGGATTGCCCGCTACAACTGCCCAAATAAATCCATCGGTAACTTATACAACTTCTGGAATTTATGATGTAACCCTTATTGTTACGAATGTGTTTGGATGTAGCGATACAATTGTTCAATCAAATTTTGTCGCTATAGCAAGTAATATTTCCGATTTTACTTTAAATTCTTCAAGCGGATGTGTTCCATTCGTTTTAGATGTTCAAGGCATTTCTTCTTCACCACCTATGTCGTGGGAGTGGACAACAATTCCTAATGCGATTCCAGCGACATCAAACACCCAGAATGCACAGTTTACTTTTAATAGCCCAGGAAGTTATCAGGTTTGCTTGCAAATAATATATCCTAGTGGGTGTATTGCTAATAAGTGTACAACAGTTGTTGTGTCAAATTATCCAAGTGCGGGGTTTACTTTGTCAGGTAATGTTTACACCTGTCAACCTCCACAAATAATTGATTACAACAATACATCAATCGGTGGTCCAGGCTTAAATTATAACTGGCAATTCTCAGGTGGCTTTCCCTCAATCTGGAATAATTCGAATCCTCCAAATATTGTTTATAACAGCTGTGGGATTTATTCTGCAATTTTAACTGTAACTAATACAGCGGGTTGTTCTGATACATTTGTTTATGATAGCGCCTCAATAATTGACTGCCCTGTATCAAGCTTTATTTCTTTACCGCATTTTGGATGTGGACCACTCTCAACTAATTTTATTTATACTGGAACATCTGGTTTACCAATTACATGGCAATGGAATTTTGGTGATCCCTTAAGTGGCTTACTAAACACATCAAACATTCAAAACCCCTCTCATGTTTTTAATGCTATTGGTTGTTATGATATAAGTTTGATTGTAGTAAATGCTTTAGGTTGTTCTGATACAATCATTTTTCAAGATGGGGTCTGTGTAGGTAATCAGCCAAACGCAAATTTTTCAGCAAATCCAACTGTTACCTGTGCATACAGAACAATCTCTTTTACAGATTCGTCAACAGGTACTGACTCTACAACCTCATACCAATGGGACTTTATTAGTGCTTCCCCATTTGATGTAATGAGTAATTTGGCTAATCCTCAATATATATATTCTGATACGGGTTGGTTTGATGTAACCTTGGTGGTATGCAATAATGGTTGTTGTGATACTTTGACTGTTGATTCAATGATTCATATATTACCACCTGTCGCAAATTTTTTCATTGTTAGTAGCTGTTCAGATCCTTACAATATTAATCTGCATGCAGGAAACTCAATTGCTGCGGATTCTTTTTTCTGGAGTTTTCCTGGTGGAAATTCAATTTCAACTTCTGATTCTGTAATTACTGTAAGCTACCCTTCAAATGGAACTTATGATGTTGAATTAATAGTTCAGAATTTTCAAACAGGTTGTTACGATACAATTAATCAAAGTATTATTATTAATAATGTGGTTGCTGATTTCATTGCGGACGATACAGCTATTTGTAATCATAATCAAGTTTGCTTTACTAATCTTTCACAAAATGCTTCGTCGTATCAATGGGCAATATATAATTTGAGTGGCAACCAAGTTTGGACAAGTAATGGAGTTAACCCGTGTAGAAATTTTAACTTTCCAGGGAAATTTAGTGTTGAGTTAATTGCAATAAATCCCAATGGTTGTAACGATACAATAATGAATACTAATTACATTTCTGTTTATGGTTTAAACTTAGATTTTGTGGGGATTCCATTAAGTGGTTGTACTCCTCTTTTAGTGGATTTTTTAGCAACTGCTTCAAGTAGTGTCTCTACTACTGTCTCTTATTGGTGGAATTTTGGAGACACCTCAAGTGGAGTTTTAGATTCTGCCTCAGTGCAAAATACCAATCATATTTATAATAATGTTGGAAGTTATGATGTAACACTTATTTCCTTAGAAAATCACGGGTGTTATGATACATTGATAATTCCTCAATATGTAAATCCATATCATCCCAATGTTTCTTTTATCGCCATTGATTCAACGGTTTGTCTTGGAGAATCAACTTGCTTTTTTAATTCCTCCATAGGTGGAAGTCTTTCCTATCAATGGGATTTTGGCGATAATACAAATTCAATTCAATTTAATCCATGCCACACCTATTTATCTGTCGGCGACTTTACTGTTGTGTTAATTGGAAGTGATACTGCTGGCTGTTCAGATACAATGGTTCGAACTTTATACATTCATGTAACAAATCCAGTGGCAAATTTTATTGCTGATAGCACCTATTCAAGTTGTCCTCCACTACCCGTAAATTTTACAAGTTCATCAACAGGTGTGGACTCAGCAACAATCTATGAATGGTTTTTTGGAGACGGTTCAAATAGTAATGTTCAAAATCCATTTCACATTTATAGCTTTCCTGGGGCTTATGATGTCACATTGATAATTCATAATCAATATGGATGCAATGATACATTGGTAATAGATTCAATGATTTCAATTGCAGGACCTATGGTATCAGTTGCAGTTACACCAACAAGCGGATGTAATCCATTGAATGTATGCTTTGTTGCCACTTCAATTACCGCTACTTCTTACACATGGGACTTTGGAGATGGGAATATTGTTTCTTTTGCAAATGACAGCATCTGTTATGTTTATACTATTCCGGGTACATTTTATCCATCTTTATTATTGGAAAATGGAGCTGGGTGTATTTATTCCTTTCCTATAGATTCAATTGTTGCGGGTGGGCCAAATGTTTATTGGACTCCAGATAATACATACATGTGTGATTCAGGAACTGTGACTTTTACTGATTCAACTTTTGGAATTTCTCCAATCAGTTCGTTTTTCTGGACTTTTGGAGATTCCATTAGTGGAATGATGGATACAAGTTTATTGCAAAACCCCTCTCATTTTTATGATACAATTGGAGTTTATATTGTTACACTTTATGTAACTACTCAAAATGGATGTGCCGGTGTTTTATTGGATACAATTTTTGTTTATCCTCCTCCAGTTATTGGAATTATAGCGGATGATTTAACCCCTTGTTTAAATTCTGCTGTGAATTTTGATTATACATCTATTCAAACAATTACTAATTGGAATTGGGACTTTGGTGACGCTATAAGTGGGATTAATAATTTCTCAACAGCATCTACCCCATCGCATAATTTTTCTTCAGTAGGGGTATTCACTGTCACACTAATTTGCTCAGGAATAGGAGGGTGCGGGGATACAATATCAATTGATGTAAATGTTCTTTCATTGCCTAATCCCATTGTATCATTTAATGTCTTTGTTTGTCCAAATGGAAGCGCTCAACTTTCGGCTTCAAATGGAGTCACTTATACTTGGTTGCCTGGAGCTTATTTAAATAATTCGAATGTTTCAAATCCTGTCTCAACTCCGGGTGTAAATATTACCTATACAGTTACTGTTACTGATTCTAACGGCTGTATTAATCAAGATAGTGTTTCTGTTTCTCTTTATAATGCACCAGTAATTTCTGCTTCGTCACAAACAAACAATACTACTTGCGCAGGGGTCCCTATTTTATTAAATGCTTTTGGTGGAATTCAATATGTTTGGCAACCTGCCCCATTACTAAATAATAATTTATTGCAGAATCCAACGGCAATAATTTTTAACAATACAATTTTTTCTGTTTTGGGAACGGATGGCAATGGTTGTACTGGAACTTCATCTGTAGCTATAATTGTTTTTTCAAATCCAATAGTAAACGGAGGTTCAAATGTTGCCATTTGTTTAGGGGATAGTACTCAGTTAAATGCAACAGGAGGGTTAAATTATTCATGGTCTCCCATTACGGGTTTAAGTAGTGCTTTAATTCCTAATCCAATTGCAACTCCAATATCAACAACTAACTATACAGTAACAACCATTGATAGTAATAATTGCATTGGAACAGCAAATGTTATTGTAACAGTTAACCCACCTCCATTTGCTTATGCAGGAGTTGATGACACTATCTGTTTGGGTTTTGGTGGGCAATTAAATGCAAGTGGAGGCGTAAATTATAATTGGAATCCACCAACATATTTAGATAATAATTTAATTGGTAATCCAAATTGCACTCCATTATCGGATATTACTTATACGGTTATAGTTACAGACGCAAATAATTGTTTCGCACAAGACACCTTGACAATAAAGGTTTTGCCTCCACCTGTTTTTTCTGCAACGGGTGATACAACTGTTTGTGAAGGTCAAGTAGTTATAATAAGTGCTAGCGGTGGCACCAATTATTTTTGGATTCCCTCCTTTAATTTAAGTAATCCAACAGGTTCTGCCACATTTGCTGCACCTGTTAGCACTACAACGTACTCAGTTATTATTTCAGATGCAATATGTTTAATTACCGACACGCTTAAGGTCTTTGTTTTTATCGACCCATTACCTGATGCTTATGCGGGCCCTGATGTCTCAATTGTTTCTGGGGATAGCTATAATATTAATGCTGATGCTTCTGATGATTTTTATTGGGCTCCTCCTGATTGGTTAAGTTGTACTGATTGTGAAGATCCTATTGCTACTCCTTTGCAAACAACTACTTACACGCTTTCAGCTATAAATGAATTTGGTTGCAGGGCAGAAGACTCAATGATTATAACTATCAGTTGTAGTGATAATATCTTATACATACCAAATGTTTTTTCACCAAATGATAATGGGAAGAATGATGTGTTTAAGATTCGTTCATCGGGAATTCGTGAATTAAATTTTTTACGAATTTATGATAGATGGGGAGAATTAGTTTTTGAAACTGCTGATCAGGAAATTGGTTGGGACGGAACTTTTAGAGGAAAGCGGTTACCACCAGCAGTCTATGTATTTTATTTGAAGGCGGTTTGTGGCGATGGATTTATAATTGAACGGCATGGTAATGTTACCTTAGTAAGATAAAAATTCAATGCGAACAAAAATTTTAACTCACTCATCTTTTTTCTTATTTGTATTATTTTTTTTAAATACAATAAAAGCACAGGACATCCATTTTTCACAATTTTATTCAACTCCACTGCAAATAAATCCTGCAAAGACAGGATTTATTATTGGAGATTATCGGTTAGCTAGTAGTTATCGTAGTCAGTGGGCAAGTATAACATTACCTTATGTAACGGTTTCTGGTAGTACCGATCTTTCATTTATTTCAGGGAAAAAGAAGAAAGATATTTTTGGAATTGGCTTAATGATTTTCAACGATGCCGCGGGTGACTCAAGATTTAATACCACTTACATAGGAGTAACTACAGCATTAAATCAGTCAATTGATAAATTCAATAAACAATATATTGGATTGGGTGTGATGGGCGCTTATTGTTTGAGTAATATTAATTATAATCAACTTAGGTGGGATGAACAATATGAAGGTGGAATTTTTACTGAGACATTTCCAATTGGGATAAATGATTACTATGATTTATCAGTAGGATCTGAGTATAATAATTTAATTAATAGGTATACTAATATTACTGCAGGCGCGGCTGTTTATCATCTATTTAAACCCAATCAAACATTTAATAACGATGGTGCCTCAAAGATTTATAGAAAATTAGTTGTAAATGTTGGAGCAAATTTGGGAATGGGAAATAGGTTTAGTGCCTATCCTAAAATTTTATTTTCTAAACAAGGGCCTTTTAATGAATTGGTCTTTGGTTACCTGCAGCGTTATAGTATGAACTACAATTATTTAAATGACTATGGAATATATATAGGGGGGTTTATTCGCTGGAATGATGCATTTATTTTCGTAACGAAATTTGATTTAAATAAATTTACAATGGGCATTTCTTACGATGTTAATTTCAGTCATTTGGCATTGGTAAGTCGCGGCGTAGGGGGGCCAGAACTATCAGTTTTATATACTGGAAATATTCCGGGGGCGCACAAAAAGAAAATATTTTGTCCTAGATTTTAATTCTGACTATTAAGGGGTTGGACTGAAATTTTAATGATTTTTTACATTAAATTTTTAACACCCAAACATCATCAATTCCTTGGCTGCGATATTGTTGCATGCTATCAACTGCTTCATCTGAAGAATTGAATGAACCTATTCCTACTCTGAAATAAGAGTCTTGCATAAATACTGAAACATCAATTCCTTTTTGTTTCATTTGATTAATAAATAGGTCGGTTCTTTTTTGTGATTTTAAACAAGCGAATACAACAAAAAATTTTATTTTATTTTTTTGAATAGATGATACTGCATATGAAATTGCATTTGCAATTGATGGTTTTACTGATTCAAAATTTTCTGGAATTGTCTGCGTATCATTTATAGTTGATAATGAATTTGTTGTTGCAATAGGGGTGGGGATTGTAGTAACAGAATTTACAGATGTTAAATTTTCATTGGGTTGCTGGTAAACAATTATCTGAACTAAAGTATCTTTTCTATGTGTAGGTGGCGCATCAACTACAATTTTTGGAGCGTCAGTTTTTTTATCGGGTTTTGAATTTGATGTAATGGAATTCCAAAGATTTGTTTTATCGATATGGAATGGTTTAAAATCGTTGCTCACATTAATAATTTGTAAGCCAATAACTATTAATGTTAATAAAACTCCAAAACCAGCCCATGCCACATGATTCCTTCGTTTCTTCTTTATATTTTGATTTACAAATTGATGTACAACTTCTTCATGACGCATTACAGGCTTCACAACAAATCGATCGAACCCAAATGCATTAGTAAGATAATTATTTTCTTCAGATGATTCAAATAAAAGATTGTGTTCAATATCGTAAAAAAACTTTCCTACCCCATTGATTACTGCCTGTCCTTTACTCGACAAATCATTTTCTAATTTTCGAACATATTGATGAATACAAATAGTAGCTGCATCATATGATACTCCAGTGTAATGAACAATTTCGTTTATTAGCAAGCCATCGTTATGAAGCAGACTTTTGTTAAAAGCAAGTGATTTATATGGTGGGTTGAAAATATTTTGGATTGGATGAATCTGAGCGGAAGCATATTGAGCCATAATTCCGCCGAAGTGAGGAATTATTATGCAATCGTTGCGATAAAGCAATTGCTTAATATATGGTGAGATATCAGTCATTATTTAGTAATGAGCCAAATTTAATTTTAAATTTAAAAAGATTCTAATAAGCTAAGTAATTCCAAAACATTGGATTTTCGATTTGTTTTTTCAACTTATTATGAACAATTAAAATTTCAATATTACTCCAGCCATTACTCCAAACCCATAAGTTGGATAATTAAACCATCGTTGATAAGCGTTTGCGATAATGTTATTGAATTGAATATACGCAGCTAAATTTTTCTTGTAGTTATATATCATTCCAAGATTAACATCAATAAACCCTTTATTGTATGAGGTTGTATTCACTGAGTCAATAGTGTGATGATAAGGGGTTTTATTAGTTGCGTATAAAGAAGCATTTATTAGAATTTTCTTCTGAATGTTGTACTCCGCTTTTAATGATAATTTTTGAGTTGGCAAACCATATGCTTCTGTATTAAAATCTAAGGTGTAACTATTAAAATCAGATATAAATAAGAGGTTGAGTCGCTCCGATTCTTTATAACTTAATTCACCATGTACATTAAACACATTGGCATCTTCAGCAAATGATACATTGTAGCGGGTAACAAAATTTGTATCAGGATTGTACAATGCTAAATGATCAATAATTTGGTCACCAATTCGGAATAAAAAAGAGAAATGATTTCCAATGCTTCCTTTTATTCCGCCATGAAAATCTATCAATGAAGAGTAAGCAATTGGGGAAATGTCGTTCACAAATGGGTTTTCAGTTGAAAGGTTCTTGAAATTGTTTTTATTGATCCCCCCTATAATTCCTACAAATGGAACTACATATTCTCCAATGAGTTTGTACTGTGCTTCAACATCTGGTAAAAAATAAACAGAACTATCAACTGGAGCAATATCAAAACCAACATGTAAATTCCATTTATCTTGTTTGATGGAGTATGATGGTTTTATATGAATGATGGAATTGATAGAACTCACTGAATCTTCATTAAACTGATTGATATCAGTGCCGATGTATAAACTCCCAATGTGAATTTTATCCGTTGTCTTTCCAATTAATATTCCAGGAGCAAGGTGCCATTCATTTCCACCGGTTCGACTACAGTAGTAATAATAATCAGCACTAAAATTATAATCCCATAAAGCTTTGGTAGGTTTTGTATTGCTAAATGTAATGGCGGTTTCTACTGTTTGAAAATTTTGTTTTAATTCGGTTTTAGAAAAATCTATTAAAACCTCGTGGTTATAGCCATAGAAATATCTAATTGCATTTGTGTATTCGGCTTGAATATTTAAAGCAGTTTTTTTTAAAATTTTTTTATAATAGGCTTCAATATTGTTATCAGAAAATTTTTGATATTCAAGTGAACCACTTCCGCTTTGATGAAAGGCAAAAATTCCAGCATCGCGCTTTTCACTTATACCCGTATTTAAATTTAATGAAGCGAAGGACGAAAGTTGGGTTCCGAAACCTGCTTTCAAATAGTTATTCTGAGTAATTTCCAGATTCTCTTTTACCATTGCTATTGGGTGAATATCGGCAGGAATAAAAGGAAGGTTTAATAGCTTCGTTTGTAAATTATAGGTTGGCACAACTTTGTTTGAGTCAGCAGTAATTAATTTTGGCGATACATCAACTTTTACTGCATCGGCCAATAATGGTTTGTAATCAGTTACCACATCAAGGCTCATTCCAGGCAAATCTTTTTGTGCAAAACAAAAAGATGGAATTAGCGATAAGAAAAATATAATTCGTTTTAACATTAGTTTATTTTTATATGGTTATTTATTAGCTAGCAATTTTGAGTGCTTATTTTTATTCTGCTTCAAGTGTGTCCATCTGAAAGAAATATTCAACTGAATCTTGCATTACTTTCATTTCCTCATTTTCTTTTTTAATTACCCGAGCCAGTTTTGTTTTTGCTTCAGGTTTAATATCATCGTCTAGATTGTAATTGTCAATTACGCTTTGCAAGGTTGCTTTTGCATTGAATAAATCATTTTGAGAAAAGAAAATATCACCGAGCAATAAATAGCTTTTTGCTATCCAATAGAAGTAAGAAGGTTTTTGTTCAATTACTTTGTAACACTGCGTTTCAGCAGTTTCTAATTTGTTTTGATTGAAATAAATTAATGCAATGTTGTAAAGTGATTCAGCACCAGTAGTAGAATTATTTCCTTTTAATACTTTAGTAAATAATTCTTCAGCCTTTGAATAATCTTTGTTAATCATTGCCACTTTTGCGGCATAATAATTTGCTTCGATAATATCAGTACTTGGTGAGGAGGGGTTTGCTAAAATCTTATCGGAAGCATCTGTAGTTTTTTCCCAGGCACTCATTTTATAGGCTGATAGCATCATGCCTTTTAATGCTTCTGATAAATTCTCTTTATAATCAGCCGATAAACTCAGTAACTGATAGTATTCGTAGGCCTTGTTATAATTTGTTGTAATCATATAATAGATACGGGCACTTTGTAAAATTGCTCGTTCCTTATAATTACCATATTTTTTTTCGGCCACATAAACATAATCGTCTAGTGCATGTTCAAAATCTTTATTCTTCACTAAACATTCTGCGCGATAGTAATGAGCCTGTGTTGAAAACGGACCAAGGGGGTAGGTGTTTAAGTAGTCTGTGAAGCCCTCTAAAGCTTTATCATAAGCACCAGCGATAAAATTTTGTTCAGATGCTAAGTACACAACAGAATCTTTTGTCGCAACGGTAATTTTTGCTCCTGGAATTTCTTCCAGAAAAGTATCGTATCCTTTTGAATCGCCTGTATTTATAAAAACTTGTTTGGCAGTGTTCATGGCTTCCATACTTTCTTGTGTATTGGGAAAATTCACAGCGACAAACTTGAATTCATTTATTGCATTATCTGTATGGTTGGAATTTAAATAAATTAAGCCAAGTTTTAAATGGGCTTTCTTCTGATAGGAGCTATTTGGGAAATCATTAAGAACTCTGTTAAAAGTAAGGATCGCATTGTCATAATCTGACTGTTGAAAATAAGTGTTTGCAGTTTCGAATAATGCGTCATCAAGATAAATGCTAAAAGGCATTTCATTATTAATGCGAGTGAGTAGTTTTATCTCATCTTCAGGTCGGTTTTGTAAACCAGCAATGATTGCCAATTGAAATAAAGCATAATCTTCGTTACCCATTTTGGCATCAATTACAAGCTGAAAATCTTTAATGGCAGCATTGTAATCTTTATTCACAAAATTACAATCACCACTTCGCAGGTATAAATCATTTGAGATTTTCTGAAGAGATTTTTTATCGATCTCAGCTATTTTTAATTCATTCTTTGCCTGTGTAAAAAAGGTGTGGGCCATTAGGTAATTAGCTTGTTTTACATGCGCATAACCTAGCCCATATTTTGCTAAAAGAATCGATGCGCCTGAATATCCATTACCATAATTTTTCTGCAATTCCAAATACTTTAAATAATTAGTTGCCGCTTCCTTGTAATTTTTATTGTCAGTTGCAATTTCCCCTTTCCAAAAATAGCAATCAGCTTCAATGGTGTGATCAATTGGATTCTTTAACGATTCATCTAAAGTTTTGTCTGCTTCTGAAAGATTTTTATCCGCGCTGAATTGCAAAGCACGGTTAAATGCAATTCGTTGATATGATTTGCGAATGGAGGGACTAAGAGCATCAAACCCTCGAATAATTTCCAACGCCTCCTTGTAATTATTGGTTCCTGCAAGCAATGAAACAAGGCTTTCCTTTGCATCAGTATTAAATTTGCTTTTAGGATAATCATTTATAAAATCCTGAAACACTTTACTCGCCACATCTTGAAAATCCAATTCCCACGAGAGCTGAGCATAGTTATAGGCTGCCTGTTCTTTAACGGCTTTATCAAAGTTCATTTTTGATGCATTCAGTAAAGCATTTCGAGCATCACTTTTTTTGTTTTTTTTCAGATAACAATCCGCCAGTAAAAACAAGCTGTTTTGTCCGAGCGAATCTTTCAGACCTGTGAGAGCTAGAAAGTGAACCATTGCCTCGTCATATTTTTTTGTTTTGTATTCGCAATAGGCAATTTGATATACATCACTTTTAAAATTTTGTGCGGTTTTGTTGTAATAGTCCTTCAGGTAGGGTAGGGCGATTGCAAATTCATTGGTATTGAAATATGATTTGCCAATGAGTTGGCGCATTTCATTGGTATATTTTAAATCGGTTCGCTCTAATAAAGGAACGGCATATAGCAACACTTCGTTAAAGTCGCCTTTCAAAAAAACTATTTGTGTAATGTAGTATGGCACAATTGGCGAATACAATTTACTCTCTTTAATTAAATTGAAACTGGTTAATGCTGCTTCATAATTTTTTTGAGTGTAGGTAATGTATCCGTAGTAATAATTGGCAGGATAGTAATACTTGTTTTGTATATTTTTTATTTGTTCAAAATATGGAAGTGCCTCATTAAATTTTTGTTTGTAGAAATAAGTGTATCCGATTTGAAATAGAAATTCGTTGGTTTGCATTGCACTTAAATCATATACATCAACCTGTTTAAAATAAGTAAGTGCTTTATCATATTTTTTATTCGAGTAATAAATATTCCCTAAGTGATAGTAAGCTAATCGTGTTACCGGATTCTCACCATATTCGGTAAGTAATTGAATGAAATATTGTTCAGCTTGTGGCTGCATAAGCTCCTTACAGCTTAGAGCGCGATAATATTTTGCATTCATGACCAAATTGACCGGAGCATTAGTTTGGTGTTCAAATAGATTTATAATCTCTGTGAACCGTTTGAGTGCAGCGCCATATTTTTCTTGTTCAAATAATTCCACTCCTTTTTTATAATCTGCTGCAGGGTCGTTGTAGTAAGCAGTTTTTTGTGCGAAGGTTTCTGCCGACAATATCAAACAGAAACCAATCATTAAATTTCTTCTTCTAAGCATATTTATTTGTTGGAACGAATATCAGTCTGAACGGCTACACCATATGCTTTAGTATTCCACAGTAAAAAGATTGATTGTAGGGTTATAAATTCTCCTAAATCAAAAACTAGTTTATATACTCAGAAACTAATACTTATTCCAGCACTAGGTAAAAATGGTAATTGGTTTACGCGCTCGTATCGAATACGGTCAAAATAAAAAATATTTTGTCGGTTGTATGTATTAATGATGCTGATGTTTGCTTCTAACCTTGCATTTGTTCCAAGTTTAAATATTCGCTTTGCTGATAAATCTAATCGATGATAATAGGGAAGTCGGCCAGAGTTAAGTGTTGAGTCATAAACAATTCCTAATTGTCCATTTCCATTGGTGTAGTTGGTATTAATTCCATCTAGAAAATCATAGAACTCATAAAACCCCTGTGTTTTTGTAAAGGGAAATCCACTGCCTAAATTCCAACGGGCATCAATCTGCCACTGCTTGTTTTTACCGAAAGTGTAACTGATAACCATATTGGCATTGTGTCGGCGGTCGTAATGCGGCGGATAAATTTGATTGCCGTTGTTGCGTTTAACATAACCCAATGAGTACCCAGTCCATACATACCATCCTTTGTAATCATACTTAAATAGGAAATCAATTCCGTAAGCTTTTCCGGTTTCAATTTGAAAATCAGGATCAGTTTCATATTGTTTGTTTCGATTGAGATTTATAAGTTGGCCAAAGTTTTTATAATAACTCTCTATTGTAACTTCCATATTTTGGGTTACATCAGTTTCAATTCCACCTACAAGATGGGCTGCACGCTGTAAGTTATTAATTGCTATTTCTCCATTTAAGTCTCTTAGTTCTTGATCGGGACCCGTTAAAAATCCATTGAACAAGTTCACTACATCTTTATCAGATTTTGTGCTTATAAAATTTTGAGTATAAATTCCAGCTGAGCCTTTAAGACGAATGCTTTCGCTGAGATTATATTTTGCTGCAATGCGTGGTTCAGGTGAAAGTACAGGTAATGAGGCGTAGTATTGAAAACGAATACTAGGTTCTAAGACCAATCGGTTCAATACTTCTTTCACAACAATATATCCACCCAATTCAGTTGTGTTTTGATCCTGGCCAGTTTTTAATCCAAGTGTGTTAAAAAATTCAAACTCAGTACGATAACCACCAATAGTAAACCCATATTTTACTTCACTGTTGTGGGCAAGAAAGTAGGTGAAGTAGGTATTTATATCAAACCCACTGATGCTGCTTGTGCGTGGCTGGTCATCGGCTTCTTTCAATGCAATTTGATAATTAGAATAAGAAATAGAACCTCCAATTAACATATTAGATCCACCCGGAACCAAAACAAAATTGGTACCAATGCCAACATTATTCCACTTGAAATCGCTCACCCCTCTATAATTTACATGATCGTTAAAGTTGAATCCAAAAAGACTCAATTTGCTTCCGTTTCCTCCGTTCATTGAAACTTTTGCATAATAATCGTTAAAAGCAAAAGGAAGACCTGCAGTATCAATATAAGAGTAAAATGTTTTTGAACTTTTGTCAAGGTAAGATGAGCGCGCATTTAATATCCATGAAGAGCTACTGCCGTTGTTATCAATTTTTTTAAAAGGCCCTTCAAAAATTGCTTTTGTAATAAATGGGCTTGTTGAAATTTTTCCAGCCAATTTCTTTTTATTTCCATCGCGTGTTACAACATCCACCACTGCAGATAAGCGGCCACCATTTTCAGCATTGAATCCTCCAGTCATGACATTAGCATTCTTTATAATATCGGTTTCAAAAACGGAAAACAATCCTATTGAGTGGAAAGGATTGTATATGGTCATCCCATCAAGCATTACTTTATTTTGAATAGGTGACCCGCCCCTTATGTATAATTCACCACCTTGATCGCCGGTGAAAATTACCCCTGGAATAACCTGTAAGTATTGCGCCAAATCAGATTCTCCTCCTACAGAAGGTAGCCGCTGAATATCCTTTGAAGTGAGTTTGGTTAATGAAATACTTGTTTCTGTTTTCTTTTCTTCGCGCTTAGCACTTACTTCAATATTGTTCAATTGAAATGCTTTTGGCTCAAGAAATATTTTTTGTGTAATCAAATCATTAGCTTTTACTGAGATGTTTATTGCTACAGTATCGTAGCCAACATTTGTACAACTTAAAATATAATTTCCAGCGGATAAATTACTGATTGAAAAGAACCCATTTAAGTCGGTAGTAGCACCAATGTTTGTTCCACGCAAAATTATATTAGTAAATATCATTGGCTCACCTGTTTTTTTGTCAAAAACAGTTCCTCGTATATCAGACTTTTGTGCAAAAACAATGGTTGAAAAAGATAAAGAGAAAATTAATATCAGAAATCGTTTTATCATTTTATAATTATGGATGTTCAATGTTGAATTGTTTTTTGGGTTTATCAGTTCATTAAATCTAAAAAATCCCCTAGGCCTTCTCTTACAACTACAGGGGCATTTCCGGTGCAATCTATCACAGTGCTTGGAATATTTCCACAAGGTCCGCTATCAATTACTAAGTCAACCAGTTTTCTGAATTTTTCTTCTATCAATTCGCCATCTGTCATGTAATCAATTATTTCGTTGGTGTCGTGCAACGAGGTGCTGAGGATGGGATTTCCTAATCGCTGAACTAAAGCCTGTGCAACTGAATGATTGGGTACACGAATACCAATCGTTTTCTTTTTTGTATCAAAAATTCTGGGTACTTGTTTGCTTGCGGGCAAAATAAATGTGAACGGGCCTGGGAAGGCTCGCTTCATTAATTTGTAAGTACTTGTATCAATTTGTGCGGCATACTGACTTAATTGGCTTAGATCATTACACACAAAAGAAAAATTCATTTGCTTTCGCTTGGTTTCTTTCATTGCCTTTATGCGTTCTGATGCTCTGTGATGCTTAATGTCGCAACCAATGGCGTAAACAGTATCAGTAGGATAAATGATTACCCCACCATTTTGAAGGCATTCAACTGCCTGCATAAGTTTGTGTTCGCTAATGTGATTGGCAATAATTTTTAACAGCATTTCTGAAAAAACGAGCGGTGAAAGTATATCCTGTCTACCTTGTTACCTAAATTATTTATGCAATTGCATTTTCTTTGATTTTATTTGGTCAAGTAAAACGAATGTGATTTTAACAATAGACAACCTCACGATTTATTAATAAGAAGTTATTTCACTTTTTAATTAATGATTATTCATTTTTGAGTTTTCAAATTAATTTATGAAACCAAGAATTACTCGAACTAAAATTATTGCAACAGTTGGTCCAGCGTCTTCATCTTATGCAATGTTAAAAGACTTAGTGGAGGCTGGTGTAAATACTTTTAGGTTAAATTTCTCGCATGGTTCGCATGAAAACCATAAACAAGTTATTGACTGGGTAAAAAAAATAAGGGCAGAATTAAAAACCCACATTGGAATTCTTGCGGATTTACAGGGGCCAAAAATTAGAATTGGTGAAGTTGTGAATGCTCCAGTTCTGTTGATTGATGGTAAAGAGATTGTTCTTTCCACTGTTAAATCAAATTCTGATGCAGAAAAAATTTTTGTAAACTATAACAAATTTGCTTCTGATGTAAAAGCAGGCGATGTGGTTTTAATTGATGATGGGCAACTAGAATTAAAAGTTGTTTCAACAAATAATATCAATACTGTTAAGTGCAGAATAATACATGGGGGTGAGTTGAATTCACGTAAAGGGGTTAATCTTCCGAACTCTGAAACATCACTTCCTTCATTAACTAAAAAAGATTTAAAGGATTTAGATTTTATCTTAAAACAAGGAGTAAATTGGATTGCTCTTTCATTCGTTCGAAATGCAAAAGATATTATTCACTTAAAGAAATTAATTGCGAAAAGTGGAAAGAATACCAAGGTGATTGCAAAAATCGAAAAGCCACAAGCTGTAAATAATATTGACGATATAATTCGTGAGAGCGATGCCATAATGATTGCCCGAGGAGATTTGGGGGTTGAAATGCCTCAACAAGATATTCCGGTCACACAAAAGCTAGTGATTGCAAAATGTATTAAGGAAGCAACACCAGTTATTATTGCTACCCAAATCATGCAGAGCATGGTTGAGAGTCCGAGGCCTACAAGGGCTGAAATAAATGATGTGGCAAATGGAATTTTTGATGGAGCTGATGCGTTAATGCTAAGCGCAGAAACTGCTACCGGGAAGTTTCCTGTTTTGGTGATAGAAACTATTAAAGACATTGCCATTAACATTGAAAAACAAGAAAGTATTTTTAATAAAAAACAAGTGGCTGATATGCATTCCAAAACCTATCTATCGGATGCTATTTGTTATAATGCATGTAAAATTTCTGGCGATGTAAATGCGGCTGCAATTATTAGTATGACAAGAAGTGGTTATACAGGGTTTATGATTTCAAGTTATCGTCCTAAAGCTCGGATTCTTGTTTTTATGGAAGACAAGAATCTATTGGATACATTAAGCATTGTTTGGGGAGTTGAAACATTTGGGTATAAAAAATTTGCTTCTACTGATGAAACAATTGAAGATGTTAAAAAGATTGTGAAAAATTTTGGGAGGGTGACAAAGGGTGACATTGTGATTAATACAACTGCAATGCCTGTTCATTGGAAGGGAACCACAAACATGTTGAAAATTAGTTTGATTGATTAATGAACTTAATTATCTCAACGCCAAGAATATTGGCCCAGTAATAGTGTAATAAAAAAATACAGTTCATTTTTTTCTAATAGTGAGATGCTGATAGGGTAGATTAGTGCCATTAAGAAATCAATTGAAAAAAATATTGATTAATATTTCCTGTAGCCAATTGATTAATTCACTTGTATTTCATCTGCAAAAAGCCAACTGGGTTCTCTCTTCCCAAGATGCCAAGTTGGGCACCTCTGAATTGATTTTGCAAATACTTTTATAAATCGTGCACTCATTGGCTTATTGACAGATGGCGAAATGATTGGTCCATTGTTATCATTTTCTTCCACAACAAAATCAGCTGAAAAAACTTCTTTCCAATTAATGGAGTCATCTGAAATGAAGTACTGAACTTTTGTTGGATTAAAAATCCAAGACCAACGTTGATTGAGCCAATCAGTTTGTATGTGTTTAAAATTTCTTTTTGAACCTAAATCCACTGTTGCTTCAAAATCAGTTCCGTGAAAACCCTGCCAGGCACCAAATGAATTTGTTTCTCCGAATACTTCATCTACTAAACCATTCATTCCATCAGCAGTGTATTGTTCGCTGTAAGGATATTTGTATGTGACGGTTTTTTGATACGGAATTTTTTTGAATTCAACTGATTCCTGAAGTCTTATTAAATCAGTTTTTGAAGTTGGGTGAATATAATTTCCACTCCGATGTTCTGCGAATACAGTAATCTTTTTTGAATCTTTTATTACGATTGGAAAATTGTATAAAACACTAATTGAGTCGTTACCATTTTTTGGACCGTCAAAAAAGTAAAACTGATTTGTTGAATCCATTATATTTTTGAGAGTGACAATAACAGAATCAGTAAAAGTTCGTGAATCATATTTTAAATATGGAATAGGAGTAATTTTATCAGGATTAGAAGTTTCTTCAAGAAATGATTTTGTATCCGAATTTAACGAAGCGTTACTCATTGTTAATTTCAATTTTTTTCCATGTAAAATATCATGGTGAGAAATAAAGCATGGAAGAAATTCCTTCTTTCCATTTTTCAATTCTGATTTGCTCACATAAATATTTTGTGCAGAAATATTTTCTGCGTTGATGGTGAAAGTTTTTCCACTGTCTAAATGAATTTTTACTTCTGAAAATATTGGTGAACCCAGGGCATAATAATTTGAAGCAGGACACACGGGATAAAATCCCATCGCGCTGAAAACATACCACGCACTCATTTGTCCGCAATCATCATTGCCAATCAAACCATTTCTTCCGGTGTGATAAAAATTATTTAGGATATATCGCACCTTGTCAATGCTCTTTTCTGATTTACCAATGTAATTGTAGAGCCAGGCAAAATGATGACTCGGTTCATTGCCGTGTGCATACTGCCCGAGTAAGCCACTGATGTCGGGTTGTTTGCGACCTTTCAATTCGGAATGTGCTGTGAAAAGAGAATCAAGTTTGTGTTCGAAGTTACCATTTCCACCCATCAGTTTTATTAGTCCCGGAATATCCTGCGCCACTGCAAATAAATATTGCCACGCATTTGCTTCGGTGTAATTCGCATTCACTTCAAATGGATCAAAAGGTGAAATCCATTTTCCATTTTTTCTAGCCGTAAAAAATTTTGCATCCGGATTCCATAAATTCTGATAATAAGAACTGCGCTCGTAAAACTTTCGCACAATTGTATCATTCCAGTTCATCTGCTTCGCCATTCGGGCAATACAATAATCATCGTAAGCATACTCAAGTGTTTTGCTCACACTTTCATTTTCTTTATCACTTGGTATGTATCCTTTCTCCTGATAATAACCAAGACCGCTGCGTGTGTCAATCGCACTCTTAATCATCGCTCGCAATGCAAGTGTTGTATCAAAATCTTTTATGCCCTTCATGTATGCATCGGCAATAACGGGAATGGAATGATAGCCAATCATGCAATCGGTTTCGTTGTTGCACAATTCCCACACTGGTAAACGACCACTCTCATTAAATTTATTCAGCATCGAACGAATGAAATCATTGTCGCGCTTCGGATCAATAATGGTCATGAGCGGATGCAATGCACGGTAAGTGTCCCACAACGAAAAAATATGATACTGATGGTGCCCAGTATCAACGGTGTGAATGCTGTCATCCATTCCTCTGTATCTTCCGTCCACATCATCTTCCAGCGAAGGATGTATCATGCAGTGATAAAGTGAAGTGTAAAAAATGGAGCGCTGTTCTTCGGTTCCGCCCTTCACTTCAATTTTTGATAATGACCGTAACCATTTTGCTTTCGCAGAATCTTTGATGCATTCAAATGATTTTCCGAATGATTCTTGTTCCAAATTGTTTTCTGCCCCCTCAATAGATGTATAAGAAATTCCAACCTTAATTAAAATTTCATTTGAATTAAAATGGAGAATGATTCTTCCATCTAATGAATCTGTTTTGGAAATTGCTTTTGAAAAATTAGCAGCAAAAAATATTTTTTCGTTAGAGGCCCAACCTGAGGAGAAACGATAACCAACAATAGTTGAATCGTTTTTCTGCTGAATAAAAGTTTGGGCGGCTTTATCATTTATTCCATGAACTAAATCTATAAGCACAACATTTTCTTTCTCTTCAGGAAAAACATAATGATGAATTCCGCATCGTTCAGTTGCAGTGAGTTCTACTTCAATTCCATTGTTAAATTTTACTGAGTAAAATCCTGCACCAGCTTTTTCATTCTCATGTTTGAATGATTGCTGAATGAGTGAATCATTTTTCCCTTCAATAAAAGGAGTAAACATAATATCACCTAAATCACCACAACCAGTACCGCTCAAATGCGTGTGGCTGAACCCTTGAATTGTAGAGTCATCAGAATGATAACCACTACAATGTTCCCATCCTGTTGTTTTTGTATCGGGTGAAAGCTGCACCATTCCAAATGGAACACATGCCCCAGGAAATGTATGTCCGGTTCCTGCTGTACCGATGAATGGATCAACCGAATCAGTTGGGGATTTTTCTTTAGAACATGAAATCAAAAGAAAAAAGCAAAAAGAAAAAAATGTTGCTTTCATTAAATGTTTCATTTAGATATAATTAGTTGAAAATTAGTTTTTACTCAGTAAAGTAGGCTGCATCAGTCAAAGCAAAACCATCATTGTTGTAGTGTGCAAAATTGAAACCTTTGTGTAAAGCATATCCTCCGTACTCACCTGCTTTGTTAATAGCAATGAATGCAACCTGAATGTCTTTCACTTTTTCGGGATATTTTTTCGCCACTCGATTCACTACTTCTTTGCACGCAGCCACAGGAGATTTTCCTTGTCGCATCATTTCAACCACCATGGCACTGCCCGCAGTTTTTATCATAAACTCACCATGACCAGTTGCAGTTGCGGCACCAATTTCATTGTCAACAAATAATCCAGCGCCAATAATTGGTGAATCGCCAACTCGACCATGCATTTTGTATGCAAGTCCGCTAGTGGTGCATGCGCCTGAAAGATTTCCATTTGTATCCATAGCAATCATTCCAATTGTGTCGTGATTTTCAAAATTGATTATAGGTGCATACTTACTTGTCTTTAACCATTCTTTCCATGCTGATTCCGATTCGGGAGTAAGTAAATTTTCTTTTACAAATCCGTTGTCGAGTGCAAATTTCAATGCGCCTTCGCCAACTAAAATTACATGGGGTGTTTTTTCCATCACCATTCGCGCAACTGAAACTGGATGAACAATGTGTTCGAGACAGCAGACTGCGCCTGCTTGTCCGTTCTCATCCATAATGCACGAGTCGAGTGTAACGAAACCATCACGATCAGGCAAGCCACCCAAACCAACGGATGTAACTTTTGGATCACCTTCAGGAATTTTTACACCTGCTTCAACTGCATCCAATGCACGACCACCAGCTCTTAGTATTTTCCAGGCGGCTTCATTTGCCTGCATACCAAAATTCCAAGTGGAAAGTACCAATGGGTTTCCTATATTAGTTATTCCTGAAAAGGAATTTGAATCAAATGGAATGGCAAGCGCCGCTGCACCTGCTGAAGTTTGAGTAATAAATTTTCTTCGTGAAAGCATTGATTTTAAGGAAAAATTAATTGAAAAATTTTGTCTCTTATGTAGGTATTAGCCCATTAAAATACCTGCGATTGTAGCAGATAAATAGGAGGCAAGTGTTCCGCAGAGCAAAGCACGCATTCCCAACTTTGCTAAATCAGTTCTGCGCTCAGGAGCCAATGCTCCAATGCCACCAATCTGCATTCCAACAGAACTAAAATTGGCGAAACCGCAAATGGCAAAGCTCACAATCATTAATGCTTTTGGGCTCAGTGTAGCTGATACGCCATGTGTTAAATTAAAGAAGGCAACAAATTCGTTGATGGTAATTTTTGTTCCCATTAATGTAGCAACTGCGCTTACATCTTTTGATGGAACTCCCATTGCCCACGCCATCGGATAAAATAACTTGCCGAAAATCCAGTCGAGCGAAAGCACAAAATCCATGTGCGTCCAAACACCAACTTTTCCTAAAATAAAATCAAGCATTGCAATAACTGCCACGAAACCAATAATCATGGCTATCACATTCATAGCAATTTTAAAGCCATCACCAGCTCCATGTGATATTGCATCAATTACATTGCTGTATGGTGATTTTACTTCGAGTTTCACTTTGCCCATTGTTTGACTCACTTCGGTTTCAGGCCACACGATTTTTGAAATCACTAAAGCACCTGGTGCAGCCATCAAACTTGCAGCGAGTAAATATTCCGGACTCGCACCGAAGTTCACATACACAATTAAAATTCCACCTGCAATGCAAGCCAGGCTTCCGCTCATACTTGCGAGCAGTTCGCTCATCGTCATTCCTTTTAAGTAAGGCTGAATCATTACCTGCGCTTCCACTTGCCCCACAAATGCGCTCGCCACATTGCTGAGTGCTTCGGCGCCGCTCACACGCATCACAAAATTCATGGCAATGGCAATGACCGAAACTATTTTTTGCATGATACCGAAATGATAGAAGATAGCGACCAGTGCGCACACTAAAATAATGGTGGCTGTTACACTGAACCCGAAAATGAACATGTTTTCAGCTCCATAAGGTGAAGAGCCACCTGAATGATTGTCCACCATAATGCCACCGTAAACAAATGAAGCACCCTGCTTGGCAAATTGTTCAATGTGCCCGATTTGATTTCCAATCCACTTAAAGAAATTGGTGACAGGTGTAACTTTTAAAACTAAAAACGCAATTGTTATCTGTAATAAAATTCCGCTTATAACCAAGCGATAATTAATTCGTCGTTTGTTGTTTGATGCTAAAAAAGCAATACTTAAAATCAACACAATACCAATGAGGCCTTGAAATCTTTCCATATAAAAAATCTTTTGGCTAAAGATGAAGAAGAAAATTGAATCTCCAACTTAGAAAGTCAAACTTTTTAGTTACCTCACCCAATCAACCACAAAAATATTTGTATCGCGTCCGCCACCGTTGTGGCGGTTGCTGCAAAAAACCAATTTTTTTCCATCGGGCGAAAACATTGCAAATGCATCGAAAGTATTGGAATAAGAAATTTTTTCTAAACCAGTTCCATCAACATTGATGAGATATAAATTAAATGGAAAACCTTTTGCATGCTCGTAGTTGCTGCTGAAAATAATTTGTTGTCCATCGGGTGTAAAACTCGGTGCCCAATTCGCGCCCGGCATATCAGTTACCTGGTGCACATCCGAGCCATCAGCATTCGCAACAAACACTTCCATTTTTGACGGGGCAACCAAGCCTTGTGCAAGAAGCGATTTGTATTCTTCTACTTCTTCGTCGGTAGTTGGTCGCGATGCGCGCCAAACAATTTTTTTTCCATTAGGTGAAAACCATGCGCCACCATCGTAACCAAGTGTGTTGGTGATTTGCTTTACATCACTGCCATCTAGATTTATGGTGTATAATTCCAAATCACCACTGCGGTCGCTGGTAAAGATCATTCGGTCTCCCATTGGAGAAATGGTTGCTTCCGCATCATAAAAATTATTTGAAGTCAGTTGCTTGCGAATGGTTCCTCTCAAATCAGAAATATAAATTTCAAATGAATTATAAATCGGCCAAACATATTTTTTCAGTTTCACTTTATCAGGAGTCGGCGGACACGAATCAGCATTTGCATGTGTACTTGCAAAAAGCACCAACGAATCTCCCGGAAGAAAATAAGCGCAGGTTGTTCTCCCTTTTCCGGTGCTCACCATATGCGAATTAAATTCTTTATTTCCGGATGGAACAGTTCCGAAAAAAATCTGGTCGCACTGAATGTCGTGATGATTGCTGAATTGATAAGTTAATTTCTTGCTGTCGAAACTCCAGTAAGCTTCAGCATTATCGCCACCAAAAGTTAACTGCTTTACATTTTTGAAATGCTTTTCTCCTGAAAATAAAATGGAATCTGATAGAATTGTTGATTGCGAAAAAAGATGATTTGAAATTAAAATTATTAAAACACTTAAAAATATAGTTTTCATGACGACAAACTTAACAAGCAAAGATTTTCAATCTCAACTCGTTTGTCATTAATTTGTCATGATAATTTTTAATTAATTAGGTGTGTGCCATTTTAAAATGCAAGCTTTAAGAAAATTGTTTAGTATAAACATCGACTGCTAATTCCTTACTTTTGACCCGATGATAAAATATTTAATTGTTTCTCTTTTTATAACCATTGGAATTTATTTCTCTGTTTACTTTTCATCATGCAGTTGTAATCATTCTTTTGATCCTCATGAAGATAGTTTAACGGCTATCATTCAAGGCAATCGGAAATTGATGGATTTAAGTGTGCAGATTAGTGATAATCCGAATAATGCTGATTTGTACTTTCAACGAAGTAAAGTGTTTATGCAAATCGATAGCATTCGGTTTGCTTATGATGATATTGAAAAAGCAATTGACATTGATTCTACCAATGTAAAATATCATTTTCTGTTGACCGATATTTTTTTACAGGGAAGTTATGTAGAAGGGGCAATTGGTGAATTGCAAACTATAATAAAATTACAATCTGATAATTTAATTGCACGAGCTAAGTTGGCTAAAGTTTATCTCTTTGTTAAAGACCATCAGAGCTCATTGGCACAGATTCAAGAAATATTGAAAACAAATGAAAATAATTCTGATGCTTATTTTTTAATGGGAATGAATTACAAAGAGTTAAAAGATACCACCCGTGCCATTGCAGCTTATCAAAAATGTGTTCAATATAAGCAAGATTTTTACGATGCATTTATGCAGCTAGGTTTATTGTATTCAGCACAAAATAAAAATCTGGCGCCATCTTATTTTGATAACGCAATTCGGTTAGATAGCAGTAAATCAGAAGCTTGGTATGCCAAAGCAAAATATTATCAGGACCAGGCCGAAGATGCTTATCGGATGAAAAATAATTTAGAAGCAAAAATGAATTATGAAGTAGCAAAGAAAACATATCGTCAATTGATTGTTAAAAATCCGCAGTATGAGTTTGCTTATTTTAATTTGGGTTTTATTTATTTGCAGCAGGATTCAATTGATAAAGCATTGCGACATTTCAATTTGGCAACAAAAATTTCTCCTCAATACGCTGAAGCCTACTATTACAAAGGGTTGTGTGAATTAGTAAATGGACAAAAAGATCAGGCGGGAGTTGATTTTCAGCAAACCCTAAATCTGAAACCTGATTATGAGGCTGCTCAAAATGAATTAAATAAGTTAAACGGAAATAAGTAGATGATAAAAATTACATTTCCTGATGGAGCTCAACGGGAATATCCGAAAGGAACAAGCGCTTTAGATGTTGCAAAAAGTATAAGCGAAGGATTAGCGCGAAGAATATTGGCTGCTAAAGTCGATGATGAAGTACGCGATTTGCTTCGACCAATTAATGAAGATGCAACATTAAAGTTTTTAGCATGGGACGATAAAGAAGGCAAGAGCACATTCTGGCACAGTAGTGCGCACTTGTTTGCCGAAGCCTTGGAATCTATTTATCCGGGAGCAAAATTCGGAATAGGACCTGCCATTGATAATGGTTTCTATTACGATGTTGATTTAGGTGGAACCACACTCACAAATGAAGATTTAATTGTGTTGGAGAAAAAAATGAGCGAATTCGCTAATAGCAACTCATCTTTCAATCGGACTGAAATTTCTAAAGCTGATGCATTAAAATATTTTAATGAAAAAGGCGATGAATACAAATTAGAACTTATTAATAATTTGAAGGATGGTGAAATAACTTTTTATCAGCAGGGAAATTTTACTGATTTATGTCGCGGTCCTCACTTGCCGAATACTTCTTTTATCAAAGCAATTAAGTTAACAAATATTGCGGGGGCTTATTGGCGCGGCGATTCCAACAACAAGCAAATGACTCGCGTGTATGGCATTACTTTTCCAAAACAAAAAGAATTAGATGAGTACATGGTAATGGTGGAAGAAGCCCGCAAGCGCGACCATCGAAAGATTGGGAAGGAGATGGAGATATTCACTTTTGACGATGACATTGGACAGGGTTTGCCGTTGTGGCTACCAAATGGTGGTGCCATGATTGAAGAGTTGGAAAAATTAGCAAAGTCAACCGAATTTCGTGCAGGATATTCAAGGGTTAAATCGCCACACATAGCAAAAGAAAATTTATATTTAACCAGCGGACACTTGCCTTACTATGCTGAAAGTATGTTTCCTCCAATGGAAGTGGATGGAACTAAATATTATTTAAAGGCAATGAACTGCCCACATCACCATAAAATATTTTCTTCTTCGCCAAAAAGCTATAAGGATTTACCAATTCGTTTAGCAGAGTATGGAACCTGCTATCGTTATGAACAATCAGGAGAATTATTTGGGCTCATGCGAGTGCGCAGCATGAACATGAATGATGCGCACATCTACTGTACTGAAGAGCAATTTGAATCAGAATTCAAAGCCGTAAATGAAATGTATCAGAAATATTTTAAAATATTCGGAGTTGATAAATACATAATGCGGTTTAGTACACACGACCCTGCTAAGCTCGGAAAAAAATATTTGGATATGCCTGAGTTGTGGAAGAAAACTGAAGAGATGGTTCGACGCGTTTTAATTTCTTCTAACATTCCCTATATCGAAGTTAGCGACGAAGCCGCATTTTACGGGCCTAAAATTGATGTGCAAATTTTTAGTGCCATTGGTAGAGAATTTACGCTTGCAACCAATCAGGTTGATTTCGGTCAACCAGCACGATTTAATTTAACTTTTCAGAACAAGCACAACCAGCCTGAGACACCAATCTGCATTCACCGCGCACCATTGGGCACCCACGAGCGTTTTATCGGATTCTTAATTGAGCACTACGCAGGAAAATTCCCCATGTGGCTTTCTCCTTTACAAGTAACAGTTTTGCCAGTTGGAGAAAAATTTATTCCTTATGCAGAAATTGTAAAAGAAAAATTAAAAAATGCTGATATTCGCACCGTCGTTGATGAACGAAATGAAAAGATTGGAAAAAAAATACGCGATGCTGAGTTGAAAAGGGTACCTTGCATGCTTGTAGTTGGTGAAAAAGAAGAAGCCAACCATCAAATAAGTTTTAGAAAACAAGGGGCAGGCGATCAAGGAATCATGAACATTGATGATTTCATCCGCTACGCAAAAGAAGAAATAGAAAATTATCGTTAAACTAAATTCATAAGCCATAGCACTTCCTTACTACCGTCCGCAGCCATTTCAGAGAAAGAAGGCCAGAGAACATCGCATCAACGAAGAAATTACCGCACTTAAAGTCAGAGTAAGTGGTGAGAATATTGAATCGGGAATATTTGATACCCGTGATGCCATTAAAATGGCAAAAGATCTTGAAGTAGATCTTGTTGAAATTACACCTGGTGCTGATCCCCCTGTATGTAAAATAATTGATTACAGTAAGTTTCTTTATGAAAAGAAACGGAAGGAAAAGGATATGAAATCCAAGCAGCAGAAAAATGTGATGAAGGAAATTCGCTTCACACCCAACACTGATGATCATGATTTTGAATTTAAAACCAAGCACGCCGAAAAATTTTTAGCCGAAGGAGCAAAGGTGAAAGCCTATGTGCAGTTCAGAGGGCGGAGCATTGTCTTTAAAGATCGTGGAGAATTGCTCTTGTTGAAATTTATTGAACGCTTAGCCGATTTTGGTTCTGTTGAGGCCTTGCCTAAATTAGAGGGTAACCGCATGCACATTATCATCAATCAAAAAAACGCGAAGAAAAAAGTATAAAAGCAAAATTTAATATTGAACCCTGCAATCAGTTTTTTGCAGGGTTTTTTATTTTTGAATAGGTAAGGATACCTGTATTTCCATTTAAACCCATACTGATCTATGCTTATATTTGGAAAAAAATAAAATGAAAAGGCTGATCTTTTTAATCTCAATAATTGTCATTGTTTTTGTTTCTTGCAAAAAGAAAGAAACGGATAATATTATTACTCCGGTAAAAAAAACTTACAAAGTCACTTACTCCATTGGCTGTACTGATTGTCAGGTTATTTATTACAGCGATTCATTGCAAACACAAGTTTCAGAAGACCATAAAAACAATTCGTGGACTTATACTTTTTATGGAAAGAAGGGGCAGGAGGTATTGTTATTTGCTTACAATACTTCTTCAATGGCACAAGGTGTTACAGCCACTATAAAGCTGAACGATACCACTACTCTTGCAACCCACACCAATTATTGTCCCATTTCAGGCTATTCATTTGTGGTGGATACAATTCAGTAATTGAATCACTGCTGTTTTACAAATTTCTTTACCTGAATTTTGCCAGCCTGTGACTATGCTTTTATAAAATACAATCCTGATGAAAGTGATTTAAGATTGATGCTTACAGTTTTTTGATTTACTGTTTAACCAGACACTTTTCTTCCCAATAAATCAGTGATTTCAATTTGATTGATTGCAATTCCGTTTTGGAATTCGAGGGTGAGCCTATCTGTAACAGAATTCGGATAAATCAACAACTTATTTTCAATTGGTAATTCAGAAATGCCATGTAGCGAATGAAGTGTCAGTAGTGTTGGCGACAACAGGAGAATTGAAATCAAAATAGATGTTTGCTGTGTTATCGAAAGTTGAAGTCAGTGAAACACTGCTGTTTGGTTTTATCTTGTATAGAATATAACCCTGTTTTAGTGACAGATTTTAAGTTGTTAGCTAACAACAGCACTAACAAATTAAATTTTGATAATAAAATTGTTAAACCTCACGCTAAATGTTTTAAAGTCCACGCTAACTATATAGCAGGACTTGCTAAAACTTTTTATAGTTCTAAAAGGTCGTTCATCACCAAATCTCTCCCTTTCCACTTAACCCTCTTCCCCTCTTTTTATTAATCACCAAATTTTAAAATCAGCAATTACATTTGTCCGCTCAAAAAAATAATTAGTAATGGCATTACAATGCGGAATAGTCGGCTTGCCGAATGTAGGGAAATCAACTTTATTTAATGCACTCAGCAATGCAAAGGCGCAGGCAGCCAATTTTCCATTTTGTACTATAGAACCAAACATTGGTGTCATCACAGTGCCCGATGAGCGGCTGAACGAATTAGCGAAACTCGTGAACCCCAATAAAATTGTTCCGACAGTTGTTGAAATTGTTGACATAGCCGGCTTGGTAAAAGGGGCAAGCAAGGGCGAAGGTCTCGGCAACCAATTCCTTGGCAACATCCGAAACACCGATGCTATCATTCATGTTGTTAGATGCTTTGATGATGATAATGTGATTCATGTTGATGGATCTGTGAATCCCGTGCGCGATAAAGAAATTATCGACACCGAATTGCAGTTGAAAGACCTCGAAGCAATAGAAAAGAAAATTGCCAAGGAGAAAAAGCAATTAAAGAACGGCGACCGCGAAGGCAAGCGCGGACTTGAAGTCTTGGAGATTTACCTGAAACATTTACAGGAAGGAAAAAGTGCGAGAAGTGTACCTGTGGCTGATGAAGAAAAGAAAATTGTGGCTGATGCATTTCTGCTTACTGATAAACCTGTTTTATATGTATGCAATGTAGATGAAGCCAGCGTGCTCACCGGAAACAAGCATACACAAGCTTTAACCAATGCTGTGAAAGACGAGAACGCTCAGGTCATTATTATTTCGGCAAATATTGAAGCCGAGATTGCAATACTCGAAAGCGCTGATGACCGTAAGGCATTTTTGAGCGATATGGGATTGAATGAACCCGGTGTAAACAAACTCATTCACGCTGCATATAAATTATTAAATCTAGCAACTTATTTCACCGCAGGTGTGCAAGAAGTTCGTGCATGGACTATTCACATTGGCGATACAGGGCCCAAAGCAGCCGGTGTTATTCATAGTGATTTCGAAAAAGGATTTATACGCGCCGAGGTAATTGCCTTCGATGATTTTATAAAGTATGGTTCCGAATCTGCATGCAGAACAGCAGGAAGATTACGGGTTGAAGGAAAAGAATATGTGGTGAAGGATGGTGATGTGATGCATTTCCTCTTTAATGTGTAGTAGTTAGAAGACGAGGGCTTAAATGCATTTACTTTTTTATTTTAGATTTCGTTTAGCTTTTTACAATCTTACTAACCAATTCAGCAGCTTCGCTTAATAATATTGCGGAGAAAACTTTTAAGCCGCTTTTGTCAATCAACTCTTTTCCTAACTCAGCATTGGTTCCCTGCAAGCGCACTATGATTGGAATATTTATTTCACCGATATTTTTATAAGCATCCACAACACCCTGCGCAACTCTATCGCAGCGAACAATGCCACCGAAAATATTTATCAAAATTGCTTTAACGCTTGGATCTGAAAGTATAATTCTGAAACCTGCTTCAACAGTTTGAGCATTGGCTGAACCACCAACATCTAAAAAATTAGCAGGTGATCCACCGGCCAGTTTTATCATATCCATAGTTGCCATTGCCAAGCCAGCACCATTTACCATGCAACCTACATTTCCATCAAGTTTAATAAAATTCAGATTGTACTTGCTAGCTTCCACTTCAGTTGGATCTTCCTCAGCAATATCTCGCATTTCAGGATATTCTGTGTGACGATAAATTGCATTGTCATCAATATTCACTTTTGCATCAACAGCAATAATTCTGTTGTCGTGTGTTTTTAAAACCGGATTGATTTCCAGCATTGTTGCATCACTTGTTACATATGCTTTATATAAATTGCCAACAAACTTCACCATATTTTTAAAAGCATCACCGCTTAAACCAAGATTGAAAGCAATTTTTCTTGCCTGAAATGCTTGCAACATTCCTTTCGGGTCAATCCACTCTTTCTGAATTTTTTCAGGATGTTTATCAGCCACTTCTTCAATCTCCATTCCGCCTTCAGTAGAATAAATAATTACATTTTGTTTTTTTTCACGATCGAGTAAAATGCTCATATAAAATTCTTTGCGCTGTTCAGCTTCGCCACCATAAACATCTTGTGCAATTAAAATAGTACTTACTTTTTTACCCGCAGGTCCAGTCTGCGGAGTTATTAAAGTCATTCCTAAAATATCGGTTACTTTCTCTTTTAGTTTATCCATTGATGTGGCTACTTTAACTCCACCACCTTTACCTCGTCCTCCTGCATGTATCTGTGCTTTCACTACCCAGCAAGTAGTGCCTGTTGATTGTTGTAAGCTAATTGCTGCTTTAATGGCATCATCCAATGTGCTAACAGCAATGCCTTCTTGAGTAAGTACTCCGTTTTTCTTTAGTATTTCCTTGCCTTGATATTCGTGAAGATTCATAGAAGGTTAATTTTTAGTTTGGCGAAAATAATTGCAATACTTTATTGTGAAAGAAGAAAGGGGATTAGTTATCTACTTTCTACGTATAAAAATTAAAAAATATTATTCTAAGGATAATTGATACGAGGAAGAATTTTCAACTCGTCAGATGTGAGGTGGTCTTTATTGTTGTTGAAAATATATCGGATAACAAATGAAGCACCAGCACAACATGGCATTGCAGCTTCCTCAGCCCCTTTTTTTTCTGAACTTCCTTCGGGTGCTATAGGTCTGCTACCAGGGAAAAATGCAAGCGCATCAAGCACTAATGTGTCTCCTGAACTGTAATCATTTCTTTTTTTTAATGCGAGTCTGTATCCATTAATCCAAACTGAATCGAAGCCGTAAGTTGAATCGGTAGCAGAAAGATAGAATCGATAGTTGGTTCCTTTTCCAGCACCTATTGCACCACCCGACCATGATTGCGATGTTCCGTAATAAATTTTTAACTCAGGTTTTGATGAATTGGTTTGGGTTGGATGATTGCACCTGTCCATTTGAGTTATTACTAGAATTAATAAAAAGTATTTTAGCATCAATGTAAAATTTTAAAAATCATTTCTTTCATTAGTTCATCGTGAGTGGCGTAAGCAGAATTTACACCTTTAAATTTCATTTCATATTCGCCAATAGTTTGAAGTACTATTTCTGTTTTTTTAGGGGGGTAATTCCTCATTGCAACTAAATATTCATCAGCAAAAAATGGATTGATTCCAATGGCTGATGCAACAGTGTTTTTATCGCGTGCGCCAAAAGAATGAGCAACATATACTTTTTGAAAGTAGGCAAACAGGGTCCCAATGACTAAAACGGCAGGATTATTTTTAGGATTCGATGCGAAATATTTAATGATTCGATTTGCTTTTAGTACATCTCTATAGGCAATTGCCCTGTTTAATTCGAACGAATTGTATTCGCGAGATAGCCCGATATTTTTGCTAATGTCATCAATGTCAATTGTTTTTTCTTTTGGTATATTGATGAGTAATTTTTCTACTTCAGTTGCTATCCGATTTAAATCGTTGCCTACAAATTCAGCCATTAAAGTTGCTGCAGGTTCATTTATTTTAAATCCTTCTTCTTTTATAAAATTGACTATCCATTGGGGTAACTTGCTGTCGTAAATTTTATCGGCTGTTACAAATACAGAACGGTCAACGATTGTTTTTATAAATTTTTTTCTTTTGTCTAATTTTTTATGCTTGTGGCATAACACCAAAATGGTTGACTTTAAGGGTTTATCAAAATAGGGAAGTAATAATTCCCATTCATCAACTTTTATATTCTGCGCTTCTTTTACAATAACTACTTGGTAAGTTCCCATCATTGGATAGCCACGCACATAATCATTTATCTGATTAACCGATGTGTCTTTTCCGTATAAAATAAATTGATTGAAACTTTTTTCTGATTCAGTTAAAACTTTTTGTTCAATAAAATTGCTAATGCTGTCAATAAAATAAGCTTCATCTCCCTCTAAAAAATAAATGGGATGATAAATTTTACTTTTTAATTCTTTAATGACATCCGAATATTCTTTTTTCATTTAAATCAAAATCTCAAATGTTTAACAGTGTGTCCGTTATTGATTAATTGTTTTAATGATTCAATTCCTATTTTTAAATGATTTTCAACGAATTTTTCAGTCACAATTTTATCGCTTCGTTCAGTTTTTACTCCTTCAGAAACCATTGGCTGATCAGAAACTAATAACAAAGAACCACAAGGAATTTCATTGGCAAATGCGGTAATAAAAATAGTGGCGGTTTCCATGTCAATTCCCATAACGCGAATTTTCCGAAGGTATTTTTTAAAAACTTCATCGTGTTCCCAAACTCTTCGGTTTGTGCTGTATACTGTTCCGGTCCAATAATCTTGTTTGTTATCTCGAATAGTTGTACTAATTGCTTTTTGTAAGGCGAATGATGGCAGTGCAGGAACTTCTGGGGGGAAGTAGTCATTAGATGTTCCCTCCCCTCTAATTGCTGCAATTGGAATGATTAAATCGCCCAATTTATTTTTCTTTTTTAGTCCCCCACATTTTCCTAAAAACAAAACTGCTTTTGGTTGCACAGCACTGAGTAAATCCATAATTGTTGCAGCATTTGGGCTACCCATTCCAATATTAATAATGGTAATTCCTTCGGCTGTGGCATTATTCATTGCTCTATCCTTTCCTTTCACCTCAACTTTGTTCCATTTTGCAAATAATTCAACATAGTTGCTGAAGTTCGTTAGTAGTATGTACCTGCTAAATTCATTGAGCTCAAGCCCTGTGTAGCGAGGAAGCCAATTGTCAACTATTTCTTTTTTTGTTTTCATTAATAATGATTTCGATGGCTAAAAGTAATGATTAGAATGATTATTCATTGTGGCTAATCCGTTCCTGATTAACTTCGCCGAATTATGAAAGCTGTTCCAATAATTTTTAAAGAATATATATTCCGATTTCGAAAGCGCTCAGGTAAGGATGAAATTTTTGATATTCTTCGTAAGAAATTTGTTGCATTTACACCCGAAGAAAAAATTCGCCAACAATTAATTCATTATTTGATTTTTGATTTACAATATCCTAAAGGTTTAATAGGAATTGAAAAAGGGTTAAATGTAAATGGCAATCCGCGTCGCATGGATATGGTTGTATATGACAGGGGTGGATCGGCATTTATGATTTTAGAATGTAAGGCTCCTTCAGTTAATATAACACAGGAGGTGTTTGATCAGGCCGCTATGTATAATCTTACTTTAAAAGTTCCATATTTGGCTGTAAGCAATGGCGCAATAACTTTTTGTTGTAAAATTTATTGGGAAGATAAAGAGTTTGAATTTCTGAGCGAGTTTCCCAAAATAAATTAGTGTTTAAGCAGAACATAAATAAAAAAACCGCACCAGAATTGATGCGGTTTTTTTTATTTCAATGAAAATAAGTATTAATCAACTTTAGTAAGATTAAATGTTTCATTCGTATTAGATGTAATACCCCCTGATGTTTCGGTATAGTTACGAGTCCATTTTTCAGATTTTGCTTTCATTTCTTCTACATTATACGTAGCAGATGAAAACCCTGTAAAAGTTATTGTAATTGTTTTATTTTTCTTGTCATAAGACCATGTAAAAGGTAACGAAAAGCCTAATTCTGTAGCAACTCCGGTTCCTTCAGAAAATGTGATGCTCCATGCACCTGTTTGTGTACTGGAGGCACCTCCAACTGTTTCAATAGAGGTATAAGTTGCAGTCCATAAACCATCTTTTTTAGGAAGGATTTTGTTTGGTGCTTTTGAGCAAGCACTAAAAAAAAGGGTAAGCGATAGCGTAATCGCTAAAAGATTAGGTATTGATTTTTTCATGAATTTATTTTTTGTTGAGGTAAAAATAGAAATAATAAAATAAAAAGTTTTGTGGGGTTGCTTTTTAGCACTTTTTTTTATTTTGGGCTATAAGCTTCTTGTAACAGTTGATTTCTAAATGGTTTTATTGAAGCAGTAATCAAAATATGATCTTTTTTTAAAAATAAATTATTTAATAGTTGGAAAAGTAAACGAATAGAAATTCTATTTTCGCCGATATGCAAAAACAATTACCAAATCCCATAGCTGGATGTTTCTTGTTGTCTGAGCCTTATATGGCTGACGACAATTTTCGTTCTTCTGTTTTGTTTCTGTGTGAACATAATGAAAATGGCACATTTGGATTTGTTTTAAATCATCCTTTAGATTTAACAATTAATCAAGCGATGCAAGATTTCCCAGAATTAAAAGCACCATTATTTTTAGGTGGGCCTGTGCAAAATGACACCCTACATTTCTTGCATTGTCGAGGTGATTTAATTGAAGATAGTATTGAAGTCATTGAAGGTGTTTTTTGGGGTGGAGATTTTAATCAGTTAAAAGTATTGCTTGACACGAAACAGATTGAAGAAACTGAAGTTAAATTTTTTCTTGGCTATAGTGGTTGGGATCTTGGACAGTTGGAGGTTGAATGTGATGATAAAGCTTGGATAATTGTAGAGGCTAGTAGTGATTATATATTTTCTAATGAATCAAACAGTATGTGGCGTACCGTATTAAAAAATATGGGTGCTAAATTTAAAATGTTATCTAATTTGCCTGATGATCCTTCGTTAAATTGAGAATTCTTTTTAATGCAATTGCTAAATTGTGGTTTATTAAAAAGTAATTACAAAAAGTATTATTTATTTTTCAAAAAAAATACAAGATGATTAATTTGATGTTGCGTGATGATGCTCTAAAAGATAAAGTGGTTGTTGTTACGGGTGGAGGTACTGGATTGGGAAGAAGCATGAGTGAAATGTTATCACAACTTGGGGCTTCGATAGTCATTACCAGTCGAAAAAAAGAAGTGCTGGAAAAAACGGCAAATGAAATTTCAGCGCTCACAGGAAAAAAAGTTTTGCCGGTTGTATGTGATGTTCGGAATTACGATGAAGTTGAAAATCTTTTAAATAGAACAATAAAAGAATTTGGAAAGGTTACTACACTATTAAATAATGCAGCTGGAAATTTTGTTATGCCAACTGAAAGGTTAACAGCCAAAGCGTTCGATACAGTGGTAGATATTGTATTGAAAGGAACTTATAATTGTTCGCTTGCTTTTGGAAAACATTGGATTGAAAATAAATCAAGTGGCAATATGCTGAACATTGTAACTACTTATGCTTTTACAGGTTCTGGTTTTGTCGTTCCATCAGCATGTGCAAAAGCGGGTGTGCTTGCACTCACCCGATCTCTTGCTGCAGAATGGGCGAAGTATAATATCCGAAGCAATGCAATTGCACCTGGCCCCTTTCCAACAGAGGGTGCATGGACCAGATTGTTTCCTGAACCATTGCAAAAAATTATTGATCCTATGCAGCGTTTACCAATGAAAAGAGTTGGTAATCATGAGGAGCTAGCAAATCTTGCTTCATATTTGATTTCTGATTTCTCGGGATACATAAATGGAGAAGTTGTGGTGATTGATGGTGGCGAATGGTTATACAATGCAGGTCAGTTCACTCACTTTGATAAAATTCCAAAGGAAGCGTGGGACATGTGGGAGCAAATGCGGAAAACTTAAAGCTCTTTTTTTAATTGAAACTTAAATGATAATAATTTTTTACGCATTTTTTTTTGTGATATTTATGCAAATTGAGTTCCTTGATAGCGACAGCTTTTTAATTTTTTTTCTTTCTAACTAAAAGTGAAAAGTCAATTTAATTTTTATTGGCTGCTCGTAAGAAGAATCTTCTTAATAATATGTGTCTATTCATTGTTTAGGCTATTATTTTTTTTATTTAATTATGATTCATTCAACCATAATTCTTTCAGCCAGATACTACTTGCTTTTGTTGTTGGGTTAAGGTTTGATGTATCAGCTGTAATTTATATAAATTCGTTATTTATTCTTTTGCATCTAGTACCATTTAATTTCAGATATCTAAAAGGGTACCAGGTCAGCATTAAATGGATATTCTTCTTAACCAATTTTGCAGCATTATTTTTTGCATTGATTGATTTGCGTTGGTTCAGTTTTGTTGAAAAGAGATCTAGCTTCGACATTTTCGGTACTACTGGAGACATGATGAATCAGTTGCCTTCTTACTTGAAAGATTATTGGTACTTATTAATTGTTTATGGATTTATCATTTTTATAACCTTATGGTTTTACAATCGAATTAAATTAACTAAAACAGAATATAAATTTCCACCAAAATCATTTTTTATTTTTCAAATAGCAATCCTTTTTCTAATTTGTTGCTTATCTATTTTAGGTGCGAGAGGAGGATGGCAGCGTCGGCCTATTATTCCTATTTCTGCTGCTAGTTATGTAAGCTCTTCACTCGTTCCGCTTACCACAAATACTCCATTCAATATTATTATCACTTCCCAAGGGCCCTCCTTAAAACCTGTAAAATATTTTAATGAATTGAAACTGAAAAAACTTTTTTCTATTCAACGCATTAATAATGTTTCAATGGATTCGATGCGACGCGATAATGTGGTCATAATTATATGGGAGAGTTTGTCGCGTTATTACATGGGAAGTTTGAATGAAAATGAAGGGTATACACCGTTTCTTGATTCACTTGCTAAAGGTGGATTAGTTTGCACCAATGCATCTGCTAATGCACATAGAAGCATTGAAGGGTTGCCCTCTATTACAGCTTCAATACCAACTATGATGGATGAAGCATTTACTTTTTCTAAATATCAACAAGATAAAATAGAGGGACTTCCATCCATTCTTAAAAAATTTGGGTATAGCTCTGCATTTTTTCATGGTGGAATAAATGGTTCTATGGCTTTTGATTTTTTTGCTGCAGCAGCTGGATATGAAAGTTACTTTGGGATGAATGAATTTAATAATGTGAAAGAATTTGATGGCACGTGGGGTATATGGGACGAATCTTTTTTTCAATATGTGAATCAGCAGTTGATTTCTATGCAGGAACCATTTTTTGCAACTTTATTTACTTTGACTTCGCACCCGCCTTTCATGATTCCTAAAAGATATGAACAGGATTTTCAAAAACAAAAAAATCAATACGCTCAAGTTATTCGGTACACTGATTATTCACTAAAGAAGTTTTTTGAAACCGCAAGTAAACAGCCTTGGTTTAATCGAACACTTTTTGTGATTGTTGCTGACCATGGAGCTCATTTTGATTCTCCTTTGTACCATACTCCACGTGGTGGTGTCAGTATTCCGATTGTTTTTTATTCGCCAAATAAATCTTTGAAAGGAGTATATAATCAGCCCGTTCAGCAGATTGACATTTTGCCATCAGTAATTGATTTTTTACAGGTGCCATGCAAGTACGTTTCTTTCGGAGAAAGTATTTTTAAAAAAGATTCCGTTCGTTATGTCTATAATTTTTTGAATGGAATTTACCACATTGAAGACGAGCAATATCATTTGGAATTTGATGGGACAAAGACAGTTGCGTTGTTTAATTATACTTCTGATCCTCTCTTCTTAAAAAATATTTTAGGAACATTGCCTGGTGTGAAAATGAGATTAGAAGAAAAGCTGAAAGCTGTGATTCAGACTTTTAATGACGCTCTTATAAATAATAAGTTATTGCCCGAATAATTTTACTTCTTTTTGATTTCTGATTTCTCAGGGTACATTAATGGAGAAGTTTTGGTGATTGATGGTGGCGAATGATAAATTCACCATCATTTGCACCGATATCAAAAATTGTTTTTATGTTTTTGTTTTTCTATTTTTTATCTTTTACAAATATTGCATCGCCATGAGTAAAACTTCCGTCAATTAAACTCTGAAAAGTGTTTTCAATTCCAGCAAAATTGAAATTGTATTTTTTTAAAAGCACAATTAAGTCGGTTACTAAAACTGCATCTTTATACAATTCGACAAAATTTACTTCGCTGTAAATCACATCAACTATTTCTAAAGTTTTGACTGAACCTTCCAATACTAATCGCTCAGCACCTTGAACATCTAATTTCATCATTACAGCAGATTCAATTTTCAGTTCTGTTAGATAATTATCAAGCAAATCACATTTTACCTTTATTAAATGATTTTTGGCTGAAGTTGGGAAATTAATTTTATGAACTTCTTCCATCTGTAAGAGTGAACTTGAACCTTCATTTGATGAAACATAAAAATCAACATCACCCTTGTAATTTGACAGGGCTACATTAAATGTCTTCAGTTTTTTATCTGAACTAAGTTTTTCATTTAATCTTTTAAATGGTTCTGGCATTGCTTCAAATGCATAAATCATTGCATCTGGAAATACAGACCGATACCTTCTAATAAATTCACCATCATTTGCACCGATATCAAAAATTGTTTTTATTTTTATTTTTCAGCCAATCATATTTTACCATTTCAAATGATTTGTGATAGGAATTAATTGGCAGGAATGTTTTTCCAGAAAGTCGGATTATTTTCTTGATAGAATTTTTTATTGATTGTATCATTTAAGTGTAAATTTTAAAAAATATTATTTTCCGGTGAATTCTGCAGTTCTCTTTTCAATAAATGCTTTCATTCCTTCCTTTTGATCCTCGGAGGCGAAGCATAAGTAAAAATTTTTTCTTTCGAAAATTAACCCTTCATCCAATGAGGTGTTAAACGCGGCGAGCACTGATTCTTTTGCAAGTTTTATGGCAACAGGAGATTTATCAACTACTTGTTTTGCCAATGAGAATGCTTCTTTCAAATACATTTCGTTCGGTACTACTTTATTTATTAAACCTGCTCGCAGGGCTTCATCAGCTGTTATAAATTTTCCGGTTAAAACAATTTCCATTGCGAGTGCTTTGCCAACTGCACGCGTGAGTCGCTGTGTTCCGCCCGCGCCAGGCATTACTCCAATTTTTATTTCAGGTTGACCGATTCGAGCCGATTCTGATGCAACAATCATGTCACAATGCATCATCAATTCGCATCCTCCACCCAAGGCAAAGCCTGAAACTGCAGCGATGATTGGTTTCTTAGTTCTTTTTATTTGATCCCATGTGCTGAACTGATCAATGTTAATCATATCAATAGCAGTTTTATCAGCCATTTGTTTTATATCAGCTCCTGCTGCAAATGCTTTTTCATTTCCTGTAATGATGATGGCACGCACTTCATCATTGTTATCTAATTCTTTTAATGCATCACGCAATTCGCTCATGAGTTGAGTGTTCAACGCATTTAATTCTTTTGGACGATTGAGTTGAATGAGTGCAACATGTTTTTCAGCCTGAGCATTTACAATGATGAATTCAAAAGACATTTTATTTAATTTTTAAAGAGTGAGTAAGGATAGTGCAACACCAAATATAATAACCAGAATTTTTTTGAAAGTATAAGCATGTTTTCCACTTTCTGATTCAAACAATATTGTAGTCGAAACATGTAACAATGAACCGGCAACTATTGCTAGCAAAAGAGGGTAGTAGCTGCTGTCAGTTTCTTGAATGAACGAAGAGACTAATGCCCCAGCAGGAGCAATTAATGAAAACAACAAAACAATAATCAGCGTTTTGGTTTTTGTGTATTTGGAAAAAAGAAAAATACTTGCGAGCGCAAACCCTTCAGGGATTTTATGTAAAGCGATTCCATAAAGCAACGTTGAGCGTTCTTGTTCACCTGTGTGAGGAAGTGCGGCAGGAATTCCATCAAAGAACGAATGAATGCTTAACCCAATAAAAAGTGAAATTAAAAAAGTATTGCTTTCGCTGTGGTGGTGAATATGTCCGTGTTCAATTCCGTGAGTTGCCTGTTCTAAAAACACCTGAATAAAAAATCCTATCAACATAAATAATCCAGCTTTTACACCATGGGTTTGAAAAATTTCAGGTAGTAAATGCAACATCATTATACTGAATAAAAATGCGCCACTGAAAGAAAGTATGAGTTTAAAATTTGCATCGTCTTTCTGCTTCACGAGCAAGGCAAATATGGCGCCGGCTAATGGAGCAATAAATAAAATTGAACAGACAAACAGGTGATTCATATTAAATGCGAAGATGATTTTTTAAGGCAAGATTTAAGAATGTGTGTCCCAATTATTCCTGAAATAATTCCTACAAATGCTCCCACCGCAATATCAGCTGGGTAATGATAGCCAACATATACTTGGGCAAAACAGATTAGAGAAGCCCAGGAAAATAAAAATGGAAACAACCATTTTAATTTCTCGGTGAAAATTAATCCAAGAAAAACAGCAAGGACAAAATGGTTGGCGGCGTGTGATGATATAAAACTAAATCCTGTTCCACATTCAATAGTTTTATGGATGTGCAAAAACAATTCTGGATTTTGACAGGGGCGCAAACGATGAAAAAATGGTTTAAAAATACTACTGCTTATAAAATCGGTAATCCCAACAAGTGAAATTGTTGCTATAAATACCAGCCAGCTTTTTCTTCTGAAATAATAAATGATTAATAAAATAAAAATTAAGTAAAGTGGAATCCAAGAATATTTGTTGCGAATAAAAGGCATTATGGAATCGAAAAAGGAATTGCTCATTCTATTATGAATGAAAAGGAATATTTTTTTATCCCATGTAATTAACCAATCAATCATTTTTTTTTCGGGCTATAATTATTAATCTATCAGAATTTTTATTGAAAGGATTTAGTTGGTAATCGCCATATATTTTTTCAGTTGCTAAGCCGAAAGGAGAATAATATTTTTCAAAATCTTTTAATTCAAGTAACTGAACACACTCTTCAAAATTAAATTCTTTTGCACCATCTTTTATATGAATTGATTTTATAACAAAGTTGTTTTCAATTTTTCTTTTAATAATAAAATCAACACCATCAATTTTAAGGATGTCCGAATGTTTTAAGTTTTCATGTAATAATTTATTATTTAAAAAATCAATCACTAAAATTCCTTTTGGTTTTAATGATTTTGTAATGGATAACATGGCTTTTCTATTTTCCTCCTCACTATCAAAATATCCGAAACTTGTAAATAGATTCATTACCACATCAAAATGGTTATTGAAGATTTGGGTGCGCATGTCGGTTTCAAAAAAATGAAGATTGGACAAATCATTGAGTAATGCTTCGCAAATATTTCTTTGTGATAAATCTATGCCAGTAACATCATAGCCTAGTTGAGCCATAACAACTGCATGGCGACCATTTCCACAAGGAATGTCTAAAATTTTAGCTCCTTTTTCTAAATTGATTTCTATTATAAGTTTCTTTATAAATGTAGCGGCTTCCTGATCATCACGGTGACGATAGAGTAATTTGTAGTAAGGAGAGTCAAACCAGTTTTCAAACCACTTTTGTTCCATAAAATATTTAAGAAGACAAAGCTAAAAAACCATTTTATAATACTAACTCGGATATTTATGTTTGTGTAATCAAAACATTTTTAAGTTTCTATTGTTTTTAGTGAATCATGAAGTTTTTTCTATTTATTTTTTCTATTCTGCCTCTTAATCTTTTAGCACAAAGTGGAATTATAAGAGGAAATGTTTTCAATGCTACCTCCAATCAGCCAATTGAATTTGCTACAGTTGCTATTACTGGAGCTTCAATTGGTATTCAAACAAATGAAAAGGGCATTTATGAGCTTAAAAATCTGTCGCCAGGCTTATACAATATCGAAGTAAGTTATGTGGGTTTTAAAAAGAAATCAGTTCTTGAAATCCAAGTGACCAACTCAAAACCTGCGGTTATTGATGTTGGTTTGGATGAAACTGTAAGTTCTTTAGATGAGGTTGTTGTTCGTGGAAATTCTTTCAATCGATCTGAAGAAAGCCCCATTTCGTTGCGAACAATTGGGGTTAATGAAATACAAAGGAATCCTGGAGGCAATCGTGATATCAGTAAAGTGATTCAATCGTTTCCGGGAGTTTCTTATACTGTTAGTTTTCGAAATGATATTGTTATAAGAGGTGGAGCTCCGAATGAAAATAGATTTTATTTGGATGGCGTTGAAGTTCCTAATATTAATCACTTTGCAACCCAGGGGTCTTCCGGTGGGCCGGTTGGAATGATTAATGTTGATTTTATAAAGGAGGTTGAATTCTATTCTGGTGCCTTTCCGGCAAATCGTGGAAACACATTGAGCTCAGTTTTTAATTTTACCCAGAAAGATGGGCGCGATGATCACCTGGGGTTTACTGCAACTGTTGGCTCAAGTGACATTGGTTTAACGTTGGAAGGACCAATTACAAAAAAGTCAACCTTTCTTCTATCAGCGCGCAGATCCTACTTGCAATTTCTATTTAAGACTTTAGGACTTCCATTCCTTCCAACCTATAACGATTTTCAGTTCAAGAATAGAATAAAACTGAATACAAAAAATGAAATTACTTTTATTGGATTAGCGGCCATTGATAATTTCGCACTTAATCTTTCGGCTGATTCTACTCCAGAACAAAAATATATTTTAGGATATCTTCCAAGTAATGAGCAGTGGAGTTACACTGGTGGAATTGTGTACAAACATTTTTCAAGTAAGAATTATCAAACCATTGTTGCCAGTCGAAATCATTTGAATAATACATCAACAAAATATTTTAATAATGACGAATTGCAAAGTTTGATTTTGAACTATGCTTCAGAAGAAATTGAAAATAAATTGCGATTGGAAAATACTTATAATCATAAAGGTTTTAAAATAAATTATGGATTAGGGTATGAATTTGTTCAGTATAAAAACAAAACTTTTAATCAGATATCAACCCCATCGGGCGTTCAATTAATAGACTTTAATTCTGATTTATCTTTAAGCAAGTTCTCACTATTCGCTCAGGCAACAAGGAGCTTTATTGGTGAAAGGTTTATTGTTTCAGTAGGTGGTAGGACTGATTTTAACGATTACTCTAATGAAATGAATAATCCATTGAAACAAATTTCTCCAAGGGCATCTTTCACTTATAATGTCAATGAAAAACTTTCAATTAATTTTAATTCAGGAATTTATTACCAATTGCCTGCCTATACAGTTTTAGGTTATCGCGATTCTTTGAATATTTTAATAAATAAACAAAATGCTATAAAGCACATTTCTTGTAGGCATGTTGTAATTGGAACAGAATACAATACCAAGACCAACACTAGAATTGCAGTAGAGGGATTTTTCAAGTTGTATGCGCATTATCCTTTTCTTACTAATGATTCCATTTCACTTGCAAATCTTGGGGGTGATTTTGGAGTTATTGGAAATGAACCCGCAAGTTCAAGTTCAAAAGGAAGAACTTATGGGATTGAGTTTTTGATTCAACAAAAATATTTTAAAGGATTTTATGGTTTAGGTTCAGTCACTCTTTTCAGAAGTTTTTTTAGTGATAAAAAACAAGATCTTATCCCTTCCACTTGGGATAATCAAGTAGTAGTTGCAATTACTGGAGGAAAAAAAATTGGGAAGACTTGGGAAATAGGAGTGAAGTGGAGGTATAGTGGTGGCACACCTTATACTCCATATGATATTTCACAAAGCTCATTAGTTTCTGTTTGGGATATCACAGGTAAGGGACTGCTTGATTATTCTCAACTTAATGCAAGCAGAATAAAATCTTTTCATCAATTGGATTTTAGGGTAGATAAAAAATTCTTGTTTAAAAAGATAAATTTGAATACCTATTTTGATATTCAAAATGCCTATAACTTTAAATCCGAAGGGCAACCTTATTTAGATGTACAGCGAGATGAACTAGGTAATCCTGTTGTTAATCAAAACGATTTGCTTCGATATAATACATCCTTGATAGCAAATATCTCGGGCACTATTCTTCCAAGTATTGGAATAGTTTTAGAATTTTAATTCAATAATGGAATTGCAAATCAAGTTTTATATCTGGATGTAAACTCAAAGTTACAGGACAAGTTCGAGCGTTGCTTTCTAAAATATTTTTCTCCTTTCCTGAATAATTATTTTGAGGAAAATAAAAATCCAGATGAACTTCTGAAATTTTTCTTGGATTGTTGATCATTACTTTTAAAACTGTAACTCTTGTTCCATCCAATAAAATATTGTGAGTTCGTGCGGCAATTCCCATAACTGTTAAAGCGCAACTCCCACAGGCAGCAGCAACAATGTCAGTTGGTGAAAATGCGCCACCTTTTCCATTATTATCTATTGGGGCATCAGTAATAACAATTTCACCCGATAGAAGGTGCTTCATTTCAGTTCGAAGTTCTCCCTTGTAAATAATTTCAGCAGTCATAATAAAACAATTTTAAATCATGGTTTTTAAAGCGAATCAAAAGTATTAATATTGAACGGTGAAAAGAGTTGTTACAATTTTTGCAATTTTATTTGTTTCTATTAAAGTAGTTGGACAAACTGCGAGTAGCAACATGCTCTATGAAAAATTTTGGTCGGCTGGTTTAAGTATAACTAATAGCGGATTTAATTTCAATTGTACAAAAGGGCAAATAACCAACGCGCATACCCGAAAATTTTTTGAAATAGAGTTTGCGACTATTCATCACCCAAAAGAATATAAACAAACACAAGATTTTGGATTTTCACAGGTAGGGGTTCCCAATCCCAAAGCATTTGTTTATGGGAAACAGAATTCATTTTATAATCTGAATATTTCATATGGAATTTATAAAGAATTAGGAAGAAAAGCTGATCGCACCGGAGTAGCTATTGGAATAAAAGCACTCGGAGGGGTTTCACTTGGAATTTTAAAGCCTTACTACCTTGATCTTTTATATCCAATAGATAATTTTACTGCTAATTTAGTTTCTGAAAAATATTCAGATGAAAATAAAGATAAATTTTTAGACATTAATTCTATTTACGGTGGATCAGGATATAATTATGGATTAACCCAGTTGAAATTAATTCCGGGGCTACATACCAAATTGGGGTTCCATTTTGATTATGCTATTTATGATGAATATTTAAAATCAATTGAAGCGGGTGTTTTTTTTAGTGGCTATTTTAAAAATGTTCCAGTTATGATAATAAAAAAGAATCAGCAGTTTTACCCGGGTATTTATGTTGGTTTTGAATTTGGAAAAAAGTCATAAGCATTTGAAATGATTGAAACTTCTGAAATAAAACCTGAAGAAAGAAGAAGGAAACCTGAATGGCTTAGAGTTAAATTGCCAACAGGTGAAGGATATCGTCATGTTAGAAATTTAGTTGATCAATATAAACTTCATACAATTTGCGAAAGTGGCAATTGTCCGAATATGGGCGAATGTTGGGGGGCCGGCACTGCAACTTTTATGATTCTTGGAAATGTATGCACTAGAAGTTGCGGATTTTGCGCCGTTCTTACAGGAATGCCTACTGAATTAGATTGGGATGAGCCTAGAAGAGTGGCTGAAGCCATTAAGTTAATGAAAGTAAAACATGCGGTACTAACATCTGTTAATAGAGACGAAATGAAGGACGGTGGCGCAGCTATTTGGGCGGCTACTGTAAATGCAGTCAGAGAAATCAGCGTTGGAACAACAATGGAAACTTTGATACCCGATTTTAAAGGAAGCGAGGAAAGTGTACAGAAAATAATTGAAGTAGCTCCTGAAGTCGTTTCCCATAACATGGAAACAATTAAAAGACTGTACAAACAGGTTCGTCCGCAAGCTAAGTATGAAAGATCGTTGAAAGTAATAAAGCAGTTGAAGGACGGTGGCATGCGAACAAAATCGGGAATAATGGTTGGACTTGGGGAACAAAAAGAAGAAGTATTTCAAGTGATGGATGATTTGTTAGAGAACGGTTGTGATGTAATGACAATAGGCCAATATCTTCAGCCAACTAAAAATCATTTGGAAGTGAAGGAATGGATTCATCCCGATATTTTTACCTACTATCATAAAGAGGGAATGTCGAAAGGATTTAAGATAGTGGAAAGTGGTCCATTAGTTCGTTCATCTTACCATGCGGAAAAGCATTTAAAATAAAACTTGCATTTACAAGATAAAGTCACATTTTTGTCACAAATATTTTAAGTGAAATACAGAATCAATTTCATTTTTATATTTACTACTTAAGAATTTTAAAAACATCAAATCAATGAATAATAAAATTAAACTCTCCGTAATCATTTTAATGGCTTTTGCCTTTTCAGCAATTGTGATTTTCAATTTGAAGAAAGTTGAAAGGCTTTTTGCTGAACAAAATGAAATAAAAAATGACGCGGAAGACGAAAGACAGGAAATTGCAGGGGCTACAAATTGGTGGAATAATATGCGTGCGAATCAAATTACGCATGCTATAGATATTCTTGATGTTCAAAACGCATTAAGGGATGCAGATGAAAATTTATCAAAAGGAAGTCGTGCTTTGAGTTTGGTTTGGGAAGAGATGGGCCCCGATAATTCAGGTGGGCGTGCCCGCTCATTGCTTTTTGACAAGGCAAATCCTAACCATATCTTTGGTGGTGGAGTAAGCGGAGGATTGTGGGAATCTCAAAATCTTGGTCAGTCATGGAATCATGTGAATGGATTTAACGATGCTACAATTTGGAATAATCAAAATATTTCTAGTATGACTCAAACAGCAGATGGAAATATTTATGTTGGAACTGGAGAATATTTTGGATGGTTTACTACATCAGTTGTTAGTGGAGGCACGGGCTTTCCTGGTGATGGCATTTGGAAATCTGCCAACCATGGTGCAACATGGACACATGTTAAAACAAGTGGTTCAACTAATCCATCAACTTCTAATGCTTGGTCTTTTGTAACCAACCTTGCTTCAGGTGGAAATTTATTTCCTAATAGAGTTTATGCTTCGATAAAAGGAGGGGGTACCACATCGGGAATTCAATATTCTGATGATGGAATAACTTGGGCGAATTGCACGAATGGAACTGCTGTATTAATTGGTTTAGGTAGTGATGTTGAAGTTTCACCCAATGGATCTGTTCATGCTATTGTTGGAAATAAATATTATCATTCTTTAAACGGTGTTAGTGATTTTACTAATACAGGAATTACGGGCTTACCATCTTCAGCTTCGGTAAACAGAATGGCTTGCGCTGTTTCGCCTACTAATTCAAATTATATTTACGTAATTGCAACTTATGGTACCTCAACAGGAGATTTGTTAAAAGGTGTTTATAAATCTACTGATGGGGGAATGATTTTTACACAAATCGCTCCTCAACAAACTTCTAATGTTAGCGTGAATTGGAGCCCTATAACTCAAGGAACTTATGCTTTAGCTTTAAGTGTTTCTCCTGCTGATGAAAATGTTGTTTTTATGGGGGGATTGGATTCTTATAAATATCAACTTCAAACAAATGGCAACTACGCTTGGGATAAAATATCAAGATGGACTTACCCCCCATGGTATTCACTCTATGTTCATGCCGATATTCATGCATTCATTTTTCATCCTACCAATCCAGAAATAATGTTTGTTGCTTCTGACGGCGGATTTAGTATGTCAACAAATTCTTCGGGGCATCAACCAACTTTTGGAACAAGAAATTTAGGGTTTAATGTAACTCAATTTTATTCATGTGATGCAAGAGAATATTCAGGTGTTTTTGTTGCTGGTGCCCAGGACAATGGAAATTTTAGAGTTGATTTTTCTGGAAACACTACCAAAACAGGAGTAGAAATAAAAGGGGGTGATGGCGGTGATGTACAGGTAAGTAAAGTAAATCCAAACGCAATTTTTGCCGAGTATGTAAATGGAAGTGTAGAACGGTCCTCCAATGACGGTCAAAGTTTTTTAGGAATGTTTGATACTCATATTGATGCGGGACCAAGTGGAACACCAGATGGTGAACCAGATGCAGGTGCTGCTTTTATTTCTCCAATTTTATTGTACGAGAATGTTGCTTTAGCCAGTGATTTAAACAAATACAGCAAATTCTTTTTAGGTACTTACAATGGTGTTTGGATGACTCAACAGGCAATGAATTTTTCAGTTACACCAACGTGGTTTAAGTTAAGTAAAACTACTATAAGTGGTGTGGTTATTTCTTTAGCCATTACCCCCGATGGCAAATCATTATTTGTTGGAACTGAAGAGGGGAGGTTGTATCGAATTGATGGTTTAGATACGACTTATGCTTACGATAGTTTAAATGTTTTTTCGCCAGACAATATAGGAATTACCACTACCCTAATCAATAGTTTTGGTTCAAGATATATTACTGGGATAACGGTAGATAAAACTAACTCCAACCATGTAATTGCTGTGTTGGGTAATTATGGAAATACTGATTATGTATATGAATCAAATAATGCATTGACTTCCGCTACATTTACAAGCATTACTGGAACTGGATTACCCAAGATGCCTGTTTATTGTTCTGCAATAGATCCTACCGATGCAAATACAATTATAATTGGTACTGAACTTGGAATTTGGGCAACAGAAAATGGAGGTTCAAGTTGGAGTGAGCAGAATAACACAATGGCAAGAGTTCCAGTAACAAAATTGCGCCAGTTACCGGTTGGTAATTATTTAAATACAATTTATGCAAGTACATATGGTAATGGTATTTGGAGAACATTTAGTAATTCAGCTGTTTCTACTCAAGAACCCCAAAATATTTCATCAGAAATAAAATTGTTCCCAAACCCAGCCTCTGATGAAATTACCTTTATATCGCAATTATCTTGGGGGAGTACAAATGTATCTGCAAGTTTAATTGATATTAATGGGAGATTGGTCAGAACTATAAATTATGGCAAAATGGGGATGGGCGTTTACAATTTGAAATTCAGCTTAAATGATATTGCAGTTGGAAATTATTTGTTTCAAGTAATTTCTGGAAATAAACAAACTATTTCAAAAATTATTGTGGCTCATTAATTAATCTGTTCAATAAAAAATCCCTTTTTTGCTTTTGCAGAAAAGGGATTTTTTATTGAACATTGTTGAAAAGAACGAGTAATAACTAAACAGATTAATAGTGGTATTAACAATAACTTAATCTATTTTTAGTCCTTCAATGCAAAGAAAGGAACGAGCATTTTATTTTAGCGGATTGTTTTTTTGTTTTTTAAGTATTAACACAATACTTATAAATAAAAGTTCTATTGCTCAATGTACTATTCTTGAAACTTACACATCTAATCCTATCCCTGACTCCGGAAATGTTTATTTATCAGGCACAACTGTAACTTTTTGCTATTCTTTAAATGGGTTCTCTCAAAGTGGTGCAAATTGGGTTGATGGATTTATAATAACTTTAGGAAGTGGATGGAATGCCGCTTCATTAACCCCAACTCTAATACCTAACTCTTGTGATGGAGCAGGCATTTGGGGTTTTTACCAAAGTGTATATAGTCAAGGAAGTGGTGGAACTTATGGGCCTGGTTTTTTCTACGACAGGTATGATTTTTTTGGAGCGTTGGATGGGGACCCAGGAAATGATTATGGTGATTATACAGTAACTGGAACATGTCAATGGGACTTGTGTTTTTCTGTAACTGTCAACCCAACATGCGCAAATCCAGACCTTTCAGTTAGTATTACTGCAGCAGGTGATGGGACAGTTGGAAGTTGGGTTTCTAATAATTGCCAGGGGATTCCTTTTTTTATAAGTACAGCAACTTGTCAGCCGAACTGTACTGTTTTTTCTGTTTCTGTTTCTGGCATTGATCCTGGATGCACAGGAGTTGACGGTATGGTTTCATCTGCAATAACTGCTGGAATTGCACCATATAATTATTTATGGAGCAGCCCAGGAGGTACGGCTTCTTCAATGAATAATTTAAGCGCAGGCATGTATGTTGTTACTGCTACAGATCAAAACAATTGTGCTTCTATTGATTCAGTTAATTTAGTGATGCCTCCCACTTTTACATTATCTTCTTCAATAGTTAATGCTGCTTGTTTAAGTTATTGTGATGGATCTATTTCATTAACACCATCAAATTTAGGGGTACCTCCATTTCTTTATCAATGGAGTGCTGGTTTGCCCTCCAATCCTAATTTAGCTAACTTATGTGCAGGAACTTACTATGTTACTGTATCTGATGCGAATCTTTGTATCGCATTAGATACAATTGTAATTACAGAGCCAAGTGGCATGAGTATTAATATGATTCCAACTACCACTAGTTGTTATGGAGGATGTAATGGTGCAATGAGCGCAATGGTTTCTTTTGGTACGCCACCATATAATTTAATCTGGAGCAATAATTCAACTAATAATTTTATTTCAGGAATATGTGCTGGTGTTTATAATGTATCAGTTACCGATGCAAATGGCTGCACCCTGTTAGGTAGCAATTCGGTAAGTCAACCAGCAGCGATAATTATTAATACGATATCAAACAATGTAAGTTGTTTTGGACTTTCTGATGGTTGGGTATCCTTTACACAACAAAATGCTGTTTTACCTTATACATCTATTTGGATGCCAGGTGCGATTCTATTGGATACATTAAAAAATTTATTCATTGGGAATTATACTCTAATCCTTACTGATTTCAATGGATGTATTGGAAATGGAAGCGCTATTGTTACAGAACCTTTGCCATTAATTGTTGCTGTTGTAACTACACCATCATCCTGCCCACTCGGCATTGATGGTAGCGCTAGTGCTTCGCCATCGGGTGGAACACCTCAATATTTTTATAGTTGGGTTAATACGGGTGGGCTAACTACTTCAATTATAAATAATATTTCTGCTGGATATTATGATGTCATCGTAACTGATTCACGTGGGTGTACTGCATCCGGAGGTAATACCGTGTTATCAAATGACTTGTTTTCAGTTTATGCCATTGGGGATACTTCAATCATTAATGGAAACAGTACTGAACTTGGAATTCAATTATCACAAAGTGGAAATTTTACCTACTCATGGACTCCAGATGAATTTTCCTCTTCTCCGAATTTATTTAATACAGTTGTTAGCCCAACAATAACAACTACCTATACAGTAATTGTGATTGAAGATGGCTCTGGCTGCCAAAGTTCAGATAGTGTTGTTGTCATTGTTCTGCCAACTACTTACATTTTTGTTCCCAATGCATTTACACCAAACAATGATGGGTATAACGATTTGCTTCAATTATTTAAGGGGGAAATTGTTAATATAAAAGATGTGCAAGTATTTAATCGATGGGGGCAAATTGTTTATAGGGCTTCTGAATTAAATTGGGATGGAAAAAATAGGGATGAAAAAATTTGTCCTTTTGGTGTTTATGCTTATTACATAGTTTATAGTATTGAAGGCGAAATTGGTACCTATAGAAAAGGAGGGAATGTTACATTAGTCAGGTAGCAATTGCTAGATAATTTCTGTTCTTTTAATTATTTATTATAATTTTTATTTCCCCAGGATATTTTTATCCATATTCTTTCATGCAAATAATATAATCCTACTTTAGTAAATACTTCGGTAAAGCCAATAACTAATGCTTTTGTTATTAGGTGAGTAACGAAGAAAGAAATAATAATGGTGTCTAAAGTCCCAAAGAACCTCCAGCTCATTCCTTTAATTAAACTGCGCCAATGTTTGTCTTTTAGAAGAACTTTTTGTTCTGGAGTTGATTCAGAAATGGTATCAATAGATTTTATTTTTCCAATTTGAAAATACAACCAGATTCTTTCATGAATATAAAAAAGAAAAATTTTAGTGAATAATTCGATGAATCCAATTTTAAGAGCTGTTCCAATGTTGTCTGTAAAAATCCAAGAAAGAAAAATAGTATCGGCTGTTCCGATTATTCTCCAAGTCATTCCTTTTATAACACTTCTTAAGTGGGATTCTTTCACGATGTAAATTTAATTCAATTTAATCTATTAATTTAGTAGATTATTGATGGCTTTATAAAAGGTATGTTAAACCTCTGGTATTAATAATAATTAAAAATTCACTTTCCCTTTTAGGGCATCTGCTAAGGTTGTGCCATCTAATATTCTTGCGGTGGAATCACGAACCTGCTTCATAATTTTTCTTATTTCACAACTTTTTTCATTCTTACACTCGTCGCACTTACGATAGGCTGTTTTGCTGACACAGCTAACTGCTGCAAGTGGTCCATCTAAAACTCTTACTACTTGTCCAATTGATATTAAATCGGCGGGTCTACCCAAGCTATAACCACCATTAACCCCCATTTTACTATGAAGAATACCTTGCTTTCTCAATTCGAGAAGTATTATTTCTAAGAATTTTTTTGGAATTTTATCATGCTTTGCTAATTCTGCAATTGGAATTGGGCCTTTCTTTTTACGATCTTCTTTTGCTAAAAAAATAATAGCTTGTAAACCGTACTTAGCTTTTTTTGAAAGCATGTATCTTGAATTAATTTTAAAGATGAATAACTTCTCCGTAAGCAGCAGCAGTTGCCTCCATTATTGCTTCACTCATTGTTGGATGTGGATGCACAGCCTTAATTATTTCGTGACCTGTTGTTTCTAATTTACGAGCTACAACTACTTCAGCAATTAGCTCGGTAACATTTGTGCCAATCATGTGGGCACCCAGCCATTCGCCATATTTAGCATCATAAATAACTTTTACAAATCCTTCTTTTGTTCCGGCTGCACTTGCTTTTCCAGAGGCAGCAAAAGGAAATTTTCCAACTTTAATTTGGTATCCCGCATCTTTCGCAGCTTTTTCTGTTAACCCCACAGAAGCAATCTCAGGTTGACAATAGGTGCATCCAGGAATGTTATTGTAATCAAGTGGCTGAGGGTTTTTACCAGCTATATTCTCTACACAAATCAAGCCTTCAGCTGAAGCAACATGTGCAAGTGCGGGACCTTTTACAATGTCACCAATAGCGAAATACCCTTTTATATTAGTTTGATAGAAATCATCAACAATAACCTTTCCTTTTTCAGTTTTAATGCCACAGTTTTCTAAACCAATGTTTTCAATATTAGTTGATACACCTACTGCAGATAGAACAACATCACAGTCAATCACTTCATTTCCTTTTGAAGATTTTATACTCACTTTACATCCGTCACCAGTTGTATCTACTTTTTCAACAGAAGCACCGGTCATAATATTGATACCTTTTTTTCTGTAAATCTTTTCTAGTTCTTTAGAAATGTCTTCATCTTCAACTGGAACTATATTTGGAAGAAATTCTATAACTGTAACTTTGGTACCAATTGAATTATAAAAATAAGCAAATTCAATTCCAATTGCACCAGCTCCAACCACTACCATTGTCTTTGGTTGAGTTGGTAAGTTCATCGCTTCCCGATAACCAATTATTTTTTTACCATCTTGTTTCAAATTGGGGAGCTCTTTTGATTTTCCACCTGTAGCAATAATTATATTTTTTGCGATGTATTCTGTTTTCTTTCCTGTAGCATCTGTTACTTCCACCTTGTTGCCTGGTTTTGCAATTCCTATTCCCATGATGACCTCAATTTTATTTTTTCTCATCAAAAATTGAACACCCTTGCTCATTCCCGTTGCAACATCACGGCTGCGTTTTATTATAGCATTGAAATCTGCTTTTGACTCTCCTGTTATAATTCCATAATCAGAAGCATGTTGAAGATATTCAAAAACCTGGGCACTTTTTAGCAAGGCTTTGGTTGGAATACAACCCCAGTTGAGACAAATTCCACCTAAACTTTCTTTTTCAATAATGGCGGTTTTTAATCCGAGTTGTGATGCGCGTATAGCTGCTACATATCCGCCGGGGCCACTTCCAATTACTATTAAGTCAAAGTTCATTAGTTCTATAGTTTTTTAATGGGCGAAAGTTAAACAGAAAATTTTTTATTAATACAAACAAAAGAAAGGCCTGCAATAGCAAGCCTTTTAATTATTGTCTAATTTTAAATATTATCTTAAATCCACTACTTCAATGCCAGGATGATCTTTTGCATTGAAAGTAAAATAGGTGTCAACAAGAGTTGGATTGGGGGTGAATTTGACTATTTCGTAAGTATATCGGCTTCCATTTTTGTCAAAAATTTTTGCTGAGTAAATTGTCTTTGTAGCTTTATCAATTAGCAACCTAACTTTAAAGTATGATTTTGTCTTATCATTTGGTGTCATGTCAATTACCTGATAAATTTTAGAATTAATAGTTTGTTCTTCAATATAACCACAAAGAAAATTTTTTTCATAAATAGTAAATATTTGAGTGGGGTTTATTGCATCCTCATCGGGTTCATAAGAGTTAACTTGTACTTCATTGGCATCTTTTAAAAAAGTCCAGATATTTACATTGTCACAGGTGATCTCTTGATTGGTTAATTCTAATTTGTATTTGTTTCCTTTTACAAATAAAATTCCTGTTTGTGTTTCGGTGATCTTATTTGTAGACCCTTCGGTCTTCATGTTAAATGATGCTTTTACAGATCCATAAGATTTGTATTTTGTATTTACAGCATTTAGAATGGTGGTAGCCGTTTTGGTGTCAGGAGTTTGTCCAAGAGATTGTACCGCAATAAGAAGCAATGCAGATGCGAGTAGGAGAGTGGTATTCTTTTTCATTTCAGGTACAAATTTATGATTTCTCTCCAAGGTTATTCAAGAACTGTTCCAAAGCATAGGAATCCTTAATTAAAACTTCTCTAGCCTTACTTCCTTGATTAGGCCCTACCACTCCAGCTTGCTCCAATTGGTCCATTAATCTTCCTGCCCGATTGTATCCTAATTTCATTCTACGTTGTATTAATGAAGTGGAACCTTGTTGGTGTTGAACAATTAATCGTGCAGCTTCTTCAAACATTTCATCTCTTTCATTTGGGTCAAAGGTATCTTCACCGCCTTCTCCTTCCTGGTCAAGTACTTCTGGTAATAAATAGGCATCTGGGTAGCCTTGTTGATCATGAATGAATCTTGTGATTCGTTCAACTTCTGGAGTATCCACAAAAGCGCATTGAAGCCTAATCATTTCGCTGCCGATAGAAATAAGCAAGTCGCCTTTTCCAATTAACTGATCTGCTCCACCTGTATCAAGAATAGTTCGCGAATCAATTTTAGATGAAACCTTAAACGCAATACGAGCGGGGAAGTTTGCTTTGATGGTTCCAGTGATAATATTTACTGAAGGCCTTTGTGTGGCAATGATTAAATGAATACCAATGGCTCGTGCTTTTTGTGCGAGGCGTGCTATTGGTGTTTCAATTTCTTTTCCAGCTGTCATAATAAGATCACCAAACTCATCAATCACAACAACAATAAATGGCATGAAGCGATGACCTTTATTGGGATTTAATTTTCGATTAACAAATTTTTCATTGTATTCCTTTAGGTTGCGACAACTGGCTTCAGATAATAAATTGTACCTGTTGTCCATTTCAATACAAAGCGATTTCAATGTATTAATTACTTTGGATGGATTAGTGGTCTCAGTAATGATTGCCTTTTCTTCCCCTGGCAGTTTTGCTAGAAAATGTTTTTCGATCAGAGAATAGAGGCTCAACTCCACCATTTTTGGGTCAACCATCACAAATTTTAAATGTGATGGATGTTTTTTATATAAAAGGGAAACAAGTATTGCATTCAATCCCACAGATTTTCCTTGCCCAGTAGCACCTGCTACTAATAAATGAGGCATTTTGGCAAGGTCGGCAAGAAATATTTCGTTGCTGATAGTTTTTCCAAGCGCAATTGGTAAATCAAAGTTCGTGGTTTGAAATTTTTCTGAAGCAAGTAATGTGCGCATACTCACAACTTCTTTATTGATATTTGGCACTTCAATGCCAATGGTTCCCTTACCTGGAATAGGAGCTATGATTCGTATTCCAAGTGCAGCTAAACTTAAAGCAATATCATCCTCCAGATTTTTGATTTTACTGATGCGAACACCAGGGGCTGGAATGATTTCGTAAAGTGTTACTGTAGGCCCTACGGTTGCTTTTATTTTCTGAATTTCAATTCCGTAATTTTGAAGTGTGCCTATGATTTGATTTTTATTGCGTTCTAATTCTTCAGTATCAATTTTAATTTTCTCGCTTCCATAAACTTCTAATAAATCTAATTCAGGATATTTATAATTACTTAAGTCAAGTGTTGGATCATATAAGCCAAGGGGCGTATTATTCATTATTTCTTCGGCTACTTCTTCAACAGGAGTTTCTACAATATCTAATTCCAAATCTTCATTGTAATCAGAATTAAATGGGCTTTCAGTTTCTTCAGATTCAACTTCCTGGTTTAATTCTAATACTTGAGATGATACAATTGGTTCAGATGTAAAAGTATTTGACAGAGGAATTTCATTGGTTTGATCTTCCTTTTTTTTATTGCTGATCTCACTGAATGAAGAAGTAGGTTGTGTGGGAACGATTGTAAAAACATTTGATTTGTCAACCGTTACAATGGAATGGCCACTATCACTTTCATCATCTGCAATTTGTATTTCTTCCCTTTTGAAATTGAAATTGAAAACTAAAACCAGGTAACCAAGGATTCCGAATGTCAGTAATGTGCCAGTCCCAATTTGTCCGAGGTAGCCGAGTAAAATGTCATTAATGTATCTGCCAAATGCACCACCACATGGAAATGGGTTGTTCTGAAAGATGAATGCAAATGTTGGAGCGAGAATGATTATTAGTGCAAAACAGTGTTTAAATATTCTAAAGGTTGGTAAAATCTTCTTTTGTGCCAATCGATTTATTCCATAAGAAAATATAAAAGGCAATGTAAAAAAGGCTGTTAACCCATAGCCATTCCAGATGAAAAGATGTGAAATATATGCGCCGAGTTTGCCCATGTGGTTTTCGGCCTTAATGGTGGCATCAAGAAAGACCGACCAACTAAAAGGATAAATTGATGAACGATCATTTCCTCCGGTAAAAAAATATGAAACAAATGAAACCGAAAGAAATACTGTGCATAGCAATAAGAATAGCCCGCTAATTTTTCTAAAGCGATCACTTTGAATAAAGTCTATTGTTTGAGTAATAACAGAAGGTTTTTTCTCTTTTTTTTCCTTGGTTTTTTTCTCTTTTTCTTCTTTGTTTTTTTTATCGGGCGTTATTTTTTTCTTTCCTTGTTTTAGAGAGGTTACATCTTCCATTTCTTCTTCAACTAATTCTTCTTCGTTCTGCTCAGCCAATTCCACAAACTGATCATCAATTTCTAAATCAAGATCTTCTATTTTAGTTTTTTTTCTATTGGTTAATTTTTCTGCCATATTGTAAAATGGTTACTTTTTATTAAAGTTGAAAGATAAAACGCTGACATGTGTATTATGGTATATGGTTTCAACAATAGAAAAAGCGAGTGTCTAATGACAAAATGGATGTGGAATGTTTTATGAATTTTGAAATTTGTTATAGTGAATGCTTTTTTTAAATTTGGGTATGATTGCTTTGGTGAAAAATAAAAATAGCTTTCTTATTGTATTAACTATTTTTTTCGCCACCTTATTTTTTATGAGTTGCAAAAAGAAAGATACTCCAGCGCCACCATTTATTATTTCAGGTAGTTGGCAGTTGAGTCATTATGCTGTCGGAACTGTTGACAAAACGAGCGATTTTACAGGTTATTCATTTGTGTTTAATGACGATAGCTCTTTTGTTGCTGAACATAATGGAATTAGCGAAGTAGGTACTTGGTCGTATAATTCTGGAGCATTGCTATTTGAAATAACTATTGGTGCTACTATACCGCTTACTCAAATAAGTAAAACCTGGTTGCTGATTTTAAAATCGGATAGCGAATTAATTTTAGATGAGGATAATATTGTTAATGATGAGGAATTACATTTTTTAAAGAACTGATATTTTTTACTCATCAATGCCTAACTCTAAGTTGGTTAGTGCATTTTGTAGCTCGCTATAAGTTTTTGTATCTGATAGATTTGTTAAACGCATTCCTTTTTTAAAAATATTTTTTGCTTCGTCTTCTTTTCCTTCTCGTTGCAATAGTTTTCCAAATTGGTAGTATGTTCCAATGTACGTTGGGTGATTGACAATTAAGTATTGAAAACATTTTTCCGCTTCCAGAAAATCCTCTTCCTTTACATATTCTAATCCAAGGGCATATCTTGAGAATACATCTGTCGCATCTTCAAGGATAAATTTTTGCAATTGTATAATTCGATTCATTTCTATTGTAATAGTATGCATTCAAGACTTCAGCCGTTGTAATGTTTTAAAATTTATTAATAAAGAAAGTAACAAACCATTAAAATAAAGGGCAAAATATGAATAGTTGATTTCAGTCAATCTAATCGAAATAAAATTGTCTCTTATCATTTTGCCCCATACTACTTTTCGGTTATTTTTACGCTCATCATAAATGCTGCTTTCACTTGCAGCCAATAATAAAATAAGCATGAAATTTTTAGTTTGTATAAGCAAAGCTCCTGATACCACAACCAAAATTGCTTTTACCGATAATAATACGAAATTTAATAACGATAAAGTTGTGTTTATCGTAAACCCTTATGATGAATGGTATGCGCTTGTTCGTGCTTTAGAATTGAAAGAAAAATTGGGAGGTACAGTTACGGTTATAAATGTTGGCGCTACTGATTGCGATGCTATTATTCGTAAAGCTTTAGCCATTGGTGCCGATGATGCTGTGCGCATTGATGCGGAACCTATTGACGCTATGTTTGTGGCTAAACAGATCGCACAATATGTAAAAGCGAATGCTTATGATCTTGTGTTATGTGGTAAAGAAACCATAGATTATAACGGCTCGGAGGTTGGCGGAATGATTGCTGGCTTACTTGATTGGGGCTATGTTTCTCTTGCCTCTAGTTTAGAATTAAATGGAGATTTGGCAACGCTTAATCGTGAAATTGCGGGGGGGTATGAAACGGTTGTGGTGAAAACCCCATTTGTTTTAAGTGCAGCAAAAGGAATGGCTGAGGCACGTATACCTAACATGCGTGGAATAATGGCCGCACGCACTAAGCCTGTTGCTGTAGTTCCGGTATTTGCCTGTGAAAATTATACAACAATACTTTCTTACGAGTTGCCAAAAGAAAAAACTGGAGTAAAACTCGTTAGCCCCGATAATGTTGATGAGTTGGTTTCACTACTTCATAACGAAGCAAAAGTTATTTAAATTCATTCAAGTAATAAAAACAAAAAATGCCTATATTAGTCTTTGTAGAAAGTGCGAATGGAATATTTAAGAAGTCAAACTTTGAAGCTGTTAGTTATGGAGCTCGGATAGCTGATCAATTGAGAACCGATTCCTTTGTAATTAATTTTGAGGACTTAAGTGACGATGTTTTAAAGTCTTTGGGCGATTTTGGTGCCTCAAAAGTTTATCGTGTTAAAAATGATTCACTCAAAAATTTTGATGCAGGATTTTATGCCAAAGTTTTATTTGATATTGCTCAAAAGTTAAATGCAACAACAGTTATTTTCTCTTTTGACTATTCAGGCAAAGCCATCGCACCTGTATTGGCAGCTAAAATGAATGCTGGATTTGTAGCCGGTGCTATAGACCTGCCAATGATCGATGGAGTGATCATGAAAATTCGCAAAAATGTTTTTAGTGGAAAGGCAATAGCTACATATGCTATTCATTCTGAAAATAAAATCGTTGCTTTAACACCTAACACTGTAGTTCCTATAACAACTGAAAATAGATGTTCTGTTGAAAATTTAGAAGTCGCTATTAATCCATCAGATAGTAAAGTGAAAGTGAAAGAAGTAGTGAAGGCATCAGGAAAAGTTACATTGAGTGATGCAGATGTAGTGGTTTCGGCAGGTCGTGGATTAAAAGGGCCTGAAAACTGGGGGATGGTGGAAGAGATGGCAAGTATTCTTGGAGCTGCAACAGCTTGTAGCCGCCCTGTGGCTGATATTAATTGGCGACCGCATGAAGAACATGTTGGACAAACTGGTTTAACAGTTCGTCCAAATTTGTACATTGCATTAGGAATAAGTGGCGCTATTCAACATCTCGCTGGGGTAAATGGAAGCAAGGTAATAGTGGTGGTGAACAAAGATCCAGAAGCACCATTTTTTAAAGCAGCTGATTATGGAATTGTTGGTGATGTCTTTGAAGTGGTACCAAAATTAAATGAAGCATTTAAAAAATTTAAATCAGTAATTTAAAATATTTCAGCCATGGATAAAATAGAATTAGAAATAATAGCGGTATCTCATAGCATGACTCAATCGCATTCCTATGCAATTGTATTAGGTGAAATTAATGGCATTCGAAAATTGCCGGTTGTTATTGGAGCTTTTGAGGCGCAAGCTATAGCCTTGGCATTAGAGAAGATGACACCAAATCGGCCTCTTACTCACGATCTAATGAAAAGCATGTGTACTGCTTTCGAAATAGAATTGAAAGAGATAATTATAAATAATTGGGTGGATGGTGTGTTTTTTGCGCAGTTGGTTTGTCAACTGGGTAATGATTTGGTAGAAATAGATTCGCGTACTTCTGACGCTGTTGCATTAGCCATAAGATTTAACTGCCCTATTTATACTTATGATTCTATTCTTGAATCTGCTGGCTTAATTATTGAATCTATGGATCAAGATGAAGATGGGGAAGGGCACCAAAATAAGCCTCGTGGAAAGGGGTTGAAAAAGAATATTTCTCCAAATCTTTCCGATATTAGTACTGGCGATTTATCAAAGGCATCAATGCCTGAGTTGAATGAAATGCTGCAGAAATATATTGAAAAAGAAGATTATGAAAAAGCCATTGCAGTTCGTGATGAGATAGGCAGTCGGAAAACAACTGGGGATAAAAAATCTCAACAGACCAAAGTGTAAAATATTTTGTTTTGGATTTCAAAACAATTCTATCTGAAATAATTATTAAAGCCACACGAAGTGGTGGGAAAGGCGGACAGAATGTAAACAAGGTTAGCACGCGTATTCAGTTGTTTTATGATGTAGTAAACAGCAATGGGATTTCTGATGAAGAAAAAAAACTCATTCAACACAAACTGAAAAACAAACTGAGCGATGTAGGAGTTTTATTGATTGATGTGCAGGAAGATCGAACTCAACTCGGAAATAAAAAAATTGCATTAAAGAAAATAGAAGAGGTGCTGACTAATGCACTTAAGAAAAATAAAAAGCGAATCAAAACTTTAGCATCAGCAGGGGCAAAGAGAAAAAGAATTGAAGGGAAAAAGATGCAAGGAGAGAAAAAGCAATTGCGACAAAAAAAATATTTAGCTGGTGAAGAATAGTTGTTTTGTGCTTTTTAATTTGTTGTAGTATACTGTTTTATGATTGTTCTTCCTCCATATAATCCAATCATTCAACAAATAGAAACTTCTCTATCATTTGAGAAACAAGTTAGTTGGAAAGTGCTTCGATTAGATTTGATTGACGAGATCATAGGCGGAAATAAATTGTTTAAACTGAAATGCAATCTTGAAGAAGCGAAGAAAAACAACTTGGCCATACTCACCTTTGGGGGGGCGTTCAGTAATCATATAATAGCAACTGCAAAAGCGTGTTTGTTAAATAGTATTTCATGCATTGGAATTATTCGTGGCGAATTGAAGTGTGAGATGAATCATGTTTTAAAACAAGCAGAAAGTTTTGGAATGAAATTACATTTTGTTTCTCGTGAAGATTATAAAAGGAGAGGAGAAGAAGAATTTCAGAATGAATTGATATTAAAATTTGGAGATCACTTTATAATTCCGGAAGGAGGTGGAAATGATTTAGGGGTAAAGGGTTGTGAGGAGATTTTGAAGCCACTTAACGAAGAGTTTGATTTTGTTTTTATGCCTGTTGGTAGTGGAGGAACTCTTGCTGGGCTTGCCTTATCCGTTCCAATAAAAACAAAAGTTGTTGGAATTGCTGTTTTAAAAGGAGAGGCCTATCTAGAACAATCTGTGAAAAAATTATTGGTAAAAAATAATTCCGCTAATTGGTTTATCAACCACCACTATCATTTTGGTGGGTATGCAAAATCCAATAATGAATTATTGGATTTTATTTCCTATTTCAAATCTGATATAGGCATTCAACTAGAGCCAATATATAGTGGCAAGTTGTTTTTTGCTGTGAATGATCTACTGATGAAAAATTTCTTTCCACCAGAAAGCAGAATTTTATGTTTGCATACTGGAGGTCTGTTTAGTTCATGGGGAGGGAGATGAAATTGATATTAAAAGCCCCATCTTTTTGGGTAAAGCATTTGCCTTGCCAATATTGTTTTGTAGCAATTAAAGACCACCCATTTTCTTTATCTGATCAGCACTCATTTCAGTATAGCCGCTTTCAGGAATAATAAAAAAACCATCGCTGATGGGATTAAATTCAATGCTTGTGCAAAGCATGGTCATGGTGTTTCCTTTTTGCTCCATTGAATACTCCATCAGCAAGCCATCAATTTTTCCGTAAGGACTAAGAAAGTTTGTTTTATCTTCTTTTGATATTTCATTGGTATAATATGCGAAAAAAGATTTTCCATCTTTTGTTTTTATGATTGCTTTTTTACAATTGTATCCGGCTATAATCTTTGTTTCATCCGTAACAATAACATCATATTTTTCATCTTTTAGTTTTTTATCTTCAAACTGTTTTTTGTCGCTTGTGTATTTTATTTTTTGACCCATCAAATCCATTAATGTGACATATTTATTTGGTGATTCCATTATGGTTTTAGTCTTTATTATCCCCATATCCATTTCAGTTATAAGCTTCTCATTTTTGATATAGATATTCATTACCATGTTTTGCATCATCACCTGGGTTTGTGGGTCGCTTATGCCCGACACGGTTACCTTATATTGTATAGTGCCCTCAGTCAATACTTTTTGACCATGTGTTTTTTGTATTATTACTAAAAGAAGAATAGAAAGAATTATTTTAAATCTGTTCATTTTTATTTATTGTTTTGGCTAAATTAATAGCACTATTTACCAAATCAAATTTTCTTTGTTTAGAAAAGCCGCGATTCCTTTTTTGCAATCTTCTGTGCTTCGAGCATGAGCATTCATTTCTGCAGCATAATTCAATGCTTTCTCCAATGAAAGTGTTTGGATATTTGCAATCATTTCTTTTGTTGTTTTTAATGATTGAGCAGAAGTTTCAGTGCAAAGCGATGTTGCAAATTCTTTTACTTTTGTTGCTATTTCATCTTTCGAAAAAACAAAATTTACTAGGCCATATTGAATGGCTTGTTGTGCTTCAATTAATTTTCCAGTGAGCAATAATTCTTTTGTTTTTGTTTCCCCTATTTTTCGTATTAAAAAAATCATTACGAGAGCGGGAATAAATCCAATTCGCACTTCGCTATAGCCAAATTTTGCTTCAGGGATTGTAAAAGCAAAATCACAAATGGTTGCTAAGCCACATCCCCCTGCAATAGCGGAGCCTTCAATTTGTGCAATAATAACTTTAGGATGGGTATAAATCAGTTCGTATAATTCTTTCAGTTGATTGCTATCAGTCAGATTCTCTTCGTAAGAATTATTTTGAATTTTTTGCAAATGCTCAAGGTCTGCACCGGCACTAAATACGGTTCCATTACTTCGCAGTACAATTACTTTTGTTTCTGTATCTGTTTTTGCATTTATTAATTCATTCTTTAATGAACTAATCATTTCCTGATTCAGTGCATTGCGCTTCTCAGGACGATTAAGTGTTAGGTAGGTAATTCTATTTTCTCTTTGAAATAAAACAAGATTGTTCATGCTTAAAATTGTTTAATCCACGGACCATCAATTGGTAAGTAGTGAAGTGGTAAACTTAAAGAAGCACATTCACTTTTTAAGGCTTTAATATTAAAGTTCTTTACATCGTTATTGCAAATCCAATTTGATGACGTGATACTTGCTTTAATTTCTTTGATTTTTTCACTTGAAAAATTACCAATAATAAAATCAAGTACCATAGGGGCTTCAGAGGGTTGAAAGTTATTATTTATTAAAACACCATTCATTCCATTAAACGAAATAAAAGAGCCATAACTCTGAAAGTTTTTCCAATGCAATGAGGTTGTATCACTGATGCTACTAATCGGGATAATTTGTAGGTTTGAAACTGGAGTATGTTTTGTAAAACTATTCGTATATTGATTGAAATAATTATCGTTCATCAAAGAATCATCGACAATAATGATAGCATTGTCTTGTTCTCTAAAAATATATAAATCACCTTTACCAAAATGAAGAAAAATCATTTCTTTTTTCTTTAAATAATTTATGTTGTAATAAGTATTTATTGAAATAACAATCATTAATGTAGCTAAGCTGTAAATGATCTTTCGGGGATTTCTATTTTCAAAAAAATCTGAAAAGAAAATTAACGTTAATGCTGTTAATATCAAGCTTGTAATTCCAAATGAAGGGATATTTATGGTCGAATATGTAAAAGATTGTATCCAGTTTATATAGGTATCTAAAAATTGAGTTGCATGTATTAAAATCATTCCGATATAATTTGCTACAATAGTAAAAGGAGAGAAAATAAATAAAATCAAACCTCCATATAGTATTCCTGTCGATAGTGGTACACCTATAACATTTGCCAAAATAAAAAGTAATGGAAACTGATTGAAGTAAAAAAGTGTCAGTGGTAATACGCCTAGTTGTGCGGCGATACTCACACTACACATTCGCCATAAAGAATGCATGATTGGATTTCTCAATTCAACTAATTGAAAAAAACTTCTTTCCCAAAAAGCAATGCCTACTAATGCTGCAAATGAAAGTTGAAAGCCCGCATCAATAAATGTAAACGGTGAAATAATTAATATTAAAAATGCCGACGAGCAAAGTGAATCAATGATTTCCATTTGCCTTTTCAGGTTTCTTCCTATTATTAATAAACTAATCATCGCTGCCGCTCTTACGATTGAACCTCCTAGGCCTGTTATCATTGCAAACATCCAGATTATGCAAAGAATAATTATGACTTTAATGATTTTTGAAGTTGTATTTCTATCAAGGAATTTTAGAAAGAATTCTAGCATTATGTAAAGTAATCCGACATGCATGCCTGAAACGGCAAGAATATGAATGACGCCTGCTGAAGAATATGATTGAACAATATCTTGTGAAATTTCATCTCGATAACCAACTGTTAATGCTGAAACAACTGCTGCTTCTTTTTTACTGCCAACATATTTTTTAATGCAGTTTACACTCCAATCTCGTAGATTGTAAGCGATACGAAGCAGCTCATTTCCATGGTTATCGTTTATTGGAATAAAATCTTTATCACGAGGAAATAATGAGAAGTGTATATTTTTTTTATCCAAATAACCCTTGTAATCATATTCATAAGGAACTCCTGGAGCATCAAGTTTTGATATTTTATTTTTTACTAATACTACATCTCCATATTTAAAATTCAATGTTTCATTATTGGTGCTGAAGAAGGCAACCGCATTTCCAGATGCCTTATGGAAATGGTAGTTGTAGCCTGCCTGCTCAACCTTAACAATACACCGGACAAATTTTTCTTTGAACACCGGCGGTTCATTGATTTTAACTATAAGGTATTCGTCATTTTTAAAATTGATAAAATGATCGCTGTGATGCAGGTCGTATTCATTTGAAAAAAGGACATAACCGGCAGATAGTAAAAAAGTATTGATGCTTAACCCATAAAACCAGGAATATCTAATTGTGTATAGGTATTTTTTATGAATGAAAACATAAACTATTACTAATAAAAAAAACATGGGAACTAATGTCCAACTCATAATGTTGAATTTGATTAAATAAGCCATTAACATTCCCGTTGTAAAGGGAATAATGAGTTTTAGAAAAACCCCTTGCTTAATTGATGGCATCGAAGTATTATTCTTCGATTAAGATAATATTTATATTTTAACTACTACTTTTTATTAACTTTATTATAAATCCATCATGCCGTCGGGTAGTAATAAATTAATCGTTTTTTTTCGATCATTGATATCTAAATTGTAATCATTTACTAAGGGGATCATTACAAGTTTGTCGTTATAATAAACATGAATTATTGGATGTGATGGCAGATCAAATACTTCGTCAACTAAACCAATGAAGCCAATTTTAAAATCTGTAACCTGGTAACCAATTAAGTAGTCTAAGTTGTCGAACTTTTTTTGTTTTTTAATATTGGTATCTTCAGTATAAATTTCTTTTCCGTGTAGTGTTTCAGCTTTTGTTCGGTCGTTAATGCCGTCAAATAAAAAAAGTGAATGGCCAGTATCAGCCATTTCATATTCATCAACAAAATAGGGGATGTTAGCTTCTTTCAGTTTGATGTATAGTGTTTTTACTTTCTTCAATCGCAAAACAAATTCGGGATCTATAAAAGCCTGTACATGGCCCTTTAGCCCTTTTGCTTTGGATACTTTCCCTATTTTAATGAGGGGTAATTCAGTGGAATTTTTCAATACATTATAGCTTTCTTAATGTTGTTTTTCCAACCTGCATCACTTTTGTAATCAGCAAAATAAATTTTTATATCTGCATCACTTTGATACTCCACAAAAAATATTTTTTTCTTTGCATCACTAGCATACGCTGTAAAAAACCATACACCATTATTGTCACCCGCATCACTTGCATACTTTGCTTTATATACGACCAAATCGGCATCGCTTTTATATTTCACAACAAAAATTTTCACATCGGCATCGCTGGCATACTTAGTAGAGAAAACTTTTTGTGCTTTACTGTTGGTTGAAGCAAGAATGAGTAAAAAAAAGGTATAAAAGAGAATGGATTTTTTCATGGTTTTTTTATAATGAGATTGTAATAATCCGATATTTTTTTTATTCAAAAAAATATTTCTAAATTTATTTTCCTAGAACTGATTTGTCAAAGTAAAGCGGAAGTATGTCTTTTATAGTTTCAATGATTTGAATTTTCCCTCCATCACCACGCAAAATAATTCTAATGTTTTTCTTTTGTCTTTGTTCGTATTCTAATATGGTTTGGCGACAAATTCCACAGGGGCTAACTGGACTTGCCCATTTCATATTGCTTTTAAATGTTATGGCAATAGAAATAATTTTTTGTTTAGGATGTACAGCAGAAATAGCCGAAAGTGTTACTCTTTCAGCACAAATCCCTATTGGATAAGAGGCATTCTCCTGATTACTTCCAGTTACAATTTCTCCATTTGATAAAAGTGCCGCTGCACCTACTTTAAATTTTGAATAAGGGGAGTAAGAATTTCCTGTTGCTTTTAAGGCTTCACTTAAAAGATGGCGGTCTTCAATATTTAAATCACTTGGCTTATTATATTCAGTGATGGTAGATTGAAGGATTATTTTTCTCATAATTACATTATTGAATTGCAAATTAAAGAAATGTTTATTGTTTCATTTGTTCATTTGTGTTTTCCTTTGTGCACTTAAGATTTTTATATGAAGAAAATTCTAATACTTGGAGCAGGTCGATCATCCTCAGCGGTGATAGATTATTTGTTATTTAATTCAAACCAATACGGCTGGAAAGTTACGGTGGCTGATATAGATATAACTCATTCCAAGGATAGGATTAGTAATCATTCAAACGGAATTGCTATTTCTTTTACACTTGATAATGAAGAAACAGCTGGGTTTATTATCGGTGAACATGATGTGGTAGTTTCAATGCTACCTCCGCATTTACACGATCGAGTTGCGGCACATTGTTTAACTCACTCAAAACATTTACTCACTGCTTCCTATGTTTCTAAAAAGATGCATGAGTTGAATGATGAAGCAAGCAAGAAAGGGATTTTATTCATGTGCGAAATGGGGCTTGATCCTGGGATTGACCACATGAGTGCTATGCAGATTATTGATAAAATAAAATTGAAAGGCGGAATAATTTCTTCCTTCAAATCATCGTGCGGAGGATTAGTGGCGCCAGCCTGTGATGATAATCCTTGGCATTATAAAATCTCGTGGAACCCGCGCAATGTTGTGTTAGCCGGTCAGGCAACTGCACAGTATCTTGATCAAGGAATAAAAAAATTTAAACCTTACCATCGTTTGTTTGCAGAAGCAGAACCAATAAAAATTAAAGGGTATGGAAATTTTGAATTGTACCCGAATCGTGATAGTCTTTCATACATTGATACCTACAAATTGATTGGAATTGAAACCATCATTCGTGCTACCCTAAGGAAGGATGGATATTGTTCAGCCTGGAATGCCTTGGTGCATTTAGGATTAACTGATGATTCATATACTATTGAAGTTTCAGATAAAATGACTTATCGCGATTGGTTGTATGGATACCTGTTCCCTAAAAAGAAAAATGAAGATGTAATTAAAACACTTTCGCGAACACTTAATTTAAAAAAGAATCATAAAATTATTGAGCGTTTAAATTGGTTAGGAATTACTGCTAGAAAAAAAATAGGAATGAAGACTGTTACACCTGCTCAAATTCTTCAGGCTTTGATGGAAGAAAAATGGGTAATGAAAAAAAATGATCGCGACATGGTGGTTATGCTTCATGAGTTCAGATATGAAATCGATAAGAAAAAATACTCGCACACTAGCACTATGGTTTTAGAAGGGGAGAAGGATCACACTGCAATGGCGAAAACAGTAGGCTTACCTCTTGGCATAATGGTGAAACTAATTTTAACGACCGATTTAAAATTGAAAGGAGTTCATATTCCTGTAATGAAACAAGTGTATGAACCAGTTTTGAAAGAGCTAAAAGAATTAGGTGTAATTTTCAACGACACTGTATATAAGGTTAAGAATTAATTAACTTTTCTGGCGAATTCATTGCTGTTCTTTGTTTTTTTTCAATCTGTTTAAGACTGTTGTAAAAGATATTTGGAAATATCAACTCAAAAAATATTTCTTTGTCCTCTAACAGAATAATGTTTCGTTAAAATTTTTTGAATAATTCTTCCAAATAAATTAAACATTGAACTAACTGATTGATGGCTACTAAAGTTACTAAGACAGGAGGAACGGGCAAGGCGCTTATGATTGTGGAAAGTCCGGCAAAGGCTAAAACAATTGAGAAATTTCTCGACAATAAATTTATTGTAAAGTCGAGTTATGGCCACATTCGTGATTTACCTAAGAACGATAAAGCCATAGATTTCAAAAATAATTTCGAGCCACTTTATGAAATTACACCCGATAAAACGGCGGTTGTTAGTGAACTGAAAAAACTGGCAAAGAATGCACAGGAAGTTTGGCTGGCAACCGATGAAGACCGTGAAGGAGAAGCCATTAGCTGGCACTTGTGTGAAGCACTTGGTTTAGATGTAACAAATGCAAAGCGAATTGTGTTTCATGAAATTACAAAGAAGGCAATTAAAGTTGCGGTGGAAAATCCACGCACTATTAATATAGATCTTGTAAATGCACAACAGGCGCGAAGAATTTTAGATCGCATTGTTGGTTTTGAATTATCACCAATTCTCTGGAGAAAAATTTCTAATAAAAATGGATTGAGTGCGGGGCGCGTGCAATCTGTTGCCGTGCGATTGATTGTTGATCGCGAACGCGAAATAAATAATTTTAATTCTGAATCCTCGTTTAAACTCATCGCTTACTTCACCGCAAAAGATAAATTCGGAAATGCCATATCTTTCAAAGCAGAATTAGCAAAGAACAAATCCGATGAAAAAAATGCACAGAAATTTTTAGAAAGTTGTGTTGGTGCGGATTATAAAGTAAGCGATATACAGATTAAGCCGGGTAAGCGATCGTCTGCTGCTCCGTTCACTACATCAACTTTACAGCAGGAAGCAAGTCGGAAACTCGGATTTGCTGTGGGGCGAACAATGAGTGTGGCGCAACGATTGTATGAGGCTGGAAAGATTACTTATATGCGAACCGATTCTGTTAGTTTATCTGAGACAGCAATGGACGCAATTGAAAATGAGATTAGCAGCAGCTTTGGCAATCCATATTATAAGCGAACCTCTTATGCAAATAAAACTGCAAATGCTCAGGAAGCACACGAAGCCATTCGACCATCATATATTGAGAACAAGGAAACTGATGGAAGTATTGAAGAACAAAAATTATATAATTTAATTTGGAAGAGAACCATTGCCTCTCAAATGGCTGATGCAGAAATAGAGAAAACAATTGCACGGATTTCTATTCTGAAAAAAGGAAAATCTACTGATGACAATGAATTGGTTGCAAGCGGTGAAATGATTAAGTTCGATGGATTCCTGAAAGTATATATGGAATCAACAGATGATGATACCAATGTTGATGAAAGCACAATGCTTCCTTCACTAGAAGTTAATCAGCATTTGGATTTGAAAGAAATGCTTGCCACACAGAAATTTACGAAAGCAACTGCACGATATACAGAGGCAATGTTGGTGAAGAAATTAGAAGAGTTGGGAATTGGTCGGCCTTCAACTTATGCGCCAACCATCAGCACCATTCAGAAGCGAGAGTATGTGATGAGAAAAGACATTGATGGAAAATTACGAGACATGCGAATTATATCATTACAAAATGATAAAGTGGAAAGTCGCCTTGAAATAGAAACTTATGCCAGTGAAAAAGGAAAACTATGCCCAACTGATATTGGAATGATTGTAACAGATTTTCTATTGGAATATTTTCCAGTGGTAATGGATTTCAGTTTCACTGCTGGCATCGAAAAAGAATTTGATGAAGTAAGTAATGGAAACTTGGAATGGCATAAAATGCTTAAAGATTTTTACAAGCCATTTCATAAAAGTGTAGAAAGTACTTTGGAAAATGCCAAGCGTGCAACTGGGGAAAAGGAATTAGGCATTGATCCAAATAGTGGTAAGCCTGTAAGTGCGCGAATGGGGCGTTATGGACCGTATGTGCAGATTGGGAAGCCTGATGATGAAGAGAAGCCAAAGATTGCCTCACTCACACGCGGACAAAGTATTGAGACTATTACTTTTGAAGAGGCAATGGAATTGTTCAAGTATCCAAAGTTGATTGGTGTTGACCCTCTAACAAAGAAAAATGTTTACTTGCGTAACACTCAATATGGAATGGCAGTGCAATTGGGAGAAAGTGATTCGGAAGAAAAACCAAAGATTGCGAGCATACCTAAAGAAACCGAACCATCATTAGTTGATGTTGAATTAGCAATGAAGTTGTTAGAGTTTCCAAAGACTTTAGGAACTTTTGAAGAGAAAGATGTAAAGGTGAACAAGGGAAGATTTGGCCCTTATGTTTTGTGGAATGAAAAATTTTGTTCACTGAAAAAAGGACAGGATTTAATGACTATCACTCTTAGCGAAGCAATAATTTTAATAGAAGAGAAAAAAGCAAAAATTATTCAGGATTTTACTGAAGATGGAATTGTGGTAATGAAAGGACGCTGGGGTGCCATCATAAAAGCAGGACGGAAAATGATTGGTGTTCCTAAAGGAATGGATCCTGAAACCATTACAGTAGAAGAGTGTCGCGGTATGATTGGCCCGATAAAAACTTTTAAGAAAGCGGCTGCTAAAAAGCCATTTGCAGTGAAGAAACCTTTTGTTGCGAAAAAGATTGTAGCCAAAAAATCGAAGAAAAAATAATTGAATAAAATTGTTGAACCAATAAAAAAGCCACACTCAATCAGAGCGCTGCTTTTTTGATATTTGATTTTAATTCAAACTCCTGAAATCAACTGGAACAACTTTACTAACTCCTTGCTCCTGCATGGTCACACCATAAATAACATCCACAGTGCTCATGGTTTGTTTGTTGTGAGTTACAAGTATGAATTGTGAGTCCTGACTGAACTCTTTAATTATGTCGTTGAACTTGTGAATGTTCGCATCATCTAACGGGGCATCCACTTCATCCAGAATACAAAATGGAGCAGGCTTCAATAAATAAAGCGAGAACAGCAGCGAGATAGCAGTCAATGTTTTTTCTCCTCCCGAAAGTTGATTGATGGTTTGTGGGCGCTTACCTTTTGGTTTTGCGATAATATCAATATCAGAATCAAGCGGACTCTCCGGATTCACGAGAATCAAATCACAGTCATCATCAGCAGTAAATAACGAACGGAAAACTTTTTGGAAATTTTCTTTCACTTTATTGAAAGCAGTTAAGAATTGTTCTTTAGCCGTGGTATCAATTTCTTCAATCGTCTTCAGCAACATTTCCTTCGCATTTGCCAAATCGGTTTTCTGGGTGATAATAAAATCAGCGCGTATTTTCATTTCATTAAATGCCTCAACAGCCATTGGATTTATCTCTCCAAAATTTTCAATTCGATTTCTTAATCGAGCTGTTTTTTCTGTCAACTCTTCTTTGTTTTGATCAGCACTTGGTTCGCGATCCATCAGTTCATCAATGTTCAAATGGAATTCAATATCGAGTCGTTCCTTCAGTGAGCCCAACTGAATTTTCATATCGGTTGACTTCTCTCTCACTTGATTCAGTATCATTTCCACCTGTTCCTTGCTGCGGTGTAACACTCTTATCTTTTCTTCCTCCGCATTTATCTGTCCGCGGCTTTCATAATACACCTGTTCCACTTGCGCTACTGTTGCTTCCTGCCGGGTCTTCTCTTCATACAGGTGTATCAGTTCCACTTCGGCAATGCTCATCTTCTGTTCAATGTCGGCAAGCTGAGCAGTGGCGTGAATGATGGCGATGTTGTTGTTCTCAATCTGTTCCTTCAGTTGTGTGCGTGTTTGTTGCTTAAAATTTATTTCCTGTGCTACACCACTTAATTTATTTTGTTGTTGTAAAAACTGAATATTCTTTTGGTTGAAAGAGGTTGTCGAATCATTTAACCCCGATTCCGAAACTTTGAATTCATTTTCCATTGATGTCAGCACTTCAAATAATGCTGCGCGCTTACCAACCAATTCCTGGCGATGATGATTCAGTAATTCATCTTCCGCATCTAACTCGTGTAATAACTGCTCCAAAACCTTTTTGCGCTCATCAGCTGCCAGTTGCGATTCTTCTAAATGATCAATTTTTGTTTTGATACTTGTTATCTGATTCTTCCATTGATTTAGCAGTTCTCTCGCTTCATCTAGTTGTTTATCTGTGCTTGATGCTTTCAATGTTAGCAATTCTTGTTGTTGCGTTTGCAATTGAGTACGAAGGCTTTCAGAATCAGTTTTCAGTTGTTCAATTTCTTTTCCTAATGCTTCCATGTTTTTTACACGGCCCAATCTCTTTCCGCTGAAAGAGCCAACCTGTCCACCAGAAACAGAGTATGGACTGCGCATCATTTTTCCGGAATGCGAAAGAATCACTGCATTTTTATTTCGAGTGCCTTCTACTTGTAAATCATTCTCTGCCACAAAAACATTGTGCAATAGGTAAGCCCCGAGTTTTTTATATTCATTATCTAAATCCAAAACACCCACTGCCGAAATTGTTCCTTC
>CAMDDP010000008.1 GCA_945892775.1 Chitinophaga pinensis
ATATAATGAAGATGAACACCGTTCACTACTTTAGGTTTTTCAGAAAAGAAAGAACGATGACAGTAAACATGAAACTCATATTTATCATTTAAATGGTCACACAATTCTTTAAGCCATGTTTCATAACCACTATAAACAGCAGGATAACCACGGGTTCCTAAAATAGCAATTCGAGGTTTATTGTGTTTTTCCATGAACGATTTTCAATGGTCAAACATAATAAAACTGAAACGAGGTTATTTAATCTAATATTTAGAACATATAAATAATTGAGCTATCTTAAATCAATTAATTAAATTAATATTTTGAGAAATTGAATTATATAAAATTAAATACTTCATTAATTTCATAATAAATATGTAAAGAATGAAATAATTTAATTGGATTTTAATTAGCAAATCAAGATTGAATGTAAAATTGTTTATAAATTTAGTTTCAGAATAAGCGATTTATATAAATTTGAATTCGGTAGATTTGTATCGAAAACAAACACTTAATTAATTTAAAACAATGTGTTTTCTTATTTTATCAAATGAAAGAAGGTAATTTTTTATTTTGTTAACCACTTTTATGCTTTGACTTGGCAAATATTAAAAATTCAAACTCATCATTGATTTTACCAAATCTTATAATTGCCGGTGTTCACAAAGCAGGAACAACTTCTGTTTTTACTTATTTATCTCGCCATCCAGCTGTATGTGCCTCTTCAAAAAAAGAGATTGGATTTTTTATGCCCCTTAAATACAATCATCCGATTCCTGACATAAAAGAATATTCTGCTTTCTTTTCACATTGTGATAACAACAGAAAATATATTCTTGAAGCGAGCCCGAGTTATTTGTATGGGAATGAAAAAATCGGGGAAGAATTGAAACGAAATTTGAAGGATGTTAAGTTGATTGTCATTCTTCGGAATCCGACTGAACGGCTATTTTCTTTTTATGAGAGTATTAAAACGAACGGTAGGCTACAAAATAAAGATTCATTTAAAAGTTTTGTTGAGAAATCCATAAATTTTGTTGGTAAAACCGATTTGGAAAAGACACCGGAAAATGAATTTTATTTACGGGGAGTAGAAGAAGGAATTTATATTAATTATTTAACTTATTGGTTAGAAGCATTTAATTCTGCCAATTTTAAAATATTCTTTTTTGAAGATCTTAAAAATGATACTTCTGGCTTCATGAAAAAATTATGTAATTGGTTAAATATTGATTTTTTAGTTTCCCAACAGAATGATTTTAAAATTGACAATAAAACAACTTCATATAAAGCCGGAAATGTTCATCGTTTAGCATATAAATTTTATATGCGAATGGAACCTTTCTGGCGCAGAAATGTACAACTCAAAAGAAAGCTTCGCGATTTCTATAAATATTTCAACGCTAGTTCATACAAAAACAAATTATCTGATGAGGATAGAAATTATGTTGATTCCTTCTATTCAAAATACAATACTGAGTTAAAAAATAAATTATTAAAATCAGGAATTAATAATTTACCAAATTGGCTGAATTGAGTAAAGAAGAATATTTGACTCTTAATTTATTTCTCATCTTTCATCTACTCCTACCATATCTTAACCCGTAAACTATCTGGTAAAAACATTTTATCGCCCTCTTTTACATTGAATACCTCATAAAAAGCATCGACATCACAAAATGGTCCGTTCACACGAAGAAAATTTGGAGAGTGAACATCGGTTTTAATTTGCTGAGCGAGAGATTCGTCACGAGCATGGCCCATCCAACTTAAAGCATAACCAAGAAAATATCGTTGACCAGGAGTCATTCCGCTTATCAGTTCACCTTTTTTAAATTGATCGGTTTTCTTAAAAGCTTCGTAACCCAAAACCACACCTCCAAGGTCTGCAATGTTCTCACCTAAAGTGGCTTCACCATTAATATGAATGCTGTCAAGAACAGTATACCCGCTGAACTGTTTTACTAATTGATGAGCACGCTTGTTGAATTCATCCCCATCTTCCTTGCTCCACCAGTCACGCAAATTTCCTTTTTCATCAAACTGCCTTCCTTGATCATCAAAGCCGTGAGTGATTTCGTGACCAATTGTGCTTGCTCCGCCATAACCATAAACAATTGCATCATCCACCAGTGAATCTTCCAACCCTGGAATAATAAAGATAGCAGCAGGCAGAACAATTTCGTTGTTAGATGGATTATAATAAGCATTCCAGGTTTGAGGGGTCATTTCCCATTCTGTACGGTCAACCGGTTTGTATAATTTCGAAACAGCATAATTGTAATTCCAGATATTTCCTGCAATAATATTTTCGACATATGAACTACGACCAATTTCCATTAATGAATAATCTCTCCACTTTTCAGGATAGCCTACTTTTTTTACAACTGTACTTAACTTGTAAATCGCTTTTTGTTTGGTGGAATCGCTCATCCAAGATAAACCTTGTATACGCTCTTTGTAAACAGTAAAAATATCATCAACCAGTTTTTCATACCGATGCTTTGTCTTTTCTGAAAAATATTTTTGCACATATAATTGTCCAAGAGCCTCTCCTAATAAACCTTCTTCAGCATTCAACACGCGCTTCCAACGAGGGCGCTGTTCTTTTACTCCATTTAATACTGTGCGATAGAAGTGAAAATTTTCTTTATCGAAATTACTGCTGATGTATGGTGCAAAAGCTGATATCAGATTGTAACGAAGGTAAGTTTGCCAATCCGGGATGGAAACTGATTTTAAACTTGATTCAACTTGTTGGTAAAATTCAGGCTGGCCAACAATAACAGAATCAATGTTTCTGATGTTCATTTTGTCAAGCATAATTTTCCAATTCAGCGATGGAGTTATTTTAGTGAAAGCATCAACACTCATCTTATTATAATTCGCATACGGGTCGCGCAGGTCTTCCAGTTTTCTTGAAGCTTTTGCGAGAGCTGTTTCAAGCTTCATCATTGCAGAGGCATTTTTTGCGGCAGTCACCGAATCTTCGCCCATCAATTGCAACATCTTAGCAACATGCTTTATATACTCCGCACGAATTTTCACATAGCGCTCTCCCATATCAAAATAATAGTCGCGGTTAGGTAAGCCAATTCCGCCTTGTGAAAAATGGAGCACTTCTTTTTCACTATTCATTTCATCCTGGTAAACATCAACCTGAATTAATGCGCCTGCGCCAATCATTTGCAAGTGAGCCAGTTCATTTATCAAAGTTTCCTTATCCTTCACTCCTGTTATCAAATCAATTTCCGTTTGAATTTTAGTAATACCTTGTTGTTCAATGGTTGTTGAATCCATACCAGTGAACCAGAAGTCGCCAATCTTTTGTGCATTACTTCCTTTGACAGCATCTTTTTGTGCTGCTGCCTCATTGTTTATTAATTTCAACCTTGTATACGATTCTTCATTCACTAAGCTCCATATTCCCCAACTGTTTTCTGATGCAGGAATGGGATTGTTCTTTACCCAATTACCAACCGCATAATGAAAAAAATCATCACCTGGCTTTACTGTAGTATCGCGGTAGCTTGCTATCAGATTAGGCGCTTGTTGTTTGGGTGCAGTGGTGTTATTACAAGAAGTAAAATAAATAACTGATAAAATAGTAAGGAAGATGAGTGGTGGTGAAATTGTTTTCATGTTTTAATTTAATGAGGCGAATGTAGGGGCGTAATTCCAATTGACAGTAATAAACAATGAAAGACTTTAATAACAAGAGTTAATCTCCATTTACTATTCTTATCAAGTACTATTTATAACGTGACTTTTGTAATCTTAATGACTACCTTTATACTGATACAACCCATCTCGATATATTAATGAAATTCCCTGAAGGTATTGCTTCAAGAAATTTTGTGTTTCAATTCGTTCAGCAACCGAGGGTTCAAATTTAATAGCCGGATAGGAAAGACTATCCAAGTAATAATAACTATCGCCCCCATATTGTAAATCAGTAAAAAAAACTTTGTTTTTATAATGATAGGCCAGTGCTGTTTCGGTGTTGCGACTTATTGCAAATGGTCTAAAATCAGGACTGAACAAATTTTGTCCTATAAAATGATAGGAACCATCGTAACCAATCTCATTAATAAGCGTGGAAGCAAAATCCATTTGCGAGCACACAGAATCATAATTTCCAACACCACGAGAAGAATTTAGCACCAAAGCAGGAATGTGGTAAACTTTATAGCTCTGATCATTCAATCCATAAACTTCACCATGATCAGCTAGAATTAAAAAGAGGGTGTTATTAAACTGAGCATTTTTTGAACATTGACCTAAAAATTTCCCTAAAGCATAATCTGCATAATAGAAAGTTGATTCTTTATCTGAAAGACTTTTTACTTCTGGATTTGTTTTTAAAAAATAATCAGGAACCGAATGGGGAGCATGATTGCTAACAGTAAGTATTACTGAAAGTTTGGGGTAATTAGTTTGTTTAAAAATTTCAGTATAAGCCTTGTCAAATAGATCTTCATCGCAAACGCCCATTGCATTTTTGTATCGATAATTTTTAAAATCATCAAGGTCGTAAGTTTGAGTAAAGCCGCCTTGCTGCATAAACAAAAGCATATCGTCAAAATTGGCATCACCACCATAAAAAAACTTAGTGGCATAGCCTTCATCCTTCAATATATTTCCAATTGTATTAAATTCATTCAATCCTTTTTTTCGAATCAAACTACTTCCAATAATAGAAGGAAAACCTGCCACAACAGAAGTTAATCCAAAATGAGTGCGTGGACCGTTACTATAACAATGAGTAAATAAAGTGCCTTTGCTACTCCACTTATCAAATTGAGGAGAAATCTTATTGCCTCCTAAAACACCTGTTTTTGAAGCAGAAAAACTTTCACAAATAATTATTACAATATTTTTTTTAAGTTGAACAGAAGGACTTTTAAATTTTCGTTGAGTAGGAAATATATCTGAAAGCATAACCTCATCATTATGCAATAATATTTTCTGCACAGATCTTATGGCAGTGCTATCAGCAATCTCAGGAAAAACAGTTAGTGTGTTTTGATAGACCACATTTTGAGAAATTGATTTAATAAAAGTATAAACTCCATTAGAGCTCATTTGATTCAAAAGAGAAGATGAACTAAAACTAGTAAGCTTCCAAAATGGTCCATCGTAATAAAGAAATGACAAGGTGAAAAATGTTAGGAATGAAATCGGTATCCATTTATAAGAGTTTGCTTTTTCAAAGAGAAGTTGTTTTCGAAAATATTTTCTGCATAAGAAAAAAAATAAAGAGAAAAATATTGCGAACAGTAACATTATCCATGTCACAGGGTATTCATTATAAATCATTGGCAAAACGGTTCCTGGACTTTGATATTCCTGCAAAGCATATTGATTTAAGCGAACACCAAATTGGCCGAAATAAAATATATCAATGATGTTGATGAAGAAGATAAAAGCACTAAAAAAAAGGGATAAACGAAAAAAAGATATTTGATTATTAAATTTAAAAATTAGTGTAGTTAACGAAATTAGCAGGCAAATAAAAATTAATACCGAAGTAACCGAAGAATCAATGATAAAACCTATTAAAAAAGATAAAAAAAGATCCCCCCATGTTGATTGAAAAGAAATAGAATGGTAGGAAAAAAGAAATAGTATTCGAAGCAAAAACAAAAAAAACACACAAAAGAAATAATATTTCAGAAGGTATTTATAAAAGGAGCTATTCATTTTGACTAATATTCTGCGATTTAATCTTTAAACAATTCCATCTTAACTTTTAACCAAGGGACATATTTGATTACATCATTGTCGGCATCTTTATCTTTATGAATAAAATCTTTCATCATAGCCAAAAGCTTAAGCCCTTGATTTTTAGAAATAGATTTTGAAAGCAAATCAACTATCGTCAACATATTTTTCTCGCGCAAGTAATTAGCCTCTTTCAATAAATCTTTAAAATCATTTTTTATCTGTGCCAATCGATAAGTAATTGTATCAAATTCTTTCAGTTCATATCGAATCATTAATTCACAAACAGCTATTTTTAATTTCAATCCATTGTCTGCTTTTTTATATGAATCAAGTAACCCCATTTTTATGATATGGCGGATACTTTTATCGTAATTCTTTTTATCAAAATAAAATATAGCGAGGTTGAGATAGACAAAAATTTCATAAAACGGAATTGATTTCAAGATTGCACCTGACTTTAATTCTTCCAACAATTCAATCGATTTATCGGGATTAACAACTGAATAATTTATAGTGAGTGCATTGTAATAAAAAACCAAGTACTTGTTGTAAAGAAGTCGATTGTGTTCCTCCATTCCTGCTCGAAGTTTTTCGCTCCATTCCAATGACTCTTTGTATTTTTTGTTTTTAAAAAGTGTATTCACAATAAAAGTGAGCATCTCTAATTTATTTTCATGCGTACTCTTATTAAACATTCTTTTCTTTTGAAAATTCTTATAAGCAGCTAGTAAATATTTTTCTAATGTTTTGTATTCGTGTTTTTGCAGCAAGGTTCTGCTTACGGCATTGATCATTCTAAATTGAAACTGCGCACTTTTGAATAATTCTTTGTCGGAAGAAAATTCTTTTATGGTTTTTTCAAGCAATTTAATAAGTGAAGTGTCGGCAGAAAAATTTTGAGAAAGTTTTATTCGATAATTAATTGCCGCCAAAACCTGATCAATTTCACGAAGCTTACTAAGTTTTATATAGTTGCTTTTTCTTTTCTCGATGTAATCCTCAGGGTTAATACTGACTAAAGTATTGGAGAGTCGTATGTATTCAGAATAAATAATATCAAGCATTTCAAAATACTCAATTACAATTGCTTTGCTCTCAGCTTTCTTTAAATAATAACGGGCTACACTAAAATTATTTTGATTGAATTGGTGTTTGTACAAACCAAACAAAGCATGAATAAATATTTCATCCTGGCTTTCTACATATTGAAGAAGTAAGGATTTATTAAGCACTTGCAAGAGGCGGTGCTTGAGTCGGTAATATGCATTTCGATTATGCGGGGGGTAAAACTGTTTTATTGCCCCAATTTCGGTATAGCTTTCACCTTCTTCACGAATGTAATCAAATAACGAAATGTCTTTTCTGTCGTGACTATATTCCATTCGTGAAGCATACAGCTTATAATGTCGTATGTCTTCTTTATTCATTCGACCGATAACTTGATTCAGAATATCCATTTGATTAAATTTTATGAAGGCGTAAGAAAAAGATATTTTCCGAAACCGCAAAACCTTTTATATATTTAACTTTGAACAATAATTAAACACAATGAAAAAAATTTCACTAGCCATCCTATTTTTTTTCGCATCAAATTCTTCTATCGTATTTGCACAATGCGGAGATATTTTTCTTACCAATGTTTCTCTTATTGACACAGCGAATTGGCAAGGAACAGCCACTCTGTTTTTTTCTTTAACTAATATTTCTACAACCACAGTTATAGTCGATTCTATTAAAGTAAAAGGAGTGGTGTTAAATCATGGAAACATACCAGATCAGGTGAATACAACTAATCTTTCCTTTAATCCTGGTCAATCTTATCAGTTCTCAAACACTTTAAATCTCGCACCCACTGCATTTCAAATTGGAGACAATGTTGTAGTGATATGGCCAATAATCAACCAGTCAAATTGTGATTCTACCATTGAAATTATTTATTTAAAAAATAATGTAGGAATTAATAACCCTGAATTGAATTCAAAATTATTTATTAGCTATTTAAATTATAATGAATTTCAAATTCACAATTCCACTTCATCAAAAATTACTCAATCAAGAATTTTTGATTTAAATGGCAGACTGATTGAGGAATATGCCCCTAATCAAAATAAAATTCAATTAGCTAATTATTCAAAAGGAATTTATTTATTAGAGATAAATCTTTCCGACAACAGGAAAGGGATATTTAAAATTGCCATTCAATAATTTGTTTCAATCAATTCGCAGTTTCTTCTTTTGAAGGAATCATTTTTTATTTTGGTGGCGATACCTTCGAAACCAATTACACTTTAAAAGCGGCAAAATTTCTCTACTTTTTTCTGGCGTTGCACTAAATAAACTTCCCGGTAATTGCTCGGTAAACTGCTTATTTCAGTCGGTGAAATCCATTTCCAAAAACATTTTGGCCAATTAGGGCAGCCCATTCCACTTCCTGTAATTCGAACAAAACTCCCTGCTACTACTACCAGGTAAATAAGAATTAAAGAAAACCCTTTGAAACGGATAAATAATTTGTAGAAAAGTATGTGCAAATTTACACATATTTTTTTTCTCTAAGACTAAAAATTTAGCCTAACTTTAACATCTAGATAATTTAAATTAACACTTTAATATGAGATTTCAAGTAAAAAATAGACTAAAAAATTCTTGTTTAATCCTTTTAGGAGGCTTGCTTCTTTCTTTGTTTTCATTTAAGAGTAGCGCACAATCTTATAACAATGACGGAGACGCGCTTTTTGGCTCTTCTGCCATTCACAATGTCTATTTTAATTTTTACCATACTTCCTTTTACGATTCGCTTACCGCATCTAAAATAAGTGATGAATACTACACCTGTAACATGATTGTTGATGGTGTTCATTTCGATTCTGTGGGCGTAAAATTCAAAGGAAACTCCTCTTATGGCATCGCAAATCAAAAAAAATCAATGAAAGTCGACTTAGACATAAACATTGATGGGCAAGATCTTGATGACTTGAATAAGTTTAACCTCAACAATCTTTACCATGACCCAACTGGAGTTCGAGAAAAAATACTAAGTGATTTTTGCATTAAGAATAATATCCCTGCGCCGCGTGTTGCATTCACAAAAGTTTATTACAATAATGTCTATTGGGGATTCTACACCTTGGTGGAAGAAGTGAACAAAGATTTTCTTGATGCTTGGTTCAATGATCAAGTGGGAAACTTATTCAAAGGCGACCCTTCCGGAGATTTGAAATGGATAAACAGTATGCCTTCCTCCTATTATCCTAAGTATGAATTAAAGACAAATGAAACAGCAAACAATTGGAGTGATTTAGTTGGTTTTATAAATCAAATAAATAATACGCCCATTGCTGCACTTCGAGATACCTTGGACAATAACTTTGATGTAACTGGATTTCTAAAGTCCTGGGCAATCTGCAATATCTTTGTCAGTCTTGATTCTTACATTGGCAGCAAACACAATTACTACATTTACCACGATTCAACCGACAATAGATTTAAGTGGATTATGTGGGATCTTAATTCGTGTTTTGGGGTCTTTAACCAAAATATGTCGGTTACACAAATGGAAAATTTAAGTTTGGATTACTTGAATGCGCCAGCTACTAGTCATCCTTTGTGTTTTCGACTACTAGAAGATGTTGCTACAAAAAATGAACTTTACACCTGGTTTTGTACTTTTCTGGAGAACGACCAATTTAGCAATGAACACCTTGATCCAATAATTGATAGTTTAACAGATCGCATTCGAGCGGATATTTTTGCTGACCCAAATTTTACCTATACCAACCAACAATTTGAAGATAATAGAACGCTAACAGTTCTTGCGGACAATAAAAATTACCCCGGTCTTAAAACATTTATCAGCAATCGAAGAACAGCACTTTTTAATTCCTTGGCAAGTTTTGGTTGTTTTGCTGGTTTAGAACAAGAAGAAAAAGAAACTTTTTTGGTGTATCCCAATCCAAGTTCCAAAGAAATAACGATTCAGCTTGAAAATCCCTTGGAAAAAACAACAATTTCCTTGAGTGATTTGAGTGGTAGAGTTGTTTTAACTAAAACATCTGAAAATGCTAATTCTGTTAATCTTGATATAAGCACTCTAAATTCTGGAACCTACATCTTAACCTTAAACAAGCTTAAATTTGTGAAATTACAGGTCCTACATTAATAAAATTCCCTCAATAATAAGTAGGGCTTAATTAATTGGAGTAGTGCGTTCAACTCGCAAACCCATTGCCATAATTCCCAATAAAGGATCTTGACGCATAATCTGTTCAAACTCGAAAGAATATTTTCCCTTAACTTTAAAGAGTGCATTTTGTTGAGCCAAATATTTTAAGTCCCAAACATCTCCCATTCCTTCCCCGTGCCATGCGCCTTCTTCATTTGCCAATGAAATTTCGACTCTTTGTCTTTGCGAATTCCCATCAGGGGAGGTGGTAATAATCATCACCCATAAATTACTATAAGGATAAATACTATTGTGTCGAACATTGATATAAATGTTATAAGTACCCGAAGTATCCTGAACATCCACCTCCAATTTTACCTTATCTGAATTTTTCCAGGAAGATTTTTCAATGGAAATATTTCTCTCAAACACGCGATTCTTTTCACACCCCTGAAAAATGAGTGCTGTAAAAGAAATTGAAAAAAGCAGAATTAAAATATTCTTCACTAAATCTTTCTGATTACTGTTTACTAATACTTTTTTGATTAGCCTATTGATGGACGAGTCGGCCCACTTTCATCTCGATTTGGATTCGGCCGATTGGGATTTGGATTCGGCCTTTGATTGGGATTCTGTTTTTGCTGAGGGCGCTGATTTGTATTTTTCTTTTGTGGTGCAGATGATTGCCTTGATTGATTTTGTTGTTTAACTTCCGTTGAATTAGATTTGTCTGAAGCAGATCGACTTTGATTTCTATCCCCGGCTCTATCCTTATCGTTTCTACCTTTTGATTTCTTCTTTTTCTTTGTTGTTAAGGATTCCAAAGTTATTTGACCAACCACATCAGCATACTTCAATTCTTCTTCAAGCCCCGTTTTTCTTGTTGGCGCTTTAACAGCATAAGAACCAAGGTCAGCAGGTTTCTCTCCATTCTTATTCATTTCAATTATTTCTTTCACCTTATCTACAGGCACCGGATGAAAAATATTTTTTTCTTTATAAGCAAAAAACATCAACCTTCTGAAAATATCAGTTTTCATTAGGTAGGCAGTTCCACTTTCAGTTTCAATACGATCTACATTCTTTGGGAAATCTGTTAGTGCATCTAAGTAAGTATCTAATTCATAGTTCAAACAACACTTCAACCGACCGCACTGCCCAGAAAGTTTAGTCTGATTAATAGAAAGATTTTGATACCGCGCAGTCGTCGTCGTAACAGATTTGAATTCTGTTAACCAGGTACTACAACACAATTCTCTTCCACAGGAGCCAATGCCGCCAATACGTGCAGCTTCCTGCCTTGCACCAATGTGGTTCATTTCAACTTTTACTTTAAACTCCGTTGCATAAGCTTTTATTAACTCACGAAAATCAACGCGGTCTTCGGCTATGTAATAGAAGGTTGCTTTTTTACCATCCCCCTGAAATTCCACATCACCAATTTTCATATCAAGGTTTAGTGAACGTGCAATGGCTCTGGCTCGCACCATTGTGTCTTTATTACGATTGCTTGCATCTTCCCATTTAATCTGGTCGTTTTCACTTGCTTTACGAAGAACAGTACGAATATTTGAGTTGTTTTCCTGAATCTTTTTTCGTTTCATTTGTAACCGAACTAATTCCCCAGTTAGTGATGCAACCCCAACATTGTAGCCTCCCATTTCCACATCAACAACGACCACATCATGTGTATCAATTAACAGTTTATTGGTGTTGCGAAAAATTTCTTTTCGAGAACCATTTTTAAAACTCACCTCTACAAAACGAGTAATTTCATCATCGTATCCAACTGCAATTCCTGAAAGCCAATCGTAAGTATTTAAACGATTACATCCTCCGCTTGAACACGAGCCATTACTTTTACATCCCGAAGGTTTGCCATCTTTTCCAGCACCTGAGGTGCATCCATTACAACTCATATCTTAAATTTAAAATCATGAAATTTATAAGTACTGGATCTTTACAAATTGACTTTTTCATTAATTGTTTTTTTGGTTAAAGAAAAATGGAGGGATAATTATCTCCCTTCACAAATTTTCCCCAACAATAATTGATTCAGGTCAAAACTACTTCATTCCTTTTTAACAGGTGCGATAGGAATATGCCGAGATTCATGAACAGTATCTTCGGATTGGCATTTCTCTCCAAATGAAAACATGATTCTTCTAGCCGCTTAACTATCTCTTCCTTGCTATGAAATGATAATCGCTGGTTCATGTATTGGGCCAATTTTAGCTCATTTTCTGTTAATCTTACTTTCGATTCACCTAAGTGTTCTAACACAAAAACTTCGCGCATTAAATCCAAACCATATCGCAAGAGCCCTTTCATGTTTTCTCTTCCAAGATCCGCATTTATTTTCTCACAAAAGTCTATTAATGATTTCCCTTCATGATTTCCTTTCAAACAAATTCGTAAAAAGAGCAAGTACATTTTTTCATTATCATCTTCACTGTTCTTTGCAAGCTTTAATGCTTCATTATAATTTCCATCAACTTGTCGCGCAATTGCATGAGCGTCTCTATTAGCAACCCCCTCTTTAATTTCTAGTCGATAAATAATTTCCTCGTCTTTTAATCTTGGCACTTTTATTATTTGTAAGCGAGATAATACAGTAGGCAAAATCTGTTCTTCATTATTTGCAATAAGAATAAAAATCGTATCAGCAGGAGGCTCTTCAAACGATTTCAATAATATATTTCCTTCTTTACCTAAAAATTCTGCCATCCAGATAATATAAATCTTGTAGATGGATTCAAATGATTTAAAATTAAGCGAACGAATTATTTCATGACATTCTTCCACTGTTATGTTGCCTTGTTTATTTTCTGCATCTAACGATTCAATCCAATCCTGAATATTAAAATATGGATTTTCGAAAAATGCTTTTCTCCACTCTTCAATAAAGTCAGTGCTCTTCGGTTTGCTTCCTTTTGTTGAAACCACAGGGTATATAAAATGAATATCGGGGTGAATTAGTTTTTGAGCTTTTATACAGGATGTGCATTCCCCACAACTATCGTCACCAATCCGATTTTCACAATTCAAATATTGAGCAAAAGCAACAGCAAGCGAGAGATGACCGCTTCCCTCCTGACCTAATAACATAATAGCATGAGGCACTCTTTTGTTCAATACACTCAAAACGAGTTGTTGTTTCAAAGACTCCTGACCAATGATGTTTTTAAACTGCACGGGATAAATATACTAGAACCGAAGATTTGCAATAATTCCTGTAAAAATTTCCCCTTAAAATTTCTTCCGAAAAAATTGTGAATTAATGAATTTGCACCTCCAACATCAAAAGTTTAGGTTTGACACCACCCTATTCAGCCGATGAATTTCAAACATTTATTCCGAAAAAAACCTTTAACAAAATTACTTGAGGAAGTAAAACACGGAGAGCACCAATCAGAACACAATCCATCAATGGATACTGGTGAAGTTGCATTGACCCGAACACTGCACGTACGCGACCTTACTGCATTCGGAATTGCTGCGATTATTGGTGCCGGAAGTTTCAGTTCGATGGGTGCAGCATGTTTCAGTGGTGGACCCGGAGTTATCTTTCTTTTCATTATCTGTGCTGTTGCATGTGGTTTTACAGCTTTGTGTTATGCGGAATTTGCTTCCCGTGTTCCCACTTCCGGCAGCGCCTACACTTATGCTTATGTAGCATTCGGTGAAATGTTTGCATGGATTATTGGTTGGGCTTTGTTGATGGAATATTCAATCGGAAATATTTATGTAGCGTTTGCATGGAGCGGATATTTTACAAATCTCATTGGAGCTATGGGTTTTCATATTCCCGAATGGCTCACCATAAATTATACTGCAGCGCATCAGGCAGCACTAAAAAATGTTGCCGGCGAAGGTATGACCGCTTGGAACATGGCGCCGATGATTGGCAATTTGAAAATCATTTTTGATTTACCCGCCGTAATTGTAAATGGATTAATTACATGGTTGGTTTATGTTGGAGTGAAAGAGTCTCGAAATTTCAGTAACACGATGGTTGTTATAAAATTGGCCGTTATTGTATTGGTTATTGTGGTCGGATGTTTTTATGTGGACATTGATAACTGGACTCCTTTTATGCCCAATGGATTTGGAGGGGTGATGGCTGGAGTAGCCGCAGTATTTTTTGCTTACATAGGTTTCGATGCCGTATCAACGCTTGCCGAAGAAAGTAAAAATCCGCAACGCGATTTGCCTCGCGGAATGATTTACTCATTGGTGATTTGTACAGTGCTTTACATTATTCTTTCGTTGGTACTAACAGGCATGGTGAAATCTGATTTGCTTGGAGTGAGCGACCCGTTGGCCGAAGTTTTTAAAATTACCGGAGTAAAGTGGATGCTGTTTGTTGTTTCCATAGCAGCAGTAGTGGCAATGACTAGTGTACTACTTGTTTTTCAAATGGGACAACCACGAATCTGGATGAGCATGAGCCGCGATGGATTGTTGCCGAAAAGATTTTCAAACATTCATCCAAAATATAAAACTCCTGCATTCGCAACTATCATAACAGGATTGGTGGTTGGTGTTCCGTTATTTTTTACTGACGAAAATTTTGTTCTCGACTTTACAAGTATCGGAACTTTATTTGCGTTTGTTTTAGTATGTGGAGGAGTGCTCATGCTTCCTCGAAAAGAAAAGAAATCTTCAAATTCATTTCAACTTCCATACATCAATGGAAAATTTATTGTTCCAATCTTAGTGACAGTCTCATTCTCATTTCTCTACTATCAGTTTCCTGATTACTTCAAAGATTTACTGAATGTAAATTCAAAAAATGCTGCGCAGAATATTCCGATGTTAGTGTTCATCGCACTTTGCGGTATGATGTCAATTTTTTCTTTCCTCAAAAACTTTTCGCTCATTCCGGTGCTTGGGGTTTTATCATGTTGCTACCTACTTACTGGCATGGCAGTATCCAATTGGTCGTGGTTCGCAATCTGGTTGATTATCGGCTTGGTGGTTTACCTGCTTTATGGTTATAAGCATAGCAAGTTGAATAAAGCACAATCCTCGCATTAAAGAAATATTTACTAAAAAAAATCAAATCCCTGAACCAAAAATTATTTCCTTGGATGAACCAACAAGTGGTGTCGATCCAAATACCCGAAGACAATTCTGGGATTTAATTAATAAAGCAGCTGAAAAAGGAACTGCAGTATTTGTTACCCCTCATTAACATGGATGAATCAGAATACTGCAATCGTGTGAGCATACTGGTTTATGGGAAAATTAAAGCACTTGATACGCCCTCGCAATTAAAGAAACAAATCAAACCTGTAAGTATGAACGAAGTTTTTCTTCAATTAGCAAGATCCAAACACAAACAAGATTCATAGCATGACAAAAAAAAACATTTTTATTTCAAGTTTACTTTTCTCGTTAGTTCTATTAATGATGAACAGTTGTGAAACACAAAAGGTGGAAGAAAATATTTCCTATAAATATTCCCGTCAATATATTTCACTTTATCCTCCAAATGAAGAGATTTTTTACTCCACTTTGGAAAGAGTAAAAAAAAGCGATCAAAACAGTTGCGGTATAAATATTTATTTAACAAATACCCTTTCAAGCTTTCACTCCTATTATTTTCAAATAAATGATTCAAAGCCAGAAGCAACAGAGAGTAAAATATTTATTCCATTTACACTTGAATCATTAAAACTTCAAAAAATAATTTTAAAAATATGGGCTGATAAGGGAAACACTTTAACAAAAAAGTATTCGATGAATATTGTCTACGAACCAAAACAACTTTTTCAATCGGCCGGCAAATCATCTTATGCCAATGATTTGATTACAATTGGAGAAACTGATTTGCTGATGGTAGAAAAACAAATTGCTGACTTTATAACCTATTCGCCCACCATTGCTGAAAAAGATTTTGCCAAAAGTGAATTTGGAAATACTTTCTTAAACGAAACAGAAAGAATAAAAGAAATCGCTAAAACAATTATCAAAAACCTTTCTAAACATACAGGCACGCCAACTGATTCAATGGATGCCCTTTCACCATTCGAACAATATCGAAGAGCTTTAGAAGGACAAGATATGGTTTGGTGTGGAAATTTTGCCGATATTTTTTGTTATGCTGGCACGTGCCTAAACATTCCAATTCGCAAAATTGGATTGGGAAGCATTTATGATTCGGCAGAGGACCCAGTAATAATGAATGCTGAAGGACATACCACTACTGAAGTTTACAACTTGCAAAATAAAGAATGGTACTTGGTTGACCTCACTTTTAATCTATTGAGAACTTTTGTAAAAGGGAAGGAGAATGACCCATTAAATTTTATTGAATTTTATTATTCTATTAATAACCCCTTAGTTGAAAAGTCATTGATGGTTGAAGAATTTAATATTGAAGAGAACAAGTCGCTGACAATTCCAATTACGGAATCAAAGTTTTATCATGACTACAAAAAATTTTATAAACTGAATCAGCGATTTGTATTTGCAACTAAAAATGGTTTTTTATGATTGGTAATAGATTCAATTTATCAAAATGAACAATCGTCGTTTCTGGGGATTTTTACAAAAGAAGTTTCGCCATATTTTTTGTGATCGAAGAACCATGCTCATACTTTTTGGTCTTGCCATTACTAACGAAATAAAAAATGTAAATGTCGCAATACTCGATATGGCACACGATGATGTTTCTCATGAAATAATAAACCAAATTCTTTCTTCCGAATATTTTCATCTCTACCAAAATCTCTTTTAAAAAAAGAAATTGAAACTGCTTATAAAAGTGGCAAGGTGAAAGAAGTAATAGTCTTTGAAAATAAACTGGCAAAAAATATTTACTCAAAAAATAGTGGCAACATTCAACTAATTGGCGATGCCACTGATCCAAATACGGCTAATACAATTATTGCCTATACACGGGAAATCTTGCTGAACTACCAACAAGAATTAAACAAAGGATTAAAAACACCCGCAGTAATTCAAACTGAAGTTCGCATGTTGTACAATGAAGAATTGAAAGGCGTTTATCTTTTTGTACCCGATGTAATGACCATCATAATGATGTTGGTGAGTGCCAGAGTGGACACAGAATATTACAAAGTTTAATCCTATTGCTTACTTTGTTGCAGTCATGCGAATGGTTGTACGAAAAGGGTCTACACTAAAAGACATACTTCCGCACTTAGCTTCCATTTCACTCGGCGGCGTAGTTATGTGTCCCCTTGCAACTCTTCGTTATAAAAAAAGAGTCGCATAAAAAGCTTTCATTAATTTGTCACAAACCTTACACTTGTCTTTCTTTGCTCACTATAAAATCATAAAAATGAAAAACTTAATAAATCTATCTATTTGTATTTTAATTCTCACTTCATGCAGTAACCAATCGGCATTACATCAACTCATTCAGGAGGCAGATGTAGTAAAAATTTATATCACTTCAGGCGCCGCCATACCAATGATTCATTATGAAACCAACGATATTGATAAGATACAAAAGTGGTGGGATTACATTGATGAAAAATCAAATGTAAAAAATGAATGCAATTACGAGGGCAAACTTATTTTTAAAGTATACGACGATTCAACCGAAATGCAATTCAGCCTACAAAATGGCTGCGAGCAGGTTTCCTATAAACTAAACGATACTTTATTTGTAAAGAAGCTAACTCCAGTAGGTACTAGTTATCTTAATAGCTTGATACATATACAGTAAATCATTATTCCCATATTTCAAGCAGGTTCCTAAAGAACTTCTTGTTTAAAGCTAATTCCATTAAGTTTGTCGCAACTTAAAAAAACAGTGAAACTCGATGAGAAAAATAGAAATGGTTGACCTAAAATCACAATATCAAAAAATAAAACCCGCAATTGATATAGGCATCCAAGAAGTAATTGATAATGCCTCATTCATTGCCGGTAAGCCTGTCCAAGATTTTGCAATTGAATTAGCAGCTTATGCAGGTGTAAAAAACGTTATTCCATGTGCCAATGGAACCGATGCATTACAAATTGCTATGATGGCTTTAGATTTACAACCAGGCGATGAAGTTATTACTCCATCCTACACCTATTTTGCAACTGTTGAGGTCATTGCTTTATTAAAATGTGTCCCGGTTTTTGTTGATGTAAATCCTGAAACTTTCACCATTGATGCTGCAGAAATTGAGAAAGCTATTTCCTCAAAAACAAAAGTAATAGTGCCTGTTCATCTTTATGGCCAAGCTGCTGACATGGAACCGATTTTAGCTCTTGCTTTAAAACACAACATTGCAGTTGTTGAAGATAATGCCCAAGCAATTGGAGGCGATTATATTTTTAAATCAGGAAAATCTATGAAAAATGGTTCGATGGCATTGATTTCAACCACCTCTTTCTTTCCATCGAAAAACTTGGGGTGCTATGGTGATGGTGGTGCTATTTTCACCAATGATGATCAACTTGCATTAAAATTAAAAATGATTGCCAATCATGGCCAACGGGTAAAATACTATCACGATTTAATAGGCTGCAATAGCCGTCTTGATACGATTCAAGCGTCCATTCTAAGAGTAAAATTGCAACACCTCGATGAATATTGTCTTGCAAGAAGAGTCGCAGCTGATTACTATGATAAAGCATTCGCCAATCATCCTAAAATAAAAACACCCGTTCGCGCTTCGTATGCAAATCATGTTTATCACCAATACACAATTATTCTTTCTGATGATGTTAACCGTCAAGCTTTGATTGATTATCTTCAGCAAAAAGAAATTCCAACAATGCTTTATTACCCGCTTGCTTGCCACAAGCAAAAAGCTTTTGAAAAAGGGGCGCGAATAGTTGGCAATTTAAAAAATACAGAATGGTTATCACCAAGAGTATTATCACTTCCGATTCATACAGAAATGGACGAAGAACAATTGAATCACATTACATCCTCAGTTTTAGAATTTGTTAAATAACTAGCTATGAATGTTGCAGTAATAGGAACCGGATATGTAGGCCTAGTAACAGGAACTTGTTTTGCCGAAACAGGCAATAATGTTATATGCGTAGACATCAACGAAGAAAAAGTAAAAAAGCTGCGAGAGGGAAAACTTCCAATTTTTGAACCTGATCTTGAAGTTTTATTTGTCCGAAATATGGAGCGAGGCCGTTTAAAATTCACAACTAACTTGGCTGAAGCAGTTAAAGATGCAAAGATATTGTTTCTAGCCCTACCCACTCCTCCTGGTGAAGACGGCAGTGCTGACTTGTCTTATATTTTAGGAGTAGCAGAAGAGTTAGGAAAAATAATTGCTGATTACAAAATAATTATTGATAAGAGCACAGTTCCTGTTGGTACTGCTGAAAAAGTTCGAGCTGCTATTTCTAAAAATGCAAAAGTTGAGTTCGATGTAGTGTCAAACCCTGAATTTTTGCGAGAAGGAATTGCAGTGGAAGATTTTATGAAACCTGATAGAGTAGTTATTGGAACCAACAGCGAGAAAGCAAAAAAATTAATGGAGCAATTGTATGACCCCTTTGTTCGTCAAGGCAATCCTGTAATTTTTATGGATGAGCGAAGTGCCGAAATGACTAAGTATGCAGCAAATGCCTACTTGGCCACCCGAATTTCTTTTATGAATGAAATTGCTAATCTATGCGAAAAAGTTGGAGCCAATGTCGATTGGGTTCGAAAGGGAATTGGTAGCGATAATCGCATTGGAAAAAGATTTTTGTTTCCCGGAATTGGTTATGGTGGAAGTTGTTTCCCTAAAGATGTGAAGGCGCTTTATAAAACAGCTGAAGACAATCAATATAATTTTCGCATTCTTGATGCTGTAATGGAAGTGAATGATATTCAAAAACATGTTTTAGTTGAAAAAATTAGGAATTATTTTGATGGAAATCTTAAAGGAAAAAAAATTGCCTTATGGGGAATTGCCTTTAAACCAAATACCGATGATATTCGTGAAGCACCATCATTATACATAATGGAAGATTTATTGAAAGAAGGTTGCAGTGTGATAGCCTACGATTCAGAAGCAACAGAAAATGCAAAAAAGATTTTTGGAACAACAGTGGAGTTTGCTGATGATATGTATGAAATGCTTAATGGGGCCGATGCATTGGCCATCCTGACCGAATGGGCTGAATTCCGAACACCTGATTTTGAAAAGATTGCTTCAAAATTAATGAGCAAAGTAATTTTCGATGGTCGTAATCTTTATGGGTTAGATCAAGCGCGTGAAGCTGGATTTTATTACAACAGCATCGGCCGCGAAATTGTTAAGTGAAGGTAAAAACACCTCTTTGAACCTAGAACTAAAAACTTTGAACTGAATTTTGGGACTCGATCATCATAGCAAGCCAGAAATTATGTTTCAACAACAGTTGGACAATGCACGGCAATATGTTGTTCCGTTTATTCAACAGTTAAAACCCGAGATAAAAAATTTAAAAGTATTGGAAGTTGGTGCAGGTGAAGGTGGTGTATTATGTGCTTTCGCCGAACAAGGTGCGGATTGTGTTGGATTGGAATTAGCCGATTGGCGTGTAGAGCGTGGAAAAGGATATGCAAAAGATTTTATCAGTCAATATAAATTGAATTTAAGAGTCGGTAATTTTTATGATGAGCAGATACAAAAAGAATTTATCGGACAATTTGATGCCATCATTTTAAAAGATGTGATTGAACATTTACCCAATCAAGAAAAAGTAATGAAAATTCTGAAGCAATTCTTAGCCGCCGATGGCATTATTTTTTTTGGATTTCCTCCATGGTGCATGCCTTTTGGAGGTCATCAACAAATAACAATTGGCAAACTAGGCAAGATGCCTTACTACCATATTCTACCTCGCAGTATTTATAATTTTATTTTAACAACTATTTTGCGTCAATCAAAAATTACAGTGAAAGAATTACTAGAAGTACACGAATCAAAAATTTCTATCAATCAGTTTGAGCGTTATATAAAAAGAGCTGGAATGAAAATTCTGAAACGCGAACTATTTCTCATCAATCCTATTTATAAATATAAATTCGGTTTAAAACCACGCAAACAAATGCCTATTTTAAAATCCATTCCATACATCAGAGACTTTTTTACAACTTGTTGTTATTATATAGCAGGATAAATTTCAACTTCAGTCAATTCTTATTTTCTTTGTGTACCTAAATAAAAAATTCATTCCCAGTCTGATAGAAAATTAACATAATAAATGAGCAAACGAATTCTAATTACAGGCGCTGCAGGTTTCATTGGCTCACACTTATGCGACCGCTTTGTTAATGAAGATTTTGAAGTGATAGGAATGGATAACCTCATTACCGGTGACATGCGTAACATCGAACACTTGTTCCCAAAAAAGAATTTCGTTTTTTATCATCACGATGTTTCAAAATTTGTGCATGTACCAGATAAGGTAGATTACATTTTGCACTTTGCTTCACCTGCAAGTCCCATTGATTACCTGCGCTGGCCCATTCAAACCTTAAAAGTTGGTTCACTTGGCACACATAATTTATTGGGGTTGGCAAGAGTGAAGAATGCGCGAATATTAGTTGCTTCTACTTCTGAAGTTTATGGCGATCCACTTGTGCATCCTCAAACAGAGGAGTACTGGGGAAATGTAAATCCAGTTGGTCCGCGTGGGGTATATGATGAAGCAAAAAGATTTCAGGAGAGTATCACAATGGCTTATCATACTTACCATGGATTAGAAACGCGTATCATTCGCATCTTTAACACATATGGCCCACGAATGAGACTGAACGATGGGCGTGTGCTTCCAAATTTTTTCTACCAAGCATTATCTGGCAAAGATTTAACAATTTATGGTGATGGAAGTCAAACGCGTTCATTCTGTTATGTTACTGATTTGGTAGAAGGTATTTATCGCCTCCTCTTTAGTGATTATGCCCACCCTGTCAATATAGGAAACCCAGATGAGATAACTATAACTCAATTTGCTGATGAAATAATAAAACTTACCGGCACTTCACAAAAAGTTATTTATGAACCATTGCCAAAAGATGACCCTAAACAACGACAGCCAAATATATCCAAGGCAAGAACATTGTTAGGATGGGAACCAAAAGTGCAGCGTGCCGAAGGATTAAAAATAACTTATGATTACTTTAAAAAAATAATAAAATGAGCTTGTACGATCAACTAATTAAGAAGGAAGCGAAACTTGCTGTTATTGGTTTAGGATATGTTGGATTGCCAATTGCTTTGGAATTTGCGCGAAAAATTTCTGTAATTGGCTTTGATATCAATGCCAAACGCGTTGATATGATGACGAACGGAATTGATCCAAGCAACGAATTAGAAGAATCAGACTTTGAAGGTTGCGACATTCAATTCACGCACAATATTGATGATTTAAAACAAGCTAATTTTTTCATCGTGGCTGTTCCAACTCCAGTTGACAGTCACAATGTTCCCGATTTAAAGCCAGTGCTTTCCGCATCTCAAACAATAGGAAAAGTTTTAAAAAAAGGAGATTATGTAGTATTTGAATCAACTGTTTATCCTGGCTGCACTGAAGATGATTGCGTTCCTGTGATTGAAAATATTTCAGGATTAAAAAGCATTATTGATTTTAAAATTGGCTATTCTCCTGAAAGAATAAATCCAGGCGACAAAGAACATACACTTTCAAAAATCATTAAAGTAGTATCTGGATGCGATTCTGAATCACTAGATGTTATTGCAAAGACTTATGAAATTGTAGTAAAAGTTGGTGTGCATCGCGCAGCTTCTATCAAGGTTGCAGAGGCAGCAAAAATTATTGAGAACACACAACGCGATGTAAACATTGCATTGATGAATGAGCTATCTCGAATTTTTGACAAAATCGGAATCAACACTTATGATGTTATAGAAGCGGCAAGTACAAAGTGGAATTTTCTAAAATTTTACCCTGGATTAGTTGGCGGTCATTGCATTGGTGTTGACCCATATTATTTAACTTATAAAGCCAACGCTTTAGGATACGATCCAGAAGTAATTTTATCTGGAAGAAGAATTAATGATGATATGGGCCCCTATGTAGCGCGCCGTACGGTTCAATTATTAGCCAAAGCACAAAAAGGAATGAGCCGCTCAAGAGTGCTAATACTTGGCGCCACCTTCAAAGAAAATGTAACGGATATTCGCAATTCAAAGGTTGCTGATATTGTGACCGAATTAAAAAACTATTCGCTTAATGTAGAAGTAATAGATCCGAATGCTGACAACGAAGAATTACATCATGAATATGGATTTGGTTTAGTAAAAGAACCCTTTGGAAAATACGATGCAGTCATTGTAGCTGTTAATCACAAAGAATATTTATTGTTAGATGAAAAATATTTCGAATCAATAATGAATCCAGATGGAGTATTAATAGATGTGAAAGGAATTCTAAGAAATAAAATAAAATCGCTCACTTACTGGGGTTTGTAATGACTACAAAAAAAATATTAATCACAGGCGGCGCAGGATTTATAGGTTCTCATGTAGTACGAAGAATGGTGAATTACTATCCTGACTATCACATTTACAACTTGGATAAACTCACATACGCTGGTAATCTTGAAAATCTTCGTGACATAGAAAATTCGCCCAACTACACTTTTATTAAGGCTGACATAGTTGATGGAGAAAAAATGCATTCACTCTTTAGTGAATATCAATTCGATGCAGTCATTCATTTAGCTGCCGAAAGCCATGTAGACAGAAGCATTTCAAATCCAATGGAATTTATTACGACCAATATTGTCGGAACAGTTTCATTATTAAATGCTGCAAAAGCAAATTGGAAAACTTTTGATGAAAAACTTTTTTATCACGTATCAACTGATGAAGTCTATGGTTCATTGGGAGAAGAAGGATTTTTTACAGAAGAAACAAAGTACAATCCACATTCGCCCTACTCTGCGTCCAAAGCAAGTTCTGACCACTTGGTCCGGGCCTATCATGATACCTATGGCTTACCAATAAAAATTTCTAATTGCTCAAATAATTATGGAGCCAATCATTTTCCCGAAAAACTAATTCCACTCGCCATTCACAATATCAAAAACAACCAGCCCATTCCAGTTTATGGAAAGGGAGAGAATGTGCGCGATTGGTTGTATGTTGAAGATCATGCAACAGCTATTGATCTAATTTTTCATAAAGGAAAAGTTGGTGCCACTTACAATATTGGGGGATTCAATGAATGGAAAAATATTGATCTTATTCATTTACTATGTAGAATAATGGATAAGAAATTAAAAAGAGCCGATGGCACTTCAGCCAAACTAATCACTTATGTAAAAGACAGAGCAGGTCACGATTTACGCTACGCCATTGATGCAACAAAACTGAATAAAGAATTAGGATGGAATCCTTCGTTACAATTTGAAGAAGGATTAGAAAAAACAGTTGACTGGTATTTAACAAATGAAGATTGGCTCAACCATGTAACCAGTGGAGATTATCAGAAATATTATGAAGTTCAATACACGAAAAGATAATTGATGTACGAAATAAAATATCATCACACTGATTTATCAAATCAAAGAATATTAATTACTGGTGGCGCTGGTTTTATTGGCTCTCATCTTGTTGAATATTTATTGAAACACAACGCAGCTAAGGTTCGTGTTTTAGATAATTTTATTACAGGAAGAAAAGAAAATATTGAACTCTTTATAAATCATCCGAATTTTGAATTTATTGAAGGTGACATATGCAATCCACAAGATTGTAAAAGTGCTTGCGAAGGAATGGACATGCTTCTTCATCAGGCAGCGCTTGGCTCAGTGCCTCGTTCAATTAAAGACCCCATTGCTACCAACAGAATTAATGTGGATGGATTTTTAAATATGATGATTGCGGCCCGTGATGCAGGAATAAATAGAGTAGTCTATGCATCTTCATCTTCTGTTTATGGTAATCATCCAGGATTACCGAAAGTAGAAGATAAAATAGGTCAACAACTTTCCCCCTACGCGGTTTCAAAATACACTAATGAATTATATGCCCATGTAATTGGATTAAATTATGGAATGAAAATTATTGGACTTCGATATTTCAATATTTTTGGACCTAGGCAAGACCCCAATGGACAATATGCCGCCGTGATTCCGAAATGGATTGATATGATAAGAAAAGGTGAGCGACCAATTATCAATGGTGATGGAAGTAACACCCGCGATTTCACATTTGTAGAAAATGCAGTTCAGGCAAATATTAAAGCCATGACCACTGAAAATAAAAACGCTTACGGACAGGTTTACAATATTGCTTGTGGTTTTCAATATTCATTATTAGAATTATTTAATTCTTTAAAAGAAATTATAGGAGCAAGCGTCAACCCAATTCACGGACCATCTCGAGATGGTGACATTCCCCAATCTTTAGCCGATATAAGCAAAGCAAAAAAACATTTCGGTTACATGCCAGAATTCTCTTTTAAAAAAGGATTAGAAATTACAGTGAGAGATTAAGTCTTATTTTTAAAAGAAATGCATTATATGACCTATTAATTGGGTTTATTGAAATTCAACACACCGCATCCAATCAAGATTATTAGCGAATGAACATAAGAAGATTATTTTTGCGCCTACCTTTTTAACCACCAATATGAAAATTCTAACCTGCCTTTGTTTATTTCTGGCATTAATTTCAGGGAACATTAGTGCAAGTGCACAAGATAATTCGAAACAATCATCAGGTATAGCCAATTCATCTTCATTAAATAATTCAAATATTCAAAGTCTAATACAAGCAAACGCAAGCAAATTGCAAATGCTGGGCATTAGCGCAACAGATGCACAGAATATTGCAAATCAGGTATTACCACAAATACAAGCCGGCAGCATGAGTGTTAATTCCTCTACACCAATAGAACCAACCGCTGTACAAAATGAAGCCCCTGCTACCGATACACAAAATAATAAAGGGAACGACCCACCAAATTTTCCCAATAATAATCAGCAAGAGAATAAAAATGATCCCGAATTACCAAAAGCAATAATTTTTGGCCAATCTTTTTTTCGCGATAAAAACATTTCAACTTTTAATCGATCAACAGACATGCAAGCCCCTGATAATTATGTGCTTGGTGTTGGCGATCAATTAACAATTAATATTTGGGGCTATAGCAGCTATAGCGGTAGCTTTACGGTTGACCAATCAGGTTCTATTCTGCCAACACAAACTGGAAGAATTTATGTAAAAGGACTTGCATTTGCCGATGCAAAAAAACTTATAAAAGGTCGCTTTTCTACAACCCTTGACATGAGCAATTCTAGTCTTGATGTGTCATTAATTTACAGCCGAGTAATTGGCGTTAACATAGTTGGAGAAGTTTTTGAACCAGGAAGTTACACCATGTCTGCAACCAATACAGCTTTCAATGCATTAATGGCTGCACAAGGTCCCACTAATATCGGATCGCTTAGAAATATATATGTTAAGCGTGATGGACAAACAATAAAAACATTGGATGTATACGCTTTTCTGTTAGATCCAAATTCAAAACAAGATTTTTATTTGCAGAATAACGATTACATTTTTATTCCTCCCAGCAGCAAAGTGGTTTCCATCTCAGGCGAGGTTTTAAGGCCAAATGGTTTTGAGTTATTAGAAAATGAAAACATCGTTGCGTTGTTAAAATTTGCTGGTGGAATTACACCAAAAGCATTTATCAATAATATTATTATTCAACGATATGAAGGCATTGAGAATAAATTAATCAGTCTAAATCTAGATAGTTTATTAAAAGATAAAGGTGATTTTATTTTAAGAAATGGAGATCAAATAACCATCAACGCTATTCCCGATTTAATCATTAATCAAATAAAAGTTAATGGGCCAGTAACCTCTCCAGGAATTTATAGTTTCAAAAACGGACAACGAATTTCAGATGTATTGGATAAAAACCCATTACGCAACGATGCCTTATTTAACAAAGGATATATTATTAGAACCAACGACGATTTAACAAAGCAATACATTCCCTTTTCACCCGTAGCTATTATTCAGAATAAAAAATCGTCTGATAATATCTTGTTAAAGAATGAAGATGTCATAAACTTTTTTAATAAAGCATCATTCATAGATGATTTTTTAATTGTCGTAAGTGGTGCCGTTAGAACTCCCGGCGATTATTTATACGGGAACGGAATGAGCTTGGAAGATGCCCTGTATTTTTCTGGTGGATTAAAGCCAGAAGCTGCAAATAATCGAATCGAAATAGCAAGAATAATGGAAGTACAACAAGGAAATGGAGTTGTAGCAGTACCTGTAATAATCAAATCTATTTCAATTAATAAAGATTTAACATTAGATGAAACTGCAGCCGGATTTCAACTGCAACCTTCAGACCAAGTAACTGTTCGAGTTGCATCAGATTTTGATAAACAAACAATGGTTACAGTTTCGGGTGAAGTTCAATATCCTGGAAACTATGTGATGATTAACAGATTAGAAACATGGACTTCAGTTTTAAACAGAGCAGGTGGATTAAGCGCTGCAGCTTATTGTGAAGATGCTTACATCTTTAGAAAAGAAAATGGAAAGGGGATTATGCTTTCAAATTTAAATAAAGCATTAAAGAAACCAAATTCTAAATATGATTACATTTTAAAACAAGGAGATGAAATTATTATTCCTAAAAAATCAAATTTAGTTACAATTACAGGGCTTATTAAATTTCCATTTATGGATTCATTAAAACAAATTAATGTTCCATTCTCTAAGGGAAAGCGTGCTAAATTTTATATAAAACATTACGGGCTTGGGTTTACAAGAAGTGCCACACCAGGTAGAACCTATGTTGTTAATCCAGGGCAAAATGTGAATGATTGCAAAAATTTTATTTTTTTTAATTTGTATCCTAAAGTTAAAAATGCTTCCACCATTGTCGCAACAACTACTCCACCTAGAGAATTAAAAATAAAATCAGTAACCAAAAATCCTATAAATTGGAATCAGGCAATCTCTACTTTTACTGTTAGTCTTACAGGACTTGCAACCATTTTTATTTTACTAACTCGAGTTCCATAACTATCACTTAATGCAAAAAGAGGGTTTAAATAATACTGGTGAAGAGATTGACATCAGTTTTAATAAAATTTTGCAAAGCATTAAAATAAATGCAAAATTCTTATTAAGAAAATGGTGGATTCTGATTATTGCATTTGTTATTGGTGGAGGGTTAGGTTGGTTTTATTGTTACTTAAAAGGAACTACCTATACTGCCAATTGCACTTTTACTGTTCAAGGGCAATCCGCATCTTCCTCCTTATTAAGTTCTGCGCTTTCGCTTGCCTCATCACTTGGAATTTCAAGTAAATCAGGAGGGCCATCTTCTTACGACAATAACTTTTTTGCAAATCTGATGAAGTCCAGAAGAATTGTTAAGGAAACATTATTACAAGAAGATACTATTTTAGGCAAACATGATTTATTAGCTAATCATTATATTACTATATATGAAATTGATGAAGATTGGGAGGGCCTGCCTTATGAAGGATTTAGATTCAAACATAATAAATTTAATAAATTAACTCGGTTAGAGGATTCAATTCTTACAACTATTTATGCCTTAATTATTGATGAAAATTTATCTGTTGAATACAGTGTTGACAATCCGTTTAACTCAGGAAAATTTGTTTCATCGAACTATGAATTATCAAAAAACTTTTTAAAAAAATTACTCGATAATACAAGCACCTATTATCAAAGGGAAATGTATAAGCTTAATACAAGTAATTTTTCATTGGCTGAAATAAGAGTTGATTCTTTAGCAAATGCTATAAGAGATCTTGACATTAAGGTAGCCAGGTTAAAAGATAATTCGAATAATATGGTTCGTCAATCTGGATACGTTGATTTAAACTCAGCCATTCGAGATCAATCATTACTTAGCATCCAATATTCATCAGCTGTAAGCAATTTTGAAATTGCAAAGGTTACATTATTAGGTCAAACACCAATACTTGACATTATAGATGCCCCCTATTTTTCAACTGACACAAATGTTCCTCTTGTAATACTTACTTCAATAGCCATTGGAATTTTAATTATGTTCTTAACCGCAACCGGATTAATTTTTTTAAATTTTGTAAGAACCGCTACTTTACATAATTCTGTTTTAAATAGTTAGTGTGTTATTTATTCAAAAAATCTGAATAGCTATTCAACTCATGTCAATATTTTCAAATTTATATAGTAAAAAAAAAATTTCACTAATCCCATAAAGGTTGATATTCATTCTCATTTTATTCCAGGTATAGATGATGGCGTAAATAACGAAAATGAATCACTTGATATTTTAAAAGGGCTTTATCACCTTGGCTATAAAAAAGCAGTTACCACTCCGCATATTTTCAATGGTGTTTACAATAATTCGCAACAGACCATTCTGCCAGGCCTCGAGAGAATGAAAACAGTAATAAAGCAAGCCGGAATTAATTTGGAATTGGAGGCAGCAGCTGAATATTATTTTGATGAGTTTTTTTTAAAATACATACAAGAAGAAAAACTATTAACCTTTGGTGATAAATACGTGTTGTTTGAATTGCCAACAATTAATAAACCCCAGCAAGTAGAAGAAGCTGTTTTTGAAATGATATTAAAAGGATACAAACCAATTCTTGCTCACCCAGAACGATATTCATACTACCAAGAACCTGGATTGCAATCATTAGAAAAATTAAAAAGCATGGGAGTCTTGTTCCAACTAAATGCTCTCTCATTAATTGGATTTTATTCCCCAAGAGTTCAAAAATTTGCGACTCAACTTGTAAAAAACAATTGGATTGATTGGGTTGGGAGCGATATGCATAATCATCGTTACTTTGAAGCTTTCAAACAGGCAATTCAAAGCGATAATTATCAGAAACTTTGTTCATCAGAAAACCTTTTAAATAACACCTTAACAGAATTATAATGAATTTTACTGAAACCGGATTTCCAGGCTTACTTATTTTCACCCCTCCTATTTTTCGTGATAGTAGAGGTTATTTTTTCGAAAGTTTTAACGCCAAATTTTTTGAAAACCAAGGAATAAAAAGAGGTTTTTTGCAAGACAATCAGGCACTTTCAACCTATGGAATAGTAAGGGGATTACATTATCAACTTGCACCTCATGCACAAGCAAAACTTGTTCGTGTCATTCAGGGAGAAGTACTTGATGTAGTGGTTGATTTGCGTGTTGGTTCACCAACATTTGCAAAACAATTCAGCATTGTACTTTCAGCAGAAAATAACAAACAATTATATGTGCCACGAGGCTTTGCGCATGGTTATGCGGTCTTAAGCACAACAGCTTTATTCTTCTACAAATGTGATAGTTTTTATAGTAAGAACTCTGAAAGCGGAATTGCATATAATGATCCCGCATTAAGTATTGATTGGAAAATTCCACCAGATAAAATAATTCTATCAGAAAAAGATAGGCTAAATAAAGTATTGGCTGAAGCTGAAATGAATTTTGTTTTTAATCCTGAAAATCCATTTTAAGACTCAAGCCCGTATTAAGAAAATACATTTCAGAACCAGAATGATAAAAACAATTTTAGTTACAGGTGCAAATGGTCAATTGGGAAACGAAATAGCTGAAATAGCAACTCAATTTCCAACCTTGAATATCTTATTTACTGGAAGAAACGAATTGAACATTACAGATAATGAGGCAGTAGAAAAATATTTTTTGAAGAATAACCCACAGGTTGTAATCAACTGCGCCGCATACACCTCGGTTGATAAAGCTGAATCAGAACCTGAATTAGCAAAACTTGTTAATGTAATAGCTACCGAATATCTAGCCGAAGCATGTAAATTAAATGATATCCCATTTATCCATATTTCAACAGATTTTGTTTACGATGGAAAAAAAACAGTGCCGTATTTAGAAACAGACGAAACAAACCCCATTGGTATTTATGCAAAAACAAAATTAGAAGGAGAGCAACACGCACTAAAAATTCATAAGAAGACAATAATCATTCGGACTTCATGGGTTTACTCTTCTTTTGGAAATAATTTTGTAAAAACAATGCTCCGGTTGGGTAAAGAGAAACCCGAATTAAATGTTGTTAGTGATCAAATTGGTAGTCCTACTTATGCAAGAGATTTGGCCGAAGCTCTTTTAAAAATAACCCTACTATGTGACGCATTAAAACCTTGGGGCATTTATCATTTCAGTAACGAGGGGGCTATTTCCTGGTTTGACTTTGCTAAGGAAAGTTTATTGTTAAAGGGAATTGAAACTCCCGTACATGCTATAACAACGACTCAGTTTCCAACGCCCGCACAACGGCCTGCCTATAGTGTAATGAGTAAAGAAAAAATTATTAAAACATTTGGTATTCGTCCACAACCATGGAAACAGAGCTTGGAAAATTGCTTGAAAAAGATTCTATAAAAATGATTGCTAATAAAATCGATTTAAAAATAATTGAACAAATTGCACACAAAGCTGGAGATGCGATTATGGAAATTTACAAAGGAGAATTTACGATTGAGATGAAGGGAAACAACTCTCCATTGACCGAAGCTGATAAAATTTCTAATAAAATTATTCTGCAAGAATTGAATTTATATTTTCCAGAAATTCCTTATATCTCTGAAGAAACAAAAACGATTGATTACACCGAACGAAAAGAATGGCCTTATTGCTGGCTAATTGATCCAATAGACGGAACAAAGGAATTCATAAAAAAGAATGGTGAATTTACTGTGAACATTGCCCTAATTGAGAATGGCAAGCCAACATTAGGAGTTGTGTACGCGCCTGCTTTGAATAAAATGTGGAGCGCAAAAGCAAATGTGGGTTGCTTTAGTACTAATGAAAAAGGTGAACGAAATCAATTATTAAAAGGAATTTCCTATAAATCTTTATCAAAGGTTCGTGTAATAGGAAGCCGGAGCCATATGAATACTGAAACAGAAATATTCATTCAGCAATTAAAAAATGAGGGAAAAGAAATTGACTTTGTTTCAGCAGGAAGTTCTATAAAATTTTGCTTGCTGGCCGAAGGCAGTGCCGATGTTTATCCTCGCTACGCACCAACTATGGAATGGGATACTGCTGCTGGACAGGCCGTGTTGGAAATTGCAGGAGGTGTTGTAAACGAGATTGGAACAACGCAACCATTACTTTATAATAAAGAGAACTTATTAAATCCCTACTTCTTATGTAGCTGGTAATCAGCCGAGCATTTCTTTTACACTTGTTGCATATTGAAGAACACGCTCTTGATTTATACTATATATAATTTCTTTTCCAATTCTTGTTGCCGTTACAATTTTAACCCTTCTTAGAATGGCCAAATGCTGCGAAGCAACAGACTGCTTTATATTCATTGCTTTATGAATTTCAGTGACATTCTTTTTTTCATTGTTATCAATAAAACACAATATTTTTCTGCGCAATTTGTGATTCATTGCCCTTAATATATAGGCGGCTTTTCGAATTTCATCGGGGTTGTACCCTCTAAATTCATTATTTAATTCTTCTACATTTGAAAAATCAGTTTTAAAAATTTTACTACTCATTATATAATTTTATTGCATAAAATTAATTTTTATGAATCTATATTTTAAAAATTATTAACAATATAAAATCAATCATGAAATTAATTTTGTTTTTATAGTGTAGTTTTTTTTAGAGAATGTCGCTAAAAAAAACTGAATGTTTAAAATAGCCAATACATTATTAACTCGCATCCTACTATTTTTGCTGACATAAAACACAATTGAAAAGCCAGTAAAAAACCGGTATGCTGTTTAACTCATTCGCCTTTCTTATTTTTTTTCCGGTAGTTACATTTTTATACTTCCTATTACCAAAAAACATACGATGGACCATGTTGTTGGTGGCAAGTTGTGTGTTTTATATGTTTTTTATTCCATCGTATATTCTGATTTTATTATTCACAATAGTCATTGATTATTTCGCAGGCATCTGGATAGAAAATGCAAAAGGAAAAAGGCGAAAATTGTTTTTAATCATCAGCATCATAGCTAACATTGGGGTACTATCAGTTTTTAAATATTATAATTTTTTTGCTGAAAATATTGAAGGCATAGCAGAATTATTGGGCTGGCACCCAAACATTCCATTTTTAAATATGATATTACCTATCGGATTAAGTTTTCACACTTTTCAGGCAATGAGTTATACCATTGAAGTGTATCGAGGCAATCAGAAATCTGAGAGAAACATATTGATCTATGCACTGTATGTTATGTTTTATCCGCAATTGGTGGCAGGCCCAATTGAGCGCCCTCAAAATTTATTACATCAGTTTAAAGAAGATCACACATTTGATTACACTAGAATAGTTGCTGGTTTAAAACTGATGTTATGGGGTCTGTTTAAAAAAGTAGTAATTGCAGATAGGTGCGGTGCTTACGTAAGCAATGTTTTCGATTACCCCTACCAACACGAGGGTGAAACCATTACTTTCTGGTGTGGCCTTTTCTTTTTCGCTTGGCAATTGTACTGTGATTTTTCAGGGTATAGCGATATGGCTATTGGAGCTGCACAAGTAATGGGCATAAAATTAATGACCAATTTTAAACGCCCCTATCTTTCAAAATCAATAGGAGAAATATGGCAACGCTGGCACATCTCGCTCACATCGTGGTTTATGGATTATGTATTTCGGCCACTTGGTGGTTATAGAAAAGGAAGAGATAGGGGAGCCATAAATTTACTCATCGTTTATTTTCTTTCGGGATTGTGGCATGGGGCAGCATGGACTTTCATTATATGCTTTTTTCTTTTTGGTGCGCAATTGGTTTTCCGTCTATATTTTAAAAAACAAATTAACTGGCTATTCAGCAAATTAGAATCCCCAAACAGTAAACGATGGAACAATATTTTGCACACGGCAATTGCGTTTATAATGATTTGTATCCCATTCGCATTTTTCCGTGCCCATAGTTTGCCCGATGCCTTATTTATTTTAAAATCATTATTTAATTTTGGAACGGGTGGTTTGTCAATTGGAAATTCAAGTACATTTATTTATGCAGTGATAGGAGTAATCATTCTTTACTCTGTTGAAATTTATCAAGAATATTACAGCAAAAGCGATGCACTTCCCGAACCAAAATCAACGGGGTTTAAATTTGTTTTTTACAGTTCAGTTATAATCTACATTTTACTAACCGGAGTTTTCGATGCAAGCCAATTCATATACTTCCAATTCTAAAATCAAATTCATCAAAAGAAGTTTGATTCTTCTTGCACTTCTAATAGTGCTTGATCAGTTGGTTGGAATTGTAATGCACAAATTATATTTCAGTTCAACTTCAGGATCTGAATACGAAACAACTTATGCATTTACTAAAGCTGATGCGGATCTTATTGTTACAGGCTCATCAAAGGCAAGGCGCAATTACAACACTCCACTCATTGCAGATTCACTAAAACTCTCCTGTTATAACGCAGGACACGATGGACAGTCGTTGCTATTTAGTTATGCCATGACCAAAATGCTGCTATCACACCACCAGCCAAAAATAATTGTGGTCGAGTTATTCCCTGAAGAATTATATTACAAAGAAGTGCATTATGACCGGTTGAATATTTTACTCCCCTATTATTCAGATTATAATGAAATAAGAGAAGTGGCTAATTGGAGAGGCGCCAGAAATGAAGATACCACCTCAATATTTTACAAACTATTCCCGTTCAATATTGAAAAAATAAAATTGCTTTCACAATCTTATCGATACAACTCAATGTGGCTAGATTTAATTAAAGGATTGTTTAAAAAGCAAAAAACAGAAAGTGGATATCTTCCATTACAAAAAACAATCTCTGAAATTGATAAACAGAAATATATTGAAGAATTTGAGTTAACAAAAAACCGTGAACGCGAGAGACACATTGATCCGAATAAAGTTAAATCACTCATTGGAATAATAGAGTCGTGTAAACAAAAAAATGTAAAAATTGTTGTTGTTATGTCACCTGTTTTAAAGAAATATAGCGATGACCCTGTTTATCATTTAATTGATTCCATCGCAATGTCATACAATATTCCTTTCTTTGATTTTACAGGTGATAATCGTTTTAACAATCTTGAATATTTTGCCGACAATCATCTGAATCAAATTGGCTCAACTTATTTTTCAACAATATTTGCTAATAAGCTCAAAAGTTTTTTAGCGTTAAACCCATAAACCGAATCTTGTTTTGATAAAAAAAATTCGCAGAATATTTTATGGGAAAATAAAAGATGAGGATAACAAAGAACTTGTAAAGGGAGGAACGTTTGCCTTTATTATGAAGATAACTGGCATGGGATTCAACTATCTTTTTGTTTTTGTTTTAGCCCGTTTATATGGCGCAACAGGTAGCGGAATCTATTCTATCTTTCAAACTGTTCTTCAGGTTTTTGCCAATTTTGGAAAACTAGGCTACGATATTTTAATGGTTCGTGAGGTAGCGCAATACAATGCAAAAAACCAATGGGGCTCCATTAAAGATTTATACTTCAAGGTCATAAGAGTAAATATTATTGCCTCTATAAGTTGTTCATTGGTTTTATATTTCAGTGCCAACTGGATTGCATCTACCATTTTTCTTAAACCAGCACTCTGTCAATATTTTCAAATATGCGCGCTTGGTATTCTCCCAATTGTTCTTCATTCAGTTCATGCGGATTGTTTCAGAGGAATGAAAAAAATACTGCTCTATTCTTTCTTTCAGAATGTACTAACTATTTCAATCGCTGGTATTCTTTTATGTGCTTCATGGTTTATTATTCACGATAGAAAAGTTCCTATTACTGTTTTTTTAATCGCCGTTTCTATATCGTCAACAATATCAGCATGGTTTTGGTGGAAAAAATCGCCTATGCTTGAAGGAGGTGAAGGAGAAAAGATTATTCTTAGCGAAAAAACAAAAATTGCCTTTAGTTTATTCTTAACCGCATTATTGCAAGTAGTTCGCGGTTGGACTGACACAATTTTCTTAGGTAGATATTACACCGAAGCCGATGTTGGGATTTATAAGGTTGCATTTCGAATAGCAACTATTACCTCCTTAACCCTTACTGCATTCCTTTTAACTGTAGCGCCCAAAATTGCTGAACTACATGCAAAAGGAGAAATGAAAAGATTAGCTGTTGTAGTTCAAAACACAACCAAATTAATCTTCTGGACATCAGCACCGCCATTAATTCTCTTTATTATTTTTCCTAAATTCTTTCTAGGTGTTTTCGGACAGGATTTCTTAATCGGCGCAGTAGCACTAATGATATTATCAATTGGGCAATTTATAAACGCGGCAACAGGCCCTGTAGGCAATCTATTAATGATGACTGGCAAGCAAGATGTAAACAGAAATATAGTTATTGGCACAACAATCTTTACAGTGATTTTAAACGCAATTGTTATTCCGAAATATGGCATCATTGGAGCAGCAGTAGTAAATGTTATTGGGATATTTCTGTATAATATTATTCCATTTATCCTTGTTAAGCGTTACTTTGGTTTCTATACTTTTGATGCCAAACACATTTTCTCATTTCGAAAAAAAGGATTTCTAAAGCAAACTTAATGCCCCTTAAAGAAACATTAGTTCTTCCAAATTTTATTTGCATTGGTGCTCAGAAAACAGGCACAACGGCTCTTTATCACATTTTAAAAAATCATCCTGAAATTACCGTAAGCAAGCCTCGAAAAGAAACCAAATTCTTTTATCGTGATGAAGAATATAAAATGGGATTAGAATTTTATTCCAAATATTTTTCATATGGTGACCCCAAAAAAGCAATTGGTGAATTTGATCCTGATTACTTGTACTTCCCTTACGTTCCTGAAAGAATTTTTAAAGACTTAGGACCAAAAATAAAGTTCATTGTAATACTCCGAAATCCAGTAGATCGAGCTTATTCGCATTATAAAATGAGTGTTAAAAAAGGATTTGAAAATTTAGAATTTCTTGAAGCAATTGCCCAAGAACCTTCCCGCTTAAAATCAAAGAAAAGAGAGGATAAAAACAACTTTAGTTATATCAATAGGGGGATGTATGATGAACAATTAAAAAGATATTTAAAGTTTTTTCCAAAAGAAAATTTTCTCTTTATTAATTATGATGAAGAGTTCAATAAAGATTTGTCATTGACTCTGAAAAAGATATTTTCTTTTTTAGCTATTACAGATGTACAACTAAACACAAATATTAAAGAAAATATTGCCTCAGATGTTAAATCTGAAAAAATCAGAAATCTTGTAAGCAAAAAAAATATATTAAAACAGCTTGCTTCGAAGGTCATTCCCAATAAGGAACTAAGAAAATCAATAAAAAAGAAAATACTGAATTGGAACTCTGAAGAATCATCAATGAAACCTCTTGATGCAAAATTGAAATTAGAATTAACTAAAAAACATTTTACCAAAAGCAATGATTTCTTAAACAAGCTTATTCAAAAAGACTTTTCTAATTGGAGTGAACAATAGTTTTTAAAAAGATATTTAGTAAAGCACCAAATAAAATCAATAAAAGCACCGTATGCCCTTAGCAAGTATTGTATTGGTTAATTATAATACCCCAGATGATACCATAGAGTGTATAGATTCAATATTAGGAAGTAGTGTAATAGATATTTCTATTGTTGTTATTGACAATAGCCAATCCAATGATTCAATTAATAAAATTAATAGTTGGGTGAAGGGAGAATATCTGCCAGATTATAATACCCCTCATTTAATTGCAAATAATTTATCAGGTAAAAAGCCTGAATCTATTCAGCTAATTCACACAGATAATATTCAAAATTATATCCATGAAAATAAGAATCAAGCAAATCCATATAAGCTAACAATAATAAAGAATTCAAATAACGTGGGATTTGCTGCAGCCAATAATATTGGCATTAAATATGCGTTGCAATTTTCTCCCCTTTATTTATGGCTATTGAATAATGATACAATTATTAAAAAAGATTCATTAAAACAGCTTATCAATTATTACGATGAAGCAAATAATAAAAAAATAAAAATTGGATTAATAGGAAGTAAAATTATGTTTTACTCAAATCCTGAAATTATTCAAGCCGTTGGCGATCGGTTTAATTACTTAACTACGAGAGCCTACCACATTGGCTTAAATCAAAAAGACATTGGACAGTATGATGATAAAAAATTGCAAATTGATTATCCATATGGAGCATCTATATTTTTAAACTCAGAATATATTAGAACAGTAGGTTTAATGAACGAAGATTATTTTTTATATTTTGAAGAAATAGATTGGGTAACACGTGGAAATAAAAAAGGGTACAAAACTTCTATTTGCACAAAGTCATTAGTCTATCATAAACAGGGAATATCAACAGGTAAAAAAATAAAAAAAAATAAGCCCTTGTTTATTGCCTGTTTAATTTATTCTAATCTTTTAAAATTTTACTGGACCCACTATCCATTTCTTTACCCATTGCCATGGCTCAAATTATTTTTAAAAATGAATTTAAACTTTATACAAGGAAATCACAGAGAATCTAAATTGATTTTAAAGATATTACTTGGCTTTAAAAATTGCATGATTTTAAATCAAAGGGCTCAATAGGTTTCAATAACTTTCATTTTGCAATATTTATATTTACACCATTATCTATATAAAGAAATGAATTAAAGCAATAATCAATTTTGGAAAATATAACCCCAATTACAAAATGGAAAAAAAATAAGTCTTTAAAAAAGATTTTAATCGGTCTATTATTTATTGGAGCGTTTGGCACACTTGCCCGCAGTCCGCTTTTTTTTCTTATAAAATTCACTGATCCGACGATTTATCTCATAACATTTTCCTTCATGGGATTCTATTTTTTGGATAAAATAATTAAAAGAAAGAAATGGAATGGATTTGAAAGACTTTATATTTTTATATTAATTGCCATGCCGCTTTATTCAGCTATTGTGGCAAATATCTTTTGGAACCAACCATTATTTTATGGAATAATTACTCAGCAATTGTGGTTTTACTCTACAGTTGCTTTTCTAATATTTTATCTTTTAAAAACAGAACAAATAACGCTTTATCAACTAAGAGATATAATGCTAAGTATATCTTGGATCCAACTACCCATATATATTATCATGGGCTTTTTTTTAGACCCCAATCATTTCCTAGATACAAGTTTTGCTTACTGTTCCCCCGTAAAAGGTTGTGGTTGGATGTTTGATATAATGTTCATGAGTTTCTCCTACTTCTATTATTTAATTGTTTTTATTAAAACTAATAAATGGAAATACTTAATCCCCGTTCTTATTTTTTTAGCCTATATAATTTTTGAATATCAAAAAAGAGCATTAACAGCCTCATTAATAGGTACAACAGCCGTCTATTTTTATTTTCATGTATCGCTTAAAAAAAAGCTATACTATCTATCTTTATTTGCCATTCTTATTATGTTCATTGGAATTATTATTTATGTAATAAAGCCAGAAATTTTCACTCGATTTGCTGATATGTATAGTAGCATTCTTGAGGTTTTCCAAGGTGAAGAAAGCACCGATCAGTCAGCAAACAGTAGAATAACCCAATTAATTTATGTGGGACTCTATTATGCCAAACACCCAAGTACATTTTTTTTTGGTAATGGAAAATGGAACGACAATTGGGAGGGTTCACCTTTAAATATGTATGGAAGATTTTACCCCTCTGACCTTGGAATTATTGGCGCTTACTTTATCTATGGAATATTCGGCATTCTAGTTGTTCAATTTGAATACTTACAAACCATTCTATGGATGAGAAAAATAAAAGAAAAATCAAACGACTCTTTTTTTATTGCCCTTAAATATTATTTATTATTCTTTTATATCAGAAGCATTCCTACAGGAGGCAGTTATTTTTATCCGGGTGCTGGTGTTACAACTGTTATCGTAACCCTCATTTATTTTTATTATTATCGAGAAAATAAGACCAATAAATATTATTCTCTTGGATAATTTTAACCCTTGAAAAAATGAGTCAAGTTGAACTAAATAATTTTCCGAATTTTTTTATTGTTGGTGCGCCAAAAGCAGGAACAACTTCTTTGTATTATTACCTTGATGCACATCCAGAGGTTTTTATGAGTTCTATAAAAGAACCAAATTATTTTTCATATCAGGCCACTGCAGACCAGCAACTCTACTATAAAGAAAAAGGAATAGCAACATGGGATAAATACATTGCTTTATTTAAAAGCATCGAACAAAAAAAAGCTATTGGAGAAGCAAGCGTTTCATACTTATTTTATCCAGAAGCCGCAAAAAAAATAAAGGAAAAATTCCCTAAAGCACGTATTATTATAATGTTGCGAAACCCAATAGAAAGAGCAATCTCTCATTATAATATGGATTACAAATTGGGATACATTGATTGTTCGCTGGAAAATGCAATTCAAAAAAAAGATAAATCTGATTTGAATAAATTATACTACCAGCAATTTATACAATTAGGTTTTTATTTTGAACAAGTTAAACGATACATAGAATTATTCGGACAAGAAAATGTATTAATTATTTATTTTGAAGATATAAATAACAATACTCAATTGGAAGTGGAAAAACTATTTCATTTTCTTGGTGTGGATTCCCATTTTCAAATAAACACAACCGCTCGTTACAATACTTTTAAAACACCAAGAAATTATATTATCAGAGAAATGTATCGAATAAAATCTTTGCGAATTGCCCTTAAAAACTTGTTGCCTGAAAAACTCATTGATTTAATTAAAAATATCATTCTCACAAAAAATAAAAAAAGATGGCCTAAAGAATCAACAATTAGTTTTTTAAAAGAACTATACAAATTAGACATTCAAAAGCTTGAAAAATTATTGAATCGCAATCTAAAATCGTGGTATGAATAATTTTAAAAATAATTTCTCCTCAAAAAATAATTTATGATAACAACAAAATTTTTAATGATAGGGGCACTCTCTGTTTTGATATCAGGAATTAACCTGCTATGCGACTCCATTCAAAATAAAGAACTACCAAAACCTCCTATTGAGATATCGCTTTCTATAAATAATTCTTCAGCATTTAAAGTAACGCCATCAGTTTATGGAATGGCTACTGAAAAAATTTCATTTATTTTAAATAAAAAACAAGATGATAAAATGACAATTGATTTTGAAAATCAATTGAGTCCTAATTTATTGCGTTGGCCAGGGGGTGGGTTATCTACCTTTTACCACTGGAATAAACCTGGATACGGATATATTGAATCTGAAGTAAAATCAATAAATGAAAAATCATACCAAAATTTTATTAAGCAAGATTTTTTTAATAAAAAAAACCCTGTAACCTACCGGTATTTTGATAAAGAAATTGAATTGGCTAAGAGAACGAAAGCCAGTTTAATTGTAGTGGCTAATATTATAACCGGAACACCCCATGAATTTAATGACCAACTAAGAGAAATTAATAAGCAAGGAGTAAAAATTAAAGCAGTAGAGTTGGGAAACGAAATGTATTTAAAACAAGCGCGAACAATAATCACTGGGCCTGAAAAATATTTATCTATTTGTAAACCATTTGCCGATTCTATTAGAAAATATTTTCCGCAGATTCCAATTGGAATCTGTGCGGCACCATTTACACGAATTGCTGATGAAGAAAACAGTTCCGCAAGTTCCAACTATTTTAAAAACTGGAACGAAGTAATTGCCAAAGACAAATGGTATGACTTTTACATTAATCATTATTACATTCCTGTTCAATGTCAAGATAATTTAAATGAGATTGGAAAAATATTCGATTGTGCTTCTTCCGATGTGAGTGAATTGGCTGAAAGCTTTCTATCTAATTCATTTGATTACTACCAAAAAATATTTGGAACGAACCGAAAAATGTATATTACTGAATGGAACATTGCCCAAACAATGACAAAAGGAACTTATGGCAATACATTGCTACAAGCGATTTTTATAACTGAATTCTATAACACTATTAATAAAGAAAATGTCAAAAGAAATAATTTAATTGAAGGAGCTACCTACTTTGGAATGGCGAACGGATTATTAGCCAGTTCAACAATAATGTTGCCTTGGAAAAATGAAACCTTTAGAGACCCAATAGGCGGAGATATCATTAGGCGAACTTCATTTTATTCTCACATTTTGATGAAGAAAATTTTTAATGATGAAACCAAGATGACTTCAATTGAGATAAAAAATAATGGAAGCAAGAACTCAAATCCAGCTATTTCATTTTATTCCTATTTCAATGCCACATTCAATAGCAATTGGATTTACTTTGCAAACAAAACAGGGAATGAAATTTCTTTATCAGAAATAATTGTTGATTCAAAATCTAAAAAAAATTTAACTGGTCAATTTTATTGCCTCTCAGGTCCAAGTTTATATTCAAGTTTTGGAGCAACAAAATTTGAATATGAATATAAAATAAACGAAGTGTGTAAATGGACCGAAGAAAAAATTGCCATTTCTAACATGAAAATTCCAGGATATAGCACCGGATGTTTTGAGATTAAAAATTAATTTTGAAAATAAATTCAATTGAAAAATAGCAAAGTAGCTTTTGTTGAACCAATAGGCGGACACCGAGGAAATGAATTTTATGATTTCGGATTATGTAAAGCCACAAGTGATGCTGGGGTTGAATTGTCCTTTTACACCTGTGATGAAACTCATCTCGACGAACAGTTTTTATTTTCATTCCCAACAGTAAAAAGTTTTCATCGAGTTTATGGAAAGGAATTGAAAATAATTCGCGGAATAAGATTCCTATTCGCAATTAGAAAGTCTTTGCGCGATGCAAAAGCAAAGAAATATAATTTACTGCATGCAAATATTTATCATTTCTCCCAACTAGAATTCATAATACTGCGAATATTTAAAAGCAATGGTTTCAAAGTTGTAACTACCATTCACGATGTTGAAGACTTTCAGATATATGGAACATCAATAAATACGAAGAAGTATTCAAAATTTGAAAACCTGATTGACCATATTATCGTTCACTCAGACTATGCAAAACAATCTATAGAAAAACACTTTACCAGAACGCTGCCAACTCACATCCACAAAGTTCCACACGGCGATTCTGATTTTCTTTACTCAGCAAATTGTTCGGTACAGGAAGCACGAGAAAAACTAACCCTCCCAACTGACAAACAACTAATTCTTTTTTTCGGCCAAATAAAAAAAGTAAAAGGATTAGATGTGTTATTAAAAGCATTTGCCTTGTTACGAAAGAAAAACTTAAATACTCAACTTGTGGTGGCTGGTCCAACCTGGAAAGTAGAAGAAGAAGAATTCCTAAACATCATTCGCGAAAATAAAATGGAAGCTGATTGTATTTTACGATTAGAATATATTGCCAATGAAATGATCCCATATTATTTTAAAGCTGCGGATGCTGTTGCGTTGCCCTATCGAAAAATTTACTCCAGTGGAGTACTCATTCGTTCACTTGATTATGGTGCCGCAATAATTGCTAGTGACTTAGCTGTTTTTAAAGACATTATTATTGATGGGGAAAATGGTATTTTATTTGCAACAGAAAATCCTCAAGAACTTTGCGATAAAATATTAATGCTCTTAGCTGACAAATCCTTACAAGAAAAATTAAGGGCTGCAGCAAAAAAAACTGCGGAAAATCAATTCTCGTGGAAATTGATTGGCGAAAAAGTAAAAGCTATTTATAGTTTAGCGCTCAATGAGTAACGAACACATTTTAATTACAGGGACCGCAGGCATGGTTGGCTCTCATTTGCTTGAATATTATTCAGGTAAAATCAAAAAGGAATATTTAATTGGCACCTATTATAATCCCACCATAAATCTTAACGACATTACTGATTTATGCGTGCCACTCAAACTTGATATTCGTAATGCTTCTGCGTTTGAAAAAACAATTCACGAGTTTAAGCCTGGTAAAATATTTCACCTTGGGGCACAAAGCATTCCTACAGTTAGCTGGCTCAAGCCAGTTGAAACAATGGACATCAATGCAAACGGAACCATTAATTTATTTGAAGCAATTATTTCTGTGAGAAGAATAGATGTTAATTATTCACCAGTGGTGGTGGTGGCTTGTAGCAGCGCCGAGTATGGCGCATCGCTAACTCCCGAAAATGTACCCATAAAAGAAACCGCAATGCTGCTTCCGTTGCATCCTTACGGTGTAAGTAAAGTAGCACAAGACCTACTCACCTACCAATACTTTAAAGGACACAATATCAAAGGCATTCGTGCTCGCATATTTAACACTACAGGTTCACGCAAAACAAACGATGCAGTTAGCGATTTTGTTCAGCGTGCTTGGGATGTTATAAATGGAAAGGCCGAAAAAATAAGAGTCGGAAATCTATCTTCACTTCGCGCCATCACTGATGTGCGCGACCTTGTTAATGCCCTTGTTTTACTTTCTGAAAATGGAAAGGCTGGTGAAGCCTATAACATTAGCGGTGAACAAGTTTATTCAATGAAGCAGGTCATTGAAGTAATTGAAAGCGTATGTAATAGAAAGTTTATACTCGAAACTGACTCCACTCTACTGCGACCCACCGACGAACCAATTATTTATGGTGATTCTACAAAACTGAAAATAGAAACCGGTTGGAAACAAAAGTATTCGTTGCATGAAACGGTATTGGATATGCTTAGCTATTTGAATAAAAAATAAAACTGTCACTCAACGATTAATGATTGAGAAAGTTGAATAAAATTATATTTAAAATTGATGACTTCGCGTAAAATTATCCGAGTCGACTTTCTAAATCCAATCTGAATTTTCTAGCCGTATCTTTTGCAATGTCATAACCAGCATCAGCATGACGAATAACTCCCATTGCAGGATCATTATTTAAAACGCGTTTTAATCTGCGAGCAGCATCGGCAGTTCCATCCGCAACTATTACCATTCCTGCATGAATTGAATAACCAATTCCAACTCCGCCACCATGATGCAATGAAACCCAACTTGCTCCACCTGCTGTATTTATAAGTGAATTTAATATCGGCCAATCAGCAATTGCATCAGAGCCATCAAGCATTGCTTCTGTTTCTCTGTTTGGTGATGCAACAGATCCAGTATCCAAATGATCGCGCCCAATAACTAACGGTGCTTTTACTTTTCCAGTTCTCACCAATTCATTAAATAATAATCCTGCTTTTTCTCTTTCGCCCATTCCTAACCAACAAATTCTTGCCGGTAATCCTTGAAAAGCAATTTTATTTTTTGCCAGATTCAACCAGCGAATTAATCCTTTGTTTTCAGGAAAAAGCTTTTTCAATGCTTCGTCTGTTGTATAAATATCTTCGGGATCACCAGAGAGCGCAACCCATCTGAAAGGGCCTTGCCCCTCACAGAATAATGGACGAATATATTCTGGAACAAACCCTGGAAAATCAAAAGCATTTTCAACCCCTCGTGCAAGTGCTTGCCCACGAATATTATTTCCATAATCAAAAGTAATAGCGCCCCGCTTTTGTAATTCAAGCATCAATCGCACATGCTCAGCCATTGTATCCAATGAACGCTCAATGTATTCAGCAGGATTTTTTTCACGAATAAGTTTTGCGTCTTCAATTGAAATTCCTAATGGAAAATATCCAACTAATTCATCATGGGCTGAAGTTTGATCTGTTAGTGTATCAATAAAAATATTTCTTTCTATTATTCTCTTTAATAAATCTACTGCATTACAAATAACAGCTATCGAAACTGCTTCTCCTTTTGCTTTTGCATCAAGTGCCCAGTCAATTGCTTCATCAATATTATGCGTGAGTTTGTCAAGATACTTTGTATCAATTCTTTTTTGTGCACGCCATTCTTCTACCTCAGCAGCCAAACAAACTCCTTCGTTCATGGTTATTGCTAATGGTTGAGCCCCTCCCATTCCACCAAGCCCTGCAGTTACATTAAGTGTTCCTTTTAACGACCCATTAAAATGTTTTGCTGCCAATGACAAATAAGTTTCATAAGTTCCCTGAACAATTCCCTGCGATCCAATATATATCCAAGAACCGGCGGTCATTTGTCCATACATAATAAGTCCTTTCGCCTCCAATTCTCTAAAATATTTCCAATTTGCCCAATGACCAACCAAATTTGAATTGGCAATAATTACACGCGGTGCATCTTTATGAGTTGGTAGAATGCCAACAGGTTTTCCACTTTGTACAATCAGCGTTTCATCTTCATTTAAATCTTTCAATGCTTTAACAATCAAATCAAATGCTTCCCAGTTTCGTGCAGCTTTCCCCGTTCCACCGTAAACAATTAAATCTTCAGGTCTTTCTGCAACTTCAGAATCAAGATTATTATACAACATTCTGAGTACAGCTTCCTGAACCCATCCTTTGCAAGAAATAACATTACCTGTTGCCGCTTTCAATTTTTTTTTTGAGGAAATAATATTCGACATTCTAAAAAATATTTGTGTCAAAAATAATTAATCAATACAAAATATAACTTTCATAAAACGAAAAAGGGTGCAGTCTGGTTAACCGGCACCCTTCTTCTACCTAAAAACAAGGCGTTACTCCCTTGTAAATTGTAATGTGCGCGCAACCCCGGGGGCGTCAATGCGTACGAAATAATTTCCGCTAGTTAGATTGTTAACATCAAGTATTAAAAGATTAAATCCTTTTGTAACAGCATCGTTTTGGATTTGACTTACCTGCTGTCCAATTGAATTAAAAACGGTTATTGAAGATGAACCCAAATCACTTGCATTTAACGGAATGTAAACTTCATTTTGTGCAGGGTTAGGATATAAATTTCCCTCATTGGTTCCAACAGTTTCATCACCAACTTTTTCAGAGTTGAAACATGTTGCCGGTAAAATTCCACTTAAGTTTAAACTCCAATCATTGTTCATGACACGATCAGCCATTTCCAGTGTTGATGCATAATGATTATAATAACGATTTGAAAAAATATGACCCGGCATTATCATATTCCTAATATTTAAATTGTCGACAGGAATATTTGCATCATTATCTGGAGCTAAAGGTAGAGAGGTATTAGTAATGTATTCAATATAAGATTTATCAGAATTAACCCTAAACCAATTACATCCGCTATTATAAAACTTATTCAAACTCATAACTGCCTCGGGATGATTTTTAGCCGATGTAATATGATCTGAATCATCACGAACCATAAATAATACTTTCAAATTTGGCATGTGAGCCATCATAGAATCTATATAATGGTATGTATCTCTAGTAAACCAATAATCTTGTGATTGAATTAAAGTTGGGTGATAAGCATTCATCGTAGGTGGTGGGTAGATAGCCATCTCATATGCCCTTTGCAAAACCTGATATGAATAATAATACTTTTTAGTGGCTCCAGTAGTTGCCGCCTCATATCTACCAACTAAATCATAATCAACTCCTCGGTTAAAAATTCCATTTTGATTTACATCAAAATAAAATAATCCTTTGATATAGGTGTTACCATATTTAGCAGCAGTTGAATCTTTTGCATACTTTAACAAACTCCAATTATATATCCCAGTTGAATCATTGTATGCATTATTCTTATTAATGGAAACAAGGCCTCCATAAGGCTTCCCCGCATCAGCAGTTAGCATACCATCACCAAGAGGTGATTCGAAAAAAGAAACCCATGCTACAGAACTTAAATTGTTATGATAAACCTCTAATAATGATACCAAATTACAGCCCCCATTTGACCCCCCTATAATTCCAACATTATCATATAGTGGGTTATGAATTCCTGAGGATTCATTTAAGTACTTATTATTCATATCAGGAGTTTGACCCAAAGCAAATCGAATTACATCCCTCGCAGCCAACATACTATTGGGGCCTCTAGTATCGTAAACTCCTCCGCTTTTTTGAGCGCCATTACCACCACCAGGGTAATTGAATTGAATAACAATACATCCATAGTTTGACATATTATACAACGATGATAAAATACCTGGCGCGCCCCAACCTCCGCACATATAAACAACTACGGGTGCCCCACAAGAATACCTTGCCGTCAAATAAGGAATTGAAATGCGAACAAATAATCCTGTAGTTCCTGCGGCTGCAGAAGCAACCCTAACATTATTATATGTGAACGCCGCTTCAGAATTCTTTGAACTAATCAGCAAAAAGGCTGAAAGAAAAACGATCTTAAATACTGTGTAGATTTTTTTCATAGGTGAAATTGTTTTTAGGTGAAATCAAAAGTATTCAACTTTTATCTTTTACAATCTATTTTCTGCCCAGCAATCAATTTTATCCGATAAATAGTTAAAATATTCCGACGAGAATAATTAAAAATTAAAGAATCGCACCTTTTATCCATTGTTTTTATTGCCAGCACTTTTGAAGGATACTACCCTCCTGCCATTTTAAAAAATCTTCACAAACTCTACATAAATATATCAATCCTATTTTGTCATTTACATTAATTAAATTTTGATCAATAGTTTTATTTCTTTTTATCGTTATCTAATTAATACGAAGTGAGGGACAGGCTTTTATATTTGCGGACTCTTAAACAAAACAATTATAAAATGTCAGGCGAAAAAATTACGATGCATGGGGGGGAATTGAGCGTTCCTAATAATCCAACAATACCATTCATTGAAGGCGACGGAACTGGTGCAGACATTTGGAAATCAGCAGTTCGTGTGTTGGATGCGGCAGTAGAAAAGGCTTATGGCGGAACAAAAAAAATAACCTGGATGGAAGTGTTAGCAGGAGAAAAAGCATTTAACAAAACGGGAAATTGGTTGCCCGATGAAACTCTTGCTGCATTTAATGAATATTTAGTTGGAATAAAAGGTCCGTTAACAACCCCTGTAGGCGGTGGCATTCGTTCACTGAATGTTGCATTGCGTCAAATTCTTGACTTGTATGTATGCCTTCGTCCTGTTCGATGGTTTGAAGGTGTTCCTTCACCTGTAAAAAATCCAGGCGCTGTTGACATGGTAATTTTTCGTGAGAACACTGAAGATATTTATGCAGGAATTGAATTTGCAGCAGGAACACCCGAGGCAAAAAAAGTATTAGATTTTATTCAAAAAGAATTTCCAAAGTCTTTTGATAAAATTCGTTTCGGCACCAAAGAAAAATCTACTGAATGGCAAAAACAATTAGAAGCGGTTGGAGGGTTAAATCGCGAAGTTGAAATTGAAGTTGGAATAGGTATTAAACCAGTAAGCTATTTAGGAACCGAACGGTTAATGCACTCTGCTATTAATTATGCAATCAAGCACAATAAAAAAAGTGTAACCATTGTACATAAGGGAAATATAATGAAGTTCACCGAAGGCGGGTTCCGCGATTGGAGTTATAAAGTAGCAAAAGATTTTTTTGGGGCAGTAGAAATTGATGGCGGACCGTGGTGTAAAATTCCAGAAGGAAAATCAGGTGCAGGAATTATTATTAAAGATGCAATTGCTGATATAACACTTCAACAAATACTTACCCGACCTGAGGATTTTGATGTGATAGCAACTTTAAATTTAAATGGAGATTATTTAAGTGATGCACTTGCTGCACAAGTTGGTGGAATTGGAATTGCTCCGGGTGCAAATATCAATGCCATTACCGGCCATGCCATTTTTGAAGCAACTCATGGCACCGCCCCTAAATATGCAAATCAGGACAAAGTAAATCCGGGTTCAGTAATTTTAAGTGGCGCTATGATGTTCGAACATCTTGGCTGGATTGAAGCTGCTCAACTAATCTACAAAGGGTTAGAGAAAAGCATCGCTCTAAAAAGAGTGACCTATGATTTTGAACGACAAATGAGTGGCGCGACTCTTTTAAAATGTTCGGAATTTGGGGATGAGATAATTAAGAATATGAATTAGTCAAGTATAGAATACTTATAAAAAAAAATTATGGCAAAGCCTTTCAGAAATGAAAGGCTTTGTTCTTTTAACCTGGCTCAACCCCCTTTTCTTTAGACCTTGTGAATGCGGCAATAACCAAAGATACGAATAAGCCTGCAATCATAGCGTTTCCTGTTTCAGCAGTAACCTGACCCATTGGAGAAAAGTAAGTGCGAGCATTTTCTTCCACTTGTTCTAATTCCCCTTCCGTTTTTTTTTCTTTTATCGATTCTTCACGATAATATTGGGCCATTCTTTCTTTTCGATCTGGATCAACTGAACTATTATAGACAAAAGCATGCGCACCAATCATTATTGAAATAATAAAGCAAACAACAATGGCAGAATAAAATGCTTTCCCAAAATTTATTTTATCATTATTTAATTTTCTTGTTTCAACAACACACAAATAAGCACCTATTGCCATTAATAAAATCCCAATATATTCACTGTACTGCCCCAGTTCACTATCGGGCCATCCCATATAAAATTCAAACGCACGAAAAATCATACAAACCATTCCTGTAAGCGCTCCATACTTTAATTCCATAAAAAAAATTTCCCGCAAAGAAACTAAAATTCTCAGCGGGAAATTTAAAATTGAAAAAAAAATTATTTATTGACAATCAATTTACTCATACTACTAATTTTTCCATTCAACTTAACTATATAATTGCCAGAAGGCAAATCTCCAATTGAATATTGAAATCGATAATTCCCTGTTTCCATTTTCCGATTAGAAAATAATTGTTTCACCATTCTTCCCATCTCATCTTTTATCTCTAAAGAGTAATTTTCGTTTACAGAAATGGTAAATTCAGCTATTAATTTACTGGTTGATGGATTTGGATAGAGTATTAGACTTTGATTTTTACTTGGCAATAATGCATCCACTGTTCCCACAGAAACTAATGGAGAATTATCAACTACAATATTTTCATCTCCTGGAAAATAAATAGTGAATTCAAAAAAGGAAAGCATCATTTCATCAAAAGTGCTTTCACCCGCAGTTACCATTTGAGGTGGGTTATTAGGATTGTTGTAATTAGTAGAAGTATTATCATAAGTAGCAACTGAATACAACATAGTTCCGCTTGGAATCTTTAATACTTTTCTGAATTGATACAAGCCCTGCCAATGAAAATTCCAGTTGTTAATTTCTATAAATGGAATTGTATCATTGGTTGGTGTTACACCAAAAGCATTTATTTTTTTTCCAATTAAATGCATATGAGGTGCAACTCCCAAAAGAGATAAATCAATCGGAACCAAAAACTCTTCATGAAATGTTTTTACTGTATTCGCAGGAATAAACAATGGCCATTCAGTAAGCGAATTTGGATCAACATGGTTAAGTGGCGCATTAAAGAAAACGGGCCTAGTAAACCCACTTGTAGATTGATAAAAGAAATTGATTTGAGAATTATCTGATAATCCATTACTGCCGGGGGCGTAATGAAATTGAGCAACAATATCAGCATTAGCCGGAATATTAATCCCCATTCCTATTGGCAGTATAAATGGTGTTGAACCCGGAACCCATGCGCCAATTAATTCTGCGTCACTATTTCCAACTCCACCAAATCCTTGATACCCTGGATTCGGATCCTGATTATCTAACTGTTGACAAACGCCTGTGGTATCCCAATAAATTAGAACATGATGAACGATTGCTGTATTCCCAGGAATAAATTCCACTGCCTTCATCATTTGATCTACTGAATAACCAGATGGAACAACAAAGCACCTATAATCATCTGTTGCCACTGAAACAGTATAATTCAATAATTGCAAAACATCATCAGGTGTTCCAATCTGGCTTCCCGTTGGATAATTAGGCAAAGCAGGAAGATTTGCAATATTGCCTTCCGGAACCCCTCCACTAATCCAATCATTAATTTTCTGAATATCCTGCGCACTTAATAATCTCTCATGAGCCAATCTATTGAAGTTTGCATTGGGTGGCCATGGAGGCATTCGTCCGGTATTTACAGCATCAGCCAAAGAATATCCAGTGTTTGTTGCATCAGCATAAGTTATCAATGAAAATGGTGCTATGTTATTGGGGCGATGACACCCAGTGCAATTCTGATAAAAAATAGTGGCTATGTCATCACAATAAGTTGGTGTTTGTGCAAACAAAGAATTGCAACTCAAGAGCAATGTAAAAATAATTATTATTTTTTTCATAAAATAAATCATTTAGAATCTGATGTTCAAATATAGAATAGATTGAAATGACAACAGATTTTTTCTAAAAAACCTTTTTAAAATCAATGAAAGACAACAATTCTTTTTATTTCATTTAAAGAGTCGGAACTTATTTTTAAAAAATACATCCCTGCCGGCAAATCATCTAAATCACAAAATTGAATTTGGTTTCCATCGCCGAGCACCACATTATCAAATAAACTTTTTACAACAACACCCTGCACATTTAAAACCAGTACAGAAATTTTTTGCGCCTTTATATAATCGGATTTCAAAACAAAATTACCATTGGAAGGATTGGGGAAAATTGTGAAATATTTTTTATCCTCATCCAATGAGTCATTAATAGAATTAAGAAAAATATTTTCATCCCCAACTTTATAATTAACATAATAATAGGCCGACAACATCATTTCAGAATTGATTCCAAAACCAGCATTTACAGTTTGAGGCGGATAAAATGGATTAGAAAGGTTGAAAGATGTATTATTATAAGTACTCTCCGTATGAAATACTGAGCCAGAATCAGAAACTAAAATTTTTTGAAACATATAAGCACTTTGCCATTTAAAATTCCAAAATGGAATTGATATAATTTTCAAAGTATCATTGGAAGGAGAAACAGCATAAGTAATTGTGTGATCACCCAGCAGGTGCATATGAGGCATTACACCGAGAAAAGAAATTTTACGTGTAAGCGTATCAACTGCATGAAATGTTTTTATTGAATCAGGAGGAATAATGAACGGGCCATTTTGAAGATCGTTATCCAAATGATTTGCTATTATAGTTTTTAATACTCGTACCTGCGGTTGAAAGCTATAAAATAAATTCAGTTCAGAACTGTCAGTTAAGCCCTGAGTGCCCGGTGCATAATGCAATTGAATAACAATGTCAGCCCCTGCCGGAATTTTAAAAGCAAAATCTTCCGGAAGAATAAATGGAGAAGTTCCGGGTACCCAAGTAAACAAAAGCTGAGCATAGTCAGAGCCGATATTGCCTCCGGCAGACAAATATCCCGGCAATGAATCAAGCAGATCCAATTGTTGACAGGTACCGGTTGTATCCCAGAAAATTTCGGCGTGATGGTCCATTAATTTATTGCCCGGTAAGAATTCAAATGACTTAATAAAAACATCTTGAGCAAAACCTGTTGAAACAACAAAACATCTGTACTCATCCGCTGCAATTGATTTTGTAAAATGTGGAAGCTCAAATTGAATATCTGGAACTCCTATCTCACTCCCTTCATAGAAAATCGGAAGATCTGATGTTAGAACTGAATCACCTTCTGGCATTCCATTACTCACCCAATCATTAATAAGCTGAATTTCAACTTCATTTAAAACTCGCTCATTAATAAAGTGCGAATAGTTCGGGTCAGGCATCCAAGGCGGCATTTTCTTATTGTTTATAGCTGAAAGCATAGAAAATGCTGCGCCAGCTACTTCGTCATAAGTTGTCAATGGAAATGGTGCTATGTTTCCAGAACGATGGCAATTAGTACAATAATTAAAAATAATTGGCGCAACATCATTACTGAATGTTGGGCTTTGCGCAAAAATATTCTGACTTACAAAAAAAATTACCCCACTGTAAAACCATCTTTTCATTGGGTTGCAATGTACGCTACTTTAAATTGTATTAGAAAAACAATTGTAAATTATATTGAATAATTGTACCCTTGAAAAAAATAATTTTAAAGTTAATCCTTAACATTTTCACATTTGATTAGGTAATACTTTAACGATAAAAAAATATTATTTTATTTAATCTAAAAATTTAACTTTTTAGTTAGTTGTTTTTATTGAAATAACACAGGGTACAAAGAGCCCCATGAATATGAAATAATTAATTAAGATATTAATATTTAATAACAGAAAAGCCACTCTGATATTTCAGAATGGCTTTTGCATTTTTTATTCAAAAATATTCTTCACACAATCATTCCAGCACCTACTGTTTCATTGGTTGCTTCATCAATTAAAATAATAGACCCTGTAATTCTGTTTTTACGATAACTATCAAACATAATTGGAACTGTAGTGCGAATAGAAATTCGTCCAATATCATTTTTACCTAAATTTTTATCCTCAGCTAAACGTGACATCGTACTGATATCCATTTTATATTTTACATCTTTTATAACACACCGGGCTTCGCGAGAGGTATGCTTAAAGGCATACTTTCCGTTTAATTGCAATGGCTTTTCATTCATCCAACAAATCATCAAATCCACATCTTGACTAATTTCAGGCTTATTGTTTTTTCGAACAATCATATCACCCCGACTGATATCAATGTCATCTTCCAATGTAATACAAACACTCATTGGCGCAAAAGATTCACCCAGAGAACCTTCGTAAGTATCGATACTTTTAATTTTAGAACTGAAACCGCTTGGTAAAACTTCAACTTCATCACCTGGTCTAAAAATTCCACCGGCAACTCTTCCCGCGTATCCACGGTAGTCATGATACTTATCACTATATGGACGAATAACATATTGCACCGGAAAGCGCGCATCAATGTGATTGACATCCGAAGCGATGTGAATATTTTCAAGCAAGTACAAAAGTGTACTTCCATTGTACCACAGCATATTTTGCGATGGATCAACAACATTATCTCCTTTCAATGCGCTGATTGGAATGAATTGTATATCGCGCACATCAAGCTTCGATGCAAAAGAGGTGTAATCAGATTTTATCGATTCAAAAACATCTTCACTCCAACTTACTAAATCCATTTTATTGATGCAAACAACAATGTGCGGAATCTCTAACAAAGAGGCAATAAATGAATGTCGGCGAGTTTGCTCCACCACCCCATGCCGAGCATCAATCAAAATAATTGCAAGATTAGCTGTGCTTGCGCCAGTAACCATATTGCGGGTATATTGAATGTGCCCAGGTGTATCAGCAATAATGAATTTGCGTTTTGGAGTTGCAAAATATCTATAAGCAACATCAATGGTAATCCCTTGTTCGCGTTCAGCTCTCAGCCCATCAGTTAACAAAGCAAGGTTCACTCCTTCTTCGCCACGCTGCTTACTGGTGTTTTCAATTGCCTCAAGTTGATCTTGGAAAATTGATTTTGAATCATAGAGCAATCTTCCAATCAAGGTACTCTTTCCATCATCCACACTACCCGCAGTCGTGAAGCGAAGTAGTTCCATATCTAAATAACTTTTTGTTGTCATTTTTTTACTGAAAATTAAAAATATCCTTGTTTTTTTCTATCCTCCATTGCCGCCTCACTTCGTTTATCATCTTGTCGCGAACCTCTTTCAGTTGTACGGGCAGCCGCAACTTCAGCAATAATATCTTCTACAGTTGATGCTTCTGATAAAACTGCACCTGTACAAGTCATATCACCAACTGTTCGGAATCGAACAATCATTTCTTCTGTTTTTTCTTCAGGTTTCAGCTTCATAAAATCGCACACTGAATAAATAACTCCATCGCGGTTAAAGACATTTCTCTTATGAGTAAAGTACAAACTTGGCAATGGAATTTTTTCAATCAAAACATATTGCCAAACATCCATTTCTGTCCAGTTGCTGATTGGGAAAACTCGAAAGTGTTCCCCAACTCTTTTTTTTCCGTTAAAGATGTTCCATAGCTCAGGACGCTGATTTTTAGGATCCCATTGGCCGAATTCATCACGGTGTGAAAAAAATCTTTCTTTCGCTCTTGCTTTTTCTTCGTCTCTACGAGCCCCCCCAATTGCACAATCGAATTTGTTTTCTTCAATAGCATCAAGCAGTGTGGTTGTTTGTAAAACATTTCGACTCGCATTGTATCCTTTTTCTTCCACCACTCTTCCTTTATCTATTGAATCCTGAACTGAAGCAACAACCAATGTGGCATTAATTTCTTTAGCCCACCAATCTCGATATTCTATTGCTTCAGAAAAATTGTGCCCAGTATCAACATGCATTAACTTGAATGGTATTGGTGCCGGCCAAAATGCTTTTCGTGCAAGATGAGAAACCACGATTGAATCTTTTCCCCCGCTGAATAACAAAACAGGTCGCTCAAATTGTGCAGCCACCTCACGCAACACAAACATGCTTTCCGATTCCAATTCTCTCAGGTGTGTTAAATTATATGCTCTCATGAATTACTTTTTTGTAATGAATGGAAGAATGAAACTGAAAATTTTTTCAATCGATTCTTCAATAGTTAGTTCGTTGCTTTTTATTTCCAATGAAGGCGCAACAGGTGCTTCGAATGGTGCGGTGATACCGGTGAAATCTTTAATTTCTCCTCGGCGCGCTTTGGCGTAAAGACCTTTCACATCTCGTTGCTCACAAATTTCTAACGGACAATTAACATAGATTTCAAGGAAATCATTTTCGCCAATTATTTCTTTCGCCAATTTCCGAACATCGTTAGTTGGGCTCACAAAAGAATTGATGGTGATGACACCGCAATTCAAAAATAGTTTTGACACCTCAGCAATCCGGCGAATATTTTCCAATCGATCAACTTCACTAAAACCTAAATTATTATTTATTCCTGAGCGAATGTTATCGCCATCCAATAATGTAGTAAAGAAGTTTTGTTCGTGTAGCTTCTTCTCGAGTGCTTCCGCTATGGTGCTTTTACCGGAACCGCTTAAACCTGTAAGCCATAAAACGCGTGCCGTTTGTTTTAGCAAATATTCTTTATCAGTACGTTGAAGTAGCCGATGAAATATAGGATGAATATTAGTGGTTAAACTCATTTAAAAAGCGTTGCAAAGATAATTATTAGAAGGTGTTTAACCTAATGAGAAAAATCATTTGGAAATTAAAAGCTGCATGGCAATCCATGCCATTGTACCGGTTGCCGTTTCCAATGCTTTTTCTTCAATGTCAAATGTGGCAGTGTGAACAGGAGAAATAATTCCTCGCTCTTCATTTCGGATTCCAAGCCGGAAATAACACCCCGGAATTTCGTGGGAATAAAAAGCAAAGTCATCGGAAGTCATTCGCAATGGAATATCAACTACATTTTCTTTACCTAAAAAATCCTGCGCTGCATTTTTTGATTGAGTGGTAATTAATGGATTATTATAAAGACATGGATAACCGATTGCAATTTTAACTTCAATGGTTGATGAAGTTTCAACCGCAATTTTATTTGCGATGGATATTAATTTTTCATGAATTATTTTTCTCCACATTTCATCCATCGTTCTGAATGTACCCTCAATTTTCACTTCATCCGGAATAACATTTGTTGCACCGGCTCCTGTTATTTTTCCGAAAGCAATGACAGTTGGAATTGTTTGAGTTTTTACTTCTTCAATTAAATTTTCATAAGCATTTAATAATCTCGCAGCTATAAATAGAGGGTTGTTGTATTCACCAGGCATTGCAGCATGACCACCTTTTCCCATCACATTAATAAAAATCTCATCGCAACTTGCCATGTACTGCCCTTCCCGAAAACCAACTTTCCCATATTCCAATGTTGGAAAAACATGAAGCGCAAGAATAGAATCCGGTTTTGGATTATCTAGAATTCCATTGGCAATCATCGCACTTGCACCACCCGGTAATTTTTCTTCAGCAGGTTGAAAAATAGCTTTAATAGTTCCTCCCCACTTCGATTTCAGGTGTTGAAGAATTCTTAAAGTACCAAGTAATGCAGCTGTATGAACATCATGACCACATGCATGCATTACTCCTTCATTACAAGATTTATAACTTACTTCATTTTTTTCAATTATAGGCAGAGCATCCAATTCACCCCGAATTGCTATAACTTTTTCTCCAGGCAATTCTCCTTTTAAAAGCACACAAATTCCATTCCCGGCAATCTTTGTTGAATGAGGAATTTCCCATTCAGTTAATTTTTTAGATATAAAGTCTGCTGTCTTTAGTTCTTCATTCGACAATTCCGGGTTTGCATGAATGTGCCTTCTTATAGCAATTACTTCATTTTGAATTTCTGATGAAAAACTTTTTATTTCAGCTTTTTGATTATTCATGTACTTGAAGAGGTAATAAAGACTTAAAGAATTTCACAATATTAAGCATTTCGGAAGGATTCATGTTAAGGTGTATTCAAATTTAGAACATATATTTATCGCGGATTAATTTCTACTTAATTAGAATGAAGCGAAGTCAATTTAACATTTTTGTTATTTCCATTTTATTTTTCACCATTAATGCCAACGCACAAATTACAACTCATTATGTTGAAGAATTTTCCGCTCCAAGTTCTCAAGGGACTTTGGCAAATGGTTATAACGGTTGGACTATTACTTCAACAGGAGCGAATGGAGCTGAGGCTAATCAATGGTTTGTAAGTTGTCAAGAAAATGGAAACCTAATTGGACAATGTGGAACTCCCTGCGCAGGAAATGCAACTTTACATTTAGGTTGTACTTTCCCCATCAATGATTTAGGAGCGTCTTATTTTGCAGGTGGAATCGGGAATTGCATGACTCATAAACGGGCAGAAACGCCAATAATCGATTGTTCTTGCTCCGGTTCTCCAGTATATCTTGAATTCAGATATCTCGCAAGAGGGCAGGCCAATACTGACTTTTTTTCATTGGATTATTGGGATGGGACTGCTTGGACTGTTATCGTAAATCCACCGACTACTCCATTAACTTGTTCTCCTCAAGGTAAATGGACAGGATTTGGTGTTGCACTTCCACTTTCAGCTGTAAACAATCCAAATGTTAAAATTGGTTTCAGATGGGAAAATAATAATGATGCAGTTGGAACAGATCCTTCAGTTGCTATTGATAGCATTTTCGTTTATAGTCAAGCAATCTTATACTTTCCTGATTTTACATATAGTCCGTCAAGTCCTTGTTTTGGTGATTCTGTAACATTTACAAACACTACATTTGGTCCAGCCTCAGTATGGGCATGGGATTTTGGGGGCGGGGGATCTCCAAACACCTCAACTCTTCAAAATCCTACAGTTTTATTTAGCACTGCAGGAAATTATGTTGTAACACTTACCGCTAGTGATAATTGCGGGTCACCTCCGGTTTCTAACGCTTACCTAGTAATTATAAATAATTGTATTAGCGCTATAGCTGATTTTACAACTCCAAATACTATTCTTTGCGAAGGAGATTCTGTGCTTTTTACTGACCTTTCTTTAGGTTCTCCTACAAGTTTTGAGTGGTCTTTCCAAGGAGGGAACCCTTCAAGTTTTTCAGGTCAAAATCCTCCATATATTACTTATTCCACAGTAGGCTCATATAATGTAACTCTTATTGTCGCAAACGGTTTCGGATCCGACACTTTGTTATTGCCCGGATATATAACCGTAAATAACTGCCAATTGCCCGTTGCAAATTTTTCAACCCCAATAACAACATTATGTAGTCCTACTTGTATCACATTTACTGATGCTAGCGTTCCAACAGTGAATATAACTGGTTGGAATTGGGTTTTTACAGGCGGTGTTCCTGCAATTTTTTCGGGTCAGTTTCCTCCTCAAATATGTTATAATACTCCTGGTGTTTACGATGTTGAGTTAACTGTTGATGATGGAATTAATTTCAATACCCTTACAATGCCCGGGTATATAACAGTTAATAATTGTCAGCCACCTACAGCTGCTTTTAACACTCCTTCTACTAATCTATGTGAAAGTCAATGCATAACCTTTACGAATCAAAGTGTTCTTTCAACATCATGGAATTGGACATTTGCAGGAGGAACTCCTTCGTCCTTTGTTGGACAAAATCCTCCACAGATTTGCTACTCAACTTCCGGAACTTTTGATGTAAGATTAATAGTTTCTAATACTTACGGAATTGATACGCTTTTACAAACTGCATACATTTCTGTAGCAAGTTGCGTTCCTACCGCTGGATTTTCTGCTGCAATTACTTCTGGTTGTAATGGGGATTGTTTCACTATTACAAATCAAAGTGTTGGTGCTACCAGCTGGAACTGGACATTTCCAGGAGGAACTCCTGCAATTTTCATTGGACAAAATCCCCCGCCTATATGTTATACAAATCCGGGAACCTATGATGTGTCTCTACTTGTATCAAACATTTACGGCGCTGACTCAATTTTACAAACTGGTTTTATTACCATTACATATTGCAATTTATTAAATGCTCAGTTTTTTGCTACTGATACTTTTATTTGCGAAGGTGATTGCATAAGTTTTGTTGACCAAAGTGCTGGCGCACCTATTGGATGGCTATGGGTTATGCCTGGAGGTGTACCGGATACTTTAACTGCACAAAATCCTCCATATGTGTGCTACCCAAATGCAGGAAATTATCCTGTTACTTTATTTATATTCAATATCGGAGGAATTGATTCAGTTGTATATTCGAATTATATAACTGTAAATGCAGGCACTTTTATTACAACTAATATTGACAGTGCGACAATCTATCAGGGAGATCCAATTCAATTAGTTGCTTCAGGCGGAGTTAGCTATTTATGGTCCCCCGATATTTATTTAGATAACATCTTTAATTCTTCTCCAATTGCTTCACCTATTGATACAACTAACTACCAGGTGGTAATGACTGATGCCAATGGCTGTTCGTCTGTAAAATCAATATTAATTAATGTAATTCCCCCTGAAACTGTTTGGGCACCTACAGCATTTACACCAAACAATGATCAGGTTAATGATGTTTTTTACATCAAGGCTGGAGGTATTATTACAAAGTATGTTTTAAAGATATTTGATCGCTGGGGTGAAATGGTGTTTACATCAAATGACCAAAACGATGGATGGGACGGAACTTATCAATCAAAAGAACTTAATGTTGGAGTTTATTTATACTATTATAAAGTTGAATTTGTTGACGGTGTTGTTATTGAAAAGTCAGGGGATGTTACTTTATTAAAATAAAGGTTGGAATCTATACAATACAACTTTTTTATTTATTTGAACTATTGTTTTTTATTAGTGAAAAAACAATTGAAGAGCCAAGAACTAGTATAATAATCAGCAATGAGATTTCAGTGGGAATATGCCAATTAAAAATTTCTATCATCATTTTTATCCCAATGAACATAAGTACAAATGAAATTCCTTGCTGTAGATAATCGAATTTATTTACTGCGCCCATCAATAAATAAAACATAGCTCGCAACCCCATTACTGCAAAAATATTTGAAGTAAGAACTACCATTTTATTTTGCGAAACTGCAAAAGCCGCCGGTATTGAATCTATTGCAAATACTAAATCAGTACTTGCTAATACTCCAACAACTAAAAAAAGAATACTGTAATATTTCTTTCCATCTCGGTGAATGATAAAATTCCCCTCTCCCTCTTCATCTAAGATATTGAAATATTTCTTCATGAATTTATAAATTATATTCTTTTCGGGATGTACTTCGGGTTCTTGGCCACTCATTAAAATTTTATAGCCCGTATAAATTAGTAAGCCCCCAAAAACATAAAGAATCCAAGAAAACTCAGCCACCAATTGCATTCCCAGCAAAATAAAAATTACACGGAATATTATAGCGCCCATAATTCCATAAGATAGAACCTTCCGATAATACTTTTCAGAAACTTTGAAATAGGAAAGTATTAATACAAATACAAAAATATTATCAATGGATAAAGAATATTCCATAACATAAGCTGATACGTATTGCAAGCCAAGTTCAGGCCCTTCTTTCCAATAAATTAGCGCCCCGAATAATAGACCTAAACTAACCCAACCTAAACTTTGCAACGCAGCACTTTTGTAACTCATAGCCTTTGGCTTATTGAAAACTATAAAGTCAAAGACTATTGAAATGGCTAAAAGGCTTAAGAAAAAAAACCCCAGCCAAGAACCATTATTTATTAAATTAGAAAAATTCATTCAAAGACTATTTTATTTTGAGTTGATTAGAAAGAAAAAAATCGATTGTTTGAAACAATCTACCAAAATGAAATTGCTGTATCAAAACAAAATCATTTCCATCATTAATTGTTGCATAATAATGGTCCACATCATATTGCATTGGTTCTCCTTTATTTGAAAATTGTTGCAAAGTTTCTCTCGATACAGATTTGTAATAACAAGTGGCGGTAAAAATATTCCCGCGCACATCAATCGCTTTGATTTCGCAAAACGGTTGTTGCATTAAAATTGAGTCCCTGTTTTTGTTATTGTTTTCAAATCCTTCGGCATTAATAAAACGAAAAAGTGAGAGATACATTCCCATTCTATCCTTGCTTGCTTGCTTCGGATTTATTTGCATGTGTGTTTTATAATTCACCAGTTGAAATGAATCAACACCAACAACATTTATTATAAAAGAACTGTCATCATCACTTAGGTAATGAACTGAAACTTCTTTTAACTGATTAAGTGGCAAACTGAAAATGCTGCGGCTTCTCCATTCTTCTTCATCAGTAATATAACGAACTGTTAATACGCCATGAAAACCAGGAACACTTACCACATAAGGATTTTCGCCATCCAGTGTTTTCATATATGTTCCGTTTAGATCATTGGTGCCACCACCTACATAATAACAATTAATCAAAACATTGTTTAAGTCATAAATTTCTATTTTTATATTATCAGACGATAAATTTTTCAAAACATTGTTACGTGCTGTTTCAGGAACAGGATATTTAATACTCAATTGTTTGATTGTTTTTAACAGAACGCTTATGGCCTCAGCCCTTGCAGGATTTTTTTGATTGACCAGCCAGCCGCCGTTCATATCCCGTTCAAGTATTACTGATCTTTTATTCATATCAGCTATAAATATTTTCCCTATGCTGGCAGTGTCTTCTACCGCAAAGTTTTTTTCATTTATCGGAAGGGTGCTGTTTCCTTTTTTAAAAACAAAAAAATATACTGCAGCTCCTATTATAATTAGCACAATAAAATAAATCAAATTTTTTTTCATGAGTATAAATTCAGTCAATAAAAATCACAATCTTGAATATTTTTTTATTCGAACTATAAAGAACAATGTGCCAAAAAATAAGATTATAAAAATCGGAATGCCAATATTTATCGACTGCCATTTTAATTTTTCTGCTTTAACTTTTTGAGTATCAAGCAATCTTAATTTTACTTGTTTTCCTCTCGTTTCAATCACATTTAAATTATTAGTAAGATAATCAATACAGTTGAGTAAAAAGTTTTTATTGTTAAAATAATCGCCGGTGTATTTATAATATCCTAATGAAAATGGCTGCCCTTTATTACTAAATTCATTATTAGCCATATCCCCATCAGCAATTACAACCATTGAATTTTCGCTACTCAACTCTTTGAAAGGAGTTTTTAATGAGTCCCGAAGAACCGTTTGGAGTTCATCGGTCATTCTATTTTGATACAATGATTTAAATTTCCCTTCTAGTAAAACAGCCACCGGATAATTTTTTTTTGAATATGAATTTATATCTGGTTCTTTTCTAAGTTCGCGCATATCAACCATGTATGGGGCGAAGACCTGTTTAGAATATTTTGATGAATGAAGCAGCACTGTTTTCTTAAGTCCAATAGTTGCAACTGTATCCAGAGTTGAAGTAAATAAAGTGCTTACCGCATCAATGCCATAAGTAATCGGATGAACCACATCAGGTGAAAGCACAGGAAAGAAAGGGCATGGAAATAAATTAAACTGTGGTTGATTGTTTGCCGAACTATTATTCTGCACTAATAAAGGAACTGGATTGCAAGCCAAATCCATTAATAACCCGGCATTGAGCCGAATTCCGTAAGTAAATAACTGGTCATCCAGATTAAGAGAATAATCTGTAGCAAGCATAGCAGGTTTTTGAGTAAGACTATCGAGCGTTGCATTAACAGCATCAAGCATCCATAATATTTTTCCCCCATTCATTACAAACTGATCTATCTTAAATTTATCTTGTTCATTAAATGGGCGAGTCGGTTGGGCTATAATTAAAACATCTGTTTTCTTTTTTACATCTAATACGCTGTTCAGAATAATTGTATCGGCTTCATAAAAAGAAGTGAGTGTCTTTACAAAATCATATAGGTAAGACAATTCCTTTTCACCATGCCCTCGCAAAAAGGCAACGCGTATCTTCGTTGGCGACAATTGAGTTTTTATTGCGGAAGAAAACTTATATTCTAACTGTGCTTCAGAATTATTTAATGCCAATTGCGATTTCATGCCGCTCTCATTATTTAATAAATTTACGGGGACACCTATTCCCGAATGAAAATAAACTATAGCGCCGGGAACAATCAATTTTTGTGAATATTCATCTTCGCCTTTCACTGTAACATTGGTTGGTTCCAAACCATTTTCAACTAACTCCTGTAATATTTCCTTTTTCTCCTTTTCCGTCTTCCCTTCCAACGGATCTTCAAATTCATATTGCAGATTGGCGCCTGCATAAATTTTCATTTCATCCAATAAATCTCTTGTTGAATTTGCCAGTCGCTTAAACCCTGCCGGCATATCGCCAGTTAAGTATATCTTAACAAATACACCATCCTTCAAATTACGCAACATCTCCTTTGTTTTTTCAGAGATGGTAAATCTTTTATCACTCGTTAAATCAAAACGAAATACTAATCGTGAAGCGATAAGGTTCAACAACACAATTATTCCAATAACCACCACTAAGCGGAATAAAACAGATTGTTTGTTTGATTTTCGTTTTGTGTTACTCATGATTTCAGATTACCATTTTCGACTTTGTAATGAAGTGCGTGTCATTAAAATAAAAATGGTGATGAAGGAAATAAAATACAATGCGTCACGCGTATCAACCACCCCCCTGCTAATTGCTTGATAGTGATAATTGATTCCGATGTTTTGAACTATTGTATCAAATGTTCCGGCGAAAAAATTCAGCTTGCTTAACATATCGAAAGCCTGATAAGAAAAAAAACAAAGGAAAACCGAAAGTATAAAAGCAACAATTTGGTTACTGGTTATTGATGAAGTAAAAATACCAATGCTCACAAATGTTGCACTCAGGAAAATTAAACCAATGTATGAACCCCATGTTGCCCCAATATCCATATTACCTTTTGGATTGCCAAGTTGGTTAATGGTGTAGAAATATAATAGAGTAGGCAAAACAGAAAACACAACAAGAAAAAGTGAAGCGAAATATTTTCCCAATACAATTTGTAAATCAGTAACCGGTCTGGTACTGAGCAATTCTATCGTTCCTGTTTTTATTTCATCAGAAAAAGATTTCATAGTGATTGCAGGAATCAGAAAAATAAAAATCCATGGCGCATAAAAGAAAAGAGGATCGAGCGATGCATAACCATAATCCAGCACATTGCTGTCAGGAAAAACCCAAACAAATAACCCCAACGCGAGCAGAAAAACTATCATCACCACATACCCTGTAATGCTACTATAAAAGCTACTTAGTTCTTTTTTAAATATTATTAGCACCTATTTATAGTTTTTGTTTAAAAGCATTAAATCACTTTGTTAATTGACGAAAAATTTCTTCAAGATTTTGTTTTTCCTGCTGCATTGAAAGTATGGTGAGTTTATTTTCAACTGCAAAACGAAAAACTTTTTCCTGTATATCGGTTGCTGAATTCAATTCAAAATTATTTGCTCCTGCATTTCTTGCATTCGTCACTCCTTCTATCTGCATTAATAATTTTTCATTCACACTTTCTTTAAAACTCACTTTCACTACAACTTCATTCGATGAGGTGCGTTGTAAATTTTCGGCTGTATCGTTCGCTACAATTTTTCCTTTGTTTATAATGATTACTCTGTGACACAATGCCTGTACTTCCTGCATGATGTGAGTTGATAGTATCACCGTTTTTTCTTTTCCCAACTCGCGAATTAAATTTCTTATCTCTACTAATTGATTCGGATCAAGCCCTGATGTTGGTTCATCTAAAATTAAAACTTCGGGATCATGTATAAGCGCCTGGGCCAATCCAACCCGCTGGCGATATCCTTTTGAAAGCGCACCTATTTTTTTATTCATTTCCTGCTTAAGCCCAGTAACCTCGAGCATTTCTTCCATTCTTGATTTTCGCTGCTTGCCTTTTATTCCGTTCAAACCTGCAACAAACAACAAAAATTCTTTTACATACATCTCTGTATAAAGCGGATTATTCTCAGGTAAATAACCAACCTTGCTTCTTGCTTGTAATGAATCTTTTTCTACATCAAAATTACAAACGAATGCTTTACCCTCGGTTTGCGGAATGAACCCGGAGAGAATTTTCATGGTTGTACTTTTACCCGCCCCATTGGGTCCAAGAAAACCAAGTATTTCACCAGGCTTCACCTCAAATGAAATGCCGTCGATAGCTTTTTGCTCGCCATAAATCTTTGTAAGCCCCTGAACTATTACTGACATGGAGTATTGTACGCAACGAATTAAGTGTGTTGTAATTGATAACTACAATAGAGAATTATTATTTCACAAACAAAAGATGAGACCATGACTAATGAATGATACAAAAAAGACCACCCTAAAAGTATGATTGTCTTTAACAAACAATCTGAATCTATTTTCTTTACAAACTCCTAATTACTTTTGCCCATTATGGCTGAACAAAGAGATTTATTTAAAGACATTATTTCTCACGCAAAAGAATATGGATTCGTTTTTCCATCTAGCGAAATTTATGATGGGTTGAGTTCAGTTTATGACTATGGGCAAAATGGAGTGGAACTTAAAAGAAACATTCGGGAATACTGGTGGAAAGCAATGGTGCAAATGCACGAAAACATTGTTGGGCTTGATGCTGCCATCTTCATGCACCCAACAACCTGGAAAGCAAGTGGCCATGTTGATGCTTTTAATGATCCGCTAATTGACAATAAAGATTCTAAAAAAAGATATCGAGCTGATGTATTGATTGAAGACCACATTGCAAAAATTGAATCGAAAATTGAAAAAGAAGTAGAAAAATCCCGCATTCGTTTTGGCGAAAGTTTTGATGAAGCTATGTACCGTACAACCAATCCGCGTGTTATAGAAAATCAAAAAAAAATTGATGATATCAATGTCCGATTTAAAAAAGCATTAGAAGAAAACAACCTCAACGATGTAAAACAGATAATCGTCGATTTAGAAATTGTTTGTCCTGTAAGTGGCACCCGAAATTGGACCGATGTACGCCAGTTTAATTTAATGTTCAATACTTCAATTGGATCCGTTAGTGAAGATTCGAACTCCATTTATTTACGACCTGAAACAGCACAAGGAATTTTTGTGAATTTTTTAAATGTGCAAAAAACTGGAAGAATGAAAATTCCATTTGGCATTGCACAAACTGGAAAAGCTTTTAGAAATGAGATAGTTGCGCGTCAATTTATTTTTCGCATGCGCGAGTTTGAACAAATGGAAATGCAATTTTTTGTTCGTCCCGGCTCTGAAGAAAAATGGTATGCCTACTGGAAAGAGCAAAGAATAAAATGGCATCGGGCATTGGGCATTTCAGAAAAGAAATATCGCTTTCATGACCATTTAAAATTAGCTCACTATGCAAAAGCTGCCTGCGATATTGAATTTGAATTTCCATTTGGGTTTAAAGAATTAGAAGGCATTCATTCCAGAAGTGATTTTGATTTATCAAATCACGAAAAATTCAGCGGAAAAAAATTACAATACTTCGATCCTGAATTAAATGAGAGTTATGTTCCTTATGTAATTGAAACCAGCATTGGATTAGATAGAATGTTTCTCGCATTGCTTTCAGTTTCTTATAAAAACGAAAAGTTAGAAGATGGAAGCGAACGAGTTGTTTTGAGCTTGCCCCCATGTTTGGCTCCGGTAAAAGTTGCTATCCTTCCACTTATGAATAAAGATGGCTTATCTGAAAAAGGGTTAGAAATATTCAACCAGCTGAAATCATTTCACCTCTGTCATTTTGAAGAAAAAGACACTATTGGAAAAAGATATAGAAGACAAGATGCCATAGGAACGCCTTACTGTATCACGGTTGACCATCAAACATTGGAAGATGATACTGTAACCATTCGCGAGCGTGACTCGATGCAACAAGAAAGAATTGCGGTTAGTGAAGTATTGAAAATTGTAAGTAATAGAGTGAATATGAATTTAGTGCTAGAAAATATTTAATGAAAATATTTTTCCATTTCCTTATTGCTGTTTTAATTGTTATTTCTTCTTGCAAGGAAGAAAATAAAAACGATGTAGTCACACCCATTCATACCGCCTCATTACAAATAATAGTTTTTAAAAATGACACCAACAACATACTAAAACCATTAACCGATGTATCCATCTTCTTATACCTAACGGATAACGATAGAACTAATAACGAAAATATAAAATACATGGGAACAGTGAATGACAGCGGTAAAATTTCATTCAACAAATTACCTAACGAATATTACTACTTACTTGCCTCCCATTCAACTTACGGAACAAAAAAATTGGAAACAGCTACACCCAATAACAGCATCTCTTACGAAGAGATAGATTTCTAATTCTTTTCTATTTTTTTTAATTTTGCACCATGCTGCCAAAAGTTATAATCGTTACAGCACCATCAGGTGCAGGCAAAACAACAATTGTTAAACATTTGTTATCACACTTTCCTCAATTGGCCTTTTCTGTTTCGGCAACTACTCGCGCCCCTCGTTCAGGGGAAATTGACGGCATTGATTATTATTTTATTTCAGTCGAAGAATTTAACCAGCGGGTTCTGAATAAAGAATTTGTCGAATATGAAGAAGTATACAAACAATCTTTTTATGGAACTTTAATGGAGGAAGTAAAAAGATTGTGGAAAGAAGACTTAGTAGTCGTGTTTGACGTGGATGTGAAAGGAGCAATGACCCTTAAGAAAAATTTTGGCGAAAGCGCGCTTTCACTTTTTATTAAACCCCCTTCAAAAGATATTCTTGACCAACGATTACGCAATCGTGCTACCGATGAACTTTCAAAAATAAAGGAGCGAATTAAAAAAGCTCACTACGAATTAGAATTTGAAGAATATTTCGATCGCACAATTATAAATGATGATTTGCAGGATGCATTAAAAGACGCAACCCAGATTGTTCAGAAATTTATTTATAAGAAATAATTTTTTCATTACTACTCCTTTCATACTTTCGAAGAATCAATTTTAAAAAATGGAAACAAAAGTTACAGAAGGCATTCGCATTAGTGTCGAAGTTTTTTTTCAACCTGATTATTCTCAACCACTATCGAATGAATTCATGTTTGCTTATCGAATTACGATAACAAACGAAAGTGATTATGCCATTAAATTATTGCGTCGTCATTGGATTATTATTGATGCAAACGGACTTAAACGCGAAGTAGAGGGAGATGGAGTGATAGGACAACAACCAGTAATTGAGCCCGGTGCTTCTCATCAATACGTTTCAGGTTCCGCTTTAAAAACTGAGATTGGAAAAATGTATGGCACCTATTTAATGCAACGACAATTCGATGAAGTTCAGTTTAATGTTCATATTCCTGAATTTCAAATGATAGCGCCTTATAAATTAAATTAACGGCATTTTTTTTTGTTATTTATATTTGAATAACCATAAAGCAACTAATTATTTAAACCTCTATTAATCGAGATTGAAAATACTTATGAAAGTTACCGAACACATTGCACAAACAAAAAAAACACTATTCTCCTTTGAGATCCTTCCTCCACTAAAAGGAGTTGGTATTCAAGCGATATATAACACACTCGATCCATTAATGGAGTTTAAACCTCCTTTTATTAATGTTACCTACCATCGTTCAGAATTTATTTTTAGAAAAACTGCTGACGGCTTATTCGAGAAAAAAATTGTTCGTAAGCGCCCAGGCACAGCAGGAATATGCGCCGCAATAATGACCAAGTATGGAGTAGATTCCGTTCCACATTTAATATGTGGCGGATTTTCAATTGATGAAACAGAAGATATATTAATTGAACTTGATTTTCTTGGCATCAATAATGTGCTCTTATTGCGTGGCGACAAAATGAAGAGTGAAGAAATTTTTACCCCTCAAAAAGATGGTCATAAAAATGCTCTACAACTTATTAATCAAACAGTGAAAATGAATAAAGGTGCTTATTTGGAAGAAGAATTAAACAATGCAATGCCCACTGATTTTTGCATTGGAGTGGCTGGATATCCTGAAAAACATTATGAGTCCCCTGATTTTGATACCGACCTACAACACCTGAAATCAAAAGTGGATGCCGGTGCTCATTACATTGTCACGCAAATGTTTTTTAACAATCAAAAATATTTTGATTTTGTTAAAGCTTGTCGCCAGATTGGAATAATGGTTCCGATTATTCCTGGATTGAAACCCATTACTACAAAAAAACAAATAACCAATCTTCCTAAAATATTTAATGTAGATATTCCATCCGATTTGCTAAAAGAATTTGAGATTTGTAATTCTGAAAATGATTATAAACAAGTAGGCATTGAATGGGCTATTCAACAATGCAAAGAACTAATGAATGAAAAAGTTCCGGTGATTCATTTTTATACAATGAGCAATTCAGAATCTGTAAAAAATGTGGTCGCCAATTTATAACAACCAAAATTTTGAATTAGCCTCCTTTCTTATCTGAAATTCGTTTTGCGTTTTGCTCCTCTGTAACATAACTTAATATAAATAATCCCGCTAAAAAAAAGGGTATGCAAGGAATTTTATATCGCACCAAAGCTCCAAAATTATAGGCTGTAAACCCAATACTGAATCCGAAGAACATTGCAAAGAAAACACAGAAAAAAATAGTGGCATTACTGCCTATAGCTTTAAAAGTTCTTCCTATTCCGGTTCGGTAGAATATTCTTAATGTAAATAACAGAATGAGAAAGCTTTCAAGAGCAGATAATAACATAACAGGGTTTCTTGTTTCCCAAAGATATGGCCTAAAAAGTGTTACATTAATAGCAGCAGGAATATTTTTAACTATACTTAAAACTGATCCATCCATTTCACCTAAACTATACCCCGATGCATTTGCAGTTTGGGCAAGATATCCATGATAATCCTGATATTTAGTTGCTGTCTTTAATGCCCCTTGAATAGAGAATTGTTGAAAATCTTTACCTAATCTATCAACAACAAAATAACCCGCAACTGATGAAACAACAATAACAATAGGCCCCATCATAATTCTTAAAAACTGAACTTTTAGCCGATCACGATAGGTAAGAAAAATCCAAAAAAGAAGTGATGGCGCGAAACTAAAAACAATATAAGGCTTAATTATCAAACAAAAATAACTTGAAATAGATAACATAACAATGGAAAAAAATACCTTTCTTCTTTTAATGAACAGATTGTATGCAGCATAAGTCATCCAACCGACACAAGCTAAAGTAATTGAGTCTTTCATAACTCCAGACCCCCAAAAAAAAACCGATGGTATATATAATGTAGCTAAAGCAAATTGAGTTTTTAATTTTGGAAATACATCAACAAATGTGACAAACATTGCCCAAACTCCCGTAAACGAAAGCGCAGCAAAACACAATGCAATAGGCAAATAAGTGTCAAAAGTAGCCAACGAAAAAAGGCCCGCTATTCTACCAACCATATACGACCCTTTATCATTTCTGAAAAACATCCAGGGCATATATTCCTGTGAAGTAGGAAGATTATATTCGTTCTCATTGAATAACAATATAAAATAATCAGAAACATTATCGCCAAATGCACCATACATGACTGTTGCGTTGTTAAAAAACTCGTTGGTATCCCCACCACCATAATAAAAAAAATAGACCAACCCAACACCAATTGACCCAATCATTTTTAAAAGTATTCCGTGCATAAAATACTTTCGCATTGCCTTATCTTCTGGATAAAGAAGATTTCGAATGAAAATGAAAAACATTACAAAAAGTATAAAATAGATAGGCGTTATGAGCAAATCGGTTATACTCATTAATGGTTTCCAATAAGCCTCTTTTAAGGTGTACATTTATTCAAATTTAAAGATTGATTTGAAATATCAATAGAATATATTTTCAATCTTATGTAAATGTGCTTTTTCATTTTGGTATTTTGCGCGTTCATCCTAAAAAAATATGTGTGGCATAACAGGCGTTTTTATTTTAAACCAAAATTCAAGTCCATGGCTTGACTCACTTTTATCGGCAAATAATTCATTGATAAAAAGAGGTCCCGATGCAGGGAATATTTGGAAAAATGATCGTGTTGGATTAGCGCATCGTCGCCTATCAATAATCGATACTAGCGATGCAGCCAACCAACCAATGTTTGATCAAACCAATAGATATTCAATAATTTTTAATGGAGAAATATTCAACTATCTTGAATTAAAAGCTCAATTAATAAATAAAGGAATCGTTTTTCAAACCAATAGTGATACTGAGGTTTTGCTTCAACTTTACATTCATGACAAAGAAAATTTCTTAAATAAACTAAATGGGTTTTTTGCTTTTGCCATTTATGACTCGATAAACGAGAGTATTTTTATTGCGAGAGATCGTCTTGGCGTTAAACCAATTTATTTTTTTAAAGATGAAACGGTTCTTGTATTTGCATCAGAAATGAAGGCATTGGATTGTTTTCCAATAAAAAGAGAAATAGACCCATTATCAATGTCACTCTATTTTCAGCATAACTTTATCCCGCAACCTGCTACTATTTATAAAAACATTAAACAATTATTGCCTGGCCATTATATAGAATTAAAAAATAGCTCCTTTGAAGAAAAATGTTTTTATAAAATTCCATTTAAAAAGAAAGAAGAAATTGTTCCAAATGACTATTCTACTGCTTGCAAAAAATTCGAAAACCTTTTAGAAGCCTCAGTAAAAAGACGAATGATTAGTGATGTGCCCCTCGGTGCATTCTTAAGTGGAGGAATTGATTCTTCAATTATCGTTGCTCTCGCCTCAAGGTTTACAAACAAACTAAAAACATTCTCTATTGGATTTCGTGATGAAGTTTTTTTTGACGAAACTCATTTTGCAAAACTTGTTGCTGATAAATTCAATACTGAGCATACAGTTTTTTCACTCACTTCTAAAGATTTACTTGACGAATTTTTTAGCGCCCTTGATTATTTTGATGAACCATTTGCTGATTCATCAGCTTTGCTACAATTTATATTGAGCAAACAAACGAGGAAACATGTAACCGTTGCATTAAGCGGAGACGGTGCAGATGAAATTTTCGGTGGTTATATGAAACATGTAGGTGAGTATAAAATTAGGAACGCAGGAATTATAGAAAAAACGATTGGCAATTTTGACTTCCTATTGAATAGATTGCCCCAATCCAGAAACAATAAATTAACGACCTTATTCAGACGGCTGAATAAATTGTCAGGAGCCTTACAATTAAATGTTAAAGAAAGATATCGTTTTTTATCCTCTATTGGTTCGGCCGAATATGTAAACAATTTACTTTTAGATAAATGGAAAGCAAATAAAGAAAATATCAATAAAACGGAAAATAATTGGCTCAACTATTTAGAAACTGAAAAAGACATGAATGAAGTATTATTGGCCGATGTAAAATTTGTACTGCCAAATGATATGCTTTACAAGGTGGACAGAATGAGCATGGCCAATAGTCTTGAGGTTCGCTCTCCATTTTTAGATTATGAGGTCGTGGATTTTGCCTTTTCTCTTTCAGCTGATTATAAAATAAAGGGTAATAAAAGAAAAATAATAGTTCAAGACACATTTAAAAACATCCTTCCAATTGATTTATACAATCGCCCCAAAAAAGGATTTGAGGTCCCATTATTGAAATGGTTTCGTTCAGATTTAAAACCCTACATTGCTGAATTAACTAACCAAAAATTTATTATCGAACAGGGAATTTTTAATTTAAAAGAAATACAAAAACTAAAACAACAAATAGATTCAATAAACCCGGGAGACTCCACCGCAAAAATGTGGGCTATTATCGTTTTTCAGCACTGGTGGAAAAAACATTCGCCTAATTTCAACTGAACAAGTTTTTTTCAACCATTAGAATCCGATAATCAATTAACAACTTTTTATTAAATTTAACTTGCATAAATTTTTATATGACTAAAGTTTTACGCATAATAAATCGTCTTAATCTTGGTGGACCTACCTATAATGCAGCCTTTTTAACTAAGTATTTGGAGCCGGAATTTGAAACCCTTTTAGTTTCAGGAATGATTGATGAAACTGAGGAAAACTCCGATTTTATTGCCCATGAGCTTGGTTTAGAGCCCGTTTATATACCTGAAATGTACCGCGATATTAATTTGCTTCAAGACAGAAAGGCATACAAGAGAATAAAAAATATAATTAGAAATTTCAAACCTGATATTGTTCATACGCACGCTGCAAAAGCTGGAACTTTAGGGCGCTTAGCGGCGATAAGATGCAAGGTTCCTATCATTTTGCATACGTTTCACGGTCATGTATTTCACTCCTATTTCAGCCCGTTGAAAACAAGAATATTTTTAGAAATAGAAAAATATCTGGCCTCAAAATCAACTAGAATTATTGCAATAAGCGAACGACAAAAAAAGGAGCTTGGCCTTGTTTACAAAGTAGCCCCATTAGAAAAAATAGAAGTTGTTCCCCTTGGATTCAACCTTAATCCATTTCAAGAGAATCAGGCGGAAAAGCGAAGACTATTTAGGAATCAGTATCTGATTGATGATGATGAAATTGTAGTTTCAATTATTGGAAGATTAGTTCCAATAAAAAACCACAAACTATTTATTGATGCCATGAAAATAATATTTGAAAACACCTCAAAAAAAGTTAGGGCTTTTATTGTTGGTGATGGCGAAGAACGGACAACTATAGAAAACCACATTAAGTCCATTGGCTTAGATTATGTAAATTTTACAAGCGAAAAAAGGAAAGCACAAATAACATTTACTTCTTGGAGAAGAGATATAGATGTGGTAAACGCCGGTTCAGATATTATTGCCCTAAGTTCTTTTAATGAAGGAACTCCAGTAAGCTTGATAGAAGCACAAGCAGCAAATAAACCAATTGTTACAACTAGGGTTGGTGGAATTACAGATGTTGTTATTCCAGAAAAAACAGCGCTTATATCTTCAAAAAAAAGCGTAGCGAATTTCGCGCGAAATCTATTTATAATTATAGAAGATGATGAAAAAAGAATAGAAATGGGGAATCATGGACATAATTTTGTTTGTCAAAAATTTAATTATTCTAGATTAATTAATGATACTGCAGAACTATATAATAAACTATTAAAAGAGAAAAGAAAATCGATGTAAAATCTTACATTTGTCTTCTTCAAACAATTATAACTTGAAACTATACAGAAGGTATTTATTATTACTTTTTTTTACTTCAGGAATTTTAACCTTTTCTTCCTGTAAAGTTTTTTATCCTGATTTGATGTTTAAAACGGATAAGTTTTACCAATTTACTCCATCAGATACAACCATTGGCAATAAAGAATATGTTTTAAAGGCCAATGATATGATCGAAGTTCAAATTTTATCTAATAATGGGTATCAATTGGTGGATGTGCTTGGGCAAGGTGGCTATTATGTTCCAGTTACTTATTTAATACATAACGAGGGATTTACAATTCTGCCAATGCTTGATTCGTTATATTTAGCAGGATATAATATTACAGGTGCTGAAAATTTATTGAGTGGGAGATATTCCTATTATTTTGTAAATCCATATATAAGAATAAAGGTGGTAAATAGAAGATGTGTCGTATTCACTGGCAGAGGTTCTGGCAAAATAGTTAATTTAGCAAATGAAAGCATGTCGTTAATTGAAGTACTTGGTTTAGCCGGTGGAATTACCGGAAGCAAGGCATACCGCGTTAAATTAATTAGAGGAGATGCTCGAAACCCTCAGGTATACTTAATCGATTTATCTACAATCGAAGGGTTAAAAAAAGCAAATCTGCAGATTGCGTCTAATGACATTATTTATGTTGAACCTGCACTTTCATTTACCGATGTGAACACACAATTGCTTCCAATTCTTTCTTTAATAACTACATCTATTTTAATTTACACATCAATACTTTCATTGAAACCATAAAATGGAAAAAAAAATCATATTGAGCCCCCTGCAAAAAATCCTTGGCGAGGATTTTAACCCAGGACTTTTAATGATTATTGGTAGAAAGAGTTTTATCTGGTGTATCATAATTATTCTTCTTACAACCTCTATTTCAGTTTTATATCTGCGTTATACTTCGCCATTATATGAGGTTACTGCGCAAATAATGATTAAACAGGTTAATACCTCAAGTTCATTAGGACTTAGCAACGGGGTGAATTCTGCAGACCTAATGGATCAAAACGAATTACAGAAAAACATTCAAATAATGAAATCGAATGTAATACTGGATCGTGTTATTGATATTCTTCCACTTTCAATAAGTTATTTTAATAAAGGTCAGGTGATAATAGAGGAGAGATACAAGACTTCACCTTTCGAAATTAGCCCAACAATTACCGACCCTTTAGCATATGATATCCCTATTTACTTTGTATTTAAATCTGCCCGGGAATTTGAAATTAATTATAAAATAGCCAAAAAAAAGTTTCTTTTTAAAGGAAAATTCAACCAAAATACAATTACCCCTCATTTAAATTTTATTGCCAGATTAACTACATCAGATTTTAAAAATAATCCAGATATTTATTTAAAAAGCAATTATTACTTTATATTAAATAGTAGAGATAACTTAACAAAAGATATAAGACAAATAATCAGAATAGAACTTTTTGCACCCTCCATTCAATTTAGTCTACAAAACCCCGTACCTGTAAAAGCAGTAGATATAATAAACACTTTGCAAGAAGAATTTATTAAGTATAATAAGGAAAGAAAGACAGAGAGTTCCTCATTAATTATTGAATTTATTAATACTCAAATTGATTTATTAAATGCTGAATTACAAGCTTACGAAAACCAACTAAAAGCTTTTAAAATTGAGCACTCCTTAATCAGCGCCGAATCTAAATCAGAAGAAATTATTAAGGCGCTTACCACAATTAAAGAAGAGCAAATTGCTTTAAATGACGATGAAAAAAACTTAAATTATTACTTTGATTTTTTTAATCGCTATAAAGATTCATCTAAACTTTTATTAGGAATTGTTGATCCAAAATATCTTGGACTGCAAGGTTATGTGTCTGCGCTTGACAAACTTCAGTCAGAGAAAAGGGAGAAATTGATAAAGCTGAAGAATCCAAATCCTGAAATAATAAATCTAGATAAACAAATAGAGGAAGTAAAAAATAACATTATTCAAAACATTGTTAATTCAAAGCAAAATATAAGTCAAAAAAGATCAGACCTCATTGCTTCACATAATAAATACGACGCTGACTTTAAAGAATTTCCAGACATTGAGGCGGAGTTTCAAAAATTAAATAATCTTAATTCCTTAAAAGAAAAATATTATTTAATGTTTTTAGATAAAAAGTCTAGTTACACCATCTCACTTGCTGGTTTTGTTTCTGATTTTGTAATCTTAAAAAAAGCTGAAACCCCCAAAAACCCTGTTTTCCCAAATGTTCCATTAATTAAATCCATTGGCATAATTTCTGGAATCTTATTTAGCTTGATACTTATTGTAATTCGTTATTTAGTAAGCAACAAAATTCTTTCAATTTCTGATATTGAAAAATATTGTAATGCTGGATTGATTGGCATAATTCCAATTTATAGAAAACCGATGGATGTATCACAACTAGTAGTAAACATGAATCCGAAGTCTGTAATCTCAGAGTCCTTTCGAAGTATCAGGACAAATCTTGATTATGTTTATTCAGGTATTGGAACAAAGATAGTTTCAGTTACCTCCACAATTGCGGGTGAAGGAAAAACCTTTGTTGCAGTAAATATAGCTGGAATTTTTTCTGTAGGGGGTAAAAAAACTATTATACTTGATTTTGATCTTCGCAAACCAAGAATTCATAAAGCGTTTAGTACTGAAAACAACAAAGGAATAAGCACCATATTAATTGGAAAATATAAACTTGACGAGTGTATTAAACATTCTGAATGGGATAATCTTGACTTTATTACCTCGGGTCCAGTTCCTCCAAATCCTGCTGAATTCATTATGTCACAAAAAGCTACAGATTTAATTGAGGAACTAAAATTGAGATATGATATAATTGTTATTGATACCCCTCCCATTGGCATAGTGACCGATGCGTTAGAATTATTAAAGAAATCTGACTATCCATTATATGTTGTTCGCGCAGATTATTCTAGTCGAAACTTCCTAAATAATGTAAATAGATTAGTAACAGAAAATCAAATAACTCGCCTTTCAGTAGTGTTAAACAGCATGGGTTCTGGCGCATCAGGTTATTCTTATAACTATGGATATGGTTATGGTTATGGTTATGGTTATGGCTCTGGATATGGTGGATATGGTGGCGGAGGCACTTATGGTTATGGGTACTACTCTGACGCTGCTGCACCAAAACTTTCAAGATGGAAAAATATTTTTAAATTTATCAAGGATAAATTCTAACGATGAATTCAAATGAAACCAAAATTTACTTTGCCTACCTCATTTTTTTTATTTTATCTATAGTTTTTTCAACTTTAATTAATGGTTTGTTTTTGCGGTTTTCCATTAAAATAGGGGGAGGACAAAATGGAAATAAAAAAATAATTCGTTGGACTTCAACCACTAAACCATCTATTGGAGGATTTTCATTTTATATTATTTTTCTGTTTTCATTTGCAGCCTATACATTCATCTTTTTAAATAATGATGTTTTTTTCAACAGACAATTAATTGGGCTTATTCTTTCATCAACTGTCGGATTTTTAATTGGTCTGGCCGATGATGTTTATGATACAAATCCAACTCTTAAATTTATTGGGCAAACACTATGTGCCGTCATATTAATTGTTTCAGGCGTTATAATTAATATATCAGATTATTATTCCATTAATGCTTTGTTTACAATTTTTTGGGTAGTTGGAATAATGAATTCAATAAATATGCTTGACAATATGGATGGAGTTACAGCCACCATATCAGGAATAATATTAATTACCTGTTTATTTATTAATATAATTAACGGCGAATTTTTATCCCCTCTTTCATTTATAATTATTGGAACGATTGGGGCATTAGGTGGTTTCATGGCCTTTAACTTTCATCCTGCAAAATTATACATGGGCGATACCGGAAGCCAATTTTTAGGCGTTTTGCTTTCAGGAATTGGAATATTAGTTCTATGGAATTTTCGTGATGTTCCTGGCCCAGCCTTTCAATTTAGACAGTTTTTATTCCCCATATTGAGTTTTAGCATTCCAATTATAGACACAACTACTGTTTTCTACCATAGAATCATGCGAAAGCAATCTCCGTTCATAGGCGGTAGAGATCACACTGCACACCACTTGTCCTACCTTGGATTTAGCGATCGAAAAGTGTTATTAATCCTTTCTTGCATTGCAATAGTTTCTTCTGGGTTTGTCTGTAGCTTAATTTATTACAATCATCTTATTCGTTCAGAATTTATCCTTTTGTTTTTCTTTTATTTTATCGCTCTGTATTTCATCATGCAGGTTCTGTATGAATTAGGAAAAAAGAAAAAAAAGAAGTTGGAAGCCAATCAAAAAAATATAGAAGTTGCTTGAGTGCTTTTATGTATTTATAGGTGGGGGCATTGGTAGCCTCTTACGATTTTTTACAGGGATTTTTTTTTCATCATTGCTCCCTTCTTTTCCAATCGCTACACTTATATCGAATGTAACTGGCTCACTTATTCTCGGAATTGTTTTTGGTTTATTCTCCTCAAAAAATATAAATAGCAATTCCTATTTATTTCTTGCCACTGGCATTTGTGGTGGCTATAGTACTTACTCAACTTTTACACTCGAAAGTCTAAAATTATTTCAAAACGGAAATATGATTGATGCCTTAATAAATATAGGATTGAACTTAATACTTTGTTTCTTGTCCCTTATAGTCGGAATATTTATTGCAAAACAATTTTAAAAAAAAAGACAACCATTGCTGATTGTCTTTTCTAATTTGCTCCTTATTATTCTACTATTTTATAACAACAATTTTTTCGCTTTTTAATAAGCTTCCGCTTTTAACTTTCAGGAAATATATACCTGATGAAATTCCAGATGTGTTTATTTCTACCGAATGATTTCCTGATGTCATTCCTTCATCATAATGTTTAATAATTTTCCCTTCTAAATTAATTAATTCAATTATGGTATTTGCAGGCTTTTCTGAAAAGAAATTTAACATTAAATAATCAGCGGATGGATTTGGAAACACCGATAATTCAAAATGCGAATTAGTTATTACATCGTTTATACCAACCATTGCAATTCCACCGACATCTTTAAATCGTTGCGCAAATTCCTGCAAATATTGGTTGGCAATATTTGCACTGTGAACCATAATATCATTTTCATCATTTTTAGTAAATCCTGCTCCCGACCAGTTTGCCGAACCTGTAATTACCATTGGATCTGAAAACAAATCGTCAGCATCCACTATTGCATATTTATGGTGCATTAACCAAGAAAACTGATTGATTTTTAAATCGGCGGTTGTCATTGGAGAAACCAGTGCATTATAAACTGAAGATGAAGCAGCAGTATCCTGCATAATACCTTGTGCAAAATAATCAGGATGCGATTGATAATTATCGGCAATTGGATAAGCCTGTTCGGTTCGTGTAAAACTGTAAAGGATAAAATGTACTGAAGTATTAGCAGTTAAAAGTGCATTCTTGATTTTAGTATTTAAACCATCTGATGGGCTGAAATATTGTTCTACACGGGTTCCCTGTAAAACATATTCATGTGGTGTATTATCTGTTTTATCAGGCCCAAATTTCTGGCCAATAATCATTTCATTGAATTCAAGTGTGTAACCTCTTGCCATTGTTTGATCTTGAAAAATGATAATGTTTTGTGCATCAACATTTATCTGTTCATCAGTTAAATTCATTGATCCGGTCCATACTATCGGTGCATTTGGGTTTGGTGAGTTTGCATCAATAATTAAAAATTTATTGTGCATGATTCCATAAGGAAGATTACTCGCTGGACTTTTTATTTTTTGGATGGAAGAAATAAAAGAGTTATAAATTGTTGAAGAAACTCCTTCGTCACAAACAACCCGAACAGTAACCCCTTGTGAAGCAGCCAGATTTAACGCATCAACTATTCCGTTTACATTATCAAGATTGTAAATGGCAAAATCAATGGTAGAAGTTGCACGGCTGATGTATGCTTTTAATGTATCAGCTGAAATGCTATTAAGATAATGTGCATAGTTAGAAGGTGAGGATGCAAATGACGAATCGATTGGTCGATTGAAATAACTAGTAATGGTTTGTGATGAAAGCGATTGGGTTCCCATTACCTGAATATAGGAAAACGAGGTATCGGTGCCGGCTGCATTAATGCTTATTCCTTTTATATAATATAGTGTTGCAGGTGTTAATCCAGTAAGGTTAACGGTGTGATTGGTCGTGAATGAAGTACTGGAAACTTCGCTGCCCAAAGCATTTGTTAATCCGTATTGAATAATAGTATTGCCCAGATTTTGTGTAGTGAATCCAACTGTAAATCCTGTTGTAGTAATATTTGTTTGCTGCAAAATGGTCGTTAGTACCGGTGGATTTCCAATTTGAATAATATCGCTCAAATCGCGTGGTTGTATTTGATAATTAGCAATGTATTGCCCCATGATTCCTACTAAACCTACTGTGCCCGTTGGAATTATTGTTCCCAATAAATTTCCAACATAGCCAGAATTTAATCTAACATCTCCTGTATTTGAACCATCAGAAATAATTTTAGTTGCATTCGCATTAAAGGTTCCTGTTGAGGTAAAATCTACTGTGTTTATCTGCACCAACTGCCCTTCGTATTGCTCAACATAAGCCGAAGGAATTGTTAAAACTACAGGAGGATGAACAGTATTACCAATAGAAACAACTGTTTTACTTGCAACAGAAATTTCCATCAGGTTTTGATATGGTGAAATGGTTCCTGTTACCTCAATACTATCTCCACGGTTTATTGAAGAAAGCGTAGAACCATACAATGCAACTCCTGCCGTGCCATCTTGAATATAGCGAAGTGAACTTCCGAATTCTGATCCGTTAGAAACTATTCCGCGAACAGTAACTGTAGAGCCTGTGGCAGAAAGTCGGGCAGCGGCAATTGATACAACTTGAGCTTTACTTTGAACAAATAATGATAGCACAATGGCTATTACAAAAATGTACTTCATGTTTTTTATTTTATGAAGGGCAAATGTAAAAGAAAGATGCTTTAAGTTTAATTAATAAAATGTGAAGAGAATTCAAAAACCCTTTGATATAATAACAATATAAAAAGGGATTGCTTCTTTCGAAACAATCCCTTTTAAATTAATTTATTTAGAAATTATTTTTTTATAAAACTACTATTTAAGGTTTCAACTCCATTGCTGATATTAACGAAATAAAGTCCTGCAGGAAGTTTTGATGCATCAATGTTTAACAGCACAGATGATGAATTGAATGTCATATAAATCCTGCCATCTAATCCTATAATCTTTACAATTGAATTGTCAGCTTTCATCGAACTTAAATCAATCATAACATTTCCAAGAGTTGGATTCGGGTAAACTGAAAAGTTGTTTGAACAATTGATTGTTGCAACAGCAATTGGAGTATAATGAATGTCTCCGTTCTCATCAACCTGCATTAAACGGTAGTATGCAACAGAACACAAAGGTGATTGATCAATAAAAGTGTAATCATGTGAAATCTGACTTGTTCCATTTCCCATAACATTTCCTAATTCTGCAAACTCACTTCCATCAACACTTCTTTGCACTGAAAAATATTTACAGTTTAATTCGGCCTCAGTGTTCCAGAATAAATCAACTTGCTTATTATCTACTGCAGTTGCTGTGAATGTAGTTAACTCAACGGGTAGGGCAACAGCCCCAAAACCAATTGCAAAATCAGAGAAAGAAGTAACCGCTGTTCGTTTTGCAACAGCTGTTCCGCCAACTATTGATTGTGTTGTATTGTCGTGGTGTCCATTGGAGTTTGATAAGTTTGTTCCTGCCCATATTGCTCCTGAGCTTGCGCGCTTTATTAAACCC
>CAMDDP010000009.1 GCA_945892775.1 Chitinophaga pinensis
TTCCATCAATGGCGGTTTGCACATCATATCCCTGTTTCATAAAATTATATCTAAGCAAATCAAGAATGTCTTGCTCATCATCTACCAGTAAAATTTTAATTGCTTTATTCATAATCAAACGTAAATTATAGCACAAAAATCTAATCGGAAGATTAAATGATTACTGCTTTAATATTAATTTTATGTTAAAAATTAATGCGGTTTTAAAAACATTCTCTTAAAATATTGCGAACCACTATATTGGCAAGACACAAGAACCAATATTAAAACCCCTCAATTAACCATAATTCTCAACAAAGGAATATCCACACTAAAACTTGAATACACTTTTCGTGTTGTATCCTTCGTTAAGATATTTTTACTGCAATGAATAAAATTAAAATCGGAATTTTTTTTGGCGGTAGCTCCCGTGAGCGTGAAATATCTTTTGCTGGTGGCAGAACCGTGTACGACAATCTAAATAAAACAATTTTTGAACCCGTTCCAATTTTCATTGACAGCTTTCATAATTTAATTCTGCTCGATTGGCAATACATATACAAAGGCAGCATACGCGATTTTTATCCTTCTGTCAATTTTATTCCTGCAACGGCTCATCCTTCCCAGATTTACATTGAATCATTGGGGAAATTGTCACGCGAAAAACAAGATGAGATAATTGCAACAATCGGGAAGAAAATTTTTCCTCACGAACTCAGCTCTATTATTGATTTTGCTTTTCTTGCACTACATGGTTCATATGGCGAGGATGGAAGCATTCAAGGCATTCTCGATTTCTACCAAATTCCATATTCAGGTTCCGGCATTCTTCCATCGGCAATCGGCATCAACAAAGCATTTCAGAAGCGCATGATGAACGAAGGTGGTTTCACTCCCACCCGATTCAAAACTATTACACGAGAAGAATGGCTCCATACCAATAAGAATTCGCTGATTGAAAAGAGTGTTGCAGCAGTTGGATTACCTTTAGTTATTCGTCCTTCTAATCAAGGTTCGTCTATTGGTGTATCTATCATACACGAAAAAGATGTTGCTGCCATCAACAAAGCCATCGACAAAGCATTTTTCATTTTCAAATGGAATGCAGACGACTGGAAAAATAAAAATAAAGAAGAAAAAATCACCTTCCTAAACAACCTGTGTGACATACGCGAGAATGTAGGACTGCCGCTACATGTGAATGGAAAAACCTATTATCACCCACAAGAATTATTTGACCTCTTCGAAAAAACATCAACAGAAAATATTTCACAATTAATTCTCGAAGCCGATGACGCCGAAATTGAAATCCTTATTGAAGAATTCATCGAAGGAAAAGAATTTTCGTGCATTGTTATTGTTGATGAAACTGGAAACCCAATTGCACTTCCACCCACTGAAATTGTAAAAGGAAAAGAAATTTTCGATTATCGTTCAAAATACCTCGCAGGTCTTTCGCGCAAAATCACCCCCATACAAATTCCAGACGACCAAATAGAAGCCATTCGAAAAGAGTGTGAAAAACTATTCGCTTTTTTTGGCTTTCATGTTTATGCACGCATTGATGGATTCATTCGCCCCGATGGAAAAATCATTCTCAATGATCCGAACACTACAAGTGGAATGCTGCCTTCTTCTTTCTTCTTTCATCAGGCAGCAGAGATTGGTTTGAACCCTTCGCAGTTTCTAACATTTATTATTCATACAAGTGTGCGTGAACGAATGCGCACTATTGTTCGCCCTGCTATTTACGAATTGTTAATGCACCGACTGAACGATGCCATTGATAAATTACAGCAGCACACCGAAAAGAAAATCCGTATTGCTGTTATTCTAGGTGGCTACTCTACCGAAAGACACATTAGCGTTGAGAGCGGAAGAAATATTTTTGAGAAGCTCGCCAGCTCAGATAAATACCACCCCATTCCCGTTTTCCTCACTGGCACTAATGAGCAACACGAATTGTATCAGATTCCAATTAATCTTTTACTGAAGGATAATGCCGATGACATTTGTGAGAAGACTAAACACTTTAGTTTTCATCCATTGATTGAAAAAATAAAATCACAGTGCAAAAATATCACTCAAAAATTTTCTTCAACTAATTATCTATTCGTCCCCAAACAACTTTCTTATTCCAATTTGCCCAACGAAGTTGATGGAGTTTTCATTGCATTGCACGGTCGCCCCGGCGAAGATGGAAGCGTTCAATCGCAGTTAGAGAAGGTCGGACTGCCTTACAACGGAAGTGGGGTTTCTTCTTCACAAATCACCATTAACAAATACACCACCAACCAGTTGCTTTTACAAAGTGGTTTTCACGAAGCGTTGCAAACTTTAGCTTATAAAAAAGAATGGAAACAGAACGAAGAAAATTTCATTAATGCAATTCTTGCCCGCCATAAATTACCAATCATTGCAAAACCTGTAGATGATGGCTGTAGCAGTGCTGTAAAAAAAATAAAAAAACGAGATGAGTTAATTGCTTTCAGCCGGCTCATGTTTCGAGAGAACGAATTACTCAATGCTACCGAAGCTGCCACACTTCACCTTAAACCCAAGGAAGAATTTCCATGCAAAGACCATTTCCTTGTCGAAGATTTAATTACTGCCAATGGTGCTACACATTTTCTCGAAATTACCTGTGGAATGCTTACACATCATAATACCGACGGAACCATCACCTACGAAGTATTCGAACCAAGCGAAACCCTAGCCATAGCAGATGTGCTTTCCTTAGAAGAAAAATTTCTCGCTGGCGAAGGGCAAAACATAACGCCCGCGCGATTCGGAAAAACAAAAACCGAATACAATAAAATTGCAACACAAGTAAAAACCGATCTCGAAAAAGCAGCGCGCCTTCTCAATGTGCAGGGCTACTGCCGTATAGATGCATTTGTGCGCATTGATGCAAAGAACAATGCCGAAACAGTAATTATCGAAGTTAACTCCCTTCCTGGCATGACACCCGCCACCTGCATTTTCCACCAGGCAGCCATCAACCATTATAAACCTTTCGAATTTATTGATAATATTTTAGAATTTAGCCGGCGCAATAAACCCCAACACATAACCGCATAACATGTGGCAATTTCTTAAAAGCAGAATATTTCTTTATAATTTACTCGGTGCAGTAGCTGTTTTTATAATTGTATTCTGGCTCGGCTCTTCAGCACTGAATAGCTACACCAAGCACGGCGAAACAGTAACCGTTCCAGATTTATCCGGAATGACCTTTGAAAAAGCAAAACAAGTATTATCAGATAGAAATTTAGAAGTTGCAATATCAGATTCTTCCTTCAACGAGAAGAAACCGAAGCTAGCAGTTCTCGAACAAAACCCAATTACCAATTCAAAAGTAAAAGAAGGGAGAACCATTTACGTAACTGTAAATGCAACAATTCCACCACAGGTAAAAATGCCCGACCTAACTGACAACTCGTTGAAACAGGCTCAAATGATTTTAGAAGGTATTGGATTGAATGTTGGTCTATTGATTTACAAACCTGACTTAGCACAGAATGTGGTTTTGGATTGGATGTGCAAAGGGCTTCACATAGAAATTGGCGACATCATAAAAAAAGGGTCAACCATTGATTTGATTCTTGGTGATGGGCTAGGAATCACCGAAGTAGAAGTACCTAATTTAATTGGAAACACACTGCGTGAAGCGAGATTTATTTTAGATGCTTCATCACTAAATCTTGGAGCTGTGATGACCGATAACACAATTGTAGGTGATGAGTCAAATGGTGTTATTTACAAACAAAACCCAGCCCCCGGTGATGTCGATAACAAATTGAATTTGGGTGAAGCCATTGATGTTTATGTTACAATGGATCCATCAAAACACCAAACTCCTCCAAATGAAACCCAATAATCCATTTCTAAAAGCATCGTGGATACTTCTTTTGTTCAACAAACAATTTTAAAACCAAATTTGAGTTTAATAAGTGTGTCAATTTCAAAAAATAAATAATATTCTGAATGCAAAAATTTTTATCCTCAATTTCTATTTTGTTTTTTATTCTGATTTATAACAATACTTCAGCCCAGGAAATAATCACTGAATTAAAATACAACAACACTTTAGTTTTTGACAAACATCAATCTCAATTGCGTTCAAATGATACCTTAAATCTTCCATTCATTGATGATTTTTCCTATAATCAATTAGCACCAAACTATAAATATCCAAATCAGAATTTATGGTTGGATAAAGATTGTTTTGTAAACACCACCTATCCTATTCTACCCCCTTCTATTGGAGTAGCAACTTTTGATGGTTTAAACGAATATGGAGTTCCTTATGATACTTCAGGGGTTATCCAACAAGCCGGTGCTGATACACTAACCTCTCAGCCTATTCACCTAGAAACACTATCCGCATCTGATTCTGTTTACCTGAGTTTCTTTTATGAAAAAATGGGAATTGGTGATTATCCAAATGTTGGCGACATATTTTTTTTAGAATTAAAAAAGAATGATGGCAGTTGGAATGAAGTTTGGCAAATGGATGGAGATGCTTCAGCACCCACTATTATTAAATTCCGTCAGATAATGATTCCAATAACTGATATTGGATACTTCTTTAACAACTTTCAGTTTCGTTTCAGAAACATTGCAACTACATCTGGCAACAATGACCATTATCACCTGGATTATGTGAGATTATTTGCCGGAAGAAATAGTACCGATACTCTGCTTCAAGATGTTACAGCCGTTTATACTCCTGGTACTCTGTTAAAAAATTATGAGTTCATGCCCTGGACACAATTCAGAAATAATCAGGCGGATGAAATAGCGACAACATTTCCTTTTGTCATCCGAAACAATAACAATGTCACAACGAATACCGCTATTCTGTATTTCGCTGATGAGTTATACAGTGGATCAACTGTTTTTTCAAGTCCAATTTCTGCAATAAACTTTAATGCAAATACATCAGTGACTCAATCAAATGCTACATTTTCAATTGGAGCCTTGCCTCCAGGCGATAGCGCATTATTAATTGTTAATTGCAAAGCCACTGCCACTCCTGATGACATAAGAAACAACGATTCCACCTTCCGTATACAGCCATTCTTCAATTACTATTCACATGACGACGGCAGTGCTGAAAAAGCTTATGGACTCAATGTGGCAGGTGGAAAAATTGCATTAAAGTACAAAGTAAACATCCCTGATACGTTAAGAGCCCTTCAATTCCATTTCGCTCATATCGATGCAGATATAAGCAATAAATTATTTTCAATTCTAGTTTGGAAATCATTGGTTCCAACTACAGAATTAATATATGAACAAGACTTTTTAAAGCCTTCTTACATTGATTCAATAAATGGTTTTGCCACTTATATTCTTGATACACCTAAATTGATTACTGATACTTTTTATGTTGGCATGCTACAGTCTTACGCAAATTTTTACAACGTTGGATTTGATCGAAATACAGATTCACACTTGAATTTATATTACAATGTAACTGGAGTATGGTCCCAATCTTCTTACCCTGGTTCATTAATGATTCGTCCGTTGCTTGGTAAAAAACTTCCATTTACCGCATCACAAAACATTTTCTCAAACACTATTTCTGTTAATTGTTATCCAAATCCGACCGATAACATTTTACATATAAAAGTTAAAGGAGTTCAACAAGCAGAATTAATTATTACTGACCTCACCGGAAGAATAATACAAACTGTTAATGGAATTGAAGAAAATATATTTGTTGGAAATCTTGCAGCCGGAATGTATTTGTTAACCGCTAAAGACAAAACAAAAAAACAATCTTACACAACCCGTTTTATAAAATTTTAATTAATGACTGATATTACTGTTGAAGAATTAAAAGAACGCAAAGACAATAAAGAAAATTTAATTGTAATAGATGTTCGAGAAGAATGGGAATACGATGAATTTAATATTGGTGGGAAATTAATTCCATTAGCTACTCTGCCTAGTGGCTTGGAAGTTTATACCAAAAACAAGAATGATGAAATAATTATTCATTGTAAATCAGGAAAAAGAAGCGCAAGCGCTCAAGCTTACATGAAGCAACAAGGATTCACTAATGTTCGCAATTTAATTGGCGGAGTTGAAGCATGGAAATTGAATTTTGGCCTGTGATTTATAAAACAAAAAATGACAAGTTCAAACATCAACAATCATCCTTCGCCACTCATTATTTACGATGGCTTCTGCCATTTATGCAATAGAAGTGTAAATTTTATTTTGAAACACGATAATAAAAAAATATTTCGCTTCACTCCTTTTCATAGTTCATTTGCAATAAAAATGCTGACGGAGAATATTGAAATGCCAAAAGGGAACACGGTTATATTATTGTTGGATGGAAAAACCTACACTCGTTCAGATGCTGCTTTAAAAACCATGATGCTACTGAAACGAAAATGGAAATTATTTTATCCACTTTACTTAATTCCAAAATTTATTCGCAATGGAATTTATAATATCATTGCACACAATAGGTACAATTGGTTTGGGAAACAAAACACTTGCATAAATCCCCCATTTGAATTTAAGGATAGATTTATTTTATAAAAATTAAAAACAAAAAATGATTTGGTTTAAACCTGTTGATTTAAAGTCATTAAATGAAATGCATAAAAACACAATGCAAGAACATGTAGGGATTGAATTTACTGAAATTGGTGAAGATTACATAAAAGCAAAAATGCCCGTAAATGAAAAAACCAAGCAGCCACACGGCTTATTGCATGGTGGTGCCAATGTGGTTTTAGCAGAATCACTAGGTAGCATCGCCTCTGTGCTTTGTATTAATCTTGAAGAAAAGAGTTGTGTCGGCTTAGAAATAAATGCCAATCACATAAGAGCAGTTAAAGAAGGATTTGTTCATGGAATAACTAAACCTGTTCATATAGGAAGAACAACTATGATTTGGGAAATAAAAATTTATGATGATGCCGGAAAACTGACTTGCATTAGTAGAATTACTAATGCAATTCTTGACAAAAAAAAATAAAAAAAGCTGACTAAAAAAATCAGTCAGCTTTAGAATTGAATTCTATAAAAAATTATCCTTGTGCGCGTGCAATATATTTTTCAATGTCGCGAGCTTCAGTACTCTTAGGATATTTATCATTAATTTCTTGATACATTTTTACAGCTTTTTCTTTTTTTCCAGTTTTCTCTAATAACATACCTGCCTTCTTTAAAAAGATTGGTGTTGTTAATTCATTTTCGTGATTGTAAGCCGCTTTCAAATAATTGTCAATCGCCTTGTCCATATCACCTTTTTCACTATAGGCATCTCCCAAACAATTTAAAGCCATACCTGAAACTAAAATGTCTTTTCCATTGAACGATTCAAGATACATAATAGCATCATCAAATTTTCCAATTTTTAAAGAAATAACACCCGCATAATAGTGGGAAAGATTTGCGGCTTTTGTCCATTTGTAATCTTCCATAATTTTTATAAAGCCCGGATAATTCTTATCGCCGTTCAAAGCAAGGTTCAATGAATCTTTTTCAAAATATTTCTGGGCCACAAACATCTGGTTCTGTGCTTCATCTTCTTTAGGCTCTAAATAAAATTTATTAAACCCAATGTAGCCCCCAACCACTAAGAAAAGTCCGGCTACAACTATTGTAAGCATAGTTTTATTTTCATTAATCCAATGCTCTAACTTTGAGTAAGTTCCTCCAATGTCGAGTATTTGTTCTTGTTTTTTGTCAGTCATTTTATTATTGTTAATTTTTTTTATCAGGAGAGGATGAATGGATAATCAGGTTCTGAGTAATTATCAGTAAATAATTCTTCAGCATTTGGATAGGCAGATTCTTCAGCAAACTTTACACATGCATCAATCTCTGCATTAATCTTTTCACCAATTGCATCAATCTCTGTTTGTGTTGCAAATTTACTTTCAAAAATAGTTGCTAATGTTGTTTCTATCGGATCTTTTTGCTTGTATTCTTCCACTTCTTCCTTGCTTCGATATTTAGCAGGGTCGCTCATTGAGTGCCCTTTATACCTGTAAGTCTGTATTTCTAAAAATGTTGGCCCATCACCTTTACGCGCGCGGTCAGCTGCTTCCGCCACTGCAACATGAACGGCTTCACACTTCATACCATCAACAATTGAAGATGGCATATCATATCCTTTTCCTAACTGCGAAATATTAGCTACATTACTTGATCGTTCAATAGATGTTCCCATTGCGTAATAATTATTCTCACAAACAAATATTACTGGCAATTTCCACATCATTGCCATATTGAAAGTCTCATGTAAAATTCCTTGACGCGCTGCACCATCCCCAAAAAAACAAATACACACATTATCAGTTTCCTTATATTTTTCAGCGAAAGCAATTCCTGCACCTAATCCAATTTGTGCCCCTACAATTCCATGGCCGCCAAAGAAAAAATGTTCCTTACTGAAAAAATGCATGGAACCCCCTTTACCTTTTGTGCAACCAGTTACCTTTCCAAATAATTCAGCCATACAAGTATCGGCACTCATTCCTTTTGCCAAAGCCAAACCATGATCACGATACGCCGTAATCATTGGATCTTGTTGACGCAGTGCCGAAATAGTTCCGGCCGCAACAGCTTCCTGACCAATATATAAATGGCAAAATCCACGGATTTTTTGCATGCCATACAATTGCCCCGCTTTTTCTTCAAAACGACGAACGCGCAACATGATTTCATACCATTGTAAATATTCCTTATTTCCGAATTTTGCTTTTGTCAAAGCCTGTTTTTTTAGAAACGGCAAACCTAATTGAAATCTGCTTAAACACAAATAGGCAAAAGATACAATTTGAGTCTATAAGAAATAAAAAACAATTTTAAACATTACTAAAAAATAAGTCGTGAACCTATAGCAAAGTAAAAGCAAGTGCTATTTCAAATGCATATTTGTAGGCTTCAATTATCCATTTTGCACCTTTCATCCATCCAATTAACTAATTTCAGAAACTACACAGAGCAAAATGTTTCATTTTGCGGAGGACTGAATATTTTATCTGGATTAAATGGTGCTGGTAAAACCAATTTACTCGAAGCAATTAACTACCTCTGTTTAACAAAAGGATATTTTCATTCTGGGGATATTGGCGCCATTAATTTTAAAAAAGAATTCTTTCGATTACAAGGAGAATTTATAACTGAAAGAAAAATCGAAACTATTTCACTTGCGTTTCAAAGTGGAACCCCAAAAATTTTAAAACACGATGAAATTATTTACGAAAAACTAGCAGATCACATTGGAAAATTTCCATTGGTAGTAATAGCACCCGATGACATTGCATTGATTATTGAAGGAAGTGAGGACCGCCGTAAGTGGCTCGACAATACGATCTCACAAGTCAATCGATTATACCTCGATGACTTAATGCAATACAACCGAGTACTTGCACAACGAAATGCTCTTTTAAAACTTTGGTCAGCCGGTCAATCGCGTGACGAAGATTTAATGACTGTGATAGACAAACAACTAGTAAAAATTGGGAAACAGATTCATGCTGAAAGAAAAAAAAGCCTACAAATTCTGATTTCACTCCTACAAAAACATTACGCGTTTATTTCTAATGAAAATGAAACTGCTTTGATGAATTACGATTCGTTACTAAATGAAAGTGATTTCTCGAAAACGCTTATAACCAATCGTGAAAAAGATATGATGCTGCAACGAACCACTGCTGGTGTGCATCGTGATGATTTAGATTTTTTACTTAATGAATTTTCAATAAAAAAATTTGGAAGTCAGGGACAAAAGAAATCTTTTCTAATCGCCCTCAAACTTGCACAGTTCGATTTCATTGCTCAAAATAAAAATGAAACACCTCTACTTTTATTAGATGATATTTTTGATAAACTCGATCAACATCGTTCTGAAAAATTACTAGCAGATGCTACAAGCAAGAATCGCGGTCAAGTTTTTATTACATGTACAGACTGGAAACAAACTATTATCTCCGATAAATTATCAAAATATTTTATAGTTGAAAATGGTTTAATTAAATAAACTAAAATGAAAAAACACAACGACCAACCAATAGGAGACATATTAAAGCAACTGATGATCGCTAACAAGTGGAATGATAAAGTAAATGAAGTGCGATTGCTACAATGCTGGGAAGAACTATTGGGCAAAACAATTGCCAAATACACCAAAAGCATAAATCTGCGCAACAAAAAACTATACGTTGAGGTAAACTCTGCCCCCTTAAAAAACGAACTCATTTATTCACGGCAGCAGATGATAGAACTCATTAACTCCAAATTTGGCGAGGGAGTTGTAGAGGAAATTATTGTGAAGTAAATATTTTAAAATCACAAAATTATTTTTTAGGTTTGCCTAAATTAAAAATTAGGTGCGTCATGACAAATACCATTTCTAAAGAAAATTATCTAAAAACTATTCTACAACACACAACCGATACAAACGAACCCGTTACCACAAACGATATTGCCAACACAATGGGCACAAAGGCAGCATCAGTTACCGAAATGCTGAAAAAACTTTCTGCTCAAAAACTCATCAAGTATAAAAAATACAAAGGAGTTACCCTAACTAATTCAGGCAGGCAACAAGCATTACTAATAATACGAAAACATCGATTGTGGGAATATTTTTTAGTTGAAAAACTAAAATTCAGGTGGGATGAAATTCATGAAGTGGCAGAACAGCTAGAACATATTCAATCAGATATATTAGTGGACCGACTCAATTTATTCTTAGAAAATCCACAATTCGATCCACACGGCGCACCCATTCCAAACAAAAAAGGAGCGATAAAGAAAAGTGAAACTTTTAAACTCAATGAAGTCAGAGACAATAAAGAATCCATTGTAAAAAGCGTAAGCGACCAACCCGACCTACTCCGATATCTTAGCAAAATAGGAATCAGTATAGGTTCAAAATTAAAAGTGATAGAACAAAATTCGTTCGACCAGAGCCTACTTCTGCTTATCAATAATAAGGTCAAGGTGCAGGTGAGTTCAGACATTGCAAAACATATAAGAGTGCAGCCATGATTTCAAAAAGCACTTCCACTAAGTCACTTGATGAGATTCACTCAACTGTAGAAACAAAAAATAAAAATTGGTGGCGCACCTTATTCGCCTTTTCTGGCCCCGCATATATGGTCAGCGTTGGATACATGGATCCTGGCAATTGGGCAACGGATATTGCAGCTGGAAGTTCATTGGGCTATCAACTCGTTTGGGTTCTTCTGATGTCAAACCTAATTGCACTTCTATTACAAAGTCATTGTGTACGACTAGGAATAGTAAGAGGTAGAGATCTCGCACAGGCATCGAAAGAATTGTATCATCCAATCATTAATATTCCATTATATATTCTTGCCGAAATTGCCATTGCCGCCTGTGATTTAGCCGAAGTGCTTGGGCTCGCCATTGGATTAAATCTATTGTTTCACATCCCATTGCTTGGCGGTGTAACAATTGCGGTTTTCGATTGCTTAATTCTGTTAACCTTAATGAATATAGGTATTCGCAAAATGGAAGTATTTATTATAGGAATGATTGTAATAATGGGTGGAAGTTTTCTCATAGAATTATTAATGGCAAAACCTGATGTGGGCGATATAGCCGCAGGATTTATTCCTGCCATGCCCTATGGAACTGCTCTTTACTTAACCATTGGAATTATTGGCGCCACAATTATGCCCCATAATCTGTATCTGCACTCTTCATTAGTTCAAACACGAAAAATTGAACGTACGGTCTTAGGAATGCGAAAGGCTATAAAATTTAATATCATCGATTCCGCCATTGCACTCAACCTTGCATTATTTGTTAATGCAGCCATTCTCATTCTTGCTGCTTCAGTATTTTTTAAGCGTGGAATGTTTGAAATAGCAGATATAAGCAACGCGCACAAACTACTCGAACCGCTACTCGGTTCCTCTCTAGCGCCTATACTGTTTGCCGTTGCGTTAATAGCCAGTGGTCAAAGTAGCACTATAACCGGTACGCTTGCAGGTCAAATCGTTATGGAAGGCTATCTCAATCTGCGTATCACACCATGGTTGCGCCGACTTATTACAAGAGTGCTTGCAGTAGTTCCATCTTTTTTAGTGTTGTGGTTTTACGGTGAAGGAGCCACCGGGGATTTATTAATTTTATCTCAGATAATACTAAGTATGCAGTTGGGATTTGCTGTAATACCACTTATTCATTTTGTAAGCGATAAAAATAAAATGGGTCAATTTGCAATTGGCTTCTGGTTAAAAGTATTATCATGGGCTTCAGCATTATTAATTATTTCATTAAATATAAAACTAGTATTAGAAGGAATAGTTTTATTATTGAGAAATTACAACAGCGCCTGGTGGATTTATGTTTTTATTATACCTGTGGCAATACTTTTAGCGGTCATTTTACTTTATATCACATTCGGGCCATTTATTTTCAAGAAAAAAGAAGTCAGTACGGATATTCATGAATTCAGTTTTCCTGACTTTCAAAACAAAGAACGATTTAAGCGCATTGCCATCGCACTTGATTTTTCAAAATACGACAACAATACCATTTCGCAGACACTTTCTATTGGGGGGAAAGAAGCAGAATACCATCTCATTCACATTCTTGAGTCAGCCGGAGCGCTTCTACTCGGAAATCAAATTTCAGATAAAGAGACCCAAAAAGATTTAGAACAATTAATCCAAATTACAAAAGAATTAAACGACAAAGGGTTTAATACAACGTTTGATTTAGGATATGGAAAAAGAAGTTTTGCCATTGCTAAAAGTGTATTTGAATATAAAGCCGACCTACTAGTCATGGGGGGGCACGGGCATAGCGGCATCAAAAAATTAGTTTTCGGAGAAACCATATCAAAAGTTAGGCACTTGGTTAAAATTCCTGTTTTATCAGTTATCTAAAATGATAGTCATTGCTTTTCTTTTGTCACCTTTGTATCATGCACAATCCATTTAATCAGGGAGATAAAAAAATATTTCGTCACATTGTGAAACAAGAGGATACCGTACACTTCACTGCTGAGAATTTACACCCTGTATACTCAACCTACGCCCTCACCCGAGATGCTGAATGGGTATGTAGATTATTTGTTTTGCAAATGAAGGATGATGATGAAGAGGGAATTGGTACCCAGATAAATGTTATTCATCACTCCCCTGTGAAAGTTGGGGGCGAAGTTTTTTTTACTGGAATTTTAAAAGCCGTAAACAAAAATGAAGTTCTATGTTCATTTGAAGCATATTGTGGCGAAAGATTAGTGGCAAGTGGTGAAACGGCACAAAAAATACTGAGAAAAGAAAAACTGGAAACTCTATTTAACAGCATCTGATGAGCGAAGTAAAAATAAAAAATATTGCAATTAATAATAAGAGAGCGTTTTATGAATATGAAGTGATGGATAAATATATCGCTGGCATTATGCTCACTGGAACTGAAGTAAAAAGTGTTAGGGAAGGGAAAGCAAATATGGGAGATGCTTTCTGCGCTTTTCAAAAAAATGATTTATGGGTTCGACACTTAAACATTTCAGTTTATTGTAATGGTTCACATTTTAATCATGAACCAATGCGACCCCGCAAACTTTTATTGAAGAAAAAAGAACTAGAAAAATTATTAGCAAAAGTGAAGGAGAGAGGATTCACCATTGTTCCAATCAATTTATTTTTTTCAGAAAGAGGTTTTGCTAAATTAGAAATCGGTCTAGTCCGTGGAAAAAAACTTCACGATAAAAGAGATTCTATAAAAAAGAAAGACTCAAAAAGAGATCTTGATAGAATATTAAAAGAGAGATAAAAAAAAGAAACCCCACGACTCATTGAAGTGAATCGGGGGGTGCTTTTATTTTAATATTTTATTGATTTCCGTTGCTACCTGTACTATCAGCATATGGGCATAAAGTCCACTCCCATTTTGTTACATTTCCAGTAAAATCAGTTACCGACTGTCTGAATTTTAACTCTTTTTCACGAACCTCAATTAATTCGTATGACTGACCAGTTACCTGATCAACTCCATCAGTTAGTTGTAGTAATTCTTTATTTTTAAAGTCACCCACTCCTCCAGCTAAAGTCCAAAGGCCTTTGGTCAAATAAGTAGTATCTTTCCAAATATAAGATGATGAATCTGTACACTGTGGTGTATTTACATTCCAATCTCTGCTAACTTTCCATAAAAAAGTATTTCTAAAAATATAAAGACCATTATCAGAGAATTCCATGATATAGGTTTTTTCTCTTGTGTAGGTCATTTTACCTAAACATCCGAATGGAATAGAGGCAGTATCAGATGTTGATACATTATCAATTAAAGAATCGGCATCATTAATTCGATAAGAGCAAACCTGCCAAAGACCAGAAACCCGATGCTTACGAGAACGGAAAGTAAGAAAAGGATCTTCCTGACCCTTTTTACAACCGTAAAAAATTTCACTTGCAGTAACAAGGACTAAAACAATTAAGAGGATTTTCTTCATAACTTATTTTTAAATTTTAAAGTGTTGCAAATATAATCGAAAACTTTATTTAGACACAATATCTAATTAATTGGTTGCATTTAATACTTACTTATCCAAAATCTTACTAATAACCCTTGTTAATCAGCCCTACCACTTAACATAGGTACAAACTTGCAATCATCAAAAAGTTCCTCCTTATAATCCCCCTCAGAAATGCGGGTTATCCGTTTCATAAATTGTATACTTTCACCTATTGGAATGACTAACGAACCCCTAATTTTTAATTGTTTTAACAATTGTTCCGGAATAAAAGGTGGAGCTGCAGTAACAACAATTTTATCAAATGGAGCAAAAGTTGGCAGCCCTGCAAACCCATCACCATAAAAACACTTTATTGATGAGTAGCCTAAATCAATAAGCATGGGCTTTGTTTTTTCATATAATTTTTTTTGGCGTTCGATAGTAAAAACTTTTGCTCCCAATTCTGAAAGCACTGAGGCTTGATACCCCGAACCCGTTCCAACTTCTAAAATTTTCTCTCTTTTTTTAATTTCCAACAGTGAAGTTTGATACGCAACAGTGTAAGGTTGTGAAATGGTTTGATTCTCTCCAATCGGGAAAGCATTGTCTTCGTAAGCTCTCTCAAGAAAAACGGAATCAAAAAAATACAAATGACGCGGAACACGATTAATTGCTTCCAATACATTTTTATCTGAAATTCCTCTTTTTGAAATTAGTTCGACCAATTTCTTTCTCATCCCTTTATGGAGATAAGTATCCATTATTTCTTTGTTTATCATTTTAAATGCTTATCCAGTATGTAAATTTTAAAACCAAAGTTCGATTTTTATTGCCGAAAGTATTTGTATCGTAATTATCTCCATAAACAATATAAAAATCACTTAAGGGTTTGAAGCGCCATTGAAATCGACAATTAACATTAAAGTTTTCTAGTTGAGTATTGTATTGAAGGAAAGTGGTAAAGAACAAATTCTCTGTAAATGTCAATTCAATTTTTGGTCCTAATAAAAAAAGATTAAAATCCTGAAAGGGAGAGGGTAAATGAACCTGATTGTAATTAAGCACCAAAGAAAAATTTGCGTATGGTTGAACACGATAATTGAAAGAAGAATTGAAAGTCAATTTTGTGCCTGAATAAAAAGAACCGTATTGAGTATATAAAGTAAAATTAAAAACTTTACGAATGTTTGAATTGAATCTTAATGCAGCACTTCTATAATTATATTTCCCAGGAAAAAAATAAAGTGTGTCTTTCGAATTTAATGAAGTGGCATACTGCAAATTCAGAATGGTGTTCTCAAGACTAACTTCAAAAAGTGCAGTGTTTTGAAAAATAGTTTGAACCATAAATAAATTAAAAAGTTCGGTTGATTTATATTCTTCATTCAAATAATCGCTGGTATAAAATTGCACTATAAAATTATTTACTTTAGATTTCAAACTGCCTTTAGGATAAAATCTTCTTGCTACAATTGGCTCAAATCTCCAATATGAATTCCTAACTATTTTTTTTGTAGCAGCGTCATAATTATTTATTCGGGGAACAAATCCAGCATCAGCAATAAAATTTTTTCCTACATATTCATGATTATAAGTAAACACCCATTTTGCAAAATTATTTTGCAAGAATGCAGCATGAGAATAGGCACGATAGCCACTAATCATATTATTTGAGTACATAAAAAAAGCAAAACCCACCCATTTATTATTTACCGAAGCAAGATTATATTGGATACCCCCAATCCTATTAAAATCGTTTTTATCTAATTCAAAATGATTAAATGATTGACGATTAACCCCTATAAAAGCAATATTAGAACGGGAAAATATTTTTCGCTGATAAGCAAGCACCGAATAATTCTGCCCACTGATTACATCTGCTGAATCGTCGGCGGTTTGAACACTTAAAATGCCAATCCTATCATTAGGTGTCAGCTTTCCACTGAGGCGCAATCCGCCAAGAATAGGCACTACATTTCCGTTATTCAATCCAACATTTCTGGAAAAAAAAGGTCGAATTTGACGAAAGCCAAACTGCCCAAACAAATCACTATTTTCAATAAAGAAAGTTCTTTTTTCAGGATAGAACAAATTGAATCTTGTAAGATTCGTTTGCTGCACATCAACTTCTACCTGACTAAAATCAGGGTTTATAGTCAAGTCTAAATTCAAAGAGCTACTCACTCCAATTTTTGCATCTAGTCCAGCATTCAAATTTTTTTTTATACTATTCCCATCAGTTGCTATAGTATTAATTGAACTTATTCCATATGGAATAATTGAAATATTTGTTCCTGCTTTAGCTAGCGGATTATCCCAAATTAATGTGCCTGTGAATGCAAGGGAATTCGGATTAAATATTTTGGGAATGGGAGCCCACGAAGAAAGTTCATTTCGCTTTAAATCATTTCGAATAAAATTAATATACCAGGTTTCAGAATTTGGTTTATACCGAATACTATTAAAAGGAATAGCAAATTCACAAGTCCATTTACCCTCTTCAATTTTTGTTTCAGAAATCCATTTCACATTCCAATCAGTACTCACACCAAAGCCACCGCCGTTATCAATACTGCCTTCGCGCTGCACATTGTATGGATTCACTCCGAAGTTAAAACCATTGGTTCCATCCAAAAACGGATCGAGCACAACCGCAAACGCGTCAGTAACAGGGAATGAAAAATCGCGCCGTAACGATTGAATAACATAATTACCATTGAGTTCATCGTAACAAATAGCACTTATATAAAAATAATTATCGTCGTATGCAACACGGCATTCGGTTTTGGTTTTTGAAAAAGAAGTATCGTAAGGCAGTACAGCAAAAAAATCTTTCGCCACATCAGCCAATTCCCAATCCACTTCATCTAATACCCCATCAATTTTTATTGGGGCTGTTATATGATGAATACGAATAACGTAATTCTGCTGTATCGTTTGCGACTGAACAGAAAATGAAGAAAACAGAAAAAGAAAAAGAAAATAGCGTGACAATGGGGCAAACATACATTTATGAAATAGAGCGCTAAACTTATATGTCAACAAACAGATGTTAGACTATGCACATACAGAAACAAACTCAAACTTCTTCCCACTAAACAAACCCTTATCACTCAGTTTTAAATCAGGAATCACGAGCAATGCCATGAACGAAAGAGTCATGTATGGTGCTTGCAGTCTTGTTCCAAGCTGTTTGGCAAATGCATCAATGGAAGAATAGTTATCCGCTACTTCATAAGCATCGACATTGGCCATAATGCCGGCTACTGGCAGAGGCAAAACAGCATCATTGATTCCATTAGTGGCGGACAAACCACCTTTTTCCTTTATGATGAGATTAACTGCCCGGCAAATAGATTCATCATCAACACCAACACAAATAATATTGTGTGAATCGTGACCAACACAACTTGCAATGGCGCCGTGCTTCAATCCAAAATTTTTTATAAATGCAATGGAAGGATGAACATCACGGTAACGATTTACAACAGTGAGCTTTAAAATATCGCGCTCTACATCACTCACTAAAAATCCATCCTCAACTTTTGCAAGCAACATCAATTCATTAGTAATCAGCTGCCCTTCGAGCGCTTCAATTACTCTTATATTTTGATATTCATTTTTCTTTAATTTAAAATCATTGGGCTTTTTTTCAGTACAATAAAAATTATTAATGATTTTTTCATTAATGCTTTCTATAAATGTCTTTCCATTTTCAGCAACCAACTTTCCGCGTATGAATGTCTGATGCACCTTGAAATCATTGAGATCATTCACTACAATAAAATCAGCATTGTCTCCTTCCCGCAATAACCCATGTTCAAGCTTGTAATGTGTGTGTGCATTCAAACACGCAGCACGAAGCACATCAAACAAATCAAAATCATTTTTAACTGCACGACTCACCAAATCATTAATATGACCCACCACTAAATCATTCGGATGCTTATCATCAGAACAAAACATAATTAATTCAGGAAATTCTTTTAGCAACGGAATCAAGGCTTGAAAATTTTTTGCAGCGCTTCCTTCCCGAATCAGAATTTTCATTCCTTGTTCTACTTTAAATTTTCCTTCTTTATAAGTAAAGCATTCGTGATCGGTACTGATTCCTGCCCTGATATATTTCAGCGCCTGCTCTCCTATTAAACCAGGCGCATGACCATCAACAGGTTTATTTAACTTATGCGCAAAAGCAATTTTATTTTTCACTTCTTCATCATCAAATAAAACACCAGGCCAGTTCATCATTTCGGTCAGGTATTTTATATCATCGCGCTGCAATAATCTTTCTACAACCGCGGAATCCAATATTGCCCCAGCAGTTTCAAAACTGGTTGCAGGCACACAGGATGGCGCACCGAAATTGAAATAAAATGGAACCTTATTTCCATTATCAATCATATACTCGACTCCTTCCACTCCCATCACATTTGCAATTTCATGGGGGTCGCTCACAGTTGCAACTGTTCCTTGCAACACAGCAAGCCGTGCAAATTCAGATGGAATAAGCATGCTGCTTTCAATGTGAATGTGCGCATCAATAAATCCGGGAAGAATAAATCTATTATCTGCTGAAGCTATTCTTGCAATGGAAATAATTTTTCCACCTACTATAATAATTTCCGCTGGGAATATTTCTCTTTTATGAATATCAACTAATTGTCCTTTTATTTTCATCTACTTAATTAATTCAGCAAAGATAAGGAATTCGATACTGTATTATTAAATATACAAGTCAGTGAATAAATACCATTAATCATCAAAAGAAACATTGATCACTACTAATCCGTATTATAAATTCGTTTTTTAATAAACAATCACATGAAATCAAAAATAATTTCTACTCTCTTAGTTTTATTCTCAGTTGCAACCTTTGGCACTACACATAATATAAGTTTTGCAAATTTTGCATATAGCCCAAATTTAGTTTTAATTACTGTTGGTGATACGGTTACCTGGAGCGGTGATTTTACTTCGCATCCACTTGAATCAACCATGGTTCCCGTTGGAGCACAAGCGTTTTCTAATTCAGTGGGTAGCAGTTTCAATTATGTTGTATCGGTTTCAGGTGATTATACATTTCATTGCACCATTCATTCAAGCATGACAGGCACCATTAAAGCTTCTACACCTTCTACAGGTATCGGCATGAATAATTCAATAAATGAAATTTTAATCTACCCAACAGCAGTACATAGTTTCTTGAAAATTAGCATTCCTACTTCCAGTATAAACCTGATTGCTGAAGTGAAAAACATTCTTGGACAAACAACAATGAAAGCTGAATTGTCAAACGGAAGTATTACCACACTTGATTTATCAAATCAAAATAATGGAATTTATTTTATTGCCATTCGCAATGAACTGGATTTAGTAAAGGTGGTAAGAGTGGTGAAAGAATAATCTTAAATAAATAAAAATGCCCTTCAAGTTTTTGAAGGGCATTTTTATTAGTAGCTAATTATTTAAACCAACTATGACTGCGCCATTCTTATAATATTCAATGCGCCGCCTGATCTAAACCATTCTATTTGTTGGGCATTGTATGTATGATTCACAGCTATTTCATCCTTACTTCCATCAACATGATTTAATACAATAATTAATGGATTTCCTGGAGAAAAAGATTGCAGTCCGATAATATCAATATTATCATCTTCCATTACTTTATCATAGTCAACAGGATTTGCAAAGGTGAGTCCCAACATTCCCTGCTTCTTTAAATTAGTTTCGTGAATACGAGCAAATGATTTCACCAAAACAGCACGAACACCAAGAAATCTTGGTTCCATTGCCGCATGTTCGCGCGAACTTCCTTCGCCATAATTTTCATCACCTACTACTATGCTTCCGATACCAGCTGCTTTGTACGCGCGCTGAACTTTTGGAACTTCATCATAAACTCCTGTTAATTGATTCTTAACTGAATTTGTTTTTTCATTAAATAAATTTAAAGCACCAATCAACATATTATTTGAAATATTATCCAAGTGACCGCGATACTTTAACCATGGACCAGCCATTGAAATATGATCTGTTGTACATTTCCCTTTTGCCTTAATCAACAATTTTAGACCCTTTAAATCTGTTCCTTCCCATGCATTAAATGCATCAAGCAATTGTAAACGATCAGAACTGGCATCAACTTTTACAACTACTGAACTTCCGTCTTTAGCTGGTTTCTGATATCCCGCATCATCAACAGCAAAACCTTTTAAAGGCATTTCAATTCCCTTTGGTTCAGCTAATTTTATTTTTTCTCCCTTACTGTTTGTTAAATAGTCTGTCAATGGATTAAATGTTAAATCTCCTGCTATTGCAAGTGCCGTTACAATTTCAGGTGAGGCAACAAAGGCATGTGTGTTTGGATTACCATCGTTACGCTTTGCAAAATTTCTGTTGAAAGATGTAATGATGGAATTTTTTTTCATTGGGTCAGAGGTATGACGCGCCCACTGACCTATACATGGTCCGCAAGCATTAGCTAACACAACTCCACCCATTTTTCCGAATGTATCAAGGTAGCCATCGCGCTCAATAGTGAATCGAACCAATTCAGAACCCGGTGTAATTGTAAATTCAGATTTTGCATTCAAACCCATTTCAACTGCCTGATTTGCGACAGAAGCGCTTCTTGAAATATCTTCATAAGAAGAGTTTGTGCAACTTCCAATTAATCCAACTTCCAATTGGGCTGGCCAATTATTTTCTTTCACAGCTTTTGCAAATTTTGAAATAGGGAATGCTAAATCAGGAGTGAAAGGACCATTGATGTGCGGCTCCAACTCACTTAAATTAATTTCAATAACCTCATCAAAATGTTTCTCAGGGGAAGCATATACTTCAGCATCGCCTGTTAAATGACTAGCAATATTATCGGCCATTTTTGCAATCATATCGCGACCAGTTCCATTTAGGTAATCAGCCATTTTTTTATCATATCCGAAAACCGAAGTGGTAGCTCCAATCTCAGCACCCATATTGCAAATGGTTCCTTTTCCTGTGCATGAAATACTTTCAGCACCATCTCCAAAGTATTCAACAATTGCTCCAGTACCTCCTTTAACTGTCAATATTCCGGCAACTTTTAAAATCACATCTTTTGCTGAAGACCACCCGCTGAGTTTGCCAGTTAGTTTTACTCCAATTATTTTTGGAAATTTTAATTCCCATGCTAAACCTGCCATTACATCACATGCGTCAGCACCGCCAACACCAATTGCAAGCATACCCAATCCACCGGCATTTACGGTATGTGAATCGGTTCCAATCATTAATCCACCTGGAAAAGCATAGTTTTCCAAAACAACCTGATGAATGATTCCAGCACCTGGCTTCCAAAACCCAATTCCATATTTATCAGAAACAGAGGCTAAAAAATCATAAACTTCCTTATTCTGCAATTTTGCTTTTACTAAATCTTGAACTGCCCCTATTTCAGCTTGTATCAAGTGATCGCAATGAACAGTAGAAGGGACTGCAACTGTTGGGCGACCAGCTTGCATGAATTGAAGTAAGGCCATTTGAGCGGTAGCATCTTGCATGGCAACTCTATCGGGAGAAAAATCTACATACGATTTACCACGTTGCTGAACTTGTGTTGCCAAACCTTCCCATAAATGTGCATAAAGAATTTTTTCAGTTAATGTAAGTGGCTTTCCAACCAATTTTCGAGCTGCTTCCACCCTAGAAGTAAACTGGTCGTACACCTTCTTTATCATTTCAATATCAAATGCCATCTTAAAAAATTTTGGGTGCGAAAATAACATTCGAAAACATTGAGTACAACGACCTTTTATAAATTAAAGTTTAAAAATAGATAGAAGTTTCTATTTTTGGACACCTTAAAACAACTTTCAATGCGCTTAGTGTTTTTGTTTATTTTTTCATTTTTCTTTCTGTTTTCTGCAAAAAAAAGCTTTGCTCAAATAATCATTACAGAAATAAATTACAACTCAGATTCAACTACTAACTCGGGTAATTGGGTTGAAATATATAATAAATCAACTTCGATGGTTAATATAAGTGGCTGGAAAATAAAAAATGCTCTTAATGTTACTTACAATATTCCGTCAGGAACTCAACTCAATGCATTGTCCTATGTTGTTGTGGTTCAGGATTTAGTAAAATTCAATTCCATTCATTCTATTTCAAATAAAGTTGGTCCTTCAAATGTAGATTTTGGAAACAGTGGTGATAATGTTCAATTATTAAATGCAACTAGCACCCTTGTTACAAGCGTTAACTACACAGATTCAACCTTATGGCCTCGTGGTGCTGATGGCTTGGGAAGAACTTTAGAGCTGATTGATTATTATGGAAATCAAAATGATGGCGGAAATTGGTTTGATGGCTGCATGTTTGGATCGCCAGGGTTAGCTTATACCCCTTGCAATCCTGATATAGTTTTTAGTGAAATCAATTACAATAGCAATCCAAGTTTTGATGCCGGAGATTGGATTGAGTTGCACAACACCACTTCTTCCAATATTAGTTTGAATGGATATAGCTTGAAGGATAGTAAAGATTCGAATATATTTTTCTTTCCTGCTGGAATCAATCTTACTGCAAATGGGTATCGGGAAGTTGTGCAGGATGTTACAAAATTTATCACTCGCCATTCTAATGTTACAAGTTTTAATGGCCCCTTTCTATATGGCTTTAAAAGCAAGGGTGAAGCAATCAGATTATTCGGTTCAGATGGAAAATTAAAATTTTCAGTGTTATATAACAACAATTTACCATGGCCTGTAGAAGCTGATAGCTTAGGATATACTTTGGAACTTTTAGACATTCATGGTAAAATGAATGACCCCTTTAATTGGTTCGTGTGTTCATTGGAAGGTTCGCCTGGAACTGCATTTGATCCGGCTTGCTTGGATGGTCTAGAAGAAAAAAAATCCACATTAATTTTTTCGCTTAATCAAACATTGGTTTCAAATAACCTCAACTTTAACTATGAAAACGATAATAATAAATCAGGAGAGATAATTATAGTTGATTTATTAGGCAGAATCCTAAAAAATTTTAAAATAGGAACGGGAATGAATCAAGTAGAAATTTCAACCTTTCCGAACGGAATTTATTTAATCCAATTAAAGTCAGGAAATGTTTCAATCACTAAAAAATTTATAAAGCAATAATTTTATTTATGAAAAAAATAATTGCCTTTTCCTTTTTCTCCTTCTTCATTTTCATTTCATTTTCTTCATGTAAAAAAACTGCTGGTGTTGGTGGCACTTCTACCATAAAAGGAAAAATATTTGTTACCGAATACAATGTATTTACTCCGATTGATTCTTTTTATTCCGGCAAGGTGAGTGTTTATATTATTTATGGCGACAATGAATATTTTGGCGACAAAATAGAAAGTAGTTATGATGGAACTTTTGAATTTCCGTATTTAAAAAAAGGTAATTATACTTTATTTGCATACTCCGATTGTTTGCTTGGAACGGAATGCAATGGAGGGAAAAAAATAGTTGTAAAAGAAGTCGAAATTACCGCAAACAAACAATCCATTGATGTAGGCAACCTTCGCATTGAAGTGATTCAATAATATGATAAGTCAAGAAATTAAGAACAGGATAATGGATTCGCTAAATGCGATGGCACCCATTTCTCTTTCTGAAATGGAGGATGTTGAGTTATTAAACCGGTTTGATACAAAGTATATGATTCACATTGATCGATTAATTGAAATTCTTGCACTAATAAGAAACGATTATCGGATTCTGGAGGTAAAAGGTGTACGATTAAACCGATATAACAATTTATATTTTGATACACCTGATTACAAGTTTTATCTCACGCATCACAACAAAAAAGCGAATCGATTAAAAATAAGGTGTCGCTCTTATGTTGATAGCAATGTTTCTTTTTTTGAAGTGAAGAAAAAAAACAATAAAGACAAAACTGAAAAATCAAGAATTAATACAGAAGGAATTTCAGAAGTTATTAATTCACTACAGGAGCAACTCATTCATCGCATTGATTCAAATTTAAATGTTAAAGCGCTCGTGCCAATCCAACGAAATGATTTTTACAGAATGACACTGGTAAACATTCAAACAATGGAGCGAGCAACCATTGATATCGACCTAGCATTTTACAGAAACGGAAGTTCTAACAAACTTGAATTGCCTAACCTTGTAATTGTTGAAGTAAAACAAGATATACATTCGGGTATTTCTCCTATACGCAGAAAACTTAAAGAAGAAAAAATTTATGGCACCTCCATAAGTAAATATATTTTAGGTGAATTACTACTTAATAAAAGCTTGAAAAGAAACAATTTTAAATCTAAACTGCTCACCCTAAATAAAATCGAACATGCATTGGTTGCTTAACGCGGTATTTGACCTTAATGATTACAAATTATTTGATGCCGCTGATTTTTTTGATCTCGCCATCAGATACGGGTTTAATTTTCTTGTTACCTTCATTATTGTACGATTAATTTATTATCCATTATATCGCAATAAAGATTATTTATTTACCTATTTCATTTTTAATAGCATCATTTTTATGGTGCTTTATGTTATGAATAATGTAAAAATGGAATTTGGAGTTTCTTTCGGATTATTTGCTGTATTCTCTATTCTCCGTTATCGAACGGAAGATATTCCCATTAAGGAAATGGTTTATCTCTTTCTGATAATTGCAGTTGCATTAGTCAACTCAATGAGTACCAAAAAAGTTTCTATTGCAGAGATACTCCTGGTTAATGTTGTAATTGTCACCTTAATTTTTTCAATGGAACGTTTATGGCTCATGCGTGCTGAAAACTACAAGGTGATTCTTTATGAAAAGATTGAAAACATTAAACCCGAAAACTATGAAGCTCTTTTATCTGATTTGCGTGAACGCACTGGTTTAAAAATTCATCGTGCTGAAATAAAAAACATTGATTTCCAAAACGACACAACTCGTTTAACAGTATATTATCATGTGGATCCTAAAGATCGTTAAGTTTTTTAGAAAAAGGAATTGTTGTCAATGATAAATTTCAATTTTCGTTGTATTTTAATTCTAATTTTTTGTCTTCTTTTTTTTATTCCCGCTAAAACATTTGCTCAGGAAAATACCGGAAGTGGTGTATGGCTTGGTTTAGATTTAAAATATAAATTTTCAAAAAAGATTGATTTAAACTTTTGCCCGCAATGGCGTTCTGTATTATCGCCACCCCAATTCGGTTCACTACTTCTTGAAGCAGGATTAGATTATAGTGTTGCTAAAAATTTAACTGCTTCTACATTTTACAGATACGACATTAAACTAGATGGTCAACAACACAGAATTTACTTAGACATTTCTGGACAACATAAATTTACCAAAAAAATTTCGGGCGAATTGCGAGTAAGAATTCAAAGACAGTTTGAACGAAATAATTTACCCGATAATTATCTACGACCAAAACTCTCAATCAAGTATAAACTAAGTAAAAAGATTTCACCTTTCATTGCCAGTGAATTATTCTATCACATATATTATAAAGGAAATGAACTTGATGATTTCCGATTTCAATCCGGCATCAATTGGGAATTGAAACATAACATGAGTTTGAAAACCTACTATCAGCTCGATTATGAATTTAATGTATATGCACCAGGTGTGCAACATATTGTTGGAATTACATTCGGAAAAGATTGGTGATTTTTAAAAAAAATCTGGATGTAATTCCATCAAATTACCACCCCTGTGCCAACACATCAGCAATGTGCATCACCTTAATGTTGTAGTTATTTTTTTTGATATAGCCGTCAATATGCATTAGACAACTGATGTCGGTACTAACAATATATTCGGCCCCGGTTGCTAACGCATTTTCAACTTTCTGAGCAGCCATAGCGGTACTAATGTCAGCATACTTTACAGCAAAAGTTCCACCAAAGCCACAGCAGGTTTCACCCTCTTTCATTTCAATAACTGAAAGCCCTTTAACATTCTCTAATAATGTCCTGGGAGGAGTTTTTATTTTGCATTCGCGTAAAGCACCACAGGCATCATGATAAGTAATAGCGTGATTGAACTCAGCGCCAATATTTTTTACTTTCAATATATCAACTAGAAACTCAGTGAATTCAAAAGTGTTTTTCTGCAATTGCTTACAATCATTATGCAAGGCACTGTTATCAAATAATTCAGAATAAAAGTTTCGAACATATCCAACACAGCTACCAGTTGGACCAACAACATAATTGTAGCCGGTAAAATCGTGAATAAATTTTTCACCAACTGCGCGAGCTTCACTCCAAAAACCAGCATTAAAAGCTGGTTGCCCACAGCATGTTTGATTCGGATTGTATGAAACTTCACAGTTTAATTTTTCCAATACCTTAATCATATTAAAAGCAGTTTCAGGAAATAACTGATCAACAAAACATGGAATAAACAAATTGACTTTAGTTGCCATAATCAAGCGCTAAATTAACACCGATAAGTAATTGTTATCAATGTGTGCCAATTTCTTTTTTCACTGCAAATAAACCTATCAGACCAAGAAGAAAGAAAATAGAGAACGCAAGCAATGAATTCAACATGCTTCCGGTTATTTCATAAATTAGTCCATAAGTGATTGTGCCAATTACAATTGCCAATTTTTCTGAAACATCATAGAACGAAAAGAAGGAAGCATGGTCTTCCGTTTCGGGAAGCAATTTCGAATAAGTAGAACGCGAAAGCGATTGCGTTCCACCCATAACCATTCCTACGCAAAATGCTACAAAATAAAAAAACATTGATTTTGATGACTCATCAGTAGCTAAATATTTAAAAACAAAAAATGAGATCAAACAAATTCCTACCCATATAATGATGGCTATTCGCAAAGCAGAAATATTTCCGTAGCGTTTTGATAAACTTGAAAACAAATAAGCCCCTACAATAGCCACTAATTGAATAATTAAGATAGTGGAAATTAATTGTGTGTCTTTCAAATGCAATTCATCGGTTCCAAACAGTGTAGCTATATACATAACAGTTTGCAACGCCATGCTGTAAAAGAAAAATGAAAAAAGGAAATATCTAAGTCGCTTCAATTCTTGTAACTGTCGCCACACTTTTTTTAATTCATTATATCCGCCCCAAATTGAATTATATGATCTTTCTCTTTTAATTAAATGTGCATTGTACCCTTTTTGAAAATTCTGTAACACAGAAAATGTTATTTGCGCAAACAGCACCCACCAAATTCCAACCGTAAGAAAAGACAATTGAGCTGGCAGTACTCCTTCACTCAAACCAAATATTGTTGGCTTCATAATCATAATAAGATTAACAATTAAAAGCAAGACACTTCCAATGTATCCAAGAGAAAATCCAAAAGCGCTTACTTTATCTTGTCTAATCGGCTCCACTATTTCTGGAAGAAAAGCGTTGTAAAAAACAAGGCTCCCACAAAACCCAATTGCTGCAATTGAAAATGGAAATATTCCAAAATAAATATTGCTACCATCATAAAAATAAAGCGCTGAACAACTAATAGCACCGATGTAACAAAAGCATTGCATAAAAAATAATTTATTCCGTTTGTAATCAGCAATAGACGAAAGCAAGGGAGAAATAAATGCAATCACTAAAAAAGCAAACGACAATGAATAAGAGTACAAAGCTGAGCGCATATAAACTCGTCCAAAAGCATGTACTTCAATAGGGGTAACTTTATTATAATAAATTGGAAACACTGCGGAAGTAATGACTAAAGAATAAACCGAATTCGCCCAATCATACATTGCCCAACCTCTAATTAATTTTTTATCCCCTCGTTGCAACTCCTTTTTCATGAATTATATTTTAATTGGGGGCAAGGTAAGAACATTTTACACCCCTCATTGATCTGTTAATAATCTGATTTCAACAAAACCAATATATATTATTACAACAGTAATTTTGCTTCAGCATCAATTAGAACATGTACATCATTAAAATAAAAGGCAAAGTGAAGATTCCAGACTATGTACAAATTCGTGACGATAAATTTGCTCTACTCGCTTACTTCCGCGCAGACCGGCCTGAAAATGCTTTGATGAAATGTGGATTAGGTAAAAGTGAAGTAGAAATAAAAAAAGTGATTGCTGAATTGCCTTACGGAAAAATTTTAAAACTTGAAATCAAATGAGCACTCCAATAATTGAATTAAATAACACTGTTATTTATCAGGACGAATCGCTGGTGTTGAATAATGTGAGTCTAACAATTAATGCTCACGAATTTGTTTACTTAGTTGGAAAAACCGGAAGCGGAAAAAGTTCACTCCTAAAGATATTATATGGTGATTTAGATATTGCAGGTGGATCAGGAATGGTTTGTGGATATGATTTACAAAAACTTACTCCGAAGGAAATTCCTTTCCTCCGGCGCAAACTTGGAATTGTATTTCAAGATTTTCAATTGCTAACTGATAGAACTGTAAACGAAAATTTATTATTTGTTTTAAAAGCAACTGGTTGGACCGATAAAAATAAAATGGTTGAACGAGTAGCTGAAGTATTAAAAATGGTAGGATTAAGCACTAAAGATTTTAAAATGTTGCACGAACTTTCAGGTGGTGAACAGCAAAGAATAGTTATTGCGCGAGCGTTGCTCAATCATCCTGAATTAATTTTAGCCGACGAACCAACAGGCAATTTGGATTCAGAAACCTCTAATGACATTATTCAACTTCTAATGAAAATAAGTCGCGAATCGGGTGCTGCTGTATTAGTTGCCTCACATGATCTAATGGTGATTAGAAATTTTCCTGCTCGTACTTTAAACTGTGAGGGTGGGCGTCTTATAGAGCAGGTGAGTCAAGCAAATCTATCAGCTTAAGCGCATTATTTTTATTACTAAAATTTTCTTCAAGAATACTTATTCGTCTTTCTGATTCTTCTTGAGTAAAATCATTTTCCATCAGTTGATGGATGACCGCAATCATCTCTTCAGAATGCTCTTTTACAAGACACAAATTTTCCAATCCACTTTCTTCAACCATTGCCTTATTCACTAAAACATATCTTCCTCTGAATAATGCATTCAACAACTTTAATTTTGTTCCAGTTTGTTGAAATGTAGGCAATGTATTTATTTGCGCATTTGCGAGCAACTCATTCAATTTTGCTTCTGTTGGATTTTCTATTAGTTGAATATGCGGATACACAGCAACCATCTTTTTTATTGTGATTGAGGGATTGGCTCCAGCAATAATGCATGGGTAATTTACTTTACTAAAAACTTTGCTTATCAACCAAGCAGCGGCCTGAATATTTTCACTAACCGAAAGATTACCATGGTATAAAATAAAATCTCCCCTTCCTACTTTGTTAATACAAATTTCATTAGGATGAAAAGCAGGTAGAAAAGTTACATGTTTATATTTCGCAGAAAGGGACTGAAAATCCAATGGTGAAATTGGAAGAATACGACCAGCTTTAAATAAAATTTTTTCATAAAACTTCAACTTAACAGATTCAGTATAAAAATAAAAACGGCGCAACATATTTTGCTCTGATTGCCCAAGACCTCGGTAATAATCAGCTTCTATATTGTGCATTCGAACCAACTTATATCGTTTCTGTAAAGAGGGTGCATCTAAATGGTAACAAGTATGTAACCCTTCAAACAGAATTGGCGCGTTTAAATCCTCTAAGTTTTTTAATAATGATTTTGCTCTTCGAGTTTTTACTATGTATGGCTTCAAACTACTAAAATCACGAAAACTATGTTCCCGATGATAATAATTAACACTCTCACATAAAAGACCTAGCTGTTCTGCAGGCTTTCGACCATATTCATAGCAATGAAGGTGAACTTTTATTCCCGCTTCTTTTAAGGCTTTAATTTTATAATAAACATCTATAACACCACCATAATCGGGGGGATACGGAACATTAAAAGAAACAATGTGTAGAAACTTATTCAAGTAATTTCATTAAATGCTTTAATCAATTTCTCTTTTTCTATTTCCCAATTCCAAAATTCACGGGCTTTTAAACAATTTTGTTTTAAAGATGTGTAAAGTTGCTCATTATTTAATAGAATATTTAATGATTCAGCAATTTTTTTGGGTTCCAAATCACTCAATAATATAGCAACATTATACTCATTATTCAATTTTTCATACTCTGGAAAATTCATGTTAAGAGAAGGAACACCCGCTTCGGTATAATCAAAAAATTTATTGGCAAGGGAGTGGTAATAATTTTTACTTCTTGCTTCAAGCAAATTAATTCCAAGATAAGATTGGCGCGTTAACTGTTTTAATTCAGCAGGAGAAATAAACCCTTTAAATTCTACTTTGTTTTCCAGATTTAAATCCTTAGAAAGATTTCTTAACTGAAGAGACAAATCACCCTCACCTGCTATAATTAATTTAGAGTCAACTAATTTCATTGCATGAAGCAATGATTCTAAGCCCCTTCCCTCATTAAGTGTTCCCTGGTATAAGATAAACTTCGATTGATTATTTGTCAAAGCTTGTAGCTGGGGTTGAGTTTCATGAACTGGAAAATTTCTTACCACAAGAAAATCTTTTCCATAATTAGCTTTAAAATAATTTGCCAATCCAGCAGAAACACAAATTCCTTTGGTGCTATTTTTTACTGCATATTTTTCAACACGGAGCCAGAATCTTTTAATTCTTTTTCTTCGTTCTACTTCAGGAGTTTCTGTAAAAAGTTCGTGTGCATCATATACACATGATTTTTTTTTCAACTTTGAAATCCATAGACAAGGAATTATTGTATCTAAATCAACTCCACAAACTTTATCAAAACGATGAGTAAGTAAAAAAATAAATAATCGAAAATTGTATTCGATGTAAAAAAACATCCCCTTTTCAAACCATAGTTTTATTCGATATTGTCTGAAAGTTTTTAAAACCAAAGGTTTTGAGTTCCTCTTTTCTCTTCCAACCAATAGAACATCATGTCCAGAATCACGCATTGAAGTACATATACGAATCATTCTTTGATCATAATTCAAATCATTAGTTACAGTAAAAATAATTCGCTTCAATTCCAATGTAATTGGTGACTTTCGTTTTCAGTAATCATATTCTGCTCAATGAGCCAGCGCAAAGCATGCAACAGTTTTTCTTCCTTAATACCACTAATATTTAAAAGCAGTTGATTAAAACTCATTTGATTCTGCTTTAAATTTTTTTTTAACTGGTCAATTATGTTTTCAAATTCAATGTCACTCAACTCTAATTTATTTCTTCTCAAACAAACATCACAAATTCCACACCGATTAGTATCGTCTTCATCAAAGTATTTAAGTAATGACTCATTGCGGCAATGCATATGATCAGTTAAATAATGTAAAATCGCTTGGGCTCTTTTATGAAAACTTTCCTTTCTTTGATTCAACAACTCTGTATTGAAACACAATTGTTCATTACGCAACCTTGGTTGTAGAAAAAATAATTGAGGATTTTCATTCCGTTCCTCATAATGCATTAAATTGTTTTGATGAAAAATGCGAAGGTGTTTTATAATTTCAACGTAAGTTGTGTTCAAAGCTTTCGCTAACTCCTCCTCTCTCACTTGCGAGAAGTAATCAAACACACCCCCATATGAACGCATGATTGTTTTAATTAACGCTTCGTATTCAGGATGCATAACTTCATAACGATACAAAGATTCTTTATCAACTGTCATCATTATTCTCGATGGTAAATAAACTGATTCAGAGAATGAAAGATATTCCTCTTGTGCTAATAGCTTTAATGATTGTAATGTTTGAATAGGATTGAATTTGTAAATTTTTATAAAATTATTTAAGTCAAAATTAAAACTCTCCCCCAGACCAGATCCTTCGGCCAGTTTGCAGAAATTTCCTATTGCATTGTAAATAATTTTCACTTTATCTAAATCTGGAAACTGATCCGCCTCTCTTTTATTTAACTCAGTTATATCAGAATGATTATAAAGAATAACTGCAAAAGATTTTTTTTCATCTCTCCCAGCTCTTCCAGCTTCTTGAAAATAGCTTTCTAAATTATCAGGCACATCCCAATGGACCACCAAGCGAACATCGGGTTTATCTATCCCCATACCAAAAGCATTGGTGCATACAATCACTCGAACTTTATTCTGAATCCAATCTTCTTGTTTTTTAGATCTTTCAAGATGAGACAATCCAGCATGGTAATCTGTCGCACTCACTTTATTCTGCTGAAGAAATAATGCAATCTCTTTTGTTCTTCTTCGGTTACGCACATAAACAATTGCAGTTCCCCTAACTTTATCAAGCATTTTTAAAAGGCGACCGAATTTATCTTCTTCAAATAAAACAGAATACGATAAATTTTTTCGTTCAAAACTTCTCCGCACTACATAATGCTTTTTGAATTGCAATTTCTCCATGATATCACTACAAACAACTTTTGTGGCTGATGCAGTTAATGCAAGTACAGGAATATTGTTTAGCCCTTCGCGCACTTCAGCAATACGCAAATATGGCGGACGAAAATCATACCCCCACTGCGAAACACAATGAGCTTCATCAACTGCCAATAAATTAATTTTCATTTTGGGAAGTCGATCACGAAAAATATCCGTTGTTAATCTTTCAGGAGAGAGGTATAAAAATTTATAATGACCCGCCATACATTTCTCTAATATCAAATCAACTTCACGATAACTCATACCAGAGTGAATAGCCACTGCAGTAATATTTCGTTGGCGAAGGTTATTCACTTGATCCTTCATCAAAGCTATCAACGGTGAAACAACTAAGCACATACCTTCCATGTGCATTGCTGGCAGTTGAAAACAAATTGATTTACCACCACCAGTTGGCATCAAGGCTAATGTATCTTTTTTATTCAAAACAGCTTGAATTGCTTCTTCTTGAAAAGGACGGAACTGATCATAGCCCCAATGCTTTTTCAAAAGTTCGTGCAATTCCCCTGATTTTTTATCCGCATTCATTACACCATAAAAATAACTTTTATCAGTTAATGGCTAATAGTTATCAGCAAAAAAAGTTTTATGGATATTTATATTTATTGATATTACTAAGGAGTAATGATTAATCCACCACCAATGCCAACTAATTCAATTTCAAATGTTAAATTTTGCCCAGCGAGTGGATGATTTGCATCTAGAACTATGGTTTCTTCTTCAATACCAACAATAATTACAGGAACCGGATTGCCCTGTTGATCTTTCATTTGCAAACTCATTCCAAGTTCAGGAACAAAATCAGGAGGAAAATTAGCTTTCGGAAATTTTAAAAAAAGTTCTTCTTGCTTTGGGCCATAAGCTTCATGAATCGGAATATTTACAATCTTTGATTGACCAATTTCCATTTCCATAACAGCCGCATCAAATCCAGCAATTACGTTCCCAGCCCCAGCAGTAAATTCTAATGGTTCACGACCTTTTGATGAATCAAAAGTTGTCCCATTTTCAAGTGTGCCATGATAATGAACTTTTACCTTATCTCCATTTTGTACCTTTTTCATTTACATTATTTATGTGGTGCAAAATAAAATGAATTGTTTACAGGATATAATTTTTATAGAATTTTTCTAATTGCTTCAGTTTTTAACAACAGTTCATCTAATTCGGATTGAGCCTCAGATTCAATTGTGATTGCTCCTCCAGCTGAAAAAGACAAATACTTTTTATCTGAATTATAAAGAATGCTTCTGATGACCACATTGAAATCAAAATTATTTTCAGTTGTGATATATCCTACTGTTCCGGAAAACAATCCACGGCAAGAGTTCTCCAACTCATCAATTAATTGCATCGCACTTATCTTAGGAGCACCAGTCATACTTCCCATTGGAAAGGTGTTTTTTATTGCAGTAGAAATTGTTATATCATTTCTAATCTCCGCGCTTATAGTAGAAACCATTTGATGAACTCTTGGATAAGAATAAATGCCAAATAGTTCATCCACTTTAACGCTTCCAGCAATGCAACTTTTTGAAAGATCATTTCGAACCAAATCAACAATCATTACATTTTCTGCCCTGTCTTTTTCACTGTTGAACAATTCATTTCTAAGTTTCTGATCTTCTCGCTCATCATCATTTCTTCGAATGGTTCCTTTAATCGGTTGCGAAATTATTTTTGTTCCTAGCTTCATAAGAAAGCGTTCCGGACTTGCACACAACAAATATTTATCCTTCAATTTATAAAAAACCGAACATGGTGCTGGAGAAACTTCATTCAATCTAAAATACAATTGAACCGGATTGCAATCATAATTATCGCAATAAAATTCACGACACAAATTCAATTCATATACATCACCTTGTCGGATGTATTCTTTCACTTGTTCAACTTTTTCTAAATACTCGCCATCGGGCATTGTGGTTTTTATTTCAGGAGAAACCGATTGATGCTCCCCTAAAATTGAGATTTTATTTATCTCGTTAAAAATTTCGAATTCATTATTTATTGATGAAATTATCTCAACCGCCTTACCATTTATCCTAATAAATATTTCAGGAATAAAAAAATGTACTAATGGAAATTTTAATTGCTCACTATTTTTTGAATGAAGCTTTTCAATTTCATTTTTTACATCATAACAAATGAACCCAAACTTCCACCCTACATTTTCATCTATAAATTTTTGCATAGATGAAAAACAATCTAATGAAGTCGAAATCTCGTTCTTGGGTCCAACAGCCAATAAAAATTCTTCCTGCTGATTAAGATGATTATTGTATTGATTATTATCAAGAGCGACTGCTACTAAATATTGTTGGGCCCAAGTCAACGCTTTCTGCTTAAATAATTTTATATCTGATAGAATAAAAAAAGCATCAACTCTTTTAATGTTAGAATTGCCACTTTGCTGTACCATTATATTTTAACAAAGATGACTATAAATCATCATCGTCCTCATCATCATCATTGAGTTTTGTAAAATCATCATCCAAATCAAAGTCCTCTTCTAATTCCATATCAGCATCTTCAAAATCCTCATCATCATCTTGCTTTTTTTTATTGGCAGGTTTTGTGGTTGCCATTTTCTTTTTTCCTGAGGCAGTAGCTGTTTTAGCGGCTTTCTTAGATGCCGAGCTTTTAGCAGGAGATTTACTTGTTGATTTTGTAGAAGGTTTTTTCATAGGTTCGGATGAATGGGGTGTAAATTTTGAAAGTGTTTTTCAATGTTCAAAATTTTTATTGAATTATTTTTTTTATCGCGAAAGATTTTTATCTAAAACGATTAACTGATCACGACCGGGTCCAGTTGATAATAAAGCAACTTTCACACCTGATTTTTGTTCAACATAAGCAATATATTTCTTTAACCCACCTGCTATTTCCTTCGCATCTTTAATTTTTTCAATTCCCTCATCCCACCCTTCCATAGTGTCATAAACAGGCTGTACTTCAATATTACATAAATCGTATGGAATTCCTTCTGAGGTTTTTCCATCCCGATTATAACTATCACAAACTTTTATTTCGTCAAACACTTTCAGCACATCAGCTTTAGTAATTATTAAATGTGTAACTCCATTTAACATAATTACATAACGAAGTGCCGGCATGTCCATCCATCCGCACCTACGAGGCCGACCCGTTGTTGAGCCAAATTCGTTTCCTTGTTTGCGCATTAATTCTCCTTCTTCGTTATTCAATTCAGTAGGAAAGGGGCCACTTCCAACCCGTGTACAATATGCCTTTGTAATTCCAAAAACATTTCGAATGTGGTTAGGAGAAATTCCTAATCCCGTACATGCACCAGCCGTTAATGTAGTGGAAGATGTGACGAATGGATAGGTTCCAAAATCAATGTCAAGCATTGAGCCTTGAGCGCCTTCAGCTAGAATATTTTTATTCTTATTTAATAAATCATTAATAAAATATTCACCGTCAACTAACAAGAAAGATTTAATGCATTCAACACCCGCAAAAAAATCTTTTTCCATTGAGGGAATATCGTGCACGTAATTATATTGTTTTAAAAGTTGATAATGTTTTTCGAGAAGTTGGTTGTACTTGTCTTTGAAATTTTTATTTTCAATGTCCCCTACTCGCAACCCATTGCGACCAGTTTTATCCATATAAGCAGGTCCAATACCTTTTAAGGTTGATCCAATTTTAGAATTTCCTTTATGAGCTTCTGAGGCTGCATCAAGTGCACGATGCGACGGAAGAATAAGATGTGCCTTACGGGAAATAAAAAGTGTTTTATGCGCATCGACACCAACTTCTTTTAATCCTTCAATTTCTTTTTGAAAAGTTACAGGATCAATCACCACACCATTGCCAATAAGATTTTGACATCCTGAATTGAAAATTCCAGAAGGAATAGTATGTAATACAAATTTCTTTCCATCAATATTTAAAGTATGACCAGCATTGGGTCCGCCTTGGAAACGTGCTACTAAATCATAATTTGGCGCGAGGTAATCAACCACTTTCCCTTTTCCTTCGTCGCCCCACTGCAATCCAAGTAATACATCAACTGGCATTCAATATTCTTTTTGATTATTTAAGCGGTTGAAATTGATATCGAAGATTGAGAAAACAAAACATTAGTTACAAACAAAATTATTTATTTATTTTTTTCATAAATTATTTTATTTGAAAAATATTTTGTACAAATAAAAAAATACGAAATAGAGCAATAACACCTCCTACTTATTCAATTACGACGACTCCTTTTTTTCACAATTTTCACAAAGTCCATGTAATATCAATGTATGATTGTCAATTTTAAACTTCAACAATTCACCCATTTTAGTAGTAATTTGATGGATTCTTGGATCACAAAATTCCACCACCTTATGACAGCCTTTACAAATTATATGATCATGCTGTTTATATCCAAAAGATTTTTCATAAAGAGCCTGATTATTATCAAACTGATGTTTCTTAACCAATTGGCAATTTAGTAATAAATCCAATGTGTTATAAACAGTTGCACGACTAATGTGATGTTCTTTTTTATTCAAATCTTGGAATAATTTCTCGGCATCAAAGTGATCCTTTCGTCGATAAATTTCGTCCAAAATAGTATAGCGTTCAGGAGTTTTTCGTTGTTTGTTTTCTTCCAAATACTGTGTAAAAAACTGTCGCACCTGTTTTAATAATTCATTTTGCTTCATTCTATTTTAAATATAATTATATTATTTGTTACGACTCAGAATTTTCCTCAAATCGGGTGACCGTTAAAATCCCTTCAAGATCTTTCATACTATTCATTAAGTCTTGTAATTGCTGTGTATCTTTCACAAACACTTTTATTATTCCCTCAAATAAGCCATCATTGGTATCAATGGTTATAGACTGCATATTAATTTTTTCAATACCTGAAATAACATTAGTAATTTTAAACATGACCCCCACATCATCAATGCCTGTAATTTTTAATCCCGTGAGAAAGGTAATCTGATGCTGCTTCGTCCACTTTGTTCGAACAATTTTATAACCATACTTCGAAATAGAATTTATAGCCTTCGGACAATTGGGACGATGAATTTCAACTTCTTCCTTTTTACTAATGAATCCAAAAACATCATCGCCAGGAATTGGTTTACAACATTCAGCCAGATTATAATCTATCGTTTCAGAACCTGCACCAAAAACAAACAAATTAGCATTGTGTTGCAATTTGTTTTTAATTGCCAACTCTAAATCAACGCTATTTTTTTTCTCTTTATTTCTTAATTCAATTTCATCGCCTTGTTTCACAAAATTCTGAATCTCGCTAATGTGAAAATTCCCAACTCCAACACTGTGATACAAATCATTTGAGTTATTTAACTTATAAAATCCAAGAAGCTTATTCAGATTCGAATTATTAAAATTCACCTTATATTCCTTAAAAATATTTTCAAGCACTTTTTTTCCAATAGAAATGATGCGCCGACGCTCCTCACGAAAAACATCTTTAAGTTTTGCTTTTGCTTTTGCAGTAACTACATAATTCATCCAGTCTTCGGATGGTTTCATTTTTTGGGATGTGAGAATTTCAACCTGATCACCATTATTTAAACGATGGCTGATAGGAACGATTTTTTGATTCAGTTTTGCACCAATGCAGCGACAACCTACATCTGAATGAATTTCAAAAGCAAAATCAAGTATAGAAGAATTTTTGGGCAACACCTTGATATCTCCAATCGGAGTGAATACATAAATCTCATCCGCAAAAAGATTTAATTTAAAGTCATCAATGAAATCAAGCGTGTTGGTATCAGGATTTTCCAATAATTCTCGAATGCTTTTGAGCCAATCATCAACTGCTGATTCGCCAATCTGTTTTTCTTTATATTTCCAATGTGCCGCATAACCCTTTTCAGCAATCTCATCCATTCGACGAGTACGAATTTGCACCTCCACCCACTTACCTTTGGGGCCCATTACCGTTGTATGCAACGCCTCATATCCATTTGCTTTGGTTGTTGAAATCCAATCGCGTAATCGATCAGGATTGGGATGGTAAAAATCAGTAACAATTGAGTACACACGCCAACAGTCTGCTTTCTCATTTTCAACATCTGAATCAACTATAATCCTGATGGCAAACTTATCATACACCTCATCAAATAAAACACCTTGTTCCTTCATCTTTCGCCAGATAGAAGAAATAGATTTGGGGCGCCCAAAAATTTCAAATTTTTTTATACCATGTTCAGGAATAACTTCCTTAATTGGTTTAATAAATTCATTAATGTATTTATCTCTTTCTTTTTTTGAATCAGAAAGTTTTAAAGTTATTTGTTTAAAAATTTTAGGTTCTGAATATTTAAGTGATAAATCTTCCAATTCTGTTTTTATAGAATACAATCCCAAGCGATGCGCAAGCGGAACATATAGGTAAACTGTTTCGGATGCTATTTTTAATTGCTTATTGCGAGGCATTGAATCCATGGTTCGCATATTGTGCAATCGATCGCTCAACTTTATTAAAATAACCCGAACATCATTTGCAAGAGTGAGTAAAATCTTGCGAATATTTTCCGCCTGAACGAAACCATGTTGATCAAAAATAACCGATATTTTTGTCAGTCCATCAATTATTTCCCTCACTTTTTTTCCAAACTCCAACTCTACATCTTCCAATGTAATTTCAGTATCTTCCACTACATCGTGTAACAATGCGCAGATTACTCCAACAGGACCAAGTCCTATTTCTTTTGCTACAATTTGTGCAACTGCAAGCGGATGTAAAATATATGGCTCACCACTTCGCCGACGCATTTCTTTGTGCGCATCTAATGCCATTTCAAACGCAAGGCGAATTTGTTTATGGTCACCTTTTTGCATTTGCGGTTTTAAAGAAGAAAGGAGTATTTTATACTGCCTTAATATTTCTTTTCTCTCCAAATTAGTTATGAAGTCATCGGCTTCTTTTTTAGCTGGATTAACCTCAATTGATTTTGATTGGATTTTATCATCCCTCATATTTTCCTTCTTCGAGTCTTTTAGTTCCCCCATGTTCTTTTAATTTATAACAACAAATTTTTGTTGCCATATTATATTGGATGAGTGTATAGATAAAAAATAAATTCCAGCTGGTGCGCCAGCCATCGTAAAGGAATGAATAGTAGAACCAGAGAATTCGCCTGTTAAAAATGCTCTACCCATTAAGTCGTATACTTCATATTCATATTTGTTTAAATCGGGCATTTGAACATTAACTTTTCCATTAGAAGTTTGAATAGGATTTGGAAATATATTAATAGAATTTGCATTTTTAATTTCTTTTACAGAAACCAGATTCAAAGGAGAATCTAAAACCAACACATAAGAAGAATATGGATTTAATGTATATGAACTGCTTACAAAATTTCCATCCAAATCACGAAAAACCGAATCAGTTCCAAGCGGAATATTTAAAATATTTGGAGAATAATTCATTAATAAAACTGACATACGAGAAGAATCATGTTTGAAGACATCAACAGAAAACAAATGAATGTTATCAAAATAAACTAATGAATCACTTTTTGACAACTCAAAATTTAAAGCCAAAGGCGAACCATAATACAACGTTGAAAAAATGCTTGTAAAATTTTTTCTATTTTCTTTTATGGGAAAATATTTAATTAATCCCATAGAATTATAAGGAGCATATTGCTGTTTAATATCTGAGTACATTATACCTTCTAAATTTCCTGAAGAAGAAAATGACAATTGATAATATTGATTGGCTTGAAGTTGCAAATCATTAGAAACAATTTTTGCATAGTCAAAAGGAATTGCACCTGTTACTTCAAACTTTATACAACCACCATCCATCATTGTTGAATTATCTAATAACAAGGAATTATTGTTTAAAGGCTCAGTAATCCAACCATCAAAATTGTTTGAAAAATCTCCATTTTCAATTAAGTCAGTTCCTAAAGTATCAGTTGTATAATAATTCTGCCATTCAACATTTGAAACATGGCTATTTGAATCCTGCGCCGTTGTTTGATTCCATAAAGAGAGTGAAAATGCTTTCTGCCTAATCACTGTATCAAAATTACTTGACTGATAAATTGGAAAATAATCATAAGGATTGCAGTAATAATTACTGTCACCTTTAATCGGAAAAAAACTGTAACTCTTTCCACTAATTTGAATCACTTTTTGCTTCTCATTTAGAGAATATAAAATGTTGTTGTGAAGTTGAATATTATTAGTAGTGTTGACCAGATCCCCATCAGCAATAAATATTTGTCCTTCTTGATTATTATAAACCAAATTATTTTTAAAAGAGTGGTGGTGATTAAAAGGACCAAAATAAATTCCATAAGAAGCGGAATTAACAATGGTATTATGTATGATGGAATCATTATTAAGATTATCCGCTAAATAAATTCCATAAGAAGATTTTTTTTGAATCGTTGTCCCCTCTAAATTTCCTTTCGTATTTAAAATAAAATTATCATCAATAATATTAAAATCAGATTCTTGACCATAACAAACCAATGCTCCACCTTCATCAAGAAGGAGCATACAATGATTTAAACTATTTTTTTTCAATATATTAAATTTATTATAAATAGTAATTCCAGCATAACCGCAACTATCTATAATATTATTTAAAACGGTATCATAAATAGCAGAAGAAAGTTGAATTCCATTTCCCTGGCTATAATTATCAAATCCAAAACCTCTTTCGAGCCCAATTCTTTTTATTTGATTATCACATATTCGACAATGAAAAAAAAATTCAGAAAAAATACCGCCTCCGCCACAATCTTCAATTTCATTATTTAACAACTGACAATTCAATGTTGTTTGCTTAAAAGATATCGCCCACTCCTTACACCTTTTAAACTGGCAATTAACAATCTTTATTTCAGAGGCAAGCCCCTGAAAACGAATGGCATCTTTTGATTGCCCATTCAATTCGATACCATCAATAATTATATTACTAATATCATTAGCAGAATAAACTCCAAAATCAACAACAGATGCTTCAACAGATGAATTAATAAAATTTATTCCTATTGGTGGAATGATATAAACTTGATTGGCAAGGGTATCACAAAACCATTCGTTAACGGTGTCCAGTTCTGACAATTTATTAAAAAAGAAGAATCCAAAAAAATCAGGGATGTTGTATTGTGTAGGTTGAGAAAGCATGACAGTTCCTTGAGAAAAAGTATCAACACGACTTATTTCATATTTATACCTAGTTGAACGAATTGCAACTGATGCATTGTCCCAATAGCCGTCGACTTGAGTTAAAGAAGGATTATTGAGAAAATTATTTACACCGGAAGCAAAAGTTGAAATAAAACCTTTATTAGGAAATCTCGCAGGCTGCATCCATTTTCCATTCAGCCATATACTTCTTATATAATCAGTGTCTTGAACTGAATAAATATTTCCTGCTTGTGAAAACCCCAACAACTTTTTCCCCCCCGTGACAATGGGCAACGAACCCGAACCAAATTTTCCAAAATAAATTGGCAAGCTGAAATTACCAGAGTTAGAAAGAATAATAGTTCCATAAAAAACATCATTGCTTTTTAGCAAAACTGAATCTCCAGGAAAGAGAGTTATTGAATTTAATTTTTCCAATGTCTTCCAAGCAGAATCAGGATAAATTCCTGAAAAATTATCATCACCAAAACTTGATGAAAGATAATAAGTAGATGCACAAACATTTAGTGTTCCCCCAAATAGAATTATAAAAAAAGCAAAAAACCTTTGTTTCATTCGGCTTGAAATGTACGATGAACATTGTGTCAACTTTGTAAAAATATCAACGAAGGCAATGTGAATCATTTAATTTTTCATTTCTTCGTTCACCATTTACTTGATTTACATTCACGAAAATTTTAACTTTAAAACAAATTCGTCAATGGCTGCAATTACCCAAACAAGTAAGGATAAAAACAAGGAAAAAACTTCTTCTCTAAAAAAATTACTTGAAGCAGGTCGCCTATTACAACAAGCTGGGAACCATCATCACCCGTTTAATGAAAAATTAGATTGGATTGAAACCTTGATTCATACTGAAGAATTAGAACGAAGAAGATTTGCTGAATATCTAAATGAAGATTTAGGATCGATGTTGGCAGGAATCAAGTTAAAATTTTCATCCATTGAAAAAGAAGTAACAGATTTATCCCCGGAGTCAAAAGAATCTTTTAATTCTGGAATTAATTCGTTAGATGAGGCAATAGAACAAATCAGAAATCTTGCACATCATGAAATGCCAATGAATATGGATTTCGGATTAACCAATGCAATTAATAATTTGGTAAATAGAATTAATGAATCGGCATTATTAGCTGTTCAAATTCACATTATTAATTCAGAAATAAGTTTGCCAATTGCCCTAGAAACAACTGCCTATCGAATATTACAAGAACTGCTTAAAAATATCATGTATCACTCTAAAGCTGTAAATTCTAGTATTTTCATTTACCAGCATGGCTCAAAATTACTTATTGAAATTTCAGATGACGGCGTTGGTTTTGATTATCAAAAAGAATTGCATAACCCACGCGGATTAGGATTAAAGAAAATATTTCAGCGTTTACAAATGTTAGGCGGAAAAATTGATGTGCTTTCCACTCAAAAAATAGGAACCAAGTTCTGTATAGAACTTCCACTTAAATAATTCATTCAATACAATTAACAAATTAGGGTTAGCAATAAGTAACTAGCCATTCTATTGTTTATATATTCACCATATATTTTTGAATCACAAATTCATTAAGAAATAATTATGAATCAAATTAAAATTTTTGTTGCCGATGACCATCAACTTTTTATTGAGGGAATAAAAGCTCTTACCCGCGATAGCCAAGAAGTAAAATTGATTGGTGAAGCTGAAAATGGAGATGATTTATTAACCCAATTAAAAACAACCCTTCCTGATGTTATTTTAATGGACATTAATATGCCAAAAATAAATGGTATTGAAGCCACAAAAAAAATCCGTCAGCTATACCCAGAAATAAAAATTTTAGCTCTTACCATGTTTGATGACACATTATATGTAACTGAAATGATAAAAGCAGGAGCTTCAGGATACCTACTAAAAAATGCAGGAAAAACAGAACTCATAACAGCAATAACAACTGTTTATAAAGGTGAAAGATATGTAAGCAGTGAAGTTTCTCTAAAAATGATAGAAAAAATGAATAGCGGTATTCAAAATTCTGCTGACAATAAAATAGCCCCTGTTCGTAAATCTGAAGTGACCAAGAAAGAATTGGAAATATTAAAATTGATTGCAACGGAATTAACCAACGCTGAAATTGCAATAAAATTAAATAATAGCCCAATGACCATAATTACCCATAGAAAAAATTTGTTGCGAAAACTTGGCGTAAAAAACACAGCCGGCCTTATAAAGTATGCAATGGAAAATGGCATGCTAAACGATGATTATCAGATAAGTAAGCATTAATTTTATTTTTTTTTCTATCTCTATCTATTCCTTTCTAATTGGGGGAGAGGTATTTTTTTTCACAAGATTATAGAAAATTATAATTTTCCTGTAACCTAAATTGAATTCGTTTGTAGAAGACCTCAAACACAAAGGGAATTTCGTTTCAAACCGAAAATTTCATAAAAAATTTAACCGCCTTCTTTCACGCTCACTTTAGGTTTGGTGTTTTACCTACGGAGAGATTTGAGGGCGGTTTTTTTATTTTATTAATCCCAACAATATATTTTAAAGTTCTGACACTCCATCTTTATTCTGTATTACATTTGCCCTCCCTTTAATACCAATGCGGGTATGGCGAAATTGGCAGACGCGCTAGACTTAGGATCTAGTGCCGCAAGGCATGTGGGTTCGACCCCCTCTACCCGCACTTTTTTTTATTTTAAACAAATTCCAAAGTGAACATTACTAAAGAAAAGCTCAACGACCTTCATTTACAGGTCAACATCAATATTGCCCCAGCTGATTATTTACCCAAAGTTGAAGAGGCGATAAAAGTTTACAGCAAAAAATTAAATATACCGGGCTTTAGAAAAGGACATGTGCCCCAAGGAATGGCAAAAAAAATGGTTGGCAATGAAATGCTCGCCGAAGAATTGAATAAATTAATTGGAGAAACACTTGACAATTATATAAAAGAAGAAAAACTAAACATACTTGGTCAACCACTTCCAGTTGAGAACATGAAGAAGCAAGAAATAAATATTCAATCCCCTTCTTCTTATGATTTTTCTTTTGAATTAGGATTAGTAAGTGAATATCAATTATCCGATTTAGCCAAAAAAGAGTTTTTAAATTATGAGGTGAAGCCCGAAGAAAAAACAGTGTTAGATGAAATTGAAAAACTAAAGGTGCGTTACGGTACTACTGAAGAAACTGATACCATAATAAAGGATTCTGTTCTATCCATCATTTTCAAGGAATTGAATAATGATGAAAGTGAAAAATTAAACGGAATTGAAAGGACAAGAAGAATTTCTATTGAGTCTTTTAGCAATGAGCAAGTTAAGAATAATATAATGTCATTGAAGAAAGGTGAATCTTTAGTTATTAATATTTTTGATGCCTATAGCAATAACGAAGAGCTTATTATTCACAATATACTTGATATAAACCACGACCAAGCCAATGGCATGGGTCATACTTTTAAAGTAACAATTGATGGAATTTTTGAGGTAAAAAAAACCGACCTCAACCAAGATTTATACAATCGTTTATTTGGCGATGGAATAGTAAACAACGAAGTGGAATTACATGAAAAAATAAAAGAGGAATTAACACGCTCGTATAAAGGTGCTGCACATCAAAAATTACTGAATGACATTTCTACTTATTTAATTGAAAACACAACAATCAGTTTTCCTGACAACTTTTTAAAGAAGTGGATTCTTACAAACAATGAAAATCCTGTAACCTCTGAACAAGTAGAAAAAGAATTTGGCCAATTTATACGACAGTTAAAATGGGATCTGATTACCGAACGAATTTCTAAAGAAGCTGGAATAAAAATTGAAGGGGCAGAATTAAAATCTTTCACCATACAACGCTTACGTGAGCAATACTTTGCTGGCCAAGTTAATGAAATGGTGGAGCAATATTTAGGGCAAATGGCCGATAAGATTATGACAGAAGAAAAATCGCGCCGCAACTATTTTAACATGTTGATGGAGGAAAAGTTATTTGCTGAATTAAAGAAAAAAGCAAATATTCAACCTCGAGAAATTTCTTATGACGAATTCATTCATCTTGAAGGACAACACAACCACCACCACTAAAAATCAACACACATGAATTACGGAAAAGAATTTAGAAATTATGCTATAAAGCATAAAGGAATTGGAGCAGTTACAGTTGACTCAGTGATGAAGCAACAAATTACAAACCTTACACCTTATATTATTGAAGAGCGCCCAATGAATGTCGCATCAATGGATGTGTTTTCCAGGTTAATGATGGATCGCATCATATTTATGGGTGAAGGAATTAACGATTATGTGGCCAATGTTATTCAGGCACAATTATTATTTCTTGAATCGGCTGACGCAAAACGCGATATTCAGATTTATATTAATAGCCCAGGGGGCTCAGTTTATGCAGGTTTAGGAATTTATGACACAATGCAATACATCCAACCAGATGTTGCCACAATTTGCACAGGTATAGCCGCTTCAATGGCAGCCGTATTATTGTGTGCTGGTCAGAAGGGAAAGAGAACCGCATTGCCACACTCACGAGTAATGATTCATCAGCCAATGGGTGGGGCCGAGGGGCAAGCAAGTGACATAGAAATAACAGCTCGTGAAATTTTAAAGCTTAAAAAAGAATTATACGAAATTATTGCTCTTCATTCCAATCAACAATTTAAAAAAGTGGAAAAAGACAGTGATCGTGACTATTGGATGCTAGCCCAAGAAGCAAAAGACTATGGAATGATTGACGAAGTTTTGATTAAAAAAACACAGAACGCAGGATGAAAAAATCTGGGCAACATTGCTCCTTCTGCGGTAAGGGAAAAGAAGAAACACTAGTTCTTATATCAGGTATTGACGCTTTCATTTGCGATACCTGTGTTATACAAGCAAAGCAAATTATTGAAGAAGAAAATTTTTCAAAGAAGAAGAAATTTATTACCGCACCCCCTAAATTTTCTATCCCAAAAGAAATAAAAAACTTCTTGGATGAATATGTAATTGGTCAAGATGAAGCTAAAAAAGTTTTGGCTGTTGCTGTTTATAATCACTATAAGCGATTAAACCAAACAACCAAGGATGAAGTTGAAATTGAAAAATCAAACATCATTATGGTTGGTGAAACCGGAACTGGAAAAACACTACTTGCAAAGACCATTGCCCGTTTTTTAAATGTTCCATTTGCCATTGTAGACGCTACTGTATTTACTGAGGCCGGTTATGTTGGAGAAGATGTTGAAAGTATTTTAACAAGGCTTTTACAAGCTTGCGACTATGATATTGCCGCTGCTGAAAAAGGGATTATTTATATTGATGAAATTGATAAGATTGCTCGAAAAGGAGACAACCCCTCAATTACTCGTGATGTTAGTGGAGAGGGGGTTCAACAAGGCTTACTAAAATTACTAGAAGGTACAGAGGTGCTAGTTCCACCGCAAGGTGGCCGTAAGCATCCCGACCAAAAAATGGTAAACATTAATACTCAAAACATACTTTTCATATGTGGAGGAGCCTTTGAAGGATTAGACCGAGTGATTGCTCGCAGAATGCAAACTCAAGCAATCGGATTTAAAGTTTCTAAAAATCAAGAAAAAGTTGATAAAGAAAATTTATTGCAATATGTAAACCCACAGGACATTAAACATTTCGGCTTAATTCCTGAGTTAGTCGGACGCTTACCCATTGTCACCTTTCTGGATTCATTAGATAGAACTTCTTTAAAAAGAATTTTATTAGAACCAAAAAATGCTTTAGTAAAACAATACTATCGCTTATTTGAAATTGAAGGGGTAACTCTTTCTTTTGAAGATGGCGCTATTGAATATATAATTGATAAAGCAGTTGAATATAAATTAGGTGCAAGGGGATTGCGTTCCATATGCGAAGCAATAATGACCGATATTATGTTTGAAATTCCATCTCATAAAAATATAAAAACCTTTGTTGTGACAAGGGAGATGGCTGAAGAAAAACTCAGTAAATCAAAATTCAAACATCAATTATTAGCTGCCTGATTCTTTCTTTATAATAAAATTTATTTACAATATTTAATCAAGTAGGCAATTGCTTCCTTATGACTGTATTTAGCGGCTTCACACCAATCTTTACATGCAAGTACGTGTTCTTGAATATTATTATAAACCACCCCCCTATTAAACCAAGCATCAGCATCATCAGGCTTTAATTGAATAGCTTTTGAAAAATCATCAATTGCCTCTTTAAACATTTCCATATCTGCAAGCAGTGAACCCCTATTGATGTAAGCCATTTCCCATTCAGGTTTTAATTCAATAACCTTATTATAATCAGCAATTGATTCAATGGACCGTCCTAACCTCTTGTATGCATTTGCACGGTTATAAAATCCTTTTTCATTTTCTGGTTTTATTTTTACATATAAAGAAAAATCTTTTAAAGCCGAATCATATAGACCTAATTCATAATAAATATTCGCTCGTTTCATTATTGCTAATGTGTAATTAGGGTCTATTTGATTAACCTTATCTAAATCTTCAATAGCTCTTTTAAATTCATTAATATTTTTCCAGCACATAGCACGGTTATAATATCCATTTTCATCTTCAGGTTTATAAGCCAAATAAATATTAAAATCATCAACAGCATTATCAAAATCCATTGTCAGATAAAAAGCACTTCCCCTTTTAAAATAAACAATAGCAAAATCAGGCCTTTGTTTTATCGCAATTGTAAAGTCTGCTATTGCTCCGGAATAATCTTTTATATCAAATTTCTTTTTTCCAGCTTCATAAAAATCTTCTGCTGATGGCTTTAAAGAAAATGCAGTGAGCAAAATGCTAATTAATCCCACGGCAATTAAGTTTAAAATTATCTTCAATTTCACCTATGTTTCATTCTCCTTACGATTTCATTTTACTTTTGTTGCAGTTAGCTCAAATAGAAACGGACTAATCGATAATCAATTAAATAGCAAAGCCGGAAAAATGTTCCGGCTTCACAATTATTTTTATTATTAGTTGGTTACTCTATAATAAAGTTCTTGCTGAAAGACCTATTAAGAGAAGATAATTTAATCAAATACATTCCTGAGCTAATTTTATTTGATAATTGAATGTTTAAAGCAGTAGTGAATTGACCAGCTTCTATGTTATCAGTATAAATCATTTGACCAATTGTATTGAATATTTCAATATTAAAATTGTCGTCGGCCCATCCAATATTACTAAAAACAACATTGAATTTACCTTCATTCGGATTCGGTTGAATTAAAAATTCAAATAAAGACTCCGTTTCAGCTACATCTTCAACTCGACATCCAGTAACAACTTTAGCTCCTGATATTTTTTGACATCCATTTGTATTCGTTACATTAACACGATAACTACCTGCTGTTGTAGCTGCATAAGATTGATTGGTCGCACCAGCTATAACCAATCCATTTATTTTCCATTGGTATAAATATCCAGCCCCCGTATTTGCTTGTAATACAACGCTGCCAGCTGCACAAATATTTAATGACCCTAAGGCAATTATAGAAGCTGTAGGAAGAGTATTAAATAGAACTGTTGTTGAAGCCGATTGCTGGCTACATCCTGCCGAATTTGTAACAACTACCCTGTAAAGACCTGAAACTACTGGGTTATATGAAATATTAGAAGCGCCAGAAATTAACACGCCACTTTTTTTCCATTGATAAGCGAATCCAACTCCGCTATTTGCATTTAAAGTTAATAATGATCCCTTACATAAAGTTGTTGCACCACTTGGTGTTATTGTTGAAGATGGTATTGTTGAGTTAACTACATTAACTATTGTGCTACTTCCAGTGCAAATATTCGCATCGGAAACGACTACTGAATAGTTGCCCGAAACTGAAAGTGAAACACTCTGTGTAGTTGCTCCATTACTCCATAGATAAGAATTATATCCTGAAGTTGCTGTAAGCGTCGCAGGGGTAGTATTGCAAATTGAAGCAACACCTGAAACTGATGGTGTAGGAATTGAATTGACGGTTACTGTTGCAGCGCTTCTATTACTGCTGCAAGAAGTTGAAAGAGTTTGAACCTCCCAATTATAATAATAATAATAATAAGCACTTCCAGCAGAGGATCCAGTAATACTTAACAATCCAGAAAGAGTATAAGGGTAAACAACTCCGGCACTATTTCGAAATAGATTTGGAATTCCATTACCATACCCAAGACGGTAATTACCTGGCGACAGATTAAAATTTAATATAACTGTACTTTCTCCATTTGGAACATTAGCAATTACACTCTGTAAAGCCGTTCCATTTTGATCGCGCAAAACAATTTTTCTATTTCCAGCACCAGTGGCATAAACCTTTACCGATTTTAAAACACAAGAAGAATAAACTGTAAAAATTTGATAGCGAGTTGAATCAGTGTGATTGACTCCGGCACCTATTGTATTAGAAAAAGGTTGATCAAAACTAGTAACACCTGCTGTGGTAATATCATTCTGAGCGTAGTAAGTTGCAGCTGTTTGAACATTATTTAAGTTCAAATTATTTCCAGATGCAATTACACTTCCACCACTTAAAACATTATACCAAGAAATAGTTCCGTTACCCGTTGCAGATAAAACTGCATTCCCAGGCCCACATAAATTAGAGTTTGTTACGACCGGCGTTGAAGGATTTGTAAAACTTACATTGACTGCATTTGAGGTCACAATTCCACAAGGATAATTAATAGTGCAGGTATAATTACCCGATTGAGTAACCGTAATACTTCTAGTAGTTGCTCCGGTACTCCAAGTATATGAAAACGCGGCTTGATCAGCAGTTAATGTTACAATGTCCCCATTACAATAAGTTGTTGCATTTGTGTTTGATGCTTTAGTAATTGTACACACAGGATTTCCAGCAGGACTCTGTTGCGATAATGTCCATGGCATTGCCAATACATTATTTGTTTCATCCTCCTCAAGAAAGTAATCATAAGGATCAATCTGGGCAACAATATAATACTGTCCGTTACAGGTTCCAGGGGGGATGGTGATATACATACCATCTAAGTATTGATAATATACATCAGCCCATCCAACTGAAATACCCTGTTGATTGGGAGTACAATTATAGGCGCCACCACCTAAACCGAAATTCTCAAAATCTGCATTATGAAGAATAGGACCATTTCCATTTCGGCAATCGCCATATGTATCGCAATCACCATAATCCAACAAACAAAAGCCAAGTTTTGCCCCTGTGCCCACTATAGGCCAAAGCAAAGGATTTGTAACACCGGGTATTTGTAATCGCAAAGTATAAATGCCCCAATCATCATAATGCATGTGACCATGAGTTGGGTGGTAAGTCATAGTTCCAGCATTATGCTGCCAACTTGACATCGTTGAACCATTCTTATGATAAATTTTCTGATTGACTATTGTCTTAGGTGCAGATCCATCATTACAAATAGAGGGTGCACTTCCCTGGTAGATAGAATCAGGACAAACAAAAGTTGTAGTAGTTAATGTACTTAAAGGGCCATGTCCAATATTGGGAGTTTCAACTGAAATTCTTAACTGACCGGGATTGGACGAACTTGATTGCGAATATTCAATTACACCATTATTACCAGTTACAGATAGAGTATGCTGACCAACAGTTATGTCAGGCAATAAATCGCAATTCGTTGTTCCATCTTGGCATTGACACCCTGCCGCGTTTGTAGTTGTACAAGGCTGAGCACTTGAAATCTGTTTCAGTAATAGGATACTGAACAGTAGAAAGATTCTTTTAAGCATATAGATTGAATCATTTATTATTAATGCAATAATAAATGCTGAGTTCTAAATATCAAAATGAAACTAAGCCCTATAGTAACAAATACCGTTTATAAATTTTTGAAATTAAAAAGCCATTCTAATAAAATTAGAATGGCCAATAAAAACTATTTTTTCAGCTTCTACCAAGCTCCGCCATAACCTGGAATAGGGTCAATATCAAAGTCCTCATCTTTTTTTGTACCATCATCATTTGCCTGCGGAATATTTTTGCTTCGCATTTTTAATAATGCATCAAGTGTTAATAGATTTTGTTTTGCTTCTTGTAAATCATGCTGAGTATTTTCGTTTTCACCATTACTTAGCTCCTTTTTTTTGTTTTGGGTCATGATTATAATTTTAACTCCACAAATCTACCCGTTATAATTACAACATGAATTTTTATTGAAATAAGTTTTTAAACAAGCGCATGTGCTCCAAATATTTTTTTAGTCACTATGAATTAAATTCTATTCAAAACCTAGAAGCCATCCATGAATCTTTAACTGTCTGTTGCCATTTACTTTTCATCTCATCAAGCGTGGTTACTGTGTTGTTGAAATAAATTGTTTCGGGTTCAATTATTCCGGCCGAAATATTTTCTTCCAGCTGATTCAATGAAATTTCTTTCATCACTCCTTCTGATTCAAACATCATTTTTGTTCTATCGAGCAATGTAATTGTAAAATGATTTTCAATTTCACGAATAAATTTTACAGATGAATCTATACTACAGCCACCAACTAAATTTAATGACTCATCTGCAACTAATACTATAAAACGGTTCATTAAAATCACTCCAGTTGCTTTTACTTCCATTTTATGGGAGGTCCATTCTTTTGAAAATGCTTCTAAGGCACTACCTATTTCATTTAACTCGGCAGCAGTGAAATCACGATTGCTTTGATATATCCAAACTTTAGATGTTGGATGAAAACCTTCGGAGAAATTCCAGTTGATCATTTTAATTGTTTCTGAAAATTTAATTTTTTTTTAATATTAGCATTCTAAAATTTTATTAAAATTCATTAAAAAATTCAATGAGTAAAATTCAACTCAAAGTTGGTTCGCCTCCGCAATCAACTCAGCAATATCTTTTACTTTAATTTTCTCTTCTTGATTCTTCTGCTTCAAACCATCGTCTAGCATGGTCATACAGAAAGGACAACCGACTGCAACAATACTAGCTCCTGTTTCCATTATCTGTTCTGCGCGTTCAGTGCTGATTCTTTTTGTTCCCTTTTCTTCTTCTTTGAAAACCTGTGCGCCTCCACCACCGCAACACAATCCATTGGTCTTGCATTTTTTCATTTCACGCAATTCTACTTTCAACGATTCAATCACCGCACGCGGTGCTTCATACACATCATTCGCACGACCGAGGTAGCACGAGTCGTGGTAAGTAATTGCTTGTCCGCTCAATGAATTATTTTCTTTCATCACTAATCTTCCATCTTCCAACAATTTCTGAAGGAAAGTTGAATGATGCACCACTTCATAATTTCCACCAAGCGCAGGATATTCATTTTTAATATTATTAAAACAATGAGGGCATGCAGTGACGATACTTTTTATAGAATAGTTATTTAGAGTAGTGATATTTTGCATTGCCTGCATTTGTGCTAAAAACTCGTTGCCCGCGCGCTTAGCTGGGTCTCCGGTGCAACTTTCTTCCAAACCAAGTACAGCAAATTTCACATTCGCCTCGTTTAGAATTTTTGCAAATGAACGCACAACACTTTTATATCGATCGTCAAAACTTCCTGCACAACCAATCCAAAATAAAACTTCAGGTTGTTCACCGCGCACTATTAAATCAGCCATAACTGGAATATCTAATCCCTCTGCCCAATTGAAACGATCAGCAGGAGAAAACTGCCAAGGCGCACTATTGTTTTCGATATTTCCCATCATACTTGTCAATTCAGCTGGCACCTTTGATTCTTCCATAACTAAATTTCGTCGCAAATCAACAATGATGCTTAGGGGATCAATCATTATGGGACATTCCTCCACACATGCATTGCAACTAGTACAAGCCCACAACTCTTCTTCAGTTATATAATTTCCTAATAAAGATTTTTGGTCAGTAAAATCAATGCCGTGTTTATCAATATTGCGACCAACTTCTTCCAATCTATCGCGCGTGTCCATCATAATCTTTCGCGGCGATAAAAGTTTTCCGGTGATGTTAGCAGGGCATGCAGAAGTACAACGCCCGCATTCAGTACATGAATAAGCATCCATCAATTGCTTCCAATTCAAGTCCATTACATCCTTTGCACCAAACTTTCCAGGGTTCGGATCAGGGGTAACTACAGCATTGGGGTCCAACATCAATTTTACTTCATTGGTAATTGAAGCAAGTGAAGACAACTCACCTTTAGCAGTAATCTTTGCATACCACACATTCGGAAATGCAAGAAGAATATGAAAATGTTTTGACCAGATGATATAATTAAGAAAAAACAAAATACCAATAATATGCCCCCACCAACAGGTTCGTTCAAATATGATTAAGGCGTTATCAGAAAACCCATTAAATAACGGAACGACATACTGACTGATAGGATAAAGTCCAGCTTTTATATAATGTTCGCATCCACGCAATTGCAAAACACTATCTGTTGCATTCATAAGCAGAAACAAACTCATCAGAATAATTTCAGCAAAAAGAATAATGGCTGCATCTGTTCGAGGCCACTTGGTCATTTCTTTATTCCAAAAGCGTGGGATCCGGACAATGTATCTTCTGCATAAAAAAACAACACAACCAACTAAAACTAAAATAGCAAGTATTTCAAATCCGGCAATAATGAAATTATAAAAACCAGAGGGAACTAATGTTGAGAGTATACGATGGGTTCCCAATAACCCATCGCCAACAATTTCCAACAACTCAATGTTGATGATCACGAATCCCGCATAAACAACGAAGTGCAACAATGCTGGAAAAAGACGCTTAAACATTTTCTTTTGCCCCAATGCAACTAATAACATTTGCTTCCAACGATCTCCTTTTCGATCATTGATTTTTATATCTCTACCCAAACCAATGTTCCTGAACACCTTACGAACATTGGTAGTAAACAATGAAATAGCAATGATAAATAGCAGGGAGAAAATCAGTTGTTCAACCATTCAAAATAATTTCAGTGCAAATTTAAAAGGAGAAATGCAATGTGAGATGAAATTATTAAAAAAAAAAATCCCCTTCCTTTTAAAGCAGACTGTAAAAAATCTGTCAATCATAGAAAATTCTGTTTGCAACTATTGTGTTAAAATGAAAATGGAAGCATAACTTTAATCAAGGAAATTTTTAAGAAAAACCTAATGGTAAAAAAAACAATACTTTTTACAAGTTTCATTTTTCACTTTTCATTATTTATTTCAGCCCAAGAGCGCGCAACTATTAACCTTAGCTTGCGCAATTATATCAATGAAAATGCGACAAGTACTGAACAATTACAATTGCTCGTACAGGGCAATGAAATTGCCATTCAATCATCAGTAAAAAATCTTGGTGGAAACTTCAAATATTCTGTAAGAGACATTTCAGCTATAACCTTATCTGTAAATAAAATTTTTCAACTTTCAGAAATTGAGGGTGTAAAAAGAATTGAAGGGCGACATGGAATTGGAAACACGCTCGATGATCATACAGATATTCATGCTCATATTACCCCTGTTAAACTAGGTCAGTCGCCTTTACCACAAGGATATGATGGCAGTGGAGTCATAATAGGAATCATTGACTCTGAAATTGATATTACTCACCCTGATTTTATAGATGCGAGTGGAAATACACGAATAAAATATTTATGGTCGCAGCTTGATGTGAGTGGAGGTACGACTCCAAGCTATGGTTACGGCCAGGAATGGGACGCTGCCGCTATTGATAGTGGAGCTAATTATATTCCAACAACCGCCTACTTTGGCCATGGCTCCATTGTAACAGGCATTGCTTGTGGCAATCCAATAACGCAACATCAATACGAGGGAGTAGCCCCAAAAGCTGATGTCATTTTTGTTGCTGTTGACATGGGAGCCAATTTTTTAAATAGCATGGTGGATGCTACAGAATACATTTATACAAAAGCTACCCTACTTGGAAAACCATGTGTGATAAATGCGAGCGTTGGCACCTACAATGGTTCTCACGATGGATTTGATTTGCCCGCCCAGGCAATAAACAATTTAATTACGCAATCAACAGGAAGAAGCTTTGTTGCGGCGGCGGGAAATGCGGGAGCTATTTTGATGCATTTGAATTATCCGGCTGAAACAGATTCAGCTTTTACATGGTTTAAATACCAAGCTTCATTGGGCTCAGTTTACTATGAAATGTGGGCCAACAAATCACAACTTGACAACTTGCAATTCGCTCTTGGTGCTGATTTAACAAATCCATATACCTACCTTGGAAGAACAAATTATTACAACATTATTTCTAATTTTTCTTTTTCTGGTGGTTACGCACAACTTGAGGATACATTAAAGACATGGGCAGGAACAACAATAGGAACTATAACTATTCAAGCCGAAATGATTGACACCGTTTATCATCTTGCTTTTATTATTAATACATCTAACACTAGTTATAATTTCAGATTAATTACCAAAGGAAGTGGCCACTTTGATATATGGAGCCACCCATCTTATACCGGCACAAGTAATATGCTAAAAGTAAATCTACCTAGCGCAGCACAATTTCCTGATATAGCTCGTTACCGTTTGCCAACCAATTCGCAAACAATTGTAAGCAGTTTCCAATGCAGCAACAATGTTGTTACAGTGGCAAATTTTAACAACCGAAATACTTGGGTAGATGTGAATAGTAACCCCCAAACAACAACCGACACAGTAGGGGCGCGGGCGCTAACAAGTAGTATTGGCCCAACAAGAAATGGAATAATGAAACCCGATATTTCAGCTTCAGGAAATAACACATTCGGTGCTGGATTACTTCTGCTAATGCCAACATTTATTTCAAATAATCCTCAAAAAGTTGGAGTGGGTGGACAACATATTTTAGATGGCGGAACCAGTATGTCATCGCCTGTTGTTGCCGGAATTATCTCATTATACCTACAACGCTACCCGACAACCAATTGGAAAACTATAAAGGATTCATTGCTGTCAACTGCTGTTACTGATAATTTTACGAGCACAAATATTCCGAATACCAAGTGGGGATTTGGAAAAGTCGATGCTTTTAGATTTTTAAAGTCATCAGATGTTATTGTGTGTGCACCCTGTCCGAAACCAACAAGTCTTTATGTATCGAATATCACCAATCATTCAGCTAAACTAAACTGGAATACACAAGCAACATCAACCGGCTACTTAGCATATATAAGAGCAGTGGGTACTTCAAATTGGACAACAAAAGTTATAGGATCTAATAATGGCTTTAAAGTGGTAAATAATTTATTGCCAAACACAAATTATGAATGGCGTGTGCGTTCAGTATGCTCAACCACTCCACTGTGCGCAGGATATGTTACAACCGCACAAACATTCGCAACTTCGTTCCGATTAGAAAATCAAAATGAAGAAATTATTAATAGTGATTTTATTCTTTCGCCTAATCCATCAAGCAGAGAATTTAACATTACAATTTCTGAATTTGATTTAAATAGTCGCATTGAAATTTTTAATTCAATTGGCCAAAACATATTTATCGATCCTATTAGGTATACTGATTTTATAATTGATTGTAGCAATTGGCCGCAGGGTTTATATTATTGCTTATTAAGAAATGGAAAAACTATATTGGCGGTCAGAAAGTTTGTAAAACTATAAATGAATAAAAATCGCACTCTACTGCTCTCTGCTTCTGACATAAAGAAAAAGATTGAGCGAATCAGCTATGAAATTTTAGAAAACGATGATGAAAAAGATGGAATTATTTTGGCTGGAATAAAAGAAAACGGGTATAAACTCGCAGAAAAATTATCCAAACAATTAAAAAAATTTTCGACGATTTCAGTCAAGTTGTGTTCAATTTCATTGGACAAAGTGAAGCCAACTTCCAATAACATTACCTGCAGTATTCCTATTGATGAATTCAGAAATAGAACAGTAATTATTGTAGATGATGTGGCTCACACTGGTCGTACGTTGTTTTATGCTATGAAACCTTTGATGGAAGTTGAGCCCAAGAAAGTTCAAGTAATGGTACTAGTTGACCGTAAGCACAAACAATTTCCGATAGTTGCTGATTATGTTGGTCTATTACTATCAACAAATATGCAGGAACATATCACTGTTGAATTCGTTGAGGAAGAAGCCGTTTATGTGAGTTGAATTGAAAACTCTGTAAAATGAATATTGAAAGAGTTCGGGAGTATTGTCTTTCTAAATTAAATGTTGAAGAAACACTTCCATTCGGACCTGATGTTATTGTATTTAAAATTTCAGGAAAAATATTTTTGCTGCTTCCATTAAACACAGAGCAATTACAATTTAATGTGAAATGCAATCCTGAATTAGCTAATGAGTTGAGAGAACGATACGATTGCGTTCAACCTGGCTTTCATATGAATAAGCAACATTGGAACACTGTGAAAGTTGACGGAACTGTTTCGACTAAATTATTGAAAGAGTGGATTGACTTATCATACAATCTTATTGTAGCAAGTTTACCAAAGAAAAAGAAACTGTAAATAAATAATATATTTTATCTCGCAAAACCCAAACCATTTATTTTCTCAGCTAGTTTTTTAATCGAAATATTTTCAGTATTCATTTGAATTTTCGCTTGCGAATAAAAGGTCTCGCGTTCTTTCATTTTATGATTAATGAAAATTGCCAACTCCTCTCCTTCCAAATTTTTTAAAAGTGGTCGCTGTTTTTTTGATTCACTAACTCTTTTAAAAACTGTTTCTGCGGAAACCCTTAACCATATCACAATTCCATTTTCCATCATCCAATCCATATTTTGATAAAAACAAGGAGTTCCGCCTCCGCAACTTACAATTATATTTCCATTGGTGTTTATCGATTTTAATGCATTGCTTTCTATTTTACGAAAGTACTCTTCTCCTTTTTCAACGAATACCTGTGCAACACTTTTTTTTTCCTGTTCTTCAATAATTCTATCGAGATCAATAAATTTTTTATTCATCATTTTTGCAAGGCGCTTCCCTTCGCGAGTTTTTCCGGCAGTCATAAAACCAATAATGAATACAAGACTCATATAGAATTTAATTCAATTTCAAGCATCATTTTCGGGCAATTCTTGGATCGAAAACACCGTATAGTATATCAACCAGAATATTAATTGCGACAAAAACTGAAGCCGCAAATAAAACAGACCCCATTAGAACCGGAAAATCATTTTTGTTTAATGCTTCAACAGTGAGTTTACCAATTCCATTCCAACCAAAAATCATTTCAATAAAAAATGCGCCAGCTAACATTTCAGCAAACCAACCAGAAACAGCAGTGAGTACCGGATTGAGTGCATTGCGCAACGCGTGTTTGAATACCACTTTTGTATACCCTAATCCTTTAGCTCTTGCAGTACGCACATAGTCCTGCGAAAGAACATCAAGCATACTGCTACGGGTAAGTTGAGTAATTATAGCAACAGGTCTTAAGCCTAATGTAATTGCAGGTAAAATCAAATTTCCCCACATTAAATGCGTTTCACCAAATATATCGGGCATGAAAAAAGAACCTGTCATACTTAAACCAGTAAAGGATGATAATACAAATGCAAATACCCATTGAAATAATATAGCTGAAAAAAATGATGGCACTGAAATTCCTAAAACAGAAACAAACAAAACTGAACTATCTACCCAGGTTTGATGTGCTACTGCTGCAACAGTGCCGAGAAATATTCCAATAATTATTGCAAATATGATTGCTGCAAATGCAAGCACAATTGTATTAGGTAATGCATTTGTAATTATTGAAGCAACCGATTTTTGTGTTTGATATGATTTGCGCAGGTATGGAAACTTAAACACCAATATGCGTTCCCCGAAATGAAGAATTGATGTGTAATTATATTTTTTCTTATTCTGTTCTGAATTGAAATGAACTGACAACGGAGAAATATCATTGAGGTACAAAAGGAATTGAACTGATTTTGGTTTATCTAAACCCAACTCTTTATTAACAGCTTCTAACGAACCAACATCCGTTCGCTGCCCCATGGTTAGCATTGCAGGATCTCCAGGCAGAGCCATGAATAAAAAAAACACGGTGCACACTACACCCAATAATACCAAAAATCCATAAGCAAGTTTGCGAAATATGAATTGTACCATTTTTAGTTGTCAGTTAATAGCAGGATGTTGAATCTATTTCTATAATTGAAAGAAATTTATTTGAGCAAAAATCAGTACAACTTTGTTAGAGTTAAAAATATTTTATCAACCTGATTTTTTTATAGTGCGAACCACTTTTACAGAATCGGTAGTATCGGTTGCAATTTGAGTTGATGAAGTTTTTTCGCTGCAGGATGAAATGAAAATGGAACAAAAAGAAAAACAGATATTACCAAGAATAATTTTTTTTCATGATTGATTATTTAGTTCGGTGAATAATCAATTTTATGGGTGAAGGTCGGTAAAAACAAGCTGAAGGTTGCAGCATGTAACTACCCTCAGCAAGATTGCTAACATCAATTTTTATTTTAAGATTGGGAGATTCATAATTTGATTGCAACACACTTTTTCCTGTTATATCAAGAATCGAATAACCAATGTATCCCGAAATTTTTTCGGCATCCAAAATGATATAATCGCCTGCAGGATTTGGATAAACTGTTACACTTACGTTTTCGGAAACAAGTTTTATGCTTCCAGGAACTGCGTATGTTCCAACTCTGTACTTAACTGTGCCTGAAACATTATCCTGCCATACAACATATACTTTCCCATTTGAAACAGCAACATCGGTATTTACTACTTCATTCAGATTACCGGTGGCTACAGTATCGTAATTCAATGGCAATCCGTTTTGAATATCGCTGGTAAAATAAATACCCAGTTGACTTGAACCACTCACTGCTTGCTTCCATACAATTGCTGTAGCATTGTTATTATTAGCTATGCGTGGATAGTTTTGCTGCGTTAGCCCTGTAAACATACCGGTTATTGTTGCACTTCCTGAGCACTGTAAATTGCTGATTGATGCTTTACTCCAATATACTAAATCATCACCTGTTGCCTGACTCATGAATACTGAGTAAAGCGTATCATTAATTAAAACTCCATCCGGACCTGTAGCTGGGCAAGACATTAACATCCAGTTATTCTGGTCAAGATTAATTCCTGCGTTGAATGAATTTGCCCCATTTGTTGAAACACCAACCCATGTATCACGAATGTTGTTGAGATTATCACGATACAACATGGCAATCGTATTGCCGGCAGAAACCAGTTGGCCGGGGCAGCAATCACAAATTTCTCCGCCGGAAAATCCGCTTGCTTTCACATCAGTTAAAAATGAATTTCCGAAATCAGTTGACTTTGCAACCACCCAACGGCTATCACCAAAACTTGAATTAAATTTCATAAAACCGATTAATGGATTGCCGGCATCATCAACTGTAACAGTTGGAAATCGGGAAACACTATCAGCAATAAAATCGACTTGAACAGGAGTTGAAAAATTTACGCCTCCATCGTAGGAATGCACCACATAAATTTTTCCTGTTGTTTCAGGTGATTCTTTGAAAACCACATAAACAGTATCTCCTTTTGATGCAATATCCGGCCCTGCCCATGATGCCGTGAATATTGGAATTGATGATGGATTCAACGCAACAGGAACCGAAAATGCTGTTCCATTCCAACGCGAAAACATGGCATGTGTGGATTGTCCCCATAGAATTAATGGATTATTATTTCTATCCAAAACAATTCGTGGATGAAGATTGCTGCTTGAATTTGTTGCAACATCCATTGCATTATTCCAGCCTAATGATGTTTGGGCTGATACATTTAGTGCAAAAACTATTAGCGTAATAGTTAAAATATTTTTCATAGTGCTTTGATTTTAATTTTTTTTTTTCTGAATAATAAACTTTTGTGGTTCAGGTTTCCAATAATATGCCCAGGGTTGAAGGAAATAAATTCCATCGGCCAAATCGCTTATGACAATTTCTTGTTTGAAAGAATTTCTCCATACAGCTTTAACCCACTTGCCTTCGATATCATAAATCTCATAAGCATACAATGCTTGTAATGAAGTTGGAATTTCAACTATTAAAGTTGTTGATGCAGGATTGGGATAAATTTTCCAATTGTCATTTTCATTGAATCCAGCGATAGAAGTGTTTGTTGTATCAATCACCCTGAAACTTCCCATCATTCCATCATCTTCATGATGCAACAAATGACAGTGATACATGTATGGTACGCTATCATCTGCAAAATCTTCAAACCTGGTTATGAATTCAACATATTGCATAGGCATTACCAATACAACATCTTTTTTTCCCTGCTCATAAGCAGGAACCGCACCGCCGTTTATGCTCAGAAGATAAAAGTGCATATCGTGAATATGAAAAGGATGAGCTATACCTGTGTTGTTGGTTATTCTCCATTTTTCAGTAGTATTCAAATAAGTAGTTACATTAATATAATTCATATCAAAATGAACTCCGTTAATACCAAAAGGGCCTGCCACCTGACCTTGTGCGCTCATCATACTATCAGGAGCTAGGGTGAAAGTCCTAGAGACCGTGAATCCAGTCCATGGAATATTGGCAATTAAAACTGATGGAGTAGTTGTTATAGGGTTGGCAGTTTGTGTTCCAATATTTATTTGCAACACACCGAAGTCGGCTCCATTAAGCGGATTCAAATCATAATCAGGAATGACTCCTCCAATCATGCCTGTAACAGTTGCCGCACCATAAATTCCATTTGGCAACTCTGAACTGTAACTGTTCAGAAAAATTGTATCGCCCATCATTCCCTGAAGGTCCAGAAGAATTTCGGCGCGCTCGCCGGGGCTTAATCTTATTCTTGTTAAGGTAATGGCACTATCTAATAGTCCGGCATCACCTGCAATCATTTTAAAAATTTTGTTGGCCGTAAAACCAAAATTATAAGTTCGGCTAGAAGAACCGTTGAGTAAACGAAAACGAATTACCTGCGAAGGCGCATCAAGATAAGGATGCACAATACCATTCACCATTAAAGCGGTATCTAATTCAGTAGCGATTGCAATCTGGTTTAAAATGTCGAACGATTTTGTTTGAACAATTATCGGAAAATCATCAACACCATAATCTCTTGGAAGAGTTAGCACAGCTTCAGCACTGTCTTTTACTATAATCATACCCGCAATTCCTTTTGACACATGCAGATCAGTTTTATTATCGCCATGCGGATGGTACCAAAATGTTCCAGCAGAATTTAACATTTGAAAATAAGGACTCCATGTTGCACCCTGATTAATCACCTGGTGCGGGCCTCCGTCATCCATGGCCGGCACATGCAATCCGTGCCAGTGAATTGTGGTAGCGTTTCCATTTCCTGTTAAACTGTTTGTAACATTTAAAGTCACCCAATCCCATTTATTAATTATTAAGGTTGGTGCGAGTAATGCCCCGTTGATTCCATAAGTTAGAGTATTAATTCCAGGATAGAATTGCGTGGTTCCGTTCTGAATATTGAGATTAAAATTAGTACCGTTTAATGTTGGCGGTATAAAAAGAGGGTTTTGGGCCATTAAAAAATCAGTAGCTGCAATTAATGCAGCTACTGAAAGAATAATTTTTTTAATTGAATTAATCATAAATTAATGCGCAACAGTTAATTTTTGTGTTGCTGTTTTTCCGTTCACATTTATACGAACCAGGTAAATACCATTTGCTAATTCAGCAGTATTGAATTTTTCAGATACTAATCCAATTTTATTTTCATTGGTAATTACGGCAATTTGCTTTCCGGTAATATCTGTTACATCAATTGTCAGTTTCGCGTTTTCATTCATTGATACATTTATTGAAACATTATCGCTTGATGGATTTGGATATATTTCAAATGAAGAAACAGAAGACGGTAACTCGGCAATATTTGAAGTGATTCCTAGTAATGCCAGAATTGAATCTCTCATGATAGTAGTATCGCTGGTTGAGAAACTCATAGTTGAAAACATTACACGGTGATCAGCTCCGCCAAGCAACACAACTGTTGGCATTCCGAATCCGCCATAGTTTGCCACTTGAACAGCACCGCTGTCATAAGGAGCATATAGCGACAAGTTGTTTGTTGAAACCCAACCAGCAGTATAAGTGCAGGTTGTTGTGTTTTGAAAAGGCATTGCATAAGCAGTAATGGTTCCGGGGTTTGCGGCTAAAATGTGATTAGCCATTGCCTGAATTTTTTGCGCAGGTGGTGGGCATGATCCGCAGTTCGGCATAAAGAAATGAAGTATCACAGCTTTGCCTGCATCAAGATCGGCAAACAAATCATGTGAAACGCCATTGCAATCCTGTCCGGTTAATTGCATTGCAGTTTGAGCTTTGGAAACCGTAAGAACGAAAAGCAAAGCGATTGATAGGTAAATTGATTTTTTCATTTTTTGGAGTTTGATTTTATTGAATTAATGAATGCTTACGCATTTCATTTTGGTGATTATTTAAAAAGTATTTAAAAGAATTTTATAAAGAAAGTTGTTCTTGCAAAATGCAAAATATCAAAACCCGCGCAGAAAACCCGTCGGGTGTATTACTGAAATAAAAATCAAATAAGAAATTGCTGAGTGAGAATAATAATATTCTCTTTAGGTGGCGGTAGATGAAATCCGTTAAAGGCAAAATATAATTCTTCAGATATTACAGACTGAATACTTTTCTCATTATTAATTACATAAACAACAGGATGAAAAATTTTCGTTTCATTTGTTTTCCCAAAATGAAACTGACCGAAAGTTCCAAACAATGCAAGGTGTTCTTGCTGACACCCGGAATCTTTAGAACTACCGCCCTCTTTGTCACAGCATGATTTTTTGCAACAATCCGGTAATTCCTTTGACTCAACACAACAAGAATAAATCCCCGAAGCACAAAGTGCAGCACATACATGAGAATGTAATATCACCACCAATAAAAGTGATGCAATTACTCTTGATATGAATTGTGTTGTTTTCAAAATGCTTTACGAAAGTAGAGTATTAGTTTCTAACTACAAGCAGATTTTTTAAAATGGCAATAAGTTTTTGTTATTTAAAAATCTTCGAAGCAAAAAAACTATTCAGCCTTTCTGTTTTTTGTCAGTTGAACAAATAACTGAATCAGTCCCCAACCAACAATTGATTTTATAACAGCGCCGGGTAAAACCGGAATTATTATGCTCAGACAGTCAGGTGCGAAAAACGAAATCCAAATGGTTCCAATAAAAAGAATGATGCCATGTCCCATAAACCAAAGTAATAAATTGCCAATAGGTTTTTGAAACCAAGGCTTTTCAATTAGCCAACCGATGATTAGTGATGCAATAAAAAAACTTATTATAAAACCACCGGTAGTACCGGCTAGTACTTCAACACCTGATTTATAATCCGCGAAAACCGGCAGACCGATGGCTCCTGCAATAATATAAGTAAGAACTGCACCTTTGGCAATTTGCCAACCAAAACACATTGCTACCATAATAACTGCAAATGATTGCAGGGTAATTGGCATCTCGCTTTGAATATTGAATTTAACTGGACAGAGAAGGCACAGAAATACTAATGAGAGTAGTGATTTAATAAGCGAATCAAAAAAATATTGCTTTGTAAACCAAATAAACTGATTAAGCATTTTTTAAACTAAAATCCGAATCGATTGCACCAGTTACTTTGAAAAGAATTTCTCATTTAATTTCTCATATGATGGCACAGCATGATAATGCCACATACCCATTACAGTTGACCCTTTCATTAACATGATGCCGGGGTTACTTCGAATCATGGTTCGCAATACAGTTTGATCAGCATAATAAAAAGGAAATGCAGCATTTATTTCGTGACGAATCGGATCCATAATTGCATAATCGGTAGAGGTTAATCCAACTGATTTTATACCATGTTTTTCACATTCGTCAGTAAGCTTAACAATAGCTTCGAATGAACTTTTGCTCGCCTTGGTTAAATCATAACTGATAATCCACAAACGGTAATTAGGGTCATCCAGAACTTCGGCAGTAATATCAGGACTGTCTTCACTCCATATATTAAAGTCAGTAATTTTAGGTTTATCACCTTCTATAATCACTTTATTATCCTGTTTAATAAATTCATGATTTGCCATCCAAACAGAATCGGAAAAAGGAAGTTCCTTCATTGAATAACCTTGTTCGGAACCTGAAGCTTTATCTTTATAAACCAGAGTTAGGACAGTGCTATCTCGTTTACCTCCTAAAGGGAATGCCATTTGTTCTCTCAAATTATTTCCGATTTTATAAGCGCGGAAATCTATAACAGGTAAATAGGCATAACAGTAAACAGTAAAGAGCGTTGGTATAAGCACCGCCATGGAAACATGAAACTTGCTCCACTTTAAATTGAAAACAGGATTAATTTGTTTGCGGTAAATAAAAATTACAAGAATGAAAACAAGCAACACCAAATCCTTCATAAACGATTGAAAAGGTGTGAGTTTAAGCGCATCGCCAAAGCAGCCGCAATCACTTACAGCTCCGGTAATGGCGCTGTAACCTGTTAAAAAAGTAAAGAACACAATCAATAACAAAAGCAGCCATGCAGTAAATTCCATGAATTCCCCTAACAACAACATTACTCCCAAAGCAATTTCAAGCACACAAATTCCCATTGCCATGTATACCGTAAGCGGTATCAGAAATGGCATGTGAAACAATTCAAAATATTCATCAAGTTTGTAGGAGAAGCCGATCGGGTCGTTAGCTTTTATAAAACCTGAAAAAATAAATAAACAACCCACAAAAATTCTGGAAAATGTAACTGCTGCTTTCATATCTGTTTATAATTTGTTAGGAACTGCGATTAAACAAAAACTGAACCTGATTTCAAAACTTATTTTTCTTTTGCCTCTGCAATTTTAATAAGTGCAAAAACCGCATAGTTAATAGTGTCGTACAAATTGGCATCAATACCTTCGCTCATTATAGTTTGGCCAAGATTATCTTCAATTTGTCGAATACGCATTATACGCATCAGAATTAAATCAGTAAAAGATGAAACACGCATATCGCGCCATGCCTCGCCGTAATCATGATTTTTATCGAGCATCAAATTTTTAGCTGCCTCCACTTTATTATTAAATAATTCGAGTGCTGCTTGCACACTTATTTCTTTACCGCTATCATCATTTAACTCCAACTGTATTAAAGCAATGACACTGTAATTAACTATGCCAATAAACTCGCTGTCCATTGCTTCATTTACCTTCATGTTTCCTTTCAAATCAATGGTGCGAATACGATTTGCCTTAATAAAAATCTGATCCGTAATAGATGGTAATCGCATCACCCTCCAACTAGTTCCATAGTCGTTTGTTTTTGCTTCAAATACTTTTCGGCAATGTTGAATGACCTCGTTAAATTGATTAATTGTTTTATCTGACAAGTTATTCTGATTTTTGTGATGTACTTATGAGCCGCAAATTAAAAGATAAAATGTGAAGCGAACACTCAATTGCAACGGAAAATTATTTATACTAGAAGAACCCATTGTAATGGGAATTCTGAATGTAACTCCAGATTCATTTTTTGATGGTGGAAAATATTCCTCCAACAATGAAATAGTAGCTCAAGCAGGAAAAATGATTACAGAGGGGGCAACCATTATTGACATTGGTGGTCAAAGTACCCGTCCGAACGCTCAAACAATTTCAATAGAAGAAGAATTAACAAGAGTGATTCCGATTATTGAATTAATTCACAAAGAGTTTTCCGAAACAATCATTTCCATTGATACTTTTCGTTCTGAGGTTGCAAAAAAAGCTGTCGGAGCTGGTGCTTCAATTGTGAATGATATTTCAGGTGGAAATTTAGACGAAAGAATGTTTGTAACTATTGGTGAATTAAATGTTCCATATGTCTTGATGCACTTACAAGGAACACCTGAGACTATGCAACAAAATCCAACATTTGAAAATGTAGTTAAAGATGTAAGAAGTTTCTTTTTAAATAAAATTCAACTACTTAACGAAGCCGGAGTAAAAGATATTATTTTAGATGTTGGTTTTGGATTTGGAAAAAACACATCACATAATTATTCATTATTAAAACATTTAAACGATTTAAAAATTTTCGATTTGCCTATTGTTGCAGGCTTATCCCGAAAGTCAATGATTAATAGCGTGTTGAAAACAACGCCAGCCAATGCCTTGAACGGAACTACTGTTTTAAATACCATTGCATTAATAAATGGAGTTACAATATTGCGAGTTCATGATGTGAAAGAAGCTAAACAAGCGATTGAACTAATTAAACAATACCATGCTGCTAATTAAATTATACGGTCACAAAATTGATTATACTATTACTGATATTATTGATCTGCTTCTTGTAATAATTCTTATTTATTGGTTTTATAAAAGAATAAGAGGCACACTTGGAATAAATATGTTTCTAGGCATGTTAGTAATTTATGGAACCTATCTATTGGTTCGCTTTTTAAAATTAGATGTGCTGACAGAATTACTCGGACATTTTGTTAGTGCAGGAGTCATTGCCATCATCATAGTCTTTCAACCAGAAATCAGAAAATTTTTATTATCACTTGGGAATGTAAATATGTTGGATCGTTATAAAATATTCCGCAATCTTCCATTTTACAAAAAGCGAAGAACAAGACAACAGGAAACCACCATCAAAGAAATTAATCAGGCATTAGAATATTTATCCTCAAATAAAACGGGAGCGTTAATCGTTTTTACCGACCATTTCAGATTACAAGATTTACATAACCCAGGAGTACAACTACAATCTCACATATCTGAAAAATTACTTGAAAGCATTTTTAACAAGAATAGTCCGCTGCATGATGGAGCGGTCATTATTGCTAACCAACGAATTATTTATGCAGGAAGTGTTTTGCCCGTTTCAGAAAGCTTAGAACTACCTGAAAGAATTGGTTTGCGTCATCGATCGGCAGTTGGTATCACTGAAAACTCAGAAGCTATTTCAATTGTAGTTTCGGAAGAAAGTGGAAATATAAGTTTTGCAAAAAATGGAATCCTAAAGCAAAATTTAAAAAAAGAAGATGTAGAAAAATTAATTCACGATATCGTAGTCGGGAAAATATAATCGCACTCAACTTTTCTTTTTTCATCCTGCAAATAATTATTCAGCATTATTTTTTTATTATACAAGCTATCCAGAAATATAAAAAGCTAATTTTAATGCAACATTATCTTTCCAATTTGGCATGGCATAAAATCCCCACCTATAGTAGCCGCCAACGCCCAAGCCAAGACGCAATGCACCAAATATTTTTTTACTGATAAGGTTATTGATAATTATTCCAGATTCAGTATAGGGATAATCCAACAAACCCACATCAATTAATTTTTGATCCACACTATGTAATTCAGGATTATTTATCTTTCCAATGCCAACACTATTTGACAACAATACTTTGGGTCTAAATTTTCCTGCTTTAAAAATCAACGAACCAAAGTCTTGTTCCCAAAAAATTGAAACGTATTGATTATACACAAATTCATTTGCGCGCATGGTTTGAAAATTACTATAGGAGTACAAACCATAAGGAGTATAATTTCCTTTACAACTATACAATTCAGAAATTGGAAGTGAGGCATTTGAAGAACCAGCAAACGCCTGCAGATAAGTGTATCCAAATCTTTTTGTTGGAAATTCGAAATTAAATTTCAAATCAAATTTCCAATAATTAAATTGCCCATTATTAATTTTAAATCCCTTGGTAACATTAAACCAGACAACGGGCCACGGATTAAACACCGGAATCTTCTGCCCAAAAGACTCCACTATTTTTTCTTTATAAGCATACCGTCCTGAAAATTTAATTCCAGAAAAAATAAAGGGTGTAGCAGTCCCCTCATTCGTAATTTTATTCAAAAAAACATACTCGAACGCAGAAGTTTTTTGTGCTTCAAATGCTGTGATTTTATAATTCAAAAATCGAAAACTTCTACCTGTAACTGAAACTTCATAACGATCGGTAAAATCAAAACGATCAACTAATGCGTTGCGTACTTTTTGAGTGTTACCCGATAAATTGTCTTTATAAAAATTTACACCTCCTGTCTCTTCATAATCATGCGAATACTTAAATAAGAGCTCATAACTATATTTTTCATTCAGATCAAGCCTTAGATTCCCCCCGTACTTCCATTTTTTATCAGCAAGGCCGTAACCTGCATATCCTCCCAATTTAAATAAGCCGGAAATCTTATCATTTGTAGTCAATCCAATACCGAGTCGATATTTTTCTTTCGCATTTATTTTTACAAGGTTAGTTATATCAATACTTATACAACCAATAGGTATTTCATTTTCAAGTATTCCGTTAACAATATTAAGTTTGGCATCCAAGTGCCGTTTTCTTCCAACGCTATCAATGTCACGATAGGTTTTAATTTCTTTATTAGTAAGCGAATCGGGACGAATATTTTGCCAATAATCCGAATCCTTACTTCCGGCCCTAGGATCAATTTGCTGTGAAATTCCATCAAATTCTTTAGAAGAAATGAATCGATTAAGTTGAATGCTATCAATGTAAGAACGCCCCTGCATAAAAACTTTTAATCCGGGCTTAATAAAATTATTATAATGAATATCAGTATTATATCTGATAGGAAACCAATAGCCAGATTTAGATTTGGCATAGTCTTGTTCAATCTTAACCACCATCGCCATTCCAAGCGTGTCAAATGGTTCAGCTGTTATATGTTGAATAGCGTAACCATCTGAATTGATAAATAGCATTCCCTTCAAAGCCATAAAATTCTTTCCCTTTTTGGGTCTGAAACTTATTTGATAAATTGTATCTTTTCCTTGATAACTGGTATCTTCAATGGCTAAGAAATAAAAATTTGGACTTGATATACTGACCGGATTCAGGTAATCAATATCAACGAGTGTTATATAATTAGAATAAAAAGAAAAGGGCTGCAATTGTGATGAAGCCAAAGCAAAAGAAGGGTCTTTAAAGCCACTCACTTTAGTTGCCATTACCATTTCACTTCTTAATCCAGGTGATTTAAACTTTGTTTTAATCATCGACTCCATAATCATTAAATAATTCCCTTTTAGGTATTCGAATATTTGTTTTGAAGTATCATTTTTTCTATCCTTCACCAATTTTGCATTTTCAGCATCTGCGGTAAAAACATACTTATTATAAATATTGAATGAATAAGAGCTTAGCTTTTCAGGGTCATTTTCATCGGCATGTTTTACAATTTCCCGAATGATTCTAAAAGCTGGATTTTCCCCTGCAAAAACAGTAACATCTTGTAATTGTTGTTCCTGTGATTGAATCATAATATTCAATTCAGTTAGTTTTTGTGAAGCAACAAAATCCATTTCAGACACTTTATATCCAACGTAACTAATTGTTAAATGCACCTGCGGATCCTTAGTAGTAAAAGAAAACTTTCCGTCCATATCGGTTCGGGTTCCAATAGTGCTAGAGTGATTAATAACCACAGTTACAAATGGCAATGCCTCATAAGTAGTTGAGTCAATTACCTTTCCATTCCAAATATATTGAGCAGACGCACTGGAGCAGAAAACAAAAAATAAATAAAATGAAATAACACCAATGCGCCCTCTACTGGTTAGCTTTTTCTTTTGGTTCATAAATTAAAAAATAAAATTTTAAAATTTATTCTTCCACATCATCGATTCAATCGGCTTGATTGTTCGCTTATTATATTTAGGATTCAACTTTTTATTATAAAGATTTTTCACATCACCTTCCACAGTAAAATAAATTAGTTGACCAATTGGCATTCCTGCGTAAATTCTAACCGGTTGCGAAACTGAAATTTCCAGAGTCCAAGTATTACAATAGCCCACATCCCCTTTACCAGCTGTTGCATGAATATCAATCCCCAATCTACCTACACTAGATTTACCTTCAAGGAACGGCACGTGCTTGTGTGTTTCGGTATATTCCTCAGTAACACCTAGGTACAAGGTTCCGACTTGCAGAATAAAACCATCTTTCGGAATGGTGAACTCTTCAATTTTGTTGTGCTGCTTTGCATCAAGTACACGGTCATTGTAAGTTGCTAAGTATTTTCCAAGATGGACATCATAACTATTGGAGCCAAGACAATCGAGCCGAAATGGTTCGATTAAAATATCTCCCTTGTCAATTGATTCAAGTATTGCTTTGTCGCTTAATATCATTTTAAAATTAGAATTTCGTTTTTAAAAATTTCGCCTGCAATCTATTCATTTACATCAAAATTTATTTTCCATAGTATCATACTCCGATCATCACTTACTGATACTAAAATATTATGCCCCCTTAACCAAGTGAGTTTATTAACGCTGTTTTTATGTCCATCAAATTTTTCTTTATCCAAAACCTTTATTAATTCTAAATTTCCTCCATTCCATATTTTAACATGTTTATCACGGCCTGCAGTTGCTATATATTTTCCTCTTAATAAAATAATATTATTGATTGTAAAAAGATGTGCTGGTCTATTTTTTAGTTCACTATAATTATTTAGCACATTCCAGCTATAAAGCATAGCATCTCTTCCACCACTGAAAAGCTGTTCGCCATCTGTAGAATAACAAAGGGAGAAAACTGAATTTGTATGCGCTTCAATTTTATATAATTCTTGAAAATTTTCTGTTGACAGTATATAAATATAATTATCGCTAGACCCAATCGCCATTTCTTTCTTATTCGGGTGAAAAGCTATTTTTCGCAATCCATCTTGTGCAATTTGAATGCGATTGATAAATCTGGAAGTTGCGGCTTCCCATATTGAAATGCTGCCGTCTTTTGATGCAATGTAGATTCTTTCATCTGAATTCATCTGAATATCGAAGATAGAATCGGTGTGATTTACAAAATGATGAATTTCTTTTTTTGAATTTAAATCCAACACATGCACTACTCCTGCCATGGTGCCAACCCACAGTTGATTGAGTGATTCGTAAATAAGAAGTGAAAAAACCTGACCCGATACCTTCGCAAGCACAGTAGCTGATTCAATCTCATTAACATTCCATTTTAAAACAATGCCTTCGCTTCCTGCAGTATACAAAGCTTCCTCCTTATCGCTGATAACAGAATATATGCTTCCTGAATGCGCTGCTATCTGAAATAATTTCTCAACCTGAATCATAAAATATTTAATGGGGCAAATATAAAAGTGATAATGAAGGTTAAATAATTAATCTTGTTTATTGCTAAATATTTAGCAATAAAATTAACAACCAATCAGCGCCAAATGTTTTTCACGAATACATATAATTACTCATCAAGAAAACACTGAGAGACAATCCCCTCCTCAAGAAGTTATTTGTCTAATTATATCTTTTTAAAAATAATTACAATAGAAAAAACTTTTGTTTTTATTAACAATAAAAACTACTTGTTGTTATTCTCAGCTATATAAACGCGGTAATATTTTTTTAATACTACTACTGTTGCTTTAGTTCCTTTATAAGTAAAGCCTCCGGCAATTTCCTTTGCAACATTAACACTGGCGTATCCCTGATTAGTGTAAACCAACATTTTTTTTCCCTTACCCGTTTCTAAAAGAATTCGAAAATTGTAATGTGGATTTTTATTTCTTCGATAAATTTCAGCAACTACTTTCATTGGAGTTTTCATAGTCTTGTTTTTTTTTGATTAAAAATTAGATTTAAATTTAATAAAGAGTTTAAATTTCAATAGAATTATTTTTTATCGAACCAATATTTTCCTTTCAATTCATCCGTTGCCTTACAGCTTCATACAACATCATGCCTGCCGCAACCGACACATTATAACTATCAATGGCACCCGGCATGGGTAGTTTTACAATGTGAGTAGAGAACCTCAAAATATTTTTAGCTGCTCCTGCATCTTCAGAACCCATAATAATTGCCGTAGGTAATTTCATATCAACTTCATAGGGATATTTTTCACCAGTAGCATCGGCTACAATGGTTTGAATTCCATACCCCATCATTTCTTTCACAGCTTTTACTAAATCACTTTCGCGCGACACATGAATTTTCTGCAATGCTCCTGCACTGGATTTTACTGCTTCCGCAGTAAATGAAGCAAAACCCTGTGAAGGAATAATCAGTGCATGCACGCCGACAGCATAAGCTGTTCGGGCAATGGCTCCAACATTCCGAACATCTGTAATACTATCGCAAACCATTAGCAATGGTGTTTCGCCTTGTTCGAATGTGTGCGCAACAATATCTCGCCAATCAACAAAGTCGATAGGAGAAACTTTAGCTGCAATACCCTGATGAACTCCATGTGTAATGCGGTCAAGCATTTCCAACGGAACACTTGCTACAGGAATATTTCTGATTTTAGCTGTATCAACAATTTTTTTAAACGCATCAGTACGAAACCCTTTTTGAATAAATATTTTTTCAATACTCCGGTTCGCGTTTATAGCTTCTTCAACAGGGTGAATACCGTATATAAGTGATTGCTTTTGCATTTAAGAGTTCAAATATCATAATTCAAATGAAATTCATTTATTAAAAAAAGCAATGGGAAACTGAGTTGTGCATACGCATCATTTCATTCTATTCCTTCACAATCTTAACCCCCTGCGAATTTTTGCCGTTACCGATATTTATAATATAAGTGCCGGAGGGTAATAACTCATTTAGTTTTAATACTTCTTCGTGCTTGCCTGCGGTGCGGGTTTCGTTTTCAATAAATTGTTGTACCAATTTGCCCAGCACATCAAATAACTCAATACTTATTTGTTCATCTTTTGTGAGTGTGTATTGTAGTGTTGCTTGTGATTGTATTGGGTTTGGATAAATAAAAACAGGATTATTTGAAACGGATAAGTCAAGAACTCCAACATCTAAACCAGATAAATAACGAACCACCTCCATGCCATATGCACTTACCCCGCATGCAACTATTTTACCATCGCTTTGCATAGCTAGCCCGGCAAGTACATCATCTGCGCCAGATATATCCTTTAATACAATGCCGTTATTTCCAAAAGTACTATCAATGGAACCATCCTTATTAAAGCGAGCTAATAAAAAACTAATACTGACAGAATCAATACTACCTATAAAACCAACAACCACAATTTTATTATCTTGTTGAAGAGTCATCGAATAAATTCTGATTTGTTCAAGACCAGGAACAGCATATTGTACTTTCCCTCCAATTCCAAAACTATTGTCTAAACTTCCATTTGAATTTAATTTAATAATTGGGATTGTTCCAAAACCATTCGAACCTCGTGTAGAAGATCCGGACAATAAAATTTTACCATCTGTTTGAATTAGCATAGTTGTACCAACATTGTATTCATAATTTTGATTTGTATTTCCTCCTGTACTCATAAATATAGTGTCCTTACCTCCAACTCCGAATGTATTATCCAATGAGCCATTTGAGTTTAACCTCATTATGGCAAAAGCTGACTTCCATAATGTTGTACTCCTAGAATATCCACCCAATAAAATTTTTCCATCAGACTGAATGCATATAGAATTGCATTCACAAATAAAATCTCCAATTGGAATTAAAATTTTGCCTGAGTTTCCAAATGAATTATCAATGGTTCCATTTGTATTAAATCGAATTGCAGCAAAAGCTGTTGTCGATCTATCTCCGGCTTGGATAATTTTACCATCAGATTGAAGTGCAATACATAACCCTCCATCGTCATTATTACTTGTTGCGAATGATGTAGTAATAATTCCACTTCCATTAAAACTATTGTCTAATGTACCGTTAGAATTATACCTTGCTAATCCAAAATCTCTGCCACCACTATTTGTTTCACAATCCCCTGCAAATAGTATTTTTCCATCTGGTTGCAATAACAATTCTCCCCCGATGTTAAAACCAATACCCACATGTGTTTTTACCTTGCCGTCTGAACTAAAACTACTATCTAATGTCCCATTAGAATTAAACCTGGCTAATGCATAGTATGAATCAGTTGAATTTCCACCAATTACAATTTTCCCATTCGGCTGAATAATAACATCTGTTGCGCCTCCTCCGGTAAAAACAGTTGCCCGACCATCATCACTAAATGTGCTGTCAATTTTGCCTGCCTGACATAAGCAATTATTCGAATGAGTTATAATTATAATTATAAATATAA
>CAMDDP010000010.1 GCA_945892775.1 Chitinophaga pinensis
AAAATGTTATCTCAATTATTTCCAGTTTCATTTTCCCATTCGGAATGGTTATCTCCACCACTTCACCAACTACTTTTCCTAACAAGCCTTGTCCGATTGGCGAACCAACAGAAATTTTTCCAATTTTAATATCTGCTTCCTTCTCAGAAACTAATGTGAAATAATGTTGCGTTTTTGTAGCCATATTTTTAACTTTCACTTTTGAAAGTATCATAACCTTGCTATTATCCATTTTACTAATATCAACCAATTTTGAATTAGCCAGTGTTGTTTCTAATTGGTTAATTTTCATTTCCAACATTCCCTGCGCATCCTTTGCAGCATCATATTCAGCATTTTCTGATAAATCACCTTTATCTCTTGCATCAGAAATTGCTTTTGAAATTTCAGCACGCCCCTTTGTCCTGAGCACTATAATTTCTTTCTTCAGCTTTTCAAGGCCTTCCTCTGTAAAATAGTGTGTTTCAGACATTATACTTGGTTGTTGATTAATAAAAAGAAAAACGCTTCAATTTTAATTGAAGCGTTTGTTATGCTATTTAAGTGATTGTAAAATTACAAATTAATTCGAGCCCCCAAAGTATGCGTTCCACCCCATGGATTTGATGCACGATAGGAATAATCAAGAGCAACAGTTGCTCCATTTTTTTTCATCGGCAATTCATAAGTGAATCCACCGGCTAACCCAGTATAAGCATTAGTTCGGGCTGCTTCTTCAAGCAATCCAGCTTCGTAATTATATCCTACGCGAACCATGAACTCATCTTTTAAAGAATACTCCATTCCTGCTCCAACGTTATCACGTTGAAAGGAATGAGATGTAAAATTTGCTGCAATAGTCACCCGATGTGTGGTTTTATTTTCTCCATTTTGTTTTCCAAAGTGCAAGTCATAAGAAGCGCCAATATTAAGTAATGAGGGTAACTCAAACTGCTGAGACCTTTGAGAAACCGTTAACTGATAATCACCTTCAGCAGCATTCCCTTTGTAAGATAGCGCATCACCTTGAAATTTAATTGGGGTACCAATATTTCGAAGTGAAATTCCAAATTTTACTCGATCATCATATTTTTTATCTCCTGTTTTATATTGAATCCCCGCATCAAATGAAAGTCCTGCAGCTTTTGCATCTGCTACACTTTCAGTAATTGCTCGAACTACAATGCCGCCATAAATACTATTTGAAAAACTTTTAGCATAAGCAATTCCTAAATTAAGAAATTGAGGATTAAAATTTCCCAAGCCACCTTCAGGTAAATTTACTGTGGTAACCATAATGTCGCCAAAACTCATAGCCATTAAATTTATTCCAAGAACTCCGCCCGATTTGCCAAGAGCCTGGCTAAAACCAAAAGCATTAATATTAATTCCAGTTCCATTTAAATAAATAGAATGAGAAAAAAGCGCTTCTGTTTTTGAAGTGAATGCTAATCCTGCAACATTCAGATTCATAGATTCCAATCCATGAACACTACTGGTATTTAATCCATGCCACCCACTGCTTCGAGCCCATGGATTAATAAGTAATTCATAAGCACCTGCTTGTCCGGCACGGTCTTTATTTCCTGCATATGCTGAAAGCATGCTTGCAAATAAAACGAAGCTAAAAATCGATATTTTTTTCATTTCCTTTTTTTTGGGATTTGATTACTATTTATTTTTTTTAGAAACTGTCGAAATCAGTAGGTCGCATGATGCCAAACCATTTTAATGTTTTTTCTCCAAGTTCACCGGCATTAATATGAATAATATAAACACCACTTGAAACAGGCACGCCTACATTATTTTTTAAGTCCCAATCTATTGAGGTAATGGTTGCATCGTCACGCACAAATCGACGAATTAAAATTCCATCAATGCTAAAAATTGAGATGGTACATTTTTGAGGCAAATTGGTAATCTTAACTCGGTTATCAGTTTGACTGCTTTCGTAACCACTATAAGCATAGTAAGGATTTGGAACAATGTTAATAGTATCCAAAGCATTTTTTGCAGTTGTTGCATCACCTTTTACAGCAGCTAAATCTTTTGTATTGAAAGTATATCTTGGATATCCTCCGTTTGTTTCAGCATTGCCTGTATGGAAAATTGAATACGATTTATTAACCCAAATAAACAAGGTTGTTTCGGTAGGAATCAATCCATCTGCAAAAGATTTTAATTTAAATCCAGGAGCCAATAAGGGCATGCTTACCCATTCAATCTTTTTATATGTGTTAGGAGCATTAATTGGATTTAAATCTCCCGTCGAATTCAAAGAAAGATTATCACGGAAATAAACATCTTCATCATATCTAGTTTTTGCAATATAAATATAATGGCGACCACCGAACGATAATTCACCTGTATTAGAGAAGTAATTTGAAGTCGGATTCCAAATCATATCCGCACCATTTTCACCAATATTTCTTGAATCTTCAGAAAACATAATATTTAATCGTGTTCCGGTTTCTAAATCAATTGCATACCCTGGGAAATAAGAATAACCTTTTGACATTGGATCAGTTAAACTTATTGTTTGATAGGTTCCATCTAAATTTAAAGATCCATGATTCCGAATACTCATTTTTGGTGCAAGCCCTTCAGCTAAATTTTTCTCTGGTTGCGCTTCCAATACAATACAATGAGTCCATTTTGTTTTATCAGAGGTAAAAACAATTTTAACACTTGGTAAGCTATCTAAACGATTTTGAATTCGAGTAGAATTGTTTGACCAAATAGGCCCATAGTCAAGATCTTGTGAGCAGAGTCGGTAAGGTGCCCAAGTTCTGTTAATAATGTTTTCAAAATCCTGATTATCGTCTTCTCCTACATAATCTGGATGATCAGCTCCAGTTGTATTAAATGTTCCGGAACGAATCCAGTTTAAGTCATCTTCCCCTTCCTGATCTGGTATACCACTCAACCAAGTAGTTTGTGGCTCAGCAAATGTGATTGACGACTCAATAAATCCATTGTTATCATTTGCACTAAGACTGCCAGGATTTCTTACCTGATTAACATAAACTGATAGGCCCCAATCAAGAATCATTTGTTCATTTACAACATTAATAGTAGTATCACTATAAACTACAGTTCCTGTTGTGAGATCAGTTAATTTCCAATAAGTGCCATTGTCTTTCATGATATTGGCAGTAGAAAGAGTATCAATCAAAGTCAATTCAAAATCAGATGATGGAACATTTTTGGGGTCAATTACCTTCACTCCAACTGGTCCACTCCCTCCAATATATTCAACGCGTGCATCGAAGCCATTTATTAAAATATTTGCAATTGAATTATCTGTGATATCTAATTTAAACCCACCATTTCCTCTTCCTTCTTCACGAATAATTTGTGGGCCATCTCCATATTCCGAATTGGTAATTAATCCGTTAAATTCAGGCGATGGAATATGAGGAATTGCAGTATAAATTTTAGTGTTTTTTCTTCCCTGCAAATACTTGGTCTTCTGAATAGCTGAACCATTGTAGGCATAAGAAACTACCATGTAATAATATTTCTTATGATTAATCAATCGTTTATCGCCACTTGCAAATGCATCATTCAAAAATTCAAAAGAATGTTGAATTCCTATGTTGGCTCCTGCTACTTTCAAAGTTGGAACATCGGTTTCCAATGTTGGATCATAAGTAAAATTAACAACCTTTGATATCCCATCTTTAATATCACACTGAGCAACCAAACGAGATTTAGAAGGGTCGCCTAATTCCTGGGCACTAACCTGTGTATTTATTAATTGAAATACCTGGTACCCTTGGAAGCCATAAATAGAATCAGGATCTCCCACCGCAACAAGTATTGGATCAGAGTCTTTATATTTTTCAATGTCTTTATTAAAAGTATTAATCAAGTTGAAAATTAAAGTTTTATCCAATTCCACAATTTTAACATCTGGTGCTTTGGGTCCATCAAGAATTTTAAAATTTGAATCGAATAAGGCCTGCGCTTTATCATCAGCAGTTTGTAATAGATTAAAACTTGGACAAGGGTAAGTTCCCACCGGAGGACGCACCCAAACAACTCCAATAATAATTTCGTTGCTTGCTCCAGGCATTAGTTTAAATGCACCCGATGATTGTACAAATCGGCGATCGGCTGCAGTATTATTCTCAGCACATTCCGACCAACCAGTTGGGTCATTTGGTACTCCTGGAAAAACATATTTTGTTGGGACTGATCCGCCATAAGCATTACCGCCATCAGTAAATGGAGTTCCATCCTTCCATGAACCAGATAAATAACCATAGAAATGAGATGCATTTTCAGGGTTTCCTATTACAGTAAAATCATTGTTGTAATAAAGGAAAGACGACATTCCCAACTCTTCTCCATTCTCATCAAGTGGACCTTTAAAATAATCGACACCTAATAATGGTGGTTGATCTCCATAACCAACAGGGCAAGGCTGATCATTTGCATCAGCATTATAAATAATTCCTAATCCTCTTGCAGTATCACAGCCAATATAATCATCAGTATAACACCCTAAGTCAGGATCCACCCATTGTCCCATATAAACTGAGTCAAGAGTAGTAGTTGCTTTATTGAGCAATACATATTTATAAAAAGTCATATTGTCAATTTCATCTGTCGTCTTAAACGCAAATGCAAGAGTTTGAATTTCCATTCCAATTGCCTGGCCACCAGTTTCTGTATGAATATTCCCCTTATCGTTATAAACCCACCAAATCATTTGGTCAGCATAATTCTGAAACTCAGAATTTATAACAGGAAAATCACCATAGGTTGGGTCATATTCTCCATTAGAATCATAATCAAAGAATGGTGCTAAATCTCTATTGCCTACAATTTGATTGTTGGGATTGTTCTTTGCTGGCCAATCTAAAATATTTGAAGGAATACTACTTGGGTCTAATGTAGAAACACCTGGAACAGTAAAGTGAGATTTGAATTCATCAATTTCAGATCCTAAAACCTGCCATTGTTTATCAAAGTCAGTACAGGTTGCCTGATCTACCTCTCCATTAGCGTCAAGTGGTCCTGGGTAAAAATCATTACCATTTTGACGGTAAGTACCAGCCGCTACTTTTAATTGTCCACCTAAATCAATTCCACCGATCCAAACTGCTCCTGCAAATAATGAACTCACGCGCGGGTCAGTACTTCCAACCGGAACTTTTGGGACCTCATATTTTGCATCGCTATTTAAATCCCACCACATATCACCCCCATTAAATAACCTAGCTCGAACATTATTAATGTTCAAGTCTATTTGAGAAGTAGCAGGTTTACAATCACCAGCCTCCACCTTATGAGTTTGTTCAACTTTATGTGGCAGCCCAATATTTTCGCGTGCTGTTGAAATAGTTGCAATTGCAATCAAAACTGATGCAAGGGCAATCTGTTTGGTAAAATTTTTCATAATCATTAATTCTTTTTCTTCTTTTAGAAATCAAATGACAATCCGCAACGAATTCTACGGGGTAGAGTGTAATTGCCTGGATTGTTAATTCTTATTGAGTACTGATCTAAAAATGCTTCTTGATTTAGTTGTGTTTCCAATGATTGTTGACCAACTGCAGAAGATAAATAACCATCGTCGTCAGGATTTCCAGTATATGGATAAACGCTAAGGATATTCTTTGTGTTTAATGCATTTTCAATCAATATATATCCATTAATGTAAAATGGATTTGCATCATTTCCAGCCTTTCCTATTTTAAAATTTTTATCAATTTTTAAATCAATTCTAAAAGTCCAAGGTAAACGAGCACCATTTAGAGTTCCTTTCAAAGTTGATTGAGTAGCTACTCCAGAAAGACCAGCTGGGGTAGGGTTACTTTGACGAGTATATGGAGTACCAGAACCTCCAGTAAAAATCATATCAAGTCCAGTATTAGCAAAAATTGGAGTATTATTTTTTCCAATAACTGGCCCATTGTATTTATCTCCTTCGCCATAACGATAATCAAAAATAGTAGATATGGTATGCCGCTGGTCATAGTTTAAAGGTGTTATTGTTTTTAAACTTGGATTGGTTTCGTTGATTAAACCACCAGAAGAACCTTGGTCTGAACCTGTACCATCTGCAAATTGTAAAGTGTAGTTTACTTCCATGCGAATATTATTGGTGCGACGCATTTCGTAAGACACTAAAAATGATTTAGCAGTTCCAAAATCCTCATTACCAAAGGTTGTATAATTAGTTGGATAAGAATAAAAATACTTTTTAATCTGCACTTGATTTTTAAACTCACGATAAAGTCCTGAAATAGAGAGTGAAGAATTTTTTCCCAATGCCTGTTGAAATCCAACTTGGTAATCAATAGTTTTTTCAGGTTTCAAATTTGGGTTTTGAAGTGTAGAATTTACAGCTATTGACTGCAAGAAATAATAATTGAACGGACTTCCACGATTGGCAGTAGGGCGCTGAGATAGAACATCATAATGTGCAAAGAAAAGTGCAACATCACTGATTGGAAATGAGAAAGCAATACGAGGCATTAAAGTATATTGAGGATCATAATCTTTAAATGCATCAGGAGTTACAATTAAACTATCGGTGCTTGAGCTAGTTAAATAAGGGGCAATTTTACCTGTTGAAGTTGCCAATGCAATCACTTGCGGATTTGAAACTTCGGTGCCATCAACATTGTACCAAGTATTTCCATTTCTATATCCAACAATTTCTTTCGGATCAGTAGCATTATCTACATACACCACATAATCAGTTCCGATAGATGAAGGATGAGAAACTGCCGTTCCATTTATTTCGGAAACTTCAGATGCAGTTCTTGCTGGATATAAAAGATATGGATCTTTTAATACTTTCTGATTCGCATCATAATAATCAACCCGCAACCCAATATTAAAAATCAAATCTTTAAAATTAAATTTATCTTGGATATACCCAGCAACATAAGTCGGACGATAAGCCCCAATTTTTCTTGGGTAAAATTCATCCTCCAAATTTTTCTTGAAGAAATCATCAAAACTTGGTTGTTTCTTTAAAACATTTCCAAGATAATCATACCCATAATAACTAACGTACGCGCTTCCATTGTTAAATAATTCATCGGGGCTGAACATATCTAACGAAAGTGTGGAGGGGTCTAACTCATCTACATTTATATAATCAGTTCCGCGCGGATCCAATCCTAATTTATCACGGAGACTTAAATCAAAATAGGCTTGATCATTTCCCACTAAACGATTGTAATTAATTGTATCTTGAAAAACTCCAAATTCATCATAAACCAATATTGGATTTTTAGTGTCAAGATTTAATAGATGCTTATTTGCTAATTGTCTTGCCAATCCCCACAATCCTATAGGTGCAACAGTATAGGCTCGATCGGCCCGTTGCTCATATTCAATTCCAAATTCAATAGCGTGACGATTTTTTTCACCTTTTATTTTCGAAGGACGAACAATATCTACAGAACTATAAAAAGCCAACCGATATTGATCATTATTGGTACGACCAAATGTTCCTATTGGAGATCCCGTGTTTCCCCACATTGAATAAACTGAGGATGGCCCATCGCCATTTAACAACCCACCACCTGAAGATATATCAGAAAGAGAAGAATAATATAGAAATTGATTGTCGAGACTTTCATCCTGCAGACCATAAACTCCATTAATTGGATCGCTGCCTGCAAGTTGATAATACTGCTTGGTATAATTACCCATCAAACTGTTTTCAGCTCCGGGAGTAAAAGTGACCAAAGTATCTCTATATCCAGCAAGTATTAAACCACTATAAATTTTAGGAACGCCATTTTCCCAAACCGTATCCTGACCAGGGAAATAAATAGGGGTACGATAGGTTTTAAAATTACCAATATGGCCATATTTAAATGCGTCAAATCCTTTATCCTTGTCTTCAAATTTTCTTAAAAATTTGCTGTAATCGACCTGAATACTATAATAAGCATTTTGAAAAACCGAAGCAGTTTTTTCAGTTGCTGTTGTTCCATCCGAAGTGTTTTTATTGGAACCAAATCGTTGCGTAAATCTTACGAAACCGCGATAAGTTAAGTCTTGAAAAAATGGAGCTGTAGCAGGTGTGAAAATCTGATTAGTAAATCCATTGGAAAGAAACTGAGAATAGTTAGCGTTTCCTCCCACAGTGATATTAATAAAGTCGCTTAACTTATAATCAATTTTTAACGACATACGGTAATTATTATCATTGGCATTTTGCATTGCTTTTATTTCTTGCAAATCGTTTTTGGTAATAAAAGATGCATTGGTTACAAAACCTTTTCCGATAGCGGAAGGGCGAAGTGGATTTTCCTGTAAATAAGTTAGCACGCTATCTTTTGCCTTCCAGTTTCCGACAGCCGATGGATCACCATCAATATTACCTTCATATTCAGCCGATAAAAAGAATCCTAATTTAGCATCTGAAGAATCTTGCTTGGTGCCTCGTGAGGACTTGTTTTTTGTAAACAAAGGCCCACTAAGATTTAAACTAGCCAGTTTGTACCCATAGGCATCAAGAAGGTATGAATTGCCTAATTCTAAACCACCATGATAAAATTTTGATGGCCCTCTTGTTGTAATATTAATAATGCCACCAGTTGCATCGCCATATCTTGCGGGGATTCCTCCTGTAATTATTGTTAATTGTTCTATTGATGATGACGGAAGTGAGATTGAACCTCGCATTGGAATACCATCAACATAATATTTTTGCGCGTAACCTCTACCACCATTAACATTTAATCCAGCACCGGCATCAGATTGATAAACACCCGCTGTTTTTGCGGCTATGTTATTAGGATTACTTCTGCTTATGGCTGACTCCTTAATTTCTTTTTTTGACATCGTGCCTCCTGTTGAGGTCTTATCGGGATCAATCAATTTCTTTTCATAAACTATTTGTTCTACTAAGGTAACTCCGCCTGTTCCAAGGTTGACATTTAAAGGCGTAATCTTATCCGCATTTATTTGAATACCTGAAATTGAAGCAGAGGTAAAATTTAAACATGAAACCACTAAATCATATATTCCAGGTTGAATTGGTTTTATAATGTAGTTGCCATCAATATCAGCAACCGTACCTGTAACCTGTGTACCGCTCCGAAGTAAAACAACGGTCGCAAATTCAACCCCTTCCTTAGATTTTGAATTGGCATTTATAATTCGCCCCTGTAATTCACCAGTTTGAGCAAACAAAGTCGTCGCTGAGATAAATGTCAGAGAGATGAGTGATAAAAAATTTTTCATGCCCTAAAAGTTTTGGTTTAAATTATTATTAAGCATTTCCATTTTGGAGGAGGACAAATTTAATCGCGATTTTGAATTATGGAACTAAGGTAAATTATTTTTAAAAGCACCTGCAAGTGTCAGGCACAATATTGACAAAACTTTTACAATCATTCAAGCGAAGATATTTTGGATAAAAGCACTTCGGCAAATTTTTTTCTGGTGTAAAAACTCTTTCCTGCAACATGCGGTGTAAAAATTGTTTTATTGGTTTGTATTAATGCTTCAATAATAACCAATTCAATTGAAGATAGCGAAGAAAAATTTTCGTTTTCCAAAACATCGAGCCCAGCTCCTATCACTTTGTTATCTTTAATAGCTTGTAATAAGCAAGGAGTCTCTACTACTTTACCCCTTGAAGTATTAATAAAATAAATATTGTTTTTAAATTGTTGAAAGAAATTCCAGTTGGCAAGATGAAATGTCTCATCTGTTAATGGAACATGTAAACTAACTGCTTCGCATTGATTAAATAGATCTTTCATTTCACATTCCTTCACAAACTCATTACCAAAACCTGATTTGTATTTATCATAGGCGAGAACACTTACTCCAAACATCTTTAATTTTTCTGCGAATGCCGAACCCGTATTTCCATAACCAATAATCCCTATTGTCATCCCTTCTAATTCATTTACCCTATTTTCTTCTACCTGCCAATTCAATTTTTCAGTCTGTTTGGATGAGCGAACAATATTATGAGTAAGTGCCAATAACAATGCAAGTGCATGTTCACCCACGCTGTTACGATTTCCTTCAGGCGAATTAATGCACGCGATATTTTTTGATTTCGCAAATTCAACATCAACTATTTCCATTCCTGAACCTGCACGAGCAATCCATTTTAATCCGATTGCATTTTCAAGTGTGGATTTAAACAAAGTTGTTTTAGTAGTGATGATAATTCCTGTAAACTGATGAATGATTCGATCAACTTCTTCCTGTGAAATAAAAGCCCTAAAATCACATTCGTATCCAAGTTGCAGTAACCCTTGGATTAAAAGATCGTCAACTTTATCGGTAATTAAAACCCTACCCTTGGTTTCCATTTTCTTTTGCAAACTTATTTGCCAAATCAATAAATTGTTGGACACTTAATTGTTCAGCACGCTTACCAAAAATCGCATCAGTCAATTTTTCCTTAACAATTAATTGACTCAAAGAATTACGCAAAGTTTTTCTTCGTTGTCCAAAAGCATTTTTTACAAATGCAAAAAAATATTTTTCATCATAAATCTTCTCCTTTTCTTTTTTTCGAATTAATCGCAACACCACACTTTTCACTTTAGGTGGCGGGGTAAATGAAGCCGGTTCAACAATAAAAAGATTCTCTACATCATAAAAAGCTTGAACTAATACACTCAATATTCCATAAATCTTATTCCCGTGAATAGAAGCTATGCGATCCCCAACTTCCTTTTGAAACATGCCAACCATTATTGGAATTGTTTCTTTCTCCTGTAAAATTCTGAAAAGTATTTGCGACGAAATATTGTACGGAAAATTTCCAACTACCGAATATTTATCATTAAAAATCTCAGAAAGATTCACCTTAAGAAAATCGCCATGAATGACTTTGTCTTTTGAAGATGGATAAGTCTTATTCAGATGCTCAATCATTCGTTGATCTAATTCAATACAGCGCAGATTTATTTTTTTCTTTAATAAAATCTTTGTTAATGCGCCAGGGCCAGGACCAATCTCAATAACATTATTGGGCTCGCTTAATTTTTCCATTAACGAATCAACTATCCGACCCGAAATATTTTCGTCGTGAAGAAAATGTTGACCAAGAGATTTTTTGGCTAAAGGAGAATTCAAATTAAATTTATTGCGCCCGCAAAATAGCAATTGCAGGTAATGAAATTTTAGAAATAGATTTTTTTGGATTTACTTTTATGAAAAAGATACTTTCGCACTGTGATTCAATCGGAATTGTTGAAGGAAGAAAGAATGTATGCGGAGGTATTATTACCGCTGGCGCTTCCGCGCACTTATACTTATGAGGTACCAGCCATTTTACAAAAAGCAATTGCCATTGGCAAAAGAGTAGAAGTCCAATTCGGTAGTCGTAGAATTTATTCAGGCATTGTAAAAAATATTCACACCACAGCACCACAAATTTCAAAAATGAAGGAACTGCTTTCCGTCATTGATGAGATGCCTATTATTCAAACTAGTCAATTTAAATTTTGGAAGTGGCTCGCTGACTATTACTGTTGCTATGAAGGCGAGGTGATGAATGCTGCGCTTCCTTCGGGTTTTAAATTAGAAAGCGAAAGCAAGGTTTGCTTCAACTATTCTTTCGGAACTGATTTTTCAGCCCTCGATGATGATGAATACATTGTTGCAGAAGCACTCACTGTAAAAAGCGAATTGGACATCAATGAAATTCAACAGTTACTTAATAAAAAAAGTGTGCGTAAAATCATCAACTCACTTATAGCAAAAAAAGTCATTTGGCTAAAAGAAGAAATGATTCAGAAATACAAGCCACGTACTGAAAACTTTATTCAACTGCATGATGTCTTTAAAGAAGAGGAACAACTCAATGGTTTGTTTGAAGGATTAAAACGAGCACCCGCTCAGGAAAAATTACTACTGGCTTATCTACATCTTGTTCGTAGTGGTGATAAACATCAATTAATAAAAAGAGCGGAGTTACTTAAGAAATCTGAAGCAACCGATGCCACATTGAAAGGATTAATTAATAAAGGAATTTTTGTTCAGAAGCAATTAGAAGTTGACCGAATCAATGATCTTGAAAACATAAACAATTCTTCACTTGAATTAAGCGAACAACAAACGATTGCCGTTGAAAAAATAAAATCAGATTTCAAAGAAAAAGATGTTGTGCTGTTGCATGGAATAACCGGAAGTGGAAAAACCGCTTTATATATCAAACTGGCTGAAGAAATTATTTCACAAGGTAAGCAGGTAGTATACCTAGTTCCTGAAATTGCACTTACCTCTCAATTGGTAAATCGCTTAAGAAAATTTTTTGGTGAAAAACTTGGCGTTTATCATTCCAAATTTAATCCACAGGAACGAGTAGAGATATGGAACAAATTGTTATTAAATCGTTACGATATTATTATTGGTGCACGCTCGGCCTTATTTCTTCCTTACAGTAAATTAGGGTTAGTAATTGTTGATGAAGAACACGACTCTTCTTACAAACAATATGATCCTGCGCCAAGATATCATGCTCGTGATGCTTCCATTTATCTTGCACATATTCATGGCGCAAAAACAATTTTAGGATCCGCAACTCCTTCATTGGAATCCTACTATAATGCAAAATCAGAGAAATATTCACTGGTTGAATTGAAAGAACAATTCAGTCAACAACCACTATCAGAAATTATTCCAGTCAACATAAAAAAAGAAATCCGCGAACAAAAAATGCAATTGCATTTCACCAGCGTGTTGATGACAGAAATAAAAAAAACACTCGAAAAAGAAGAACAGATTATTCTATTTCAAAATCGTCGTGGTTATTCTCCGTATCTAAAATGCAGAACCTGTGAGTGGGTTCCGCAATGCCCCAACTGCGATGTGCACCTTACCTTCCATAAACATAAAAATGAATTGTGTTGTCACTATTGCGGATTCAAACGCAATCCAGTCTCAAAATGTGACGCATGTGGAAGCACAGCCATACAGGTAGTGGGTTTTGGAACTGAAAAAATTGAAGATGATTTAAAAACTTTTTTTCCGGAAGCTAAAATCGGAAGAATGGATGCCGACAATATTCGAACACGCGCAGGGCACGATAAAATTATTGGTGATTTTGAAGAAAAAAAATTGCAAGTATTAGTCGGAACGCAAATGGTGGCAAAAGGATTGGACTTCGATCATGTGTCATTAGTAGGTGTGATGAATGCTGATCAGTTACTTATGTTTCCTGATTTTCGTTCGGCCGAAAGAGCTTATCAGATGATTGCACAGGTGAGTGGAAGAGCGGGTAGAAAAAATATTGCTGGAAAAGTGATTGTACAAACTGAACAACCTGATCATTATGTAATTCAATATGTGCAGCAAAGAGATTTTTTAGGATTCTATCAAAATGAATTAATACATCGCCAGCGTTTTGGGTATCCGCCATTCACTCGATTGATTAAACTTTCGTTTAAACACAAGGAACAACACAAAGCTCAATCAGCAGCAATAGCAATGGCAAAAGCATTGCATCCCATTCTCGAACACAGATTATTAGGACCAGCAGAACCATACATTAACCGAATTAAAAATCAATTCATAATTGAACTAATGTTAAAGTTGGAAAAAAATCAATTGCTAATAAAAAAGACAAAAGAAACAATTATGCTAGAGCGTGATTATATTTTAGCAGTGAAAGGAAATCATGCCATGCAAATTGAAGTAGATGTTGATCCGTTTTAATTATTAAACAACCAACTTCCTATTCCCAACCCAAACAAAACGGCGGGTTACAAATTCAGGATTGGTGAATGAAGCATTACCAGCAGGGTTTCCTCCAGTCACATGAAAATCTGAAAACGCTGCATGCTGATTTACCCATATTGGTCCGGTGAGGTTGAATGTAACAGGAGTAAATACTCCTTGCATTTCTTCTGCAATCATTTCTTCGGTTGCGGAATCAGTAGTGTATGCAGCGCAAGTTAATGCACCATGTTTACGCGCCATTTCTTTTGCAATTTTTACTGACTCAGCCGTGTCATTAGTTTTTATGGCAATAGCAATTGGGCCAAATAATTCGCGCTCAAAAATATGATGCGCATCACTTTTAACTTCTAATAATACTGGTGATGTTGCTCGTGCAGAAATAAACTCTTCATTTTTTACAGTTGTAGTTTCCAATACAACCGTTGCACCAATTGAGCTAGCATTTTGTGCTCTTTGCAAAGTCATTTCGTTTTGCAAACTTCCAAAAACTCCAGCTCCCATTTTCGGATTTGTGGTGATTCCGAGAATTGATTCTTTCAGTTTCGCTACAACTTCTTCGTACGAATATATTTTTTCTATTCCTTTTACTCCGCTTGCAGGAATAAAAAAATTTTGTGGTGCAGTACACATTTGTCCCGAATACAATGAAACACTGAAAGCTAAATTCTGCATTACTGCATCCAAATCATTTACTGAATCGAGTATCACACTGTTTACTCCTGCTTTTTCGGTAAACACAGTTTTGTTAGGAATGGTTTCAACATAATCGCCAAAGGCAGTGCTTCCGGTGTAATCAATTAAAGCAATATCCGGGCTCTCACTGAATTTCTTTGTTACTAGTTCATCAGAAGTATCACATGCAAGTTGAACCACACACGGATCAAATCCATTTTCTTTCAAACACTTTTGCATGGCCGCAACAGCAATGGCAATTGGAAGCACAGCTTTTGGATGTGGTTTTATAATGACTGTATTTCCTGCAATCAAATTTGCAAACACTCCCGGTAAAGTATTCCATATTGGAAATGTTGAACAACCAATTACCAACCCAATTCCTTTAGGAACTGGGGAAAAGGTTTTCTCGAGCTTCACTGAAAATTTTCCCATTGGTTTTTCCCAAATAATATTCTCGGGGAAACGAGTGAGTTCAGCCAACCCAAGTGCAATGGGCTCCAAGGCGCGATCCGCACTATGTGGCCCGCTCGCCTGAAAACTCATCATGTACGATTGACCGGTTGTATGCATAGTAGCATGCGCAATGGCGAAAAAATGTTTTTTAATTTCTTCCAGTGTTTCCACCAATGCTCCTGCTCTTTCTTGTGGCGAATTTTTTTTCCAACTCTTAAAAGCAGTTTTTGATTTTTCAATTAGTTGAGCCGAATCATGAATCGGATATTTTATTCCGAGTGCACTCATGGTGAATGGAGAAACTTCTTCACCTCTAAATTCTTTTGCATCGCCTTGAAGCAATCCATTAAAATTATTATTCAAACAATTTTTGTATTCCTCCTCTCCTGCTTTTGGTGCTTCTTCACCATAAGCTTTCGGATGCTCCGGGTATGCTGAATAAAATGTTCTTTCATTAATTGCCTGTTGTGCGCGCTCAATAAGTGCCTTATGTTTTTCGAAGAGATTCATGGGTAATTTTTTAGAAGACGACAAAAGTAATATTTGAAGATTGTAAGTTGTTGATCATAAAAAAGGTTGACTGAAAAAATTTCAATCAACCTTTTTAGAAAAAAAAATTTCAATGAAAATTATTTAACCACTTCAAATTTTAAACTCTGTAATATTTTATTCTCAGAAGTTGAAACAACAGCAATATAATTACCATCACACAACTGAAGTGCGCTGTAATTAATATCGGTAACGGCAGTTTGATTGATAGAATAAATAGCCGAATTAATCTGTCGTCCGGTCATGTCAAAAAGTTGAACAACATATTTATCAGCAGGCAATCCGCCTATCAACAAATGAATATTATTATTTGAAGAGGGGTTCGGAAACAAAGTAAACAATGATGGGTTCAACTTATCATTAATTCCAAGCGGCCATGATTGGCGATATGCAGCACTGCCCACAGTAGAACTTGTAGAATCCATATTTAACTGAACAATGGCATCAATATTTAAATTATCCATGAACGAATAAGATACATTAACATTTGTTTGACTTATATAAGCTAGTGTCCAACTTCCGAAAAATTTAACATCAATAACTTGAATTGCAGAATCTCTTTCCATAATTCTTAAACAAGGAAAAGCACCAATTGGTGAAATAACACTTCCCCATGAATCAGCAATTTTAGAAACATAGGTATCGCTGTGAATTCTAACTGAATCAGCTAAAGAAAATCCTACATCAGTGCCCGACAGTTCTAGCAAAAAAGAATTGACAAAATTGTAGTTTGAATTATAAGTAATACCATCCTTTGCAACAATCATCGGAGTTGTATAATGAATATTTAAAACAGCGCTTCCCATTTGAGAACCAGATGCTCCAATGAAGTCGCACTCGGTTGCAGTTTTATCCATATAAATATATCCATCACCTTGTTTTGCAGCAAGATCAGCCGTAGGAAAAGCAGCCCCATTTGGAGTAGAGGCAACAGAAACAACTGTAATAGTATCGTTATAATGGTTATTCAAAGTAGCATAGTTCCAAGTTTGATTTGCTGCAGGGGCATCAACAATTATCCAGCTCGCCATTGAATCATTATGATTTATAAAGACATCACCAATATTAGGAAATGATGATGCAGTAATCGTCACTTGTGCTTTTGTTAGCCCACAAGTGAAAAGCAAAATAAATAGTGTAATTAATTTTTTACGCATAGTTTTTATTTAAAACATTATTAATACCCACAATGATAAGAAATAATAAATATCGCGTCAATAATATTTACAACTAAATCAGAAATACAAACACACATTCAAATGTGGAAGCCAATTTATTTTGTGTTTGATACCACAATTATTTTTATCGCATGGCAAAGAAATTTTCAGAAAAGGAAAACCAGAAAAAATCTGCTCCCAAAAAGAATTTGCAAAACTTTATGTTGCCCTGGTGGGCAAAAAACTCAGGCGCTTTCTTTCTTATCACATTAGTCACTTTCGCTTTATACTTTAACACTTTAGAACATGATTATTCGGTGGACGACTTAATTGTTATCACTGACAATATGTACACCCAACAGGGTGTTAAAGGAATAAAGGATATTCTGACTCACGACACCTTCTTAGGATTTTTTAAAATAGAAAAAAATTTAGTAGCCGGTGGTCGTTATCGCCCTCTTTCACTGGTGACTTTTGCATTGGAGAAAGAATATTTTGGCGATGATCCTCACACCAGCCATTTTATAAATGTGTTGTTGTATGCACTTTGTGGAATATTTATTTACCTGTTGTTGAAACAGCTTTTAAATAGTGCAGATGAAAAATTTTTGAAACTTCAACTTCTTCCGTTAATAACCACACTGCTTTTTATTGCTCACCCCATTCACACCGAAGCAGTGTCAAACATTAAAGGCCGCGACGAAATTATGAGCATGCTTTTGTGTTGCATGGGTTCGTGGTTAATGCTGCAATACATGGATACAGGAAAGCCAATTTCAAAAATGATTCTCGCATTCGTTTGTTTTTTTCTTGGCATGTTATCAAAAGAAAATGCAGTCACTTTTTTTCTGGTGATGCCATTGATGTGGTGGTTGTTCAGGAAAACTGAGATGAAAAGCTTTGTTCATTTAATGATTCCACTTGCTGCTGCAACTGTTATCTTTTTAGTTCTCCGTCAATCGTTCACACACACATCAATCAATAAAGAAGTGAATGAGATCATGAACAACCCGTTTTTTGGAATGACCGTTTCACAAGAATTTGCCACCATCATTTTCACTTTCGGGAAATATTTATGGTTAATGTTAGTTCCAATAAAACTTACTTCAGATTATTATCCATTTGAAATAACAGCTCAATCATTCAGCTCTATTTATGTTATGATCACGCTGTTAATTACAATTTCCGCAATAGTTATTGCCGTTATACAATACAAAAAACAACCCATCATTTCATTCAGCATTTTATTTTTTGGATTAACATTTTCAGTTGTCAGCAATCTTGTTTTTCCAGTCGGAACCTTTATGAGCGAACGATTTTTGTTTATGCCTTCACTGGGATTTTGTTTATTACTCGGTTATGGAATCATTCATTTTTCCGATTTTTTATGGAGGAAAGAAAATCGTATTAGCAACAACCCTTTTCATCTAGCCCAATTTTCTCTCGCATTTTTTTCCATTTTAATGCTTACCTACTCTGGAAGAACAATTGCTCGGAATCCTGCCTGGAAAGACAATTTCACTCTTTTCATGACAGATATCCATAATTCACCAAACAGTGCAAAAATGAATAATGCTGCAGGCGGAGAATTGATTGCTCAATCTGATAAAGACACAAATCCCTTAGAGAAAAAAAAGAAGACTGAACAAGCAAAAATTTATTTAAAGAAAGCATTAGCTCTTTATCCAAAATACAGTAATGCATACTTGCTGCTTGGCAATGCCTATTTAAAAGGAGATAAAGACTACCCTACTGCTTTTCATTATTACAAAGAAGGAATGGTAATGTATCCCGGATATACTTTAGCTTATAACAATATGAAACTTCTAATGGGTAACTGGAAAGATTATCCTGCTCAGCGGGATTCAATTTTGGTTTATTTAAAATCATCGCCCAATGATCCTGTACCGTATTATTTCCTTGGTTCATTAATGGAAAATTTAAATAAACCAGATTCTGCATTAATGGAATACAGAAAGGCTTTAAAACTTGTACCAGGATTTGCAGAAGCACTTTTGCAAACAGGCATGATTTACGGAAAGTATTTTAACAAACTTGATTCATCAGTTTTTTATTTGGAAAAATCGATTAAAGCAAATCCTAATATTGCTGAGTCATATGAAAACTTAGGAACGGCCTATGGTATGCAGCAAAACCTCGGAGCCGCAATTACTATCTTAAATGAAGGGTTAAAAAGATTTCCAAACAATTCCAAATTATATTACAACCTTGGTGTGTCACATCAGAATTCGGGAAATGCTGCCAGGGCTAAAGAATGCATGGATAAATCAAAACAGTTAGAACAAATTATTAACCCGCAGCAATAAAATATTATAAAGCCTTTTTTATTACTTTTATTTTTTCTATTTTTTTCACCTTATAAAAAATAAATATGAAACTTTATTCCCGACAATTAAGCCTTCTGCTTATTTCTATCGTTTTATTATTTGCATCATGCAGTAAATCCCCTGACAAAATTTTACCTAAAAAGAATGGCGCTTGGAATGTTGTAATAACAACCCATACAACCTCAACAGCAGGTTACGATTCAACAACCATAACTAATACAATCACCACTTTTATTAAAGATGGAACAGGCTCCTACATTAATAGTTCGGGGAGTTCTGATTCTTTCACTTGGTCTTATTCAAAAGACAGCAAGAAAATCACCTTTCAAAAAGATCTACCGAATGAATGGCCTATTGTATTTGATGTAACTATTATGGAGAGGAAAACAGAACAATGGCACGCTGTCTATTCTGAAATAATTGCATTGGATACTTATACTACTGATCTTACATGTGATTTAACGCAAGTGAATTAATTTTACACAAATAAATTTTGAAGGCGCAGATTTTTTTCTGCGCCTTTTTTATTTTACTAAAGGTGCTTTTTCATATTCAGCATCTTAATATTCCCATAGTTCACTGTGTTTTATGAATTAATGAAGGAAGGAAATATGAGTACTAAACTGCTTGATATAACAGGTAGGGAGATAGCCGGTAGCGTTCATACGATATTTCAAAACACCGGTGGTCATCAATTACATTTTAATAAAAGTGATTTGCACCTGGCAAGTGGAATTTATTTGCTCAGTATTTCGGTAAACGAAAAAAAATATGTAAGGAAGGTTTTTGTTGAATAATTCTCGTTTTGTAATTAGCCATTATAAACCAGCCATTTTAATTTCTCCTCACTCTTAAACAATCAGAACCAACTAATAAAAAAAGGGTCGCCTCTTTCGAAGCAACCCTTTGCAAAATTTATTTAACTGTTAGGATATTATTCTTCTGTTTTCTCTTCAGGCATGTCGTCTTTTGACTCAGCAGCTTTCTTAGCACCACCAGCACGACGAGTACGCTTTTTAGGTTCAGCGGAAGCAGTAATTTTTGTCGTTGCCGATTTACCAACGTTCAAGCTAAAGTCAACCAATTCAATCAATGCCATGTCAGCAGCATCACCACGGCGCGGAGCAATTTTAATAATACGGGTATATCCTCCAGGGCGAGTTCCTATTTTTTCAGCAATTTCACCAAACAAAGTTTTTATGCTTTCCTTATCCTGAAGGTAAGCAAAACACATACGACGGTTGTGTGTAGTGTTTTCTTTTGTGCGATTAATTAAAGGCTCAATGTAAGTGCGTAATGAGCGCGCCTTAGCCTGAGTGGTAAATATCTGCTTGTTCAGAATTAACGCGTTCGCAAGGTTCTTCATTAAAGCCTTACGGTGCGAAGCTGTTCTTCCGAGGTGATTAACTTTATGTCCGTGTCTCATTTTTTTATGCTGTTGTCAGTTGCTTGCTGGCGGTTATCATTATGATACAAACCATTCGGCTACAGTTAAATTATTAATCTTCTATTTTAAATTTTACAAGATCCATTCCGAAATGCAATCCTTTCTCGTTAATCAATGCTTCAATTTCCATCAAACTCTTGCGACCAAAATTGCGGAATTTTAACAGCTCATTGGTATCATACTTTACCATTTCTGCCAAGCTACCAATTTTAGCAGCTTTCAAACAATTGTATGCTCTAACGCTCAAGTCTAGATCTTCCAATGGAGTCTTTAACAATTTGCGCATGTGCATTACATGTTCATCTACTACATCTTCTTCAATTTTCTCTTTACTGTCGAAAGAAATATTCTCATCAGAAATCAACATCAGGTGCTGAATCAAAATCTTTGCAGCTTCCTTAATTGACTCTTCCGGATGAATAGTACCGTCGGTAGTAATTTCTATAATTAGTTTTTCATAATCTGTCTTTTGTTCAACACGAGTATTTTCAACTGAATATTTCACATTCTTTATAGGAGTGTAAATAGCGTCTGTTGCAATAGTGCCAAGAGGTGCCTCCTTTAATTTCTGATCTTCAGCTGGAAGATATCCTCTGCCTTTTGAAACGTTCAATTCAATATCAAATTTCACATTTTTCTCTAAATGACAAATCACTAAATCAGGGTTCATTATTTTAAACCCAGATGTTGATTTTTCAATATCACCAGCTGTGAATTCATCCTTACCTTTCACAGATACCAATATTTTTTCAGCAGAAATTTCATCATCACTTACTTTTTTGAACCGAACTTGCTTCAAATTCAAAATGATTTCAGTTACATCTTCGGTAACTCCTTTAATAGTACTGAATTCATGTTCAACTCCACTGATGCGAACTGCGCTGATAGCATAACCTTCCAATGAAGAAAGAAGTACACGGCGAAGCGCGTTTCCGATGGTTACACCAAATCCTGGCTCTAATGGACGAAATTCAAAAAGTCCTTCGAAATCAGTTGCTTTTTGAAGAACAATTTTGTCTGGTTTTTGGAAAGTTAGTATGCTCATTATTCTTTTATCTATTTGTTAATTTAATGGTTTACTTAGAATACAATTCAACAATAAGTTGCTCTTTAATGTTTTCTGGAATTTGATCGCGTTCAGGAAAACTTATAAATGTTCCTTTCATTGCATCTCCATTCCATTCTAACCATGGAAAGCGACTTGTGTTTTTTACATTGAGTGACGCTCCAATTGCTGGATGTGTTTTAGATTTATCTCTAACACCAACAACATCACCCGCTTTTAATGAGAATGATGGAACATTTACCGAACGACCATTTACAGTAATATGGCGATGAGAAACCAACTGACGAGCACCACGGCGAGTAGGAGCAATACCTAATCGATAAACTGTATTGTCCAAACGACTTTCTAATAATTTCAATAAGTTTTCACCGGTAACACCTTTTTTACGAACAGCAGTTCCGTATGTTTTTGCAAACTGGCGCTCCAACAAACCGTAAGTCAATTTAGCTTTTTGCTTTTCTTTCAATTGTGTACCATACTCTGAACCTTGCTTTCTTCTTTTGGAAGTACCGTGCATTCCGGGAGCATGAGGCTTTCTTTCAAGAGCTTTGCTGAAACCCATAATAGGTTCACCAAACTTTCTTGCAACTTTTGATTTAGGACCGAGATATCTTGCCATGAGATTATTATTACTGTTTGTGGTTGAAAGGGATTATACTCTTCTCTTTTTAGGAGGGCGACAACCGTTGTGCGGCATTGGAGTAATATCGCGAATTATAGTAACATCAATTCCTGAAGAACCGATAGCACGAATAGCTGCTTCGCGACCTGAACCAGGACCTTTCACGAAAACCTCTACCTTACGAAGACCCGAATCATGTGCAACTTTAGCAGCTTCTGAAGAAGCCATTTGTGCTGCATAAGGAGTATTTTTCTTAGATCCTCTGAAGCCAACTTTTCCAGCTGAACTCCATGAGATTACATTGCCATTCTTATTGGTAAAAGCAATAATAATATTGTTAAAACTTGCCTGAATGTGTGCCACACCTTCTGGGTCAGCTTTAATCGTTCTTTTTTTAGTTCCTACTTTTTTTGCGTCTGCCATTTCTTATTTTTTGTTCGTTGCTAGTTGAAATTAATCACTAACAAATTTTACTTCTTAGCTGCTACCTTTTTCTTTCCTGCCACTGTCTTACGTTTTCCTTTACGGGTGCGTGAGTTAGTGCGCGTACGCTGGCCACGAACTGGTAGTCCTTTACGATGACGAATGCCCCGATAAGAACCAATGTCCATGAGACGCTTTATGTTCAGTTGAATTTCTGAGCGAAGAGCTCCTTCAACTTTATAATCTTCGGTTATGGTTGTACGAATACCATTAAGGTCATTATCGTCCCAATCTTTTACTTTTTTTTCAGGATCAACTCCTGCTTTCAAAAGTATTTTGCGGCCCGCTGAACGACCTATTCCAAATAAATATGAGAGACCTATATCGCCTCTTCTGTTCTTTGGTAAATCAACACCTGCTATTCTTGCCATTGATGGTTTATGGTTTTTTTAACCTTGTCTTTGTTTAAAACGGGGATTCTTTTTGTTAATCACATACAGCTTGCCTTTCCGACGAACTATTTTGCAATCAACACTGCGTTTTTTTATTGCTGCTCTTACTCTCATTGCTACTTTTATTTAAAACGATAAGTAATTCTTCCCCTTGTTAAATCGTAAGGACTCATTTCTACCGAAACTTTATCTCCCGGCAAAATGCGTATGTAGTGCATGCGCATTTTTCCTGAAATTGTGGCCAAAATTTCGTGCCCGTTCTCCAGTCTGACTCTAAACATTGCGTTCGACAACGCTTCTGTTATTGTCCCATCCTGTTTAATCAGGTCTTGTTTTGCCATTCGTTTTGGTAATAATGAAGCCTCCCTTTAAAAAGAGGGGACGCAAAAGTAAAAAGTTAATTGATATTAACAAGTTAATGTTTAAAGAAATGAAGGTATTTTCTGATACAGCAACTATTAACAAAATACCCATCATTAGATAAATGAATTCAAACCTATTTTATTATGGTTTTTTTATTGTTTTCTTCTTCTTTGGCTCTGCAAATTTGAAGGTATAACCAATATGAGGATAAATGATGTCAGTATAGGAATTATAAGGGGTGCCTGAATCATTTGACAAATCAACATTATCAGGATTGTTTGGGTCAAAAGTCCCTGTTCCTGCCCAATTTACAGTCCATTCCTTAATTTGCTCTTTATTGAAATAAATAGCTCGTCCACCCCATGTATAATCAACACCAAGTTCAATACATCCTTTACCAACTTCAATTAGTAATCCGGCTCCGCCACCATATGCATATGTTAAATCATCAATTGCTTTGGCCGTATTAATAATGTTATCATCCTGATCAGAAGTGAAAAATCTTTTTTCGGTTTCATCAGTAATTGTGGTACGAGTTGATAAATAATTTAATCCGCCGGAAATCTGAACAAATGGCTTTACATATTCTGTTGGAAAAACAAACCGTGTTTTGAATATCCAGTTTGATAAATTGTTTGTTGTTTCTACCCCTAACTTTACAGGAATTGAACTGATAACAGTTGTACCAGCCATAACCTGTAAATCATTTTCAATGATTTGATTTTTTGTTCCCATTAAATTATAGTTATATCCTATGCCGAGGTATAATGGAAAATCAGGATTCACTTTAAACATTAAATCCAAACCAAGCCCTAAATGAAAATCATCTGTGTTATCGGCAAAGGATGCTTGTGGTATTCCTCCGAGCAATGAGATATTAAAATAGTGTTGTGCTTGAGTATTTATTGTTACAAAAATGAAGGCAATTAGAATTAAATTTTTTTTCATAGCTGCTTTTTTTTGCATTATTCTTAAATCGTGCCAAAAGAAATTTATTCAAACAACAATTGAGTTTTATTTTAAATCTATATTTTGATAAATGATTTACGCTCAATCATTCCGCCAATTGTTAATTCAATAATATACTGGCCTGAATAAAAATTTTCAATATCCACTTTCTGTTTATTATCGCTCACTTCTTTTTCCAAAATTATTCTTCCAATCATGTCAGTAATTTTTATTTCTGATATATTCTGATTGGAAGAAATATTTAACAGATTATTTGCAGGATTAGGGAAAACAGAAATGAGTAAGTCATTTATATTAATAACATTATTTAAACCTGAAACAAAAACAGCGTCACTGATCCAGTTCACCTGAACTTCAGCACCTGTACTGGTAATAATTTTTGCATCAGTTATTGTAAAATTTTCCAAAGAAGTAATTACACCTGATGGGATTAAGAAATCAAAATTTGCAATCGCTCCTTGTCCGCTTGTTCCCAATTGATTTTCGCGCACAAAAACAAAATTAATTTTTCCATTGCCTGATTTTTTCCAGTTAATAAACCCGGTATTGTTATTCAGCCAGCCATTTCCAACTGCATTCAACAAAGCATAATCAATAATGGCACTGTTAAAACTGAGTTCAACAGCAACACCATAAATATCTGTCAGATTATTTCCGCCATCACTTAAGTTGATTGTGCCATGTAATATATTTCCTGAGACTACTGTATCTTCAATCAATTGAACAGTAAGGTCAGGTAAACTTCTGTCGTTAATATGATTAGGATCTTCTAATTTCAAATGTGTTAAACCATTGTTAATTGATACAGCATCTAAATCAATTGTATCAACTATTCCATCACCATTGCAATCAGCATGTTTGTGATTGATTCCTGAAAGAAAATAATTTGTCCAATCTGTGCAAGACTGACCAACCCAATTAGTAGTAATTGCAGTTCGCGCCGCACCTGTATCACCATAAGCCAACCCGATAGAAAGCACATCATATGGATTAACAACTAAATCACTATTGGCATCACCGGGCCAAACAGTATCAGACGGACAAGCATTAACATAAACCTGATAAGTGTAAGATTGAATTCCTAGGTAGGGGCAATTGTCATCCATCACAGTTAAAGTAATTAAGTATGGATTGGATGAAACATCTGCAATGGTTGGCGACCAGTTAAAAGCTGCAGTAGGATTCAATCCACCTGAAACAGAAATGGATGCGGTGCTGATTAACGAATCATAAGAAACAGATAATTGCTGTGCAATATCTGCATCAGAACTACTAACAGTGAAGGATAAAGATTGATTCACACAAATGTTTGTAATAAAATTTGTGGTGCCGTTTATTCCAGTGAGCGATGGTAAATTATTTGCTCCGTTTATTACCATGCATTGAATATCGCGCATTATATATCCGATTAAACTTCCGTTCCTGTATTCCGAAACTTTTACAGCCATTACAAAAACCTGTATTTGATTTGGTGTTGCTGTGATGACTCCACTAATACTGTTTATTAAAATAGCTGATGAAGAAGAAAAAGGATTTGAATAAGAATATGGAGGATTGTAATTAACAGGGGCAGATGACATATCCAATGCCGGTTGAAACTCAAATGAAAGTGAGTCGCCATCCGTTTCGGTTGCGGTATAATTTAACGACACGGGTTGGTTTGAATATAAAATCATAACCGCATCATTACTAAACAACGGAGAATTATTTACAACAAGATTGGTATTATCAAGAAATGCTTCAACCCTAAATCCAGTGGACGACGGAATCATTAATGTAGTTATTGAAGCATTACGACAACAATCTTCAAATGACATTTTCCAACTGTCACTTGATGGAAGTGTTACTGTTCCGGTATAAGTATATAATTTATACGAAGGTAATGTACCTCCATTACAACCCGATTGACCGGAACTTGAATTACATATCAGATTAATTTCTTCAGCTAACCCAACTTGATTTACAGCAGCAGAAAAAGTAAGAAAAGTACTTTGTGATTCAATTTCAATGTTCTGATAATTTCCAGGGGTTATTCCTTGGCAATCAGCTATCAATTCAAGGGTGATTTCATAATCATTTCCCGCAAGCCATTTATAATAAATACTTCCACCAGCAAGGTGAGAAGCAAAAGATGAAACAGAAGAAAAAAAGAAACACAAGAATATTATTCTTTTCATGAGTGATAATTTGATGCTAAAAATAACTCAACCTTTTAAACAAATCAGTTTATCCGTCTGAAATTCTTTTGTTAGATCTTTTAATACAGAATTGTTTTTATTTTTCGGTCACAAAAAACTAAACACTATGGGAATGATGAAAGAATTTAAGGAGTTCGCAATGCGCGGAAGCCTTGTTGACACTGCAGTTGCTTTTGTAATGGGAGCAGCTTTCGGAAAAATTGTATCTGCTTTTGTTGATGGAATTGTAATGCCGGTTGTTGGATTACTAACCAGCGGACAAGATTTTTCTCAATTGAAATACATTTTGAAAGAAGCAACCATTGAAAAGTCTGAAGTTGCCGTTATGTATGGATCTTTTTTAACTGTAGTGCTCGATTTTATTATTGTTGCCTTTGCCGTATTCATAGTGATTAAAGCGTTAAATGCTTCGAAGAAAAAAGAAGCAGAAGCACCGGCAACTCCAAGCAATGAAGAAAAATTGTTGATGGAAATCAGAGATACATTGAAAAAATAATTTATTCATAATAATTTTTGCTAATGCGGGTTTGTATGGAAATAAACCGGCGCAATTTGATTCGGCAACCAATACAATTATTCATGGTAAAAAATCACGCGTTGAGTTTGGTGCATCGTTGAGTGCTAAATTTCAAAAGGACACTATAAAGAATACAAACCTTATGGCGGAACTGAATCTCTTTGATAACTATTAGGACTCGCCTATAAAATTTTAATTGCTGTAAAATGAAACTGTATTGATTTTTCAATACGGCTTTTTTATTAACAAAATTCTTTCAATAAATAATTGTCAACAGAAACTATCTGATCCAGACGAATAATAATTCTGGTATCTAATTCCATAACCCCCTCTCCTTCCCTTGAGTAAATATTCTTAATTTTAGGTTGACTTGAAAAGACAGAATCATTGAAATAATATTTTATCTCTACTGTTTTTCGGAGAATAGCAGTAGCTTCCAAAATATCGTAAAAGAAATATTTGATAGGCTTGTATTTCATATTAATACAATAACCAATTTAAAATTAATAAACAGATTGTGCCTTAAGTTTTTCTTCTATAAATTGAAAAGAGGTTAGTCTTTCGGTTCTGTCTTTTAACACTGCAACAGTGTGTTCAAAATGGGCAGATGGTTTATTATCCTGAGCAAATATTGTCCACCCATCTGATGCTTCCATTACATTTTTTTTGCCCATGTTTATCATTGGCTCAATTGCAATCACTAATCCTGGTAAAAGCTTTGGTCCGCTTCCACGCTTTCCGAAATTCGGCACCTCAGGATCTTCGTGTAATTTTTTTCCAACACCATGGCCAACTAATTCTCGAACAACGCCATAACCATTTTTTTCAGCATGGTCCTGTACTGCAAAAGAAATGTCTCCAATGCGGTTGCCATAAATTGCTTTTTCAACTCCGAGTGCTAAACATTCCTGAGTAACTTTCAACAGTTTCTTTACTTCAATACTTATTTCACCAACAGCAAAAGTATAAGCGCTATCGCCCACAAATCCATTCAGCACGGTGCCACAATCAACTGAAACAACATCACCTTCTTTTAATATTTTTTTTACAGATGGAATTCCATGCACCACTTCTTCATTTACTGATACACATAAAGTAGCAGGAAAACCTCGATAGCCTTTAAATGCAGGTGTTGCATTGTGATCGCGAATAAATGTTTCAGCAATTTCATCTAATCGTTGTGTGCTGATACCGGGCTGTATATATGTTGCTACTTCAGCCAGTGTTTTAGAAACAAGCAAACAACTTTCCCGAATCAGACTGATCTCTTCATCGGTTTTATAATAAATCATTTTGAAACTTATTTAGTATGCAGAAGCAGCCGATGTACGACCTTTAATTCTACCTGACTTCATCAAACCATCATAATGTCGCATAAGCAAGTGACTCTCTATTTGCTGAAGAGTATCAAGCACTACACCAACCATAATCAGCAATGAGGTTCCGCCAAAAAAGTTTCCAAAATCACCTATCATTCCGAACATAGCTGCAAATGCAGGCAATATAGCCACCAGGGCAAGGAACAATGATCCTGGCAATGTAATTCTACTCATAATGCCATCAATAAAATCAGCTGTTTTCTTTCCGGGTTTTATTCCAGGAACAAAACCACCATTGCGCTTCATATCATCAGCCATTTGAACTGGGTTTACAATTAATGCAGTATAGAAATAGGTAAAGACAACAATTAGAAGTCCGAATATAACATTATACCAAAAACTGGTATGATCAGTAAACATTCCCGCACCCTGGCTTGCAGCAGAATCAGGAAAGAATTGAGAAACAGTGGCCGGAATAAACATCAATGCCTGTGCAAAGATGATTGGCATAACACCAGCAGCATTTACTTTTAATGGAATGTACTGACGAACGCCGCCGTATTGTTTATTACCTACAATTCGTTTTGCGTATTGAACAGGTATCTTTCTAGTTCCTTGCACCAAAAGAATAACCAACATTATAACTGCAATCAATGCAGCAATTTCAAAAATGAAAGCAACCAAACCACCATTGCCACCTGCACTCATTCTTGAAGTGAATTCAGCAGCTAATGAAAATGGTAAGCGGGCAATAATTCCAACCATAATTAAAAGTGAAATACCATTACCAATTCCTTTATCAGTAATTTTTTCTCCCAACCACATTACGAATACGGTTCCGGCCGTAAGTACCACTAAAGTAGAGAACCAAAATAAACCTTCGCTCACTAAAATTTGTGCACCTAAGCTTTTAATGTAAACTACATAAGCAGAAGCTTGTAATGCAGTAACAACTACGGTCAATAATCGGGTATATTGATTTACGGTACGGCGACCGCTTTCATCCTTTTGTAATTTCTGAACAGCGGGTACAGCCATTCCTAATAGTTGCATCACAATGGAAGCAGAGATGTAGGGCATAATTCCCAACGCGAAAATGGATGCGCGCGTGAATGCGCCTCCGGCAAAAATATTTACCAATCCAAATATTCCTTTTCCACCTTCATCTTCGAGTTGTTGTAGTTGAGCGCCGTCAATTCCGGGTAACACGATATAGGAACCTATGCGGTAAATGGCTACTAAACCCAGGGTCATGAGAATACGAAACCTAAGGTCTTCTATTCTCCAGATATTTTTAATTGTTTGTATGAAATGGTTCATATTATATCAGCTTTCTGAAAGGGCAACAAATGTAATTTTAATTTGAGTATCTGCAAGGAAGACAAATATCTTCTTTACGCAAAAATGCCCCGATACAAATTCGTTTGATCGAGGCATCAATTTCATTATGAATTATTATTTCTTTTCCAATAAAGTAAGTGTTCCACCGGCGCTTTCAATTGCGGCCTTGGCTTTTGCACTTGCTGCATTTACGGTGATATTCAATTTAGCAGTTAACTCACCACGACCTAATATTTTAATCGGCTCGTTGCGTTGCACATATCCTATTTCTTTCAAAACAGCAAAATTCACTTCCTTTAAATTATGCTTGGTTACTAAATTCTGAAGTGCGTCTAAATTAAATTCAGCAAACTCAACACGAAAAGGATTAGTAAAACCAAACTTAGGAACACGACGCTGCAAAGGCATTTGACCACCTTCAAACCCTCTCTTGTTTTTATGGCCAGAGCGTGAACCAGCACCGTTCATACCTCTTGTTGAGGTTCCACCGTGTCCGCTTCCCTGTCCGCGACCAACACGCTTGCGATTTTTTGTTGCTCCTTCTGCGGGTTTTAAATTATGTAAATTCATTGTTGAAAAATTAATCTTTTATACTTATCCGGTTACTTCTTCTGTTTTTACTAAGTGACTTACCTTACCAATCATACCAAGAATTTGTGCTGTTCCTTCTTTAACAATAGGCACATGCAATCTTTTTATTCCGAGAGCTTTTATCGTTCTTTTCTGACGATCGGTACGATCAATTGCGCTTTTTACCTGTGTGATTTTAATCTTTGCCATTTATTTTTAGTTTTCCAATTCACTGTTGTAAAAATATCAATGAAATTATTTAAAATTATCCGTTAAAAACTCTTTTTAAAGTAATGCCACGACACATTGCAATTGCAACGGGGTCACGCAAATCAGTTAACGCCTTTATAGTTGCCTTAACAACGTTGTGAGGATTTGAAGACCCTAAAGATTTTGCCAACACATCTGTAACACCCGCACTCTCTAACACCGCACGCATTGCACCACCAGCAATTACACCGGTACCATGCGAAGCCGGTTTTACCCAAACTTTAGATGCACCAAATTTTGAAATTTGTTCGTGAGGAATAGTGCCTTTCAAAATAGGAACTTTTACGAGGTTCTTTTTTGCATCGTCAATTCCCTTAGTGATAGCTTCTTGTACTTCACGCGCCTTACCTAAACCATGGCCAACAATTCCATTTGAATCTCCAACCACTACAAGAGCAGAGAAGCTAAACGTACGACCACCCTTAGTTGTTTTAGTAACGCGATTAATGCTTACTACTTTTTCTTTTAAATCGAGTTCACTTGTTTTAACCCGTTGAATTGTTGCTTGAGACATTTTTATTTAGATATAATTTTGTTCAAATCAGAATTGTAAACCACCTTCCCTTGCACCTTCAGCAATTGCTTTAACACGACCATGATAAAGAAATCCACCCCGATCAAAAACAGCAGAAGTAATTCCTTTTTCAGCAGCCATTTTTGCCAACGCTACACCAACTTGTTTTGATTTTTCGGTTTTGTTTCCTGTGATTTCTTTTAAATCACGCGATGAAGCTGAAAGCAAAGTATGGCCTGCCTCGTCGTTAATTAACTGTGCATATATTTCGCTATTACTACGGTAAATACTAATACGCGGACGCTCAGCAGTACCTGAAATTTTCTTGCGAATTCTCTTGTGAATTTTAAAACGGCTTGTTGCTTTATTTGACATCTTATGAACTGTTCTTTTCTTAAAAAATTATTTTGCACTTGACGCAGACTTACCTGCTTTGCGACGAAGTATCTCTGTTGTATACTTGATACCTTTTCCTTTATAAGGTTCAGGACGACGAACATCGCGAATTTTGGCAGCCAATTGACCAAGCAATTGTTTATCAGCAGAATCCAAAGTAATCATTGGATTTTGTCCTTTCAATTGTTCAGCAGAAATTTTAATTTCCTTCGGAATCATGAACAACACAGGGTGAGAATAACCAACGCTTAATTCTAACATTTGACCTGTAACTGTAGCACGAAAACCCACACCAACCATTTCTAATTTTTTCTGGTAGCCAGTAGCCACACCCGTTACCATGTTGTTTAATAACGCACGATATAAACCATGCATAGCTTTGTGACGCTTTTGTTCAGTAGGTCGTTCGAGAATAATATTTTCTCCTTCTACCTTTACCGTAATATCTACATCAACTTTTTGTTTTAATTCCCCCTTGGGCCCTTTAACAGTAACGATGTTGTTTTCAGCAACATTAACTGTAACACCTTTAAGTAAGGCAACTGGCATTTTTCCAATCCGTGACATATTGTTTACTTTCTCTTTTCTCGATTAATTAACCTTAAATAAAATTTCACCTCCAACCTTTTGAGCACGCGCTTCTTTTTCTGTCATTACTCCTTTAGGTGTACTAACTACAACAATCCCTAATCCATTTAAAGTGCGTGGAAGATCTTCACTTTTAGAATACTTGCGCAATCCTGGACGACTTACTCTCCAAATTTTTCGAATAGCAGGAATTCGCGTTTCAGGATTGTATTTTAATGCAACCATGATTGTGCCTTGTGGTCCTTTACTATCATCGAATTTATATTTGAGAATATATCCTTTTTCGTAAAGAATTTCAGTAATCCTCTTCTTTAAATTCGAAGCCGGAATTTCTACAATTCGGTGGTTCGCATGCTGGGCATTGCGTACGCGTGTGAGGTAGTCGGCTATCGGATCTGTTACCATAAATAGAAAATCGTTATTTTTTTTGGGAAGGCAAAGGTAAACATCTGTTCCATTTTAACAAGTATTAAAAAAATATTGTTTGGCAACATGATTTCAGTGGTAAAACCTGGCTTTCTATAAATAGAATTATCTATGATAGCAACTGATAAAAATCGATTATTTAAAATCAGATTTCAAACTTGAAAAATAATTTTATTCGACTTCATTTTTCTTTAAAAAAGGGGCATCTTCGAAACAACTCCTTAACAATACTTTAAAATTTAAGAGTGCTAAAACTGAATATTTCCCCTTCGTTTGCCTATGGTTACAACTTTACTATCAGCAAACATTGAAACATCAAAAATCTATCCTGTAATAAAACAATGGCAACCGCCCCAACTGGTAATCGTAACGAATGGGTGATGCGGTGGCATCGAAATTATCGGGCGCATAAGTGAGCTTGAGAATATTTTTTGTATCGAACAGGTTCACAATGTCCAAACCAATCTCGTGTGATACTTTTTTTGAGTTGATTCGGTAATTGATTTTTAAATCGGCGCGGAAGTATGAAGGCAGTTGCAGAGTGTTGCGCGATGAATCAATGTACACTATGTCCTTCTGATAAATAGATTCAGTGGTGTCAACTGGTCCGTACCAGCGACCGCCAGCAACGGTAATTTTTGCACTCAACTGCAAAGCATTTTTATTTTTAAAAATAAATTCTTTAGCTAGAATTCCATTAGCTGCATACTGTCCGTCGAAATCAGTGCGGCGCTCAACACCATCGCTGCCTTTGTAATTGGATTCGAACAAAGAGAGTGAAACAAGGAAATAATAATTCTTACTAAATCCTTTTTCAAGCGTGAACTCGAGACCATAGTTCTGCCCAGTGCCTTTGTTTTCCAATTTATCAGCAAAGAAACGGGAGAAGCCCGCACCCGAATTAACCAATGAAAAAGAAGAAGATTTTTTGGTGACAGGTACATCATACAGGTACTGATAATAGGCTTCGGTTTTGAAGTATAATTGTTTACCCAATAGTTTGTCGTACGAAACAACAGAATGATAACTTTTTGTTAATCCCATGTTGTGATTGTATTCGTGCGCCACGCCATTACTGAAATCGGGACTGTAGAAATAAAGGTAAGTATTCTGAATCTGACTGTGCATTCCTAAACCAATATTCAGCGACTGATTGTGCTTCATTTCGTACTTCATGCCAATGCGAGGTTCCACCGGCGAAAGCGCATTTCCCAATGAGAAATACAACGCATGCAAACCGATATTGAAAGTAAGTGCATCACTTGGTTTGTAATGAAGCTGAAAATAAGGTTGAATAAGAGTTGCCATTTCGTGTGCATCCCATCGTTTGTAGAATTGATAATAAAGCGGGGATAGTATATCAATGCTTCGTATGCTATCGAGAAAATTAAAAAAATAAGTATCAATATTGAATCCTGTTTTGAACGAAAGGTGATTATTAATCCTATTGGTTAAGTACCATGCAGCAGAAACTTTATCCTGATTAAAATTATAGCCGAGCAAATGCGTAATACTATCTACAACAAAAACACTATCAGCGTTTATATGACGATACACCAGTTCATGATGAACTTTCTGACTTTCGTCCTGATACATTAAGGTGAACTTCGAAAACAGATTTTGATTGAATGATTTATTCAGACTGAAACCCACCACACCCATTTGCGAGGCAAAGTATTGGTCGCGGTCGTTCTCGCCATAAATATTTCGTATTGGTTTTGTTTGTTCGCTAATGAGAATGGCAACTTTACTCATTCCGCCAACTCCGAAAACAGAAAAATTGGTGTTGCCCTTCATGGGGAAATTTAAACGGAAAGAACCATCCTGATAATGCGGCACGGCATCGGTTCCGATTTCAATTCCGAGTGCACTAAATAAAGCGAGTGTACTATAACGGTAGGTAGCGAGATAAGAGGATTTGCTTTTTTTACTGAATGGTCCTTCAGCTAAGACCTCTGTGCCAAGAAAACCGAACTGTCCGCTGAACTCATGCTTTTCATTGTTCCCGTTTCGCAATTTTAAATCGAACGCACCAGCAATAGAATTTCCCAATTCAGCAGGAAAAGCACCGGTATAAAAATCAGAGTTAGCTAAAATTTTATTATTGAGAATAGAAACTGGTCCGCCAGCAGTGCCTGGAATATTGAAATGATTCGGATTAAAAATATCCACTCCTTCTAAACGCCACAAAACACCGGAAGGCGAATTGCCGCGCACCACAATATCGTTGCGCGAATCATCGGCACCTTGCACGCCTGCGAAATTGCTTGCCATTCTCGCAGGGTCGCCGCGACTGCCTGCATAGCGATTGGTTTCTTCAATGGAGAAAGTTCGCGTGCTCACGGTGCTCATTTCGTTTCTACTTTGTCCCACCTTGTTTGCGCTCACTACAATCTCTTCGATATTTTTTGCGCTGGATTCGAGATGAACATCAATTGCCGATTCTTTTCCTGATGAAAGAATAATATCGCGCACAAATCCTTCAATGTATCCGACATAAGTAATATGCAATGAATATCTGCCCACCGCAATTTCATTGAAATGATAGCTTCCGTTTTCATCAGAATAATTTCCTTTCACAATTGCGCTGTCCTTCATCAATAAAACAGTTGCACCTATTAATGGAAAATCAGATTCAGCATCTTTTATAATTCCTCGAATGGTTTGTGTTGGAGTTTGCGCTAAGCACTTCGACATATTCTGTGTAACAAGTGAAGAGAAAAGTGAAAGCGTGAAAAGCAAAAACAGATTTTTTTTCATTCCTAAAATATTTGAGTGCGAAAAATAACAAGATAGTGTAACAGATGCGATTGACATATGTGAAATCAATATTTAAAATTAAATTGATTTTAAAATCGCTCTTTCATTCAAGTCTAAAAAACAAGAAAGCCACTCTCAAAACTGAGAATGGCTTTCTTTTATTTCTGAAAAGTTAAGGCTGCAGATTGAATACTTCCAACTGCCTACTGATTTTACCAACTTGATTTAGTCAATCCCGGAATTTTTCCGAAGAGGGCTAACTGGCGGAACATCTGGCGCGACAATCCAAACTGACGAATGTATCCTCTTGAACGACCAGTGATTGCACAACGATTGTGTTTGCGAACCTTTGATGAGTTCTTTGGAAGTTTATCTAACCCAACTAAATCGCCGGAGGCTTTTAACTCAGCTCTTTTTGCAGCATACTTTGCCACCATTCTTTCACGCTTTCTTTCTCTGGCTTTTACTGATGATTTTGCCATATTAATTCTGTTCTGTTTTTAAACTTTTAAATGGTAATCCCAATTCTTTTAAAAGGGCAAATGCTTCTGCATCTGAATTTGCGGTGGTAACGAATGTGATATCCATTCCGTTCATGTGTGTTACTTTATCAATATCAATTTCGGGGAAAATAATTTGTTCAGTAATACCAAGGGTATAATTTCCTCTGCCATCGAAACTCTTTTCGTTCACACCTTTGAAATCGCGAACGCGTGGAAGCGCAACAGAAAAAAGACGATCCATAAATTCGTACATGCGATCACCTCTTAATGTAACCCTTACTCCAACACCAACTCCAACTCTCAATTTGAAATTAGAAATATCTTTCTTTGATTTTGTAGCTACAGCTTTTTGTCCTGTGATAGTGGTCATTTCATTGACAGCAACATCAATCATCTTTTTGTCAGAAGTAGCTTTACCAACGCCCTGGTTGATAGCAATCTTGGATATTTTAGGCACCTGCATTACGCTAGTGTAGCTAAACTGCTTCATCATTGCAGGAACAACTTGATCCTTGTATTTCTTTTTTAAACGGGCAACATATGCTTCCATGATTTCCTTTTTTCTTTTTTAGGAATTGTTATTTGATTTCAACTCCGGATTTTTTTGCAATTCGGGTAGCCTTACCATTTTCACGATTACGACCTACACGCGTTGCTGTTCCTGCTTTAGGATCAACCAAAGAGATATTAGAAATATGCACTTTAGCTTCCTTCTTTACAATACCTCCATTTGGAGTTTTTGCATCGGGTTTTGTGTGGCGCGAAACAATATTTACGCCCTCAACTAAAGCACGCATTTCATTTGGCAGCACTTCAATCACACGACCTTTCTTTCCTTTATCATCACCGGCGAGCATGATTACCATATCCCCTTTGCGGATATTAATCTTCGCCTTGAATCTTTTGGTTTTTGATTTATCTCTTTTCATTTTCTACAAAACTTCAGGGGCTAATGAAATAATTTTCATGTATTGTTTTTCACGCAATTCTCTAGCCACTGGGCCAAATATGCGAGTTCCACGCGGTTCGTTTGATTCATTGAGCAAAACAACCGCATTGTCATCGAAACGAATGTATGAACCATCCTTACGACGAATCCGATTTTTAACACGAACAATTACCGCTTTTGTAACAGTTCCTTTTTTAACTGCACCAGCCGGTATAGCGTCCTTTACAGTAACAACAACAGTATCACCAATGCTCGCATAACGCTGGTGTGCGTGTCCGAGAATGCGGATAACGAGCACTTCTTTAGCTCCGCTATTATCTGCAACATTCAATCTTGATTCTGTCTGTACCATTTTCTTTCTTCTTTTGAATCTATTGTTTTATTTGCAATTTCTCAAATGACCCGAGAAAGAGCAAAGTAATTTTTACTTAGCTTTTTCGATTATTGAAACCAAGCGCCATCTTTTGGTTTTACTCAACGGGCGTGTTTCTTCAATTGTAACTGTATCACCAATTCCACATTCATTCTTTTCATCATGTGCATGAAAATTGGTTGACTTTTTCAAATACTTACCGTATTTCGAGTGCATTACTTTTCGCTCCACACTTACAGTAATGGTCTTATCCATTTTACTGCTGGTAACAAGCCCATTCCGGGTTTTTCTTAATTTCCTATCTTCCATGATCCGGATTATTTATTAGTAGTTTGCTTAGCACGATTAGCTGTTTCATGAGTCATGCGCGCAATGTCTCTGCGTAAATAACGCATAGTCATTGGGTTTTCCAATGGAGTAACCGTGTGATTAAAATGCATTCGTTGCAGTCTTGTTTTTTCTTCTGCTAATTTCACTTTCAGGTCTGCATCTGAAAGTTCGTGCAGGTTTAATTTTATTTTTTTAGCCATTGTTTCTTACTATTTATTTATCAGGCTTTGTATTCGCGACTAATGATGAACTTTGTTTTGATTGGAAGTTTTTGAGCTGCCAATGCCATTGCTTCACGTGCTATCAACAAGGATACTCCTTCAGCTTCGAATAGAATTCGACCTGGCTTAACAACAGCTACCCAACCTTCAGGACCTCCCTTACCCTTTCCCATGCGCACTTCGGCTGGTTTAGCAGTTTTTGCTTTATCAGGAAAAATACGAATCCAAACTTGACCTTCACGCTTCATGTGACGGGTTAAAGCAACACGGGCTGCTTCAATTTGTTTATCGGTCAGCCAGATTTGATCCAGTGCTTTCAATCCAAACGAACCAAAAGAAAGGGAAGCACCACGATGATCGTTTCCTTTCATCTTGCCTCTCTGCGGTCTGCGCCACTTGGTCTTTTTCGGTTGTAACATAATGTCTCTCTTATTATCGTTTCTTAATTAGATTCTCTGTCTCTGCGTGGTTTATTACGACGGTCGCCACCGCGATCTCCACCTCTCTCTCTGTCACCACCTCTATCTCTTCTATCAGCTCCTTGTTTTTGTTCAGTACCTGTAGTTTTTTGTCCAACATTCGGTGACAAGTCACGCTTTCCGAAAACCTCTCCTTTACAAATCCATACTTTTATTCCTATTAACCCATAAACGGTCAATGCTTCACCTATTGCATAATCAATATCAGCACGAAGTGTATGAAGAGGAACACGACCTTGCTTTACTTCTTCAGAACGCGCAATCTCCGCTCCACTTAAACGACCACTGATTCTGATTTTAATTCCTTCAGCTCCCATTCTCATAGCAGAAGCAACAGCCATTTTAACTGCACGACGATAATTGATACGAGCTTCTATTTGACGGGCAATTGAATCTCCAACAACAGTGGCATCAATTTCAGGTCGGCGAATCTCAACAATATTAATTTGTACTTCCTTTCCGGTTAAGCCTTTCAACTCTTCCTTAATACGATCAACTTCTCCACCCCCTTTGCCAATAATAATACCAGGGCGTGAAGTGTGAATCGTTACAGTCAGACGATTTAGTGTGCGCTCAATTACGATGTTTGAAAGACCGCCTTTTGCTACGCGCACTTTTAAGTATTCTCGAACTTTAAAATCCCCTATTAATTTGTCGGCATACTTACTACCACCAAACCAATTTGAATCCCATCCGCGAACGATACCTAGTCTATTAGAAATCGGGTTTGTTTTTTGTCCCATTCAGTTATTGCTATTTTATTAATCTACTTTTTTAGTTGACTTACTAATCTTAGTAATTTTCTCTTCAGTTTTTTCTATAACTTTTTTTGTAGCCGGTTTTTTTGTTGCTGTTTTTTTCTTCGGCGCTTCAATCACTTCAACAATTGGCTCTTCTTCTACAGACTCTTTAATTTCTTCAACTGAAGGATGAATGCGACTATCTACAATTAAAGTAACATGGTTAGAACGCTTACGTTTGCGATAGGCACGACCTTGAGGAGCAGGCAACCACCGCTTTAACATTGTTCCACCATCCACAAAAACTTCCTTAACAAACAACCCACTATCTTCAGGATTTAAACCCTGATTTTTTTCTTTCCAATTGTTAGTAGCTGAGAGAAGTAGTTTCTCCACTTCGCGTGCAGGATGTTTGGTACTGAACTTCAAAATATTCAAAGCCTTTTCTACATCTACTCCACGAATCATGTCAACCACATATCTCATCTTACGAGGAGAAGTTGGTACATTTTTCAATATTGCTTTAGCTATTGCCATTGTGATTTCTTATCCTATTAATATTAACTATCTACTTTCTTTGTTGAGTGACCTCTAAAGTTTCTTGTTGGAGAAAACTCGCCGAGTTTGTGCCCCACCATGTTCTCGCTCACAAAAATTGGAATGAACTTGTTTCCATTATGAACTGCGAATGTGTGACCTACAAACCCTGGAGTAATGGTCGAACGACGACTCCAAGTTTTAATCACACTCTTTTTGTTTGCCGTGTTCAACACATCAATCTTACCTTGTAAGTTATGATCAACATACGGACCTTTTTTTACTGACCTTGCCATGCTTTTTTTCTTTCGTACTTTATTTAATTTAGCTGATTACTTCTTTCTTCTGCTTACTATGAATTTACTACTTGGATTCTTCGGTTTACGTGTTTTCAAGCCTCTTGAATAAACATTGGTTCTTGATCTTGGTTGACCACCAGATGCTTTTCCCTCTCCACCACCCATTGGGTGATCTACTGGGTTCATGGCTACAGCACGAGTACGGGGCTTGATACCTTTCCAACGATTTGCTCCAGCTTTACCTTTCACCTCCAAACTGTGGTCAGGATTAGAAACCATTCCAACTGTTGCCATACAAGTTAAAAGAATCTTACGAACTTCACCTGAAGGCATTTTTAAAACTGCATAACGTTCTTCTTTAGCGGCTAACTGCGCTGATGCTCCTGCACTGCGAACCAACATTCCACCTTTACCTGGGTGCAATTCAACATTATGAATGATTGTGCCAAGGGGTAAATCTTTCAATGAAAGTGCATTTCCTAATTCGGGAGGGGCTGTAGGGCCACTCATTAACTTATCTCCTACTTTTAATCCGTTTGGAGAAAGTATGTATCTTCTTTCACCATCAGCATACATTACCAAGGCGATGAATCCTGAACGATTTGGATCGTACTCAATTGTTTGCACTGCGCAACTAATGCCATGCTTATCGCGTTTCCAGTCAATCAAACGATACATTTGCTTGTGACCACCACCAATGTATCGCATACTGCGTTTACCGGTATGATTACGACCACCCGTTCTTTGTTTCACTTCCAATAAACTCTTTTCAGGTTTGTTGGTGGTGATTTCAGTATAAGCATTACCGATTTTAAATCGGGTGCCGGGGGTTATGGGGTTAAACTTTTTTACTGGCATTTCTATTTTCCTTTATCCTGTTATGCTAATTACACGCTTGCGTAGAAATCAATTGTTTCACCTTTAGCAAGTGTAACAATTGCCTTTTTCTTGTATCCTTTTACTCCTTTCAACACCCCTGTCTTTGTCATGCGCTGTTTATTTTTTCCAGGCATGATGGCTGTGGATATTGCTGCTACTTTAACACCATACATTTTTTCGACTGCCGTTTTGATTTGAATCTTATTGGCATCGTTTGTAACCATGAAAACAAACTTGTTCAGCTTGCTTCCAAGATTGGTATTCTTTTCGGTGACCAACGGCCTAACTAAAACTTGAGTTGACATTTTTTTTCTTTTGTGCGCTATTAATTTTTATTTGCTTCCCATTGCTTTAATTGTGCCTTCAGCAAAAAGAAGATTTTTTGCTTTTAACACTTCGTAAGTATTCAAGCCACCTGCAGTAGTCAAGGTAATTCCTTCAATATTGCGTGTTGCTCTTTTCAAATTATCAGTAGCATCGTTTACCACTACCAAAGTTTTGCGTGAGGTCATCCCCAAGTTTTTCAATAAAGAAAAAGCTTCCTTGGTTCTATGCGTTGGTAAATTCATATCTTCGATAACAAAAATCTGATTCTCCTTTGCCTTTTGACTCAATGCTGAACGGCGAGCTAATTCTTTTTCTTTTGCGTTAACTTTGAAACTATAGTCGCGTGGTTTTGGCCCGAATACTCTTGCACCACCACGAAGCAACCCTGCTTTAATGCTACCCTTACGAGCGCCACCGGTTCCTTTTTGCTTAATAAGCTTACGAGTTGAACCCGAAACATCTGATTTCTCTTTACTACTATGCGTACCCTGGCGCTGATTAGCAAGGTACTGCTTAACGGCAAGCCACATCACATGCTCATGTGGTTCAATTCCGAATATCTCGTCAGAGATTTCTACTGTGCGACCGGTCTTGCTACCGTCTGTTTTTAATACTTCGAGTTTCATTTTGCGTTCTCAATTATTAAATATGAACCTTTAGCACCTGGAACATTACCGTGAACAACAATTAGGTTTTGTTCTGGAAATATTTTCACCACTGTAAGATTTTGAACCTTCACTCTGTCGCCCCCCATTCTTCCTGCCATGCGCATTCCTTTGAATACACGAGCTGGATAGGATGACCCACCTAATGACCCTGGCGCACGATTACGGTCGTGTTGCCCGTGGGTTCGCCCTCCAACACCATGAAAACCATGACGCTTTACAACTCCCTGGAATCCTTTTCCCTTAGTTTTACCAATCACGTTAACCACTTCACCTTCAGTAAATATTTCGGATGTAACAGTTTCACCTAATTTTTTATCCAATTCGCAATCACGAAATTCCACTACTTTACGAAGAGGTGCAGTACTTGCTTTCGCAAAGTGCCCTTTCATTGGTTTGGTTGTTGATTTTTCTTTCTTTGGGTCAAAGCCAAGCTGCAAAGCATTGTAACCATCTATAGCAACAGTCTTGACTTGGGTAACCACACATGGTCCGGCTTCGATAACCGTACAAGCTACCTGCTTTCCCTGTTGATCAAATATGCTGGTCATTCCGACCTTTTTTCCTAAGATTCCCTTCATGCGTAGTACTTCTTTTTATCTTGTTGGGCTTCCTTAAAATAAAAAAACCCCTCGGTTTATCAATTAGCCTTTAATGCTTATCTCAACCCCGCTGGGTAATTCCAGTTTACTCAGCGCATCCACTGTTTTGGATGATGAGGTGTAGATGTCTAACAATCTTTTGTATGTACAAATTTGAAATTGGTCGCGTGCCTTTTTGTTCACATGCGGTGAGCGAAGAACAGTAATGATCTTCGTTTCGGTAGGTAACGGGATTGGTCCTGTTACTACTGCGCCGGTGCTGCGAACGGTCTTAACAATCTTCTCGCAACTCTTATCTACCAGATTATGGTCGTAAGATAATAGCTTGATTCTGATTCTTTGTGACATGCGATTTCAATGAGCTTTTTAAAAAGAGGACTGCAAAAGTAATTTTATCAGTCAAATAAACAATAGGCCATTGAAAAATATTTTTTAATAACTAAATATAATGTGAAAACACAAGTGTGATTGGTCACATAACGTTCAAATAGAGTGTTTTTAAGAAGAAAAGTATTTTCATCCTAATCGTTGCTTCATGGCGTCAACTTCGTGTTCAATAACCGAAATGGATTTTAATAAATCATCTCTTGATGCAGGATAGGGAATTTCGTTACTAATAAAATTACAAAATTTCCACACTTCACGCACATCAACTATATTTATTTCATAGGGTTTATAAAACTGATTTAGAGAGTGAAGAATCATGCGCTTCCTTTTTTTAATTTGGTTGATGACGATTTTAAAAACAATTCCTTCGTCGCGGGTGAGAATGACATATGCATTCCCATCTTTTATCTCGTACCAGTTTTCTAAATACTCTGCAATCACATAACTTTTATCTGGTATCGGCAACATTGAATCGCCACTAATTTGAAACATACGATACTTTCTGTCATTGAATAAAATTGGCAGCTGAAAGGAAGGTAATTTTTTTATGAAATCAAGGTCAGCATAACCATTCTTATATCCTGCTGCGGCTTTAAGCTGAACAACTTCAATATTCTCGTTATTTTTTTCGTCAATAGTAGTAGCGAGCACGCGCAATTTAGACCCTCGAATAAATGTGTCGCTTCCCGATTCTATTTCCTCCAATTTATTTTCTGAAAGTTTAGTTAGATTAACACGAATGAGTGTGTCAATGGAAGTTTTATAATAATCTGAAAACAACTGTAAAGCCTCAATCGTTGGGTTCACAACACTTCCATTTTCATAACTATTTAAAGTGGAGCGACTGAGATTCATTTCGGCTGCTACAACTTCCTGTGTTAATCCTTTTCTGTTGCGAAAAAATTTTATATTGGAATTGAAATACATACTTAATTCTATTTTCTGAGTTGTGATTTTGAATTATTTACAAAGCAATTTAATTTTTATTTTTGTCTATATTACAATCTTATATATGTTTTTATTACAGACAAAAATAATTACAAAATTATTTCTTACAAATTAATCTCTATCAAACTACTCAACCAGTTGGTCAACATAAAGTACATGGAATTAGACTCGTTTTCAATATTTGTATAGTAGTCACCTAAAGATGCAATGGGGACATGGTGCGAATATGAGGAGCTATTTCAAAAAGAAATACCAACTATTGAAACACCCATAAAAATAAAAAATCCGCTTGAGTTTCCCAAAGCGGATTTAAAAATTTTAAGAAGTCAATAATTAATCAGCAGCAGCCTTCTGTCTTCCTTTTGCTTTTGCAATTACTTCTTCGGCCACATTGTTTGGCGCAGGAGCATAGTGCGAAAATTCCATTATAGAAGTTGCACGGCCCGATGAAATAGTACGCAACTGAGTTACATAACCAAACATTTCGCTAAGTGGAACTTTTGCTTTAATGATCTGTGCATTCGCCTTCATTTCCATACTTTCCAATTGACCACGGCGACGGTTCATATCACCAACTACATCACCGGTGTATTCTTCAGGTGAAACAATTTCCACTTTCATAATCGGCTCCAGTAAAATCGGTTTCGCTTTGCGGCAAGCTTCGCGGAATGCATACTTCGCACAAATTTCGAACGACATAGCATCAGAGTCAACCGCGTGGAAAGAACCATCAAACAAACGAACTTTTAAATCTTCAACCTGGTAACCCGCTAAGACACCACTGTTCATTGCTTCCTTAAATCCTTTTTCAATAGAAGGAATGAACTCACGAGGAATAGATCCACCAAAAACATCATTGATAAATACCAATCCTTTTTCTTCAGGACCAACAGGGCCAACTTCAACAATAATATCAGCAAATTTACCACGACCACCCGACTGCTTCTTGAACAACTCACGATGTTCAATGGTTTTAGAAATAGTTTCTTTATAAGCCACCATAGGAGCACCTTGATTACACTCTACTTTAAATTCACGCTTCAAACGATCAACAATAATTTCCAAGTGCAACTCACCCATTCCGCTGATAATAGTCTGGCTGGTTTCATCATCGGTTCTAACTTTAAAGGTTGGATCCTCTTCAGAAAGTTTATTTAGCGCCATTCCTAATTTATCTACATCTGTCTGTGTCTTTGCTTCAATAGCAATACTGATTACAGGGTCAGGGAATTTAATATTCTCAAGAATAATAGGATGTTTTTCATCACAAAGAGTATCACCGGTTTTTATTTCTTTAAAACCAACAGCGGCTCCAATATCACCTGCTTCAATTGTCTCTACAGGATTTTGTTTGTTCGCATGCATCTGGAAAATACGGGATATACGCTCCTTCTTTCCCGAACGAGTGTTCAATACATAAGAGCCCGCATCTAATTTACCAGAATAGGCACGAAAGAAAGCCAAACGACCAACAAATGGATCAGTCATAATCTTAAATGCCAGTGCAGAGAATGGTTCCTTGGTATCTGGACGACGCAAAATTTCTTCATTGGTGTTGGGATCAATTCCGATTACGGCTTCAATATCCATAGGCGATGGAAGGTACTGAACCACCGCATCCAAAGCCGCCTGCACTCCTTTATTTTTAAAAGAAGAACCGCACATCATCGGGATGATGGAGATGTCAATCGTTGCACGACGAATGGCATTACGGATTTCTTCAACTGATATAGAATTTTCATCGCTGAAATACTTTTCCATTATTTTATCATCATATTCAGCAACGGCTTCAATCATATTTTTTCTCCACTCTTTCACATCTGCCTTCATATCTTCTGGAATAGGAATTTCTTTGAAAGTCATTCCCTGTGTATCATCATCCCAAACAATTGCTTTATTTAAAACAAGATCCACTACTCCTTTAAATGTTTCTTCAGCTCCAATAGGCAACTGAAGCGGAACAGGATTAGCACCTAATTTTTCTTTTACTTGTTTTACAACATCTAAAAAATCAGCCCCACTGCGATCCATTTTATTTACAAATCCAATGCGCGGAACTTTGTACCGATTTGCCTGACGCCAAACGGTTTCTGACTGTGGTTCAACACCTGAAACGGCGCAGAACAATGCAACCAAACCATCCAATACACGAAGTGAACGCTCTACCTCCACAGTAAAGTCCACATGGCCTGGCGTATCAATGATGTTGAATTTATATTGCTGAGTAGCATCAATTTTTTCACCCTGATTAGTGGGGTACTGCCAGAAGCAAGTTGTAGCAGCTGAAGTAATGGTAATTCCACGCTCCTTCTCTTGAACCATCCAATCCATTGTAGCGGCACCATCGTGTACCTCTCCAATTTTATGTGATACACCGGTATAATATAGTATCCGTTCTGTAGTGGTTGTTTTACCCGCATCAATGTGCGCAGCAATGCCAATGTTCCTTGTGAACTTTAAATCGTAAGCCATAAAATTAAATTGATAAGTTGTTAAACTCTGAAATGCGCAAAAGCCTTGTTAGCTTCAGCCATCTTGTGAACATCTTCTTTCTTCTTGAAGGCAGCACCTTCACCTTTAGTAGCAGCAATAATTTCTGCCGCTAATTTATCAGCCATTGATTTACCATTACGATCAGCAGCATATTTGATCATCCAAGTCATCGCCATAAAAGTGCGACGAGTGGGGCGAACCTCACTAGGAATCTGGAAGGTTGAACCTCCAATTCGGCGACTACGAACTTCAACATTCGGCCCAATATTTTCCATTGCCTTCTTCCACATTTCATGTCCACTTTCTTTAGTAACATCCGCTACTTTATCAAATGTATCATAGACAATTTTGTAAGCAACAGATTTTTTACCTTGCTTCATAAGGGTGTTTACAAAGCGAGTAATCATCGGATCATTAAATTTTGGGTCCGGTAAAAGGGCTTTCTTTTTTGCGCGAGTCTTTCTCATTATTACTTATTACTGAATTATCAGTTTGAATTATTAATTATTTCTTTTTTGCGGCAACAGCGGGAGCACCGGCTTTAGGGCGCTTGGTTCCGTACTTGCTACGACTTTGTTTACGGTCATTTACTCCAGCGGTATCCAAGGCACCACGAACAATGTGGTAACGAACTCCAGGTAAATCTTTTACACGACCTCCGCGAATTAACACAATGGAGTGCTCCTGAAGGTTATGCCCTTCACCAGGTATATAAGAGATAACTTCAATGCCATTGGTCAGGCGAACTTTTGCCACCTTACGCAAAGCTGAGTTTGGCTTCTTGGGTGTTGTGGTGTACACTTTTGTACAAACGCCACGCTTTTGAGGACTAGCATTAAGTGCGCGAGACTTGCTCTTCGCCTTAATGATTTTACGACCTTTTCTTACAAGTTGTTGAATGGTAGGCATTCAGTGTTATTTTACTTTATTTTTTTGGGACGGCAAAGGAAAACAATAAAAGTCAAAATATCAACACCGTTTCACGAAAAAGATTATTAAATCAAAAAGCCCCTTTTTATGCTCATTTCTAAAGCAAAAATGATTTTCACTTTTTAGTTTGCAGGTAACTTGAAATTTTATCTTTACCGCCCTCATAAAAAACACTCATGAAATATATACCTGCTTCCAGCTCTCTCTTTATTGAAAACCGTCAACGCTTTATAAGCAAAATGAAGCCGAACTCAATGGCTATATTTCATAGTAATGATCAAATGCCACGCAGTGGCGACCAGACTTTTTATTTTCGTCAGAATGCTGATTTGTATTGGTTGACCGGAATTGATCAGGAAGATACAATGCTTATTTTATATCCTGATTCACCAAGACCTGAATACAGGGAAGTTTTATTATTAAGGAAAACAAACGAAGTAATCGCTGTTTGGGAAGGCCATAAATACACTATTGAGGAAGCCAAAAAAGCATCCGGAGTAAAGAATATAATATGGAATGAAGAATTTGATACCATAGTTAATGTATTAATGGTATATGCTGAAAATGTTTATCTCAATTTAAATGAAAATGACCGTGCTATAATAAAAGTACCTTATCGTGACTTGCGCTTCGCAAATGAGTTGCAAAGTCGTTATCCATTGCATAATTATGAAAGAGGTGGAAGATTAATGAATGAATTGCGCTCCATAAAATCAGAAGGAGAAATAAAACTGATTCGTGAAGCTTGTTCAATTACCGAAAAAGCTTTTCGAAGAGTAATGAAAGTGATGAAACCCGGAGTGATGGAGTATGAAATAGAAGCCGAAATTATTTCGGAGTTTGTGCGTAATCGCGCGACAGATCATGCATACTATCCGATTATCGCTAGCGGAGCAAGTGCATGTGTTTTACACTATGTAGAGAACAATAAAGAATGCAAGGATGGAGATATGATTTTGATGGATTTTGGTTGTGAGTATGCCAACTATGCTTCTGATTTAACCCGAACTATTCCTGTGAATGGCAAATTCACTCCTCGCCAGAAAGAAATGTATAATGCTGTTTTGCGGGTGATGAAGCAAGCAAAACAAATGCTCCGTCCGGGAAAAATTTTGAACGATCTGAATAACGAAGTAGGGAAAATTATGGAAGGCGAACTCATCAAGCTCGGTTTGCTGAATGCCGATGAAGTGAAAAAGCAAAACCCTGATGCACCGCTTTATAAAAAATATTTCATGCACGGTACTTCTCACTTCATGGGATTGGATGTACACGATATAGGAAACCGCTATGGCCAAATGAAAGCCGGAATGGTTTTCACCTGCGAGCCCGGTATATATGTTCCTGAAGAAAATATTGGAATAAGAATTGAAAATGATATTCTGATTACTGACAAAGACCCGATTGATTTGATGAGTACTATTCCGATTGAAGTGGAAGAGATTGAAGATTTGATGAAGAAATAAAATTTTATAAATTGACTGGAAGAATTTTCTTGCTATTTAGTTTCGTATTCATCAGTCAATTTTCTGTTGCACAGAAACAAGACAGAAATTGGAGGTTTGCTGATTCGCTTGGAATTGATTTTAATAATCTTGCTAGCCCAACTATATTTTTTACACATTCAGCAAATAATGAAGCGTGAGCAACAAACAAAATAGACCAACGCTGTCAGTCTGAGCCTGTCGAAGAATGTGTAACGCACAATCGCAAAAAAGCATTGAACCGCACTTCGACAAACTCAGTGTGACAGAGCGGTTTCAAAATAAATCACCTCAGAAATATTGTTGATGTGTGAATGAAAGAAATGATAGAATATGTTTTTAATAAAAAAATAATTACTCCATTAGGTTTGCAGTACTCAATTCATTTCTGATGAAACTCATCAAACAAATTCCGAACATGCTCACGCTCCTAAACCTGACTTTGGGTTGCATTGGAATATTGTATGCTTTCGATGTACGATATTTTTTTATTGTTAAAGGACAGTATGGAATTTTTGATACTTATGAAATCAGTAATAGGTTATTTACAAGCTGCTTTTGTATTCTGCTTGCTGCTGTGATTGATTTTTTAGATGGATTTGTTGCCCGTGCGCTGAATGCAAAATCAGCAATCGGAAAACAGTTGGACTCACTTGCTGATATGGTAACTTTTGGTGTTCTTCCTTCAATAATTATTTATCAATTACTTGAGCGAAGTTATTTTAGAGAAACAATATTTGATTCTAAAGATTATTTGATTTCCAGTGGCGAATTCCTATTTACAAGTAAATTATTTTTACTTCCCGCTTTCATCATTGCGTGTGCTGCATGCTGGCGATTGGCAAAATTTAATATTGACGAAAGACAGCACGAAAGTTTTGTAGGATTACCATCGCCGGCAAATGCAATTTTCATTGCCAGCCTTCCGCTTATATATATTGGTAATGATTATGGTTTAGGAAATCTGTTAATAAACAAGTGGATTTTATATGGCATCACTATTTTGTTTTCGTGGCTGATGGTTTCTGAACTGAAAATGTTTTCACTGAAAGTAAAATCACTCGGATGGAAAGGAAATGAGTTACGCGTGATTTTTATTTTACTATCGTTGCTCCTGATTTTTTTCATGCACTGGACCGGATTAGCGCTTTCAATAATTTCTTACATACTACTTTCCATCATCAATTCATTTTTAGCAAAACCGGAATAGCAAAAATTTAAAATTTATTTTCAAAATTTTTCAATCATAATATGATTTACACAGCAGAAATTAATGTAATGCCGCTTAAAGAATTGCTCGACCCGCAAGGCAAAGCAGTTGTATCAGGATTAAAAAATCTCGGAATCAACGAAGCGAAAGATGTTCGCATTGGCAAGCACATAACCATTCAGATAGAAGCGGAAACAGAAAAAATTGCTAATGAAAAAGTAGAAACTGCCTGCAAAAAATTATTATCTAATCAGGTGATGGAATATTATGAGTTCACCTTGCATTCGTAGATTCTCATTTTCCTTTATTTACTTTCTATTCTTTGTTGAAATATTCAACAATAGAATTTGTAATGCGCAAGATAGTGCTTTCGCTCACAAAATAATTGATACACTCACCTCTCCTTATTTCTTTGGTAGAGGATATGTAAACAATGGCGACACCAAAGCTGCTGCTTATGTGGCTGACCGTTTTAATGAATATGGCATTAGTGCATATCATAACGGATTCTTCCAGTCGTTCATGATGGATGTAAATACTTTTCCCGGAAAGATGATGGTGAAGTTGGATGATAAAATTTTATCAACCGGAAAAGACTACATCGTTTCAGCTGAGAGCAAGGGCAAAAAGGGAAAGTTTAAACTGGTAAAAATTGAATCCATTGCCACTCAAAATTCAGATGGCAGTTGGCAATATGCAGTAGCTGATTTAAAAACAATTTTAGTGATTGACGATAGTACAAAAGTTGGTGGAGGATTAAAATCGTTGCTGAAGATTATTGAAGAAAAAAAATGTTTTGGCGCTGCGGGTTTCATTGAACTCAACAGTATCAAACTGACAATGGATATGTCCATGGAAGTAAAACCTTGGATGCATTTGATTTTATTAAAAAGTACTTTCAATACAAATGCTCAAACTGTTACACTCGATATTCAAAACAAATTAGTTAAAGTGCAATCGCAGAATGTGGTCGGATACATTCAAGGTACTCGCAAACCAGATTCAATGATTGTACTCACAGCACATTACGATCATCTTGGCGGATTGGGAAATGCAACTTACTTCCCAGGTGCAAATGACAATGCAAGTGGAATTTCGATGTTGCTTTCTCTCGCAAGATATTATTCCAACATTGATCACCGCCCGGAATACACAATGGTGTTCATCTCATTCGGCGGTGAAGAAGTTGGTTTGATTGGGTCGCAGTTTTTTGCTGCATATCCTCTAATCAGTTTGCACAAAATTCGCTTCCTTATCAATATGGATATAATGGGAACCGGCGAAGAAGGAATTAAAGTGGTAAACGCAACAGAATATAAAAGTGATTTCGATCGCCTCGTAAAACTCAACGACGAATTTCATTTACTGAAAAGTGTGCAGCCACGAGGCAAAGCAGCGAACAGTGATCATTATCCTTTTTCTGAAAAAGAAGTCCGGTGTTTTTTTATTTACACACTCGGCGGCATCAGCGCTTATCACGATGTATATGACCGTGCAGAAACATTGCCATTAACTAAGTTCAACGATTTAGAAAAATTGCTGAAGTTGTATATTGATAGTTTCCAGTAAAAAGTTTTTAGCTGATTAAAATCTAATTGCTAATCGGATCAAAAAAAACAAATTTTCAAATAAATTATCAAACCTTTTTTATTTCAGCAATTGGTGAAAATAAATAAACCAATTCGGTAGAAAGATTAACGCACATATAACGCTTCCGTAATTTTTTTCCTTTGCGATAGGCTTTTCCATCCAATGTAACGAATTCACTCCCCTCCATAATATCTTCTAAGTGAAGTGTTGGGTTTTTGTTGTAACGCGCCAAAGCCTTTGTTAAATCGATATCGGCACATGAACTTGCAGCAGGATTCAATAAATATTTTTCTAATGCCGTTAAAACATCCTCAGGAAAAATTTGCTTAATTAAAAATGGTTTCATCAAATCCTTAAAATTATTCTTCCATTCCAAACCATGAGAAGCAACACTGCCCTGATATTTCAACCAAACAATTAAATGCGCGATCTCATGAACCAAAGTTAAAGTGAAGGCAAAAGGATTTAAATTTCCGTTAACCGTAATCATATGCCCCCTCGAAGGAACCGGACAACGATAATCGCCCATTACAGTTTTTCTGTTAGGAGTAACAATAACTTTTATTTTATATTCATCAATCCAATGCACAAGAAATGCTAAGGATTGAAATGGAACAAACGCAGAAAGACCTCTCGAAATTTTTTGCTTTGCTTCTGAATTCATCACTCAGCTTTCCTATTCACTTTTTTTGTGAGCTTCGTCATTTCAATAACTTCCAAAATTGTATAACAACTATAATCAATAAAAAAAGGAATAATAAAATATGGTTTCCCTGGTTTAAAAACAAATGCATAGGCAACAACAAATACCAAACTCAATAATAATTTCACAGTCATACTTCCAGTTACGGCCGTTATAAATTTATAATTATTGTCACTCAAAATTCCTTTTGAAGCCCACCAGAATAAAACAGGACTGAGCAGGGCATAAAAAATAAAAATGGCAATAGTAAAATTTTGATACGGCTGCATTTTTTCCAATTGCGAAACAGCAACAGAAAAAATAGTCATCATGAAAGTGACAACAAAATATTTTCTCCAATATGATTTTAATAAGTTCAAGGTTTTGAAACTTCTTTTATAACAATGTACAAACCTAATAAAACACCGCCAAACGAAAACAATGTTTTAAATACTGGCAACTGAAAATTAAGAAAATAGTCGACAAAATACCCAACTGCAAATCCAATTATCACAGTGGCAATCAATTGAAATCCTACACTAGAATATTTTGCGTAAACAGAAGCATCAGACTGCTTCTTTTCTGAGTTCTTGTGTCTGGGGATTATTTTTTTCACTCGGCTTTATTTCTTTCACTCCCATGCGGCAACTACCATTGAATTTCGCTCCAGCTTCCACAACAAGTTTTCCAGTAGTAATATTCCCTTCAATGTAAGCCGATGATTTTAAAAAAAGCAATTCATCAACTTCCACTGTCCCGAAAATTTTTCCACTGATATCGGCATTGTCACAAATAACATCGCCATCAACTGACCCGCTAATACCAATTACAATTTTCGCTTTTGAGGTAACAGAACCTTTCACCATACCATCAATTCGAATATCGCCATCGCAAATAATTTCACCTTGAATAGAGGTTCCTTGGCCAATGATATTTACGGAATTAGAATTTACAGAAGAAGAATTCATTTGTTGAGCTTTGATTGAATTGCCTTCTTGTGATGATTTATTAAACATGATTTTATTTTTAATTGAACAATATGTAATCCTGTGGATTTAATGGCACCCCTTTGTACCATAATTCAAAGTGAAGATGAGCTCCTGAAGTTTGTTCGCCACTATTTCCAATCACTGCAATTACATCCCCAGCTTTCACATAGGCTCCTTCTTTTTTCAACAACACTGAATTATGCTTGTACAAAGATATTAAATTGTTTGAATGTTGAACAGCAATTACATATCCAGTTTCAGTTGTCCAACTTGAAAGCACAACTACCCCATCTAATGTTGCTTTGATTGCTTCATTTTCAGGGGCAACAATGTCAACACCATAATGCTCTTCCCTGGGAGAAAACTGCGAGGTAATGAACCCTTTCACGGGTTGAAAAAAGTGGAATTCAGCAATAGAACTAAATTTTTTTCCAATTTGGTCTTTTGCCAAATCAAGGTTAAGCATAAAACTACTTTCATTCTCTACACTTTCACGCAGTTTCAATTCTACGGGTGAAATCTTTTTTAAATCGATACTATCAAATTGGTGAACATTATCTCCATCAATCATTGGTGTATCAATTTTAACAATCGGCTCACCATTATTAATAATGTTTTCAAGGTTAGCAACATAAAGGTCGTGCGCTTTCACTGCCATTTCCATACTGTCAGTTTTTATTCGCAAATTAATTAACTCACGTCTATTGCTTGAGCTTTCATACCCTGGTATATATTCTTTGAGTGGAGTAAATACAATGGCTGATGTAATAAAAGATACAACAATAACCATAACGGTGCTAAGTAAAATATAAACATTCAAACGCGACAAACGAAAAGAAGAAACCTCTTCAAATGTTTCGTCATTCATAATTACCAAGCGGTACTTATTTGCCAATTTTTTTATAACCCGCTGTAAAGGATTCTTATGCTCTTCCATCTGCCTAAAGCTGTCTGTTTAATTTATTTATCGCACAATTTAACCTTATAATAATCATACTAGAAAAATTATCGGGGGAAAAAATAGTTGTAATTTCAAGAAGAAAAAAATTTTGAGTCAATAGAGCATTACAATCCCTTTCGCACCTCAACTATTTATCCAAACATTTTTCATCTCAACACCACCCTGTTAGATTTTTTTGTAGGTGCATTAACCTGGCTTTCTATATTTGTTTAGGGAGTTCGTACTATTTTTAAAAGCTAATCGTTTTCCCCACATGGAAAAATCTTTTATCAATTGAAGAAAAAAAAAATAAGCACATCATTATTACTGGTAGCCATTCTATCTTTAGCTGCCTGTTCGGGTGGGAAAAAAAGCGGTAAATTATCATTGATTGGCGGGTTTTATCATAACACGACCGCACGCTACAATGGACTTTATTATGGCAAATTAAAATTAAATCGCGTGAAGGAAAACATGACATCCTCACTGCAGGATGACTACACCAAACTACTTCCATTGTTTACTGATGAAGAAGCCGGTGCGGGTTCAAAAAGCGATTTGGATTCGGTGATCATTAAATTATCTGTCGTTACACAATTACATCCAAAGAGCAAATGGGTAGATGATTGTTACTTCCTAATTGGACAGTCGTATTTTTATAAGCAAGATTATGAAGATGCACTTTCAACTTTTCAATACATAGTTGCTACTTTTAAAGAAGTCGGGAAAAAGAAAAAAACATCCGGTGGAAAAAAAATAAAAGAAGGTGATGTGAATATTCCGTGGTTGAAGAGTGGAGAAGGGTTCAGCTTACAACACCGCCCAGTGAGAAGTGAAGCATTACTGTGGCTATTAAAATCATACATTGCCATGAAAAAATATGATGAAGCACAAAGCATCATCAAAGTTTTATCAGCAGATCAAACCTTTCCGTTTAGTCTGCGCGATGAATTCAGTTTAATCAACGCACAAAATTTATTAAAACAAGAAAGATATGCTGATGCCATTGCCCCGCTTAGGCAGGCAATCGCCCTCAGCAAAAAAAAGAAAGACAAAATTCGTTACACCTACATACTCGCACAACTGTATCAGCTAACAAAAAATTCTGATAAAGCAATTGAAGCATTCAAGAAAGTGATAGCGATGAAGCCTGAATATAAAATGGGGTTTTATTCTAACATCAATATAGCAAAATCATTTTCAGGAAATGGGAAAACATCTGCAGCAGAAGTATTAGCCCTATTAGAAAAATTAGCTCGAGATGATAAATATGAAGAGTTTCAAGACCAAATTTATTATACCATGGCTGAAGTTTATCTGAAAGAAGACAATAAACTTTTGGCAGTTAAGTCATTAAATAAATCAATTGAAACAAGCACCTCCAATACCAATCAGAAATCATTATCTTTTTTGAAATTAGCTGAGATTTATTTTGCCGATAAAAATTACATACGTGCTGCAGGATTTTATGACAGCACCGCTGTTTTGATGACGAAATCTTTTGAAAATTTTGAGGAAGTAAATACGAAGAAAAAAACGCTCGACAATCTTGTTGTTCAAGTAAACATTGTTGCAAGAGAAGATAGCTTGCAAAAACTAACTACTCTTTCTGAAAAAGATTTAAATAAAGCATTAGATGCAATCATCGATAATTTTGAAAAACAACAGAAATTAGACTCGTTACAAAGCAATACACTTGCATCTTCTGATGCAAAAAAAGCAGAAGAAAATACAGACACAAAAAATGGCTGGTATTTTTATAACGCAGCAACCAAGGGGTCAGGCTTTAATGATTTTAAAAAGAAATGGGGCGGTAGAGTTAACGAAAACAATTGGCGCCGAAATAACAAAACCAGTTCTGGCGAAAATACTGATGTCCAAACCGCAAAAATAGATGAAGGCACAAATGCTTCTAGCGGAAATAAACTTTCCCGTGAAGATTTAAAAAAAGGAATTCCATTTAAAGCAGAAGAAAAGAAAGCATCAGATATTAAAATCCAAAAAGCCCTTTATACTCTTGGGAGTATTTATAAGGAAGGGCTAAAGGATAATGACAACTCAATAAATACTTATGAAAATTTACTAAAACGCTACCAACAATTCGAATTAGAGCCGACCACTTTTTATGCCCTTTACTTATTATTCAGCAACAAAAAAATGGCTTTGCAAACAGAAAATTATAAACAACAGATTTTAAAAAATTATCCCAACTCTGAATATGCAAAAATTTTAACTAACCCTAATTATTTTGAAGAGAAAAAAGAAGGAGCAAGCCAAGTGGAGGCCTATTATCAATCAGTATTTTTACTTTATAGGCAACAACAATATGCTTCCGTAATTATTAAAACTAAAGCAGCCGATACTTTATTTAAAGCGAACACGATTGCTGCTAAATTTGATTTACTTGAATCATTTGCAATAGCTCAAACACAACCGATTGATACTTTTAAAACAGCCTTAAAAAATATAATTAAAAAATATGTAGTAGGAGAAGAAGTAGAAAAAGCAAAGCAACTACTTGGCAATATTGATAAGCCAAAGGGACTGGATAAAAACACCAAGTCTTCTAAAGACTCAACATTTCAAAGTAGCGCTTCGTCCTATTCTGTACATAAAACGAATGCACATTATTTCGTCATACTATTTACTGATGATGACCCAGCTATTGAATCAACAAAGGATTCACTTCAAAATTTCATCACCAAAAATTATTCATTAAACACTTATAAAATAACAACCATGATGCTTGACAAAAAACAGCAAATGATTATGGTGAAGCAAATGAAAAACATGGAGGATGCCATTAACTTTTATTCTGAAGCATCAAGCCAAACTTTTTATGATGAGATCGAACTATCCGATTTCTATTTTTTTATTATTGACGATAAAAATTTTTCCACCTTTTTCAAAAATAAAAACCTGACTGATTACCTACAATTCTTTGACACGAACTATAATCCCTAAATGAAAATTAAGCTTTAATTGTTTCATGAATAACAAGAAAAATTCAAACATTAAATACATTCGATTTTTTTGGTTCTTAACCGGAGGATTATTATTTTCGGTTATTCTGCTCATTATACTTACTTCATTCGGATTGTTGGGCGATATGCCAACTTTTGAAGAATTAGAAAATCCAAAAAGCTCATTGGCCACTGAGGTTTACAGTGCTGATGGTGTATTGCTTGGCAAATATTATTTCGAAAATCGAAGTGAATCTTCATTTAATGAAATTCCTACCTCGTTAAAAAATGCATTGATTGCTACTGAAGACATTCGCTTTTATGACCACAGTGGAATTGATTATTGGGGTACAGTCGGGGGTATCGTTTCAACCCTGCTCGGCGACAAGCGCGGCGCTTCTACCATTTCGCAACAACTTGCATTAAATCTTTTTTCTTCCAGGGAAAAAAATCCTTTGAAACGAATGACTCAAAAATTACAGGAATGGATTATTGCAGTTAAATTAGAAAGACGATATACAAAAGAAGAAATTATCAATCTCTATTTTAATACAGTTGCATTCAGTGATAATTCTTACGGGATTAAATCTGCTTCCCGTACCTACTTTAGTAAGGATCCAGATTCATTGAAAGTGGAAGAAGCGGCCATGCTCGTTGGTATGTTAAAAGGTAGCACTATTTACAACCCGCGTCGCAATCCTAAAAAATCAATGGAGCGCCGCAATACGGTTTTGAATCAAATGGAAAAGTATGGGTTCATTACAAAATCTGAATTAGATTCTGCAAAAAAATATCCAATCAAATTAAATTATCAAAGCCCCGATCACAACGAGGGTGTAGCTACTTATTTCCGTGAGCACCTTCGGCAGGATATGATGAAATGGTGCAAGGAAAATAAAAAATCATCGGGTGATTTTTACAATCTTTATAAAGATGGATTAAAAGTTTATACAACTATTAATTACAAAATGCAGGTACATGCTGAAGCAGCAGTACAAAAACATATGGCTGAATTACAAAAACAATTTTATGATAGCTACAAGGGTTCAGCTCCATGGGGAAAAGATAATAAGTTTATTTCAGATGCCATGAAACAATGTGACCGCTATATTAGAATGAGACAACAAGATATTTCAGTTGATAGCATCATAAAATCATTTCACACCCCACAGGCAATGACTGTCTTTTCCTACAGTGGTGAAATAGATACGGTCATGACTCCTTTTGATTCAATAAAATATTACAAGTACTTTTTGCATACTGGCTTTATGGTCTCAAATTCACAGACCGGCGAAATCCTCTCATGGGTTGGAGGTATTAACCATCGTTATTTTAAATATGACCATGTAAACATTCGCGCAAAAAGACAAGTCGGTTCTACAATAAAACCAATTTTATATGCTACTGCAATTGAGAATGGTTATAGTCCATGTTTTGAAGTGCCAAATGTGAAGGTGGTATTTGAAAATTTCAATAATTGGAGTCCTGACAATTCCGACAACAAGTATGGTGGTATTTATACTTTATTTAAAGGCCTTGCACTTTCAGCCAATTGTATAAGTGCCTACCTAATGAAACAGATTGGCCCAGAGCCAATGATTGACATGGCACATCGCTTGGGTATTGAAAGCAAAATGGATCCATATCCTTCATTGTGCCTTGGTGTTCCTGATATTTCTGTATATGAAATGGTGGGGGCTTATGGTGCCTTTGCAAATAAAGGAATTTATAATAAACCATTTTACGTTCAACGAATTACAGACAACCATGGAAATGTATTAAAAGAATTTAGCACAAAGAGAGTTGAGGCAATGAACGAGGGCGTTGCTTATACAATGGTTCAGATGTTAGAAAATGTAGTGAATGCCGGAACAGCCCAACGCCTTCGTGGAAAGTATGGAATTACTGGCTCGGTAGGTGGAAAAACGGGAACAACTCAAAACAATACCGATGGTTGGTTCATGTCAATTACCCCACAACTAACCGGTGGTGTATGGGTTGGCGGCGATGATCGAATCATTCGTTTCAGATCTATTTTTTATGGTCAGGGTGCAAGTATGGCCCTACCTACTTGGGGCTACTTTTTAAAAAGTGTTTATGCCGATAAATCTTTAGGCATTTCCACCGATGCAATTTTTGAAGTACCCACTAGTGAAACCCGTATTGAAACCGATTGCAGTAAATACAAGGAACTTAAAGAAGGTAAAAAAAATGTAATTTTTGGGGATCAATATAATCATTAAATAAAAACGGCACTCTGATTAGAGTGCCATTTTTATTTTTCCATTTTAAATTTATTATTTCCTTACAATCATTCTGCTTTTTAAATAATCATTGCCATTCCCTACTCTTATCTCATAAACTCCGTTTGATAAATTATTATTCAAAGAAATCGATTCATCTAAATTCCCATCATCTAATCTAACATTTTTACGATAAATAATCTGACCTAAACTATTTACAATTTCAATTTCAGTAGTAAGAATATGATCAGGCAAAGAAGCCAGAATGGTAAAAGTGCCACTTGATGGATTCGGAAAAACTTGAATATCCGATTTAATTTTATAGGCAGCATTTTCAATTTTTAGTCCTCCTGTTGTAAAACTTCCAGTTGATGACCTCTTTGAATAATTACTACCATTTACACAAACAGTTCGAATAAAATATTCGTAAGTTGTACTTGCTGAAAGATTAACAAGATTTATATTTTCAGTATTTGTTATTTGTGTATTCCAATTGGCATCGCCTACTTTACGATATTTAAAACGATACGATTCAGGATTACAAGTTGCCTGCCATTGAATTGTTGCATGATCTCCACCAACATTATAGCTATTCAATTGCAAGGGGGTTTCACAGGGCATAGTTTTATAATAATACGATTGTGTTCCTTTTGTAGAATCGTTCCAAGTATAGTTAGTTACATCAAAGCGATAATTTGTTCCAGGAATTAAATCAATATACTCTACCAGTTTGTGCCCAATACCTAATAATTTTTGTTGAAACGAGCTATCTAAAAGGTTGGTCAGCATAATCCTTTGATACAAAGCATCAGGCATTGGGGTCCATGAAAACTTAGACCCACAAGAAGAAACATAAACGGCCAATAGATTAGAAGGCTTAATTAATTGTGGATAGACAATCTGTATATCATCAGATTTAACACACTCACCGGAAGTTACAGTAACAGAGTAAGTGCCAGGAGCAGCATGATTTAACACACTATTAATTGATCCGTTCGACCATAAAAAACTGTATCCATTTTGCCCACCGCTTGCCACTAGGTATAAGTTTAAATGGTTATTAAGTGTGTCTATTTTTATTTCTAAGGATAACGCTAATGCACTTTTTATCGCAACCACTGATTGTGCCGAACACCCATTGCTATTTGTTGTTGTCAATGTATAATTCGTAAGAAAATTAGGATTAGCAACTAACTGATCTGTTGATGGATTGGAAAGGTTTGTTGATGGAGACCAATTGTACTGCAACCCGCCAGTTGCAAGAACCATAGCACAAGAATTTTCGCCATGTTGATACTTTAATTTTGAGAATAAAAATGAATTAGACTCCATAAAAATCGTATCCATTCCAGTAGAAGTAAGTGGCGGAACATGCCCCCCACCATAAAAAGTATGAAGTGTAGCATTTAAACCGCATTGTACCGCCTGTTGATTAACAGAGTAACCACCATAGGTTAAAACCTGTCCACCAACCAACCCGCTGTAGTATGGTATGACACCATCAGCAGTTCCATGAAAAGAATAGATCGGTTCTGTTTCATTATCAAAAATGGTAGTAGTATCAAATACGCCCCCTGAAATACTTACAACACCATTTATTTTTGAAGAATATCCAATGTTTCCACTGGCATCGTCCAATAATCCAAGTGAAGAGTAATTAATAAAAGCGGGAATTTCATCTTGTGATAAATAGGCAGTAGCAATGGAAGTTAATGCCCCTGCTGACACACCTACCATAAATATTTGTGAGGTATCAACTCCCAAATCAGTTCCAGTTTTTCTTATATAACGCACACAAGATTTAGCATCTTGAACAGCACGATAGTAAGCCTTACCAGTATTGCTTTGATTAGCACTAAACATACCAGTACGATAGTTTGCGTTGTATACTACATACCCCCTACTTGAATAATATTGACTTAGTGCAACAACTATACTATCTTCCTTATTACCAAATAAAAAACCACCGCCATGCAAAACAAGTATTGCCGGACGCTTGTAGTTAACTAATTGATTAGGCATATAAATATCAAGCTTTAAGTCAACTAATAATCCGTTATATAAAATATTCTGGCCATATTTAACATTGGCAACAATTTTCACATCTGGATAAATAGGATTTACATACAGCCCATTTATGTAATTACATGAACTAGGCTGAGCAATATCGATATTGATAACGGGATTAGAATTAACAACCACTTCGCTTATTGCTTGCGATGAATTACCATTACTATCAAACCCTACTACAGTATAAGTAATCGAGGCTTGAGGTGAGGCAATTACAGTGCTTCCTGATGTTGAACTCAACCCTGTTGATGGGCTCCAGGTGTAACTTGCTGCCCCTATTGCTTGTAACGAAGCTGATGCTCCAACACAAATTGATTGCTGTGGTAACACAATTGATACCTGCGCAGTTGAATAGTTTACAACCGTAGCTAAAACAAGCACTAAAAATTTGTTTTTCATTGATTTTATGGTATTTAACCACTTTCAACGATACCATTCTTAGATGGTTACAAAAAAAGATAAGTTTACTCCAAAGGTTTATTGTAATGGTTAAGGAACAATCTTCTTAGCCTCAGCTTTTTCAATCTTCGCTTTTTTTAAAGCTTGTTCTTCTTCTTCAATTACAACTTTTCTAGAAGCAATAATGCTTCTTTCATCAATACCTATAATTTTAATTTCTAATTCTTTTCCTATAAATATTGCATAAGAATTAAATTCATAAACATCAACTTCAGACTTTGGAAGAAAAACTTCAAGCCCTAAAACATCCAAAAGCAGTCCGCCGGCATTCATTGTTAAGACTTTCCCTTTTAAAAATTTATTTCCCGCGAATGATTCTTGAATTAATTGAAGATTTTCGTTTTGTATAAACTTAACATCTAATGCCTCATATTCACCCTTTATTCGAGTAGAGGGAATCGCTTCAAAACTCACTAAGTCATTTTTATGAGCCACTTTATATACAACACCCATTTTACTTTGGTGTAAAAAAACCTCGCCTAATTCAGGGTGGCCAATTCGCCCAAAACCTTTATTTTTATTATAAAAAATTACCCTGCCACTAAATATTTTAACTGATTCATTTTTCATGTTAAAACCTTATTTAATATTAATAACACAATTATATAAATTTAGTTTTTAAAGACAAAACCTATTACCAACAGAAGAACCTATTTTTGCCCTTTAAGTAACAATAAAGTAATAATTCCAATGAATATTTTAAGTATAGAAAATGTGTCGAAGTCTTTTGCCGATAGAGAATTGTTTGAAAAAGTGAGTTTTGGAATTAATTGGGGCGATAAAGTGGCACTTGTTGCAAGAAATGGAACCGGAAAATCATCATTATTAAAAATTATAGCGGGAACCGATGTGGCCGATGAAGGAAAAGTTTCAAGAAATAAGGATGTAAGATTTGGTTTTTTAGAACAAGATTTAAAATTCAATGAAAACTTAACAGTACTTGATAATATTTTTCTTTCTGCCTCACCTGAAGTATTGGCCATTAAAGAATATGAAAGAATAAATGAATTATATGAAACCAATCATGAAGAAGAACACTATCAGGTTTTACAAATAGCAATTGCCCGCATTGAAGAATTAAAAGCCTGGGATTATGAATCGAGAGTAAAGCAGGTTTTAGGGAAATTGGGAATCAAACATTTTGATCAGAAGGTAAAAACTCTTTCCGGTGGGCAAAAAAGAAGAGTCGCACTGGCAAGGGTACTAATTGAAGATCCTCAGTTTTTAATATTAGATGAACCCACCAACCACCTCGATATTGAAATGATTGAATGGTTAGAAAGCTATTTATCAAGGCAAAATATCACCCTACTATTAGTCACTCACGACAGGTATTTTTTGGAGAACATTTGTGATACCATTATTGAATTAGATGGGGGGAAAATTTATCGTTACGAAGGCAACTATGAAAAATTTCTGGAGCAAAAAGCCAATCGAACATTTAATGAAGAAAGCGAACACGAGAAATTAAAAAACAGATATCGAAAAGAATTAGAATGGGTTCGTAAACAACCAAAAGCAAGAACTGTAAAATCAAAATCAAGAGTAGAAAATTTTGATGCTATTGAAGAAAAAGTTAAAAGCAGAAAAAAAGAAGAGGCACTTCGATTAGAAATTAAAATGAATCGCATTGGTGGTAAAGTGCTCGAACTAAAAAAGGTTTATAAGAAATATGATGAACAAATTTTGCTGAAGGGATTTGATTACACATTTAAAAAAGGTGAACGCATTGGCATAGTTGGAAAAAATGGCACAGGTAAATCAACCTTTCTCAATCTTATTACTGATAAAGACAAAGCAGATTCCGGAAAAATTAATGTCGGCGAAACAATTGTTTATGGCTACTTCAATCAGGAAGGAATTAAACTGGATAATGACAAGCGGGTTATAGAAGTTGTAAAAGATATTGCTGAATTTATTCCACTGGCTGATGGAAGCAAAGTTATGGCTTCACAATTTTTACAGATGTTTGGGTTTCCTATCAGTCAGCATTTCACCTTTGTTTCCAGTTTAAGCGGCGGAGAAAAACGAAGGCTTCACTTGTTAACTATTCTTGTAAAGAATCCGAATTTTTTAGTGCTGGATGAACCAACCAACGATCTTGATTTAATTACCTTGCAAGCACTGGAAGAATTCTTAGAGAACTATGCAGGTTGCTTAATAATTGTAACGCACGATCGTTACTTTATGGATAAACTAGTTGACCAGTTATTTATTTTTCATGGGGCTGGTGACATTCAGGTTTTTCCAGGCAACTATACCGAATACAGATTATCTGAAGACAAAAGAGACTTTGAAAAAGAGATTGTTGAGAATAAAATAATAGAAGAAAGCAAAACGGTTTCAGATAAAAATAAAATAAAACTAACCTATAAAGAGCGACTGGAATTAGAAACCCTGAACAAAGACATTGAAAAATTAGAAACAGAAAAAAACAAACTCACTGATTTGCTTCAAACCGTAAGTACTAACCATGAGGAGTTAATGAATAGTGGCATTCGATTAACAACGGTTGTTGAATTGCTTGACCAAAAAGGAAATCGCTGGTTAGAGCTTTCTGAAAAAGAACAACAATCTGTATAAAATAAAAAGCCCTGCAATAAATTACAGGGCTTCAATTTCAAATTGTATATATCAATTACTTTCTGTCGATAATCAATCTGCGTGTTAAAACACCGGTTCCATTGCTGATACTATAAAAATATACGCCTTCAGCCAAATTTGATCCATCAAAATCAATGGTATTAATTCCAGATTTGCCGTCAATTATTTTTTCATTTAAAGTATTCCCTACCAAATCATAAACTTTAAAAGTAACCTGAGATGGTGAAGGCAGATTAAACGCAATGTTTGTTTTTGTTGAAAATGGATTAGGAAAATTTTGAGTTAGATCAAACTTTCCTTTATTGATAACTGGCACCGAAGTATTTGCATCAACTACAATTTTATAGAAATCAATTGTATATGATTGAGTAATTGGTAAACTTGATCCTTGAAAGTGTGCAGTTGCTGTAACATCAACTCCTAAGTTGTAAGTACCATTACTGCCAATTGATGGTGTACCTGTAATATTTATACATCCAACACTTCCACCAGGAAAAATGCCTCCAGAAGGATTTGTTGTGTAGGTAAATGGAGAAATATTTGGAATAGTACTTAACCCAGTAACATTGTCAATAGTTATATTATCAATTATAACGGGAAAGCCAAGATAGAGAGTATCTAATGGCGCTTTAAATTGTATAGTTGTGTTATATGCCATACCTTCAACACCATGGGGAAGATTTGTTGCACTATCAGGTGAAATGCCAGTGCCACCACCTGAAGGCCAAGAAGGAGTACATTGACTATACCCTTTAAATCCTATCGTAAAGATTAAAACTGCAACAAGTAAAATTTGTTTCATCATATTTTTTTTTGCAAAGTAGCAATTATTTTAAAATAAAAGAATATTTCAAACACAAAACTAACACAGCCCGACTTAAAAACAAGACGATTGCTATTTTTGAATACTAATTTTTCTATTTATCAAGTTTTCATCTGATTGAATTTTTAACAAATAAATTCCATTTGAAAGTTCCTCAGTATTAATATTGAATTTCTTTTTGAAATTATTATCTCCCAATTCAACCTCTTTCACAATTATATTTTTACCAGAAATGTCAATTAAACTAATAATTGCTTCTTCTGATTTCCAGCCAAACAATTCAACATGCAAAATATTTTGAGCTGGCACAGGGAAAATGTTAACCCCAATTTCGTTATTAAAATTTGGTGACAAACTATAATTAAGATAAAAGGTATCAGAACTTTTAGAACAACCAAATGCATTGGTAGCAACTAAATGATAATCGCCTTTATCTGAAATAACATAGATAGGATTTGTTGCCCCAGCAATTGGAAGGCCATTAAAATACCATTGCAAATTGTACTGGGTTAAAAAACATTCCATTGTGTCGCCCGATATTTGAAAATTTATACTTGACAAAGCAGGAAGTTCACTAATTAAAATTGAATCGGATGTTGAAGCACAACCATCCTGGCTCACAACGGTTACTGAAAAACTTCCAGTTGAACTAACGGTCAGTTGATCATTTGTACCATTGGATATTGCTACCCCACTTTGATACCACTGAACTGATAATGAATCTGGATTATTAATTGAAATTATCACGCTATCGCCATTACACATCGTATCGTTTGGAGCATAAGCAATTAATGGTTTATCAGGTGAAGTATAAATATGAATAATGGAAGAATCATTAAAAGAGGCAATAATAGTTGGTACAATTGTTAAAGAGCCACTTGTTCCGCCAGCTCCATTAAATGAAAAATTTCCAGCCGCGTTACCAGGAAAAGAAAAAGTGCCCAAAGGATCGTTCTGTGAAACAACATCAATATCAATTATCGCTATTGAAAACGGAGGATTATTTAAGGCAATACTGAAACCACTCCAACTACCAGAAGATTGATCGGTTAATTCAGAAGAAGTATAAAGAGTGTTTCCTCCGGCATCAGTTATAACGAACACTAGATCAGGAGTTCCTGTGCAACCAACAAAAGGAAAACTTGGCTCTTCTACATCGCCACACCAATTATCATTTACTGAATAGACCGCAACATTTGTTAAAAGAAATCCAAGAATATCAGTTTGTAAATTCACCTGATAATCACCAGGAGCAGTATAATTTTGAGTTTCATTCATTTGAGTTCCAGTATTTCCATTTCCAAAGTCCCAATCATAAGTAACCGGATTTGTTGGATTAGTTATTAATGCTGTAAAGTCTATTGTAGCAGAGTCACACCCTCCTATTGGATTGTAGGTAAAACCACTATTACCTCCTGAAGCCGGAAGAATAGAGAGTCCAATATTTATTGTTGAATATTGATCGCCAGCTGGAAAAGGGAAATTTGCTAACACATCAACTGCAATAGTAAATGTTCCCGTTTGCAAAGGAGTGCCACAAATTTTTACACAGCCATATATACTTGTTTGTGGGTTATACTGACAACCGTTCGCTGAATTATTGCACTGCCAATTTAATCCAAACGGCAAATTATTTACAGCGAGTATTTTAAAATAGTTTACTGTAAAATTTTGAGTATCAGTAAACATTACAAAACTTACATCTTGATCGTAAAATTGGCCTTGTGTTCCATCCGGTAAAGGATTAGGATATATGCCTGGGGTTGTTGTGGCAGTACTAAAATTGCAATTAGGGCATTGAGCAAAATTATTACCGATAAAA
>CAMDDP010000011.1 GCA_945892775.1 Chitinophaga pinensis
AAATCTTAGTAATCTAAAAGATTTTTCAAGGGGAAAAAATGATTTTTTAGTAAAAATGTTAAAATTATTAATAGATCAAACCCCACCAGCTATTCAACAAATTAAAGTGGCTATTCCAAATAATAACTGGGAAATCGTTCGCACATTAACACACAAAATAAAACCAAATATAGGATTGCTTGGAAATTCAGAACTAGACACACTAATTTTATTATTGGAAACAAATGCAGATGAAAAAAAGGAGGTTGAATCCCTACCTAAAATATTTAATAATATTAATGTTTTATTCGGACCAGCATTAGTTGAATTGAAACGTGCCCATTTATTTTATAGCTCAATAATTACATAAGAGTTATTATTATTAAAAGTTTATTATTGCTAAATTGAATTAATTGTAAAAATCAATTTTTATATTCAACTGACTTTTTATATTCTTTAACGATTTTATTATTATACCGAACAGATTTTATTTTTTAAAAAATATTTAATATATAAGTTTGTGCGATAGAAATAAAAAACAGCCAAAATTTAATGAAAAAAACGCTGCTTATAGTTGATGATGAATTAAGTATTCGTATTTTACTTGAACATTTTTTGGGAGAGGAATATAATGTAATAACTAAGGAAGATGGTCAAAAGGCATTTGAATGGTTAGAAAAGGGAAACCGCGCCGATTTGATTTTATCTGATATTGAAATGCCAGTTTTAAATGGATTTGATTTATTGATTAAAATAAGGGAAAATAAAAAACTAGGCGTTATCCCCTGTGTGGTTATTACCGGAAAAGGCTTACCTGATAATTATGAAAAAACATTAAGATTAGGCGCAACGGATTTTATAAAAAAACCATTCACACCAGAAGAAATTAAATCAAAAATTGAAATAATTTTAAAGTAAAAAAGTTTTTTATTATTCATATAATATAAAAAAAATAATGATAGTTTTTGTTAATAATGACATGGGATTGCAAGAGTTATTTTTTCATACTTTTCATCAAACAAATCAAGTGTTTTGTTTTAGTGACATGTATGATGCATATAAGTGGGCAAAAAAAAATAAAAAATCCCCATCAATAATTATTTCAGAAGTGGACTTGCAAGATCCATCTGGTTTACAAGCAATAAAATTTCTCGAAACAAAAAATAATTTTAAAAACACAAGGCTTGTCGCTTTTACTCTTGGTCAGGTTGAAAAAGAAGAAATAAACCTAATTATTTCAGAAGGTGCCGATGCTGTGTTTAGTAGGCAAACACTTTTAAATGATATTAGTTCCTATTTAAAATATATTAAAAGCACACAGTCAAAAAACAAAAAACAAAAACTAATTAGATAAAGACAACCTTTTTATTACACCCCAAAAAACATATAGAAATAATTATTATTTTTGGGAGGGTTAATATCTTATTTATGAAATGTTTAGTTGTAGACGACGATAAAATTTCGCGTGAATTAATTTGTGAGTGTGTTAATGAAACACAAGGGCTTGTTTTAGAAGGGGTTTGTAAGAGTGCTATTGAAGCATCCAATTATTTAAGCAATAAAGAGGTCGATTTAATTTTTTTGGATGTAGAAATGCCCAAAATGAGCGGTCTTGAATTATTAAAAAGCCTGAACAATAAGCCACAGGTGATTTTGGTTACCGCTAAAGAAAAATACGCTGTTGAAGCTTTTGAATATGAAATAACTGATTATTTGGTGAAGCCAGTAAATTATGGGCGTTTTATAAAGGCTGTTGACAGGGCAAGAAAACAAAACAAACCTTCAAAAATAGAATCTATTAATGACGGCCATATATTTATTAAAACAGATTCTGAATTAGTTAGTGTTGGTACCAGTGAAATTTTATGGGTTGAGGCGCTAGGTGATTATATGGCTTTTATTACACCCACTAAAAAATTTATAGTATTAAGTACAATGAAAAATATTGAAGACAAATTGCCATCTAATGAATTTATACGGGTGCATCGATCCTATTTAGTTCGTATTGATAAAATAAAAAAAATATCAGAAGATATTATTTTGGTTGAAAACAAAATGATTCCGGTAAGTAAATTATATAAAAAAGATTTACTTAGTCGCTTAACTACATTGTGAAAAATTTAGTGGGCTCATTATTATATTTTAATAGAAATTATTTTTTGCTTTTTATTTTGTTTGTTTGTGGCTGTGCAAATATTGTGTCACCAACTGGCGGGGATCGTGATGTGTCTCCACCTAAAATTATTTCCACCACCCCCCCTAATTTAACGATTTTTTTTAATAAAAAAGAAGCTCACTTTTTATTAAATGAATATTTTTCAATGAACAATCCTGCGACTGAAATTTATTTGTCGCCATTAACCAGCCAACAAGTAAGGTGGAAAACAAGAAAAAAAAAATTAATAATTACAATCCCCGATTCGCTGAAAGAAAATACGACATACACCCTCCACCTTGGAAATTCAATTGTAGACAACACAGAAGCCAATAAAATAGAAGGATACAAATATGTGTTTTCAACAGGACCCGTAATTGATTCTTTCCGTATTCAAGGCGTTTTATATGATGAAAAAAGTAAAAAACCGCAAAAGGATTTTTTGGTTATGCTTTATTCGGCTCAATATGATTCTATTGTTACAAAAAATAAACCAGACTATTTTACTAGAACAGACGAAAAAGGAAAGTTTGTTTTAGGCCATTTATTTAAAGGAAATTACCGCCTATTTTCTTTAGCGGATAAAAATCAGAATTATTTATATGATCAACCAACTGAAGAAATTGCTTTTCTTGACTCTATAATTTTCATTAATGACACCACAGAAATTTACACCTTAAACACTTTCCTACCCATTTCCGACCATGCAAATCTTTTAAACACTTCTACCATCGACAATAAAAAAATATCATTTAATTTTAACCAGGATGTAAAAAACATTTCAATACAAACAATTTCTGATTCAACACAAATCTTATTTGAATCTAACAATAGAACAAGAGACACTTTTTTTATTTGGGTAAATACTGCTGAAAAAGATAGCGTGTTCTTTCAGATGAGGTTGAATAACAAGATTGATACGGTTGGTGTTAAACTCCGCCGTGCTTCTGCCGCGCCATTAAAAAATGTAGGCAATAAGATGTTGATTAAAACCAATTTGAATGGAACAAAAAATAATTACAAACTTTTTTCAAAACAAAAACTGGCAATATATTTTTTAACACCACTAAAAAGTATGGCCAAAGATCTTTTTCCCGAAATTATTATTGATTCTATTGCCGAGACACAAAAAACAGAATTCATAAAAAAGATCGATTCACTCACCCGTCAACCATATGTAATTACTAATTATGAATTTGAATATTCTTTAAATTATACGGTAGTTATACCGGCCGGACTATTTGAAGATATTTATGGAAATAAAAATGACAGTATAGTTTTTAAATTTAATTCCCTTGAAGAAACGGCTACTGGGAATTTAATTCTTGCTGTTAATAGAACGGATAGTTTAAACCACTACATAGCGCAACTACTTTTTAATAATTCAATAATTATGGAGCGCGGGCTGGATAACGGGAAAAATATTTTCGAATTTAATCCACTGATACCGGGCCTATATAAACTGCAATTTATTCGTGATGAAAATAATAATGGAAAATGGGATACAGGGGATTATTGGAAGGGGAAACAGCCAGAAAAAATTATTTTATATAAAACCGATATTACTATACGCCCTAACTGGGATTCAGAAATTATAACAGAAGTTGGGCTCCCATCAAAAAGTAAAATGAAAGAATAATTTTTTATCTAAACCATTCTGCATACATCATATAATTATTGGCAATACGCATATTAATTTGTTCAAAATGTTCTTGGCCAATTTCTTTTACCCTTTTAGCAGGCACACCGGCATAAATAGTACCCGATTCTACTGTTGTATTTTCTAATACAACGGCTCCGGCCGCTATTAACGAATTTTTTTTTACCACAACATTATCCATAACTATTGCCCCCATCCCCACCAATACATTATCTTCAAGCGTGCATCCGTGCACAATGGCATTGTGACCTATTGAAACATTATTTCCAATAGTGGTTGGTGCTTTTTGATAGGTACAATGTATAATTGCGCCATCTTGTATGTTCACCTTATTTCCTATGTGTATCCAATTCACATCACCCCGAACCACCGCATTAAACCATACCGAACAATGATCACCCATTATTACTTCACCAATGATGGTGGCGGTTTCTGCGAGATAAATATTTTTTCCAAATTCTGGTGTAAAACCACGAACAGATTTTATTAATGCCATTGATATAATTTTTATTGAGTTGAATAATTTAAGGTGGCGCGTTAATTTTATTTTATGGTGTCTAGTTTTTTTTGAAGATACAAAATATCATTGTCAAGCGTATGGATTTTTTTATTTTTCTCTTCCAATTCATTTTTTATTTGAGATAAAACTGTTGAAGCCGACAACTTCATCCACAAGTCTTTAGTATTATTTAATACTATAAATGATAGCACGTCAACACCCTTCAGCCTGGTTTCAGAATTTGTGTTTAATAGGTATGTTTTGAGCGCAGGCAAAAGATAATAAAATTCATAACCACTAGCGGTATTTAAGTTTTGTTCAAACCAATTGAAATCATCTGAACTTCCTTTATCAGCAAATATTGTTGAGAGCGAATAAATTAAATCTGCGGACCGTTCATTCTTCAGTCGTGTGGCTAGCGTGTAGGCTTTATTGGGATTGTGTGTTTGTAAAATTATTAGTGTTGAGCTGAGCACATTGTATGAACTATCCCTTGCTGTAATTTCAGTTATAGAATTTATTAATTCATTATCAGAAATAGAATATAATTTATTTAGAGCGGCAGACCGAACCTGAGGCTTTGGATCTGATTTTATTAATTCAACAAGAATTGGCCTTACTTGAATAATTGTTTTTTCATCATCAAGCGCAATCATTTCAATAGCACCCTTTCTTATATGCCAGAATTTATCATTTAAGGCGGCGACAAGTGATAGTCTTGTTGCCTCATCTAAATCTTGTTCGTTTTGAAAATGATTAATCGCTTCATATCTATCCATAAATAGTGGCGCATGTAAGTATTGAAATACAAATTCAAAATTATTTTTATTGTCAATCTTCTCCCATAAAATACTTTTTGTTGCATCTACATTTATTAAATTAGGCTTTGTATATGCAGGAAGCGAAAATGTTTGTTTTGCTTTATTCATCACAACACGATGGCGCTTTATTTCTCCCCCCGAATAAACATCTATATCAATTGGTAAATAAAAAACCGGAGTGCCCATTGTGGTATCTTGTATTTGTTCGATGGTTACCAATTCGGAATTTGATTCATCACTATATATATAAGAAATGGTTACAATGGGATGCCCTGGCGATAAATAATATTCATTAAAAAACCAATTCAAATCTTCACCCGTCACCTGTTCAAAAGCCAAGCGTAAATTATGCACCTCCCCTGTTTTAAATTTATTTTCTGTGAGATATACATTGAGAGATTTGAAGAAAGCCTCATCGCCAACATAATTACGCAACATGTTCAACACACAACCACCACGCTGGTAACTATTGGCATCAAACACATCTTCCTGACTAATGTAATGAAAACGAATCAGCGGAACAGGATTAGAGGCACCCGCAAGCAGGTAAGTGTTTTTATCATTATAAACTTGTAGGTCGTGCGCATCTTTTCCATTCTTGTGTTCAGCCCACAGCGCTTCAGAATAATCGGCGAACGATTCGTTGAGCGAAATGTTCGACCACGATTCACATGTAACCAAATCGCCGAACCAATGATGAAACAATTCGTGACAAATAATATCGTCATTATTTCCATCAATCATTTCCCTATGAGTTTGATTTAAACCATCATAATACACAACCGCTGTTGTGTTTTCCATTGCACCTGAAACAAAATCACGAACAACTATCTGTGAATATTTTGGCCAAGGATAGTCGACACCCAGTAGCTTGCTATAATATTCAATCATTTCAGGAGTTCTCCCAAAAATCTCCTGAGCAAAGGGGGCGTAAGAAGGTTCTACATAATAGTCTACAGATAGGTTGTGCCATTTATCGTGTATAATTTTAAAATCACCAACGGCCATCATTATTAAGTAGGGCGCAATTGGTAAATCCATTTTCCAATGGTCGGTGCGTGTTCCGTTTATATTCTTTTTTGAATCAAGCATTAAACCATTCGAGAGCGTTATATACTGCGTGTCAACCGTCATGTAAATTTCAATCAACGTTTTCATGTTCGGTTTATCAATGGTTGGAAACCAGGCGGAGTTTGATTCTGTTTCACCCTGGGTCCAAATCTGTTTTGGTTTGTTTAACTCTTCTCCTTTTGGATTGATAAAATACAGACCCTTTGAATCGGTAATGGCTGAGCTTCCCTCGGTTTGTCGCTCATTTGGTTTTGCTTTATATTCAATATAAACACTATAAACATCAGCTCTTGAATAAAATTTATTTAATAAAATATGTAGCTTTATAGAATCATAAATATAAGACAATGGAATATTGCCTGAATCAGAAACCAATTCTACTTTATAAATATCAAATCCTTTTGCATCGAGCGTTAAAGAATCGGTTGGATAAAAATGGGGCTGAAAGGAAATAGTTGCTTTTGCTGGCATGTACTGGTGTTCCCAATCAAAACTTACTTCAAGTTTTGTACTAATAATATCATTCACAATAGTTTGTGACGAGCGATAAGCGCCAAGTTGAATTACATTAGTTTTTTCTTCGAAATAATTATCATCATTATATGCGGGGTCGGTCAAGTCAATATTTTTATTATAACCACGAAGAGCAATTCCACAACCAGAATTTAATGTGAGGATGATTAAAATAGAAAAATAAATTCCAATAAATTTTTTATAAAAAATAAATTTCATTGTTGTGTTTATATTTTTAAAACAAAACTAATGGAATTAACTTTAACCCAATAAGACAAGGTGCGGATTTTAAAACCGCGGAAGTCTTATGTAAAAAAATAATTTTACATAATGTATAAAGTAACAAGCAAGAAAGGAGAAGAATTTCAAATAAAAATTGATAACGATAACTTTTCAATTAATGGAATCCCGGGGGTATGGGATATTCGGAAGGTGAAAGACAATCTGTTTCATGTTTTATTTGATGGTAAAAGTTATGAAGCAGAATTAATAAAAAAAGACGATGAGAATAAAACAGTTCACCTAAAAATAAACAATAAGGCAATTGAATTAAAAGTAGAAAACGAATATGATCAGTTACTAAAGAAGCTTGGAATGGACAAGGCTCTTACAAAAAAAGCAAACGAACTGAAAGCCCCAATGCCGGGATTGGTATTAAGAATATTAACAGAAGAAGGGCGGGCCATAAAACAAGGCGACTCACTCCTCGTGCTAGAAGCCATGAAAATGGAAAATGTATTAAAGAGTATGGGAGACGGAATTATAAAACAACTGAAGGTAAAAGCGGGAGATAAGGTAGAGAAAAATCAATTGTTGATTGTGATGGAATAATTATTCTTCACCGTCATCGTTCAACGAATTATCAATTGAACCCTCGTTTAATATATTTTTTATTTCATTGAGCGCATACACTGAGCGGTTGAATTTATTTCCCAATACAATAATCACATACCGCTCCTGTTGGTTTGTATAGAACACGGTGTTATAACCCTTCCACCAGCCATTATGAAAGATATATTTTTTACCAGGGGCATATTCATACATCCGAAAGCCTAATCCATAATTTTTATTGCCAGGGTGCTCAAAACTTTGTGGTGTAAAGGCCAGCTCTAGCGTTTCTTTTTTTAAGAAACAATCAGAGGTTAATATTTTATACCATTGTAATAGGTCGTGTGTTGTGCTGTACACCCCTTTGTCGCCTAGTATACCGTCAAATGCATCTGTTGCAATTGAACTCCAATTATTGTTGTAGCCTATTGTTCGGTGTTCGTTTAATTTTTCATCTTGAGTGGTAATGAAATGGGTATTATACATACCTATTGGATTTAAAATATACCGCTTCATGTATTCTTCAAATTTCATTCCTGTTGCTTTTTCTACAATGGCGGCCAGTATTGCATAGTTGGTATTGCAATAAGAAAACCCTCTTCCCTGTTTTAGCTGGAGTGGCGGTAGTTGGTTTTCAATCCAACGCATTAAATCCTGATTGGTAACCTTTTTAAAGCTAAGCGCGGCGCTGTCTTCATAAGTAAAACGATAATCAGGTAATCCACTGCGATGGCTCAACAACATTTTTAATGTGATACAATGAATTGGAAACTTTGGATAATATTCCTGGACAGAGTCTTCGAGCGAAAGCTTTCCTATTTCAATTAGGTGTAATACTGCAACAGCCGTGAATGTCTTCGAAATTGAAGCCAATTGAAATTTTGAGTTTTCACTGAGTTTTATTTTGTGATTATAGTTTTCATATCCAAACGAATGATTATAAATTTCAACACCTTGTTGCGCAATTAATACATTGCCATTAAAACCCAACTTTTTTGCGCGGTAATTAAAAAGGGAGTCGAGTAGATGTTCTTTTTTTTTGTCGTGAATTTTTGATCGAACATTTTGTTCATCAATCTTCAATAACTCATAATTTTGAAGACATTCAATACACAAATCATTTGGTTCTTCATCTGTAGAAAAAAGATTTTTGCAGTAGCTGTTTCCCAATATTATAATCAATAACAAAAAAGCGAGAGGCCCCTTCAATTTATTTTTTCATTCCTTTCGGTTTAAAATCTTTTCCCTGTTTCATGCTAATGATTCGCACATCATCAAGAGGTCTGTCGGTTTTATCGCACTTGACCACTGCTATGGAATCGAGCACATTAAATCCCTCTATCACTTCGCCATATACAGTATAGCCCATATCGAGATGAGGGGTTCCACCAATTATTTTGTAAATCTCTCTTTGTTCTGCCGACATAGTTCTGCCGGTTTGTTTTTCAATGTTGTCTAAATCTGCTTCACCGATTTTTCCCCCCTGAACAATATAAAACTGACAACCAGATGAAGCCTTGGTTGGGTTATTATCTCTTGCCGCTGCAAGCACACCCTTTTTATGAAAGAGTGAGGGGGTAAATTCTGCAGGAACCGTATAACCAACATCACCACCGCCCAACATTTGACCGGGCTTTGCATTTTTTGAATCAGGGTCACCACCTTGAATCATAAAGTTTTTTATCACGCGATGGAAAAGTAAGCCATCATAAAAATGCTGGTTCACTAATTTCAAACAATTATCCCGATGCAATGGCGTTTCGTTGTACAGCAGAATTTTCATCGCGCCGAATTTTGTATTCATTATAATGGTGTGAAATTTTTCTTTCGGCTTAAAAGAAACCAAAAAGAAAAAAGGTATGAGCAACAACACTATTTTTTTAAACATAATATTTTTTGTTTAGGCCAAAAATAAATTTCTTCAACCAAATTATTGGCTCCTGTTTACACAGGGGCAATTAACAATTGTTTATTAATCCAAACGCTCGAAGTAATTAATAATACATTCTTTCAATAAATCTTCTTGTGCCTCAATGGTCATAACAGGAATTTTTTTTGTTTGCACCCAATGCGGCCACCCCTCATCATCTAATCCCTCCAACGAAAAATATCCTTGGTCGCTTAACAAACGGCAGGTGGCAATGTGCATGAGGTCTTGCTTTTCTTCTTTTGTAAATGCTTCCTGAACCTTTCCTAGTTCACGCAGACCAATTAAAAAAAGAATCGCATTCATATCGGGAACTTTTCCGAATTGCTCGTGCAAGCTTTTGCGGAGTGCAAGAAATTTTTTCTCTCTTTCGAGGAATTGTAGTTGGGTGTTTGTTGTGTTTTGTTCGTTGCTCATTATTCAATTCTCGTGGCGTTACATTTTAAATTCGAATTCATCTCTGTCATTTAATACCGGAAATTCTTTTCTAAAATCATCAAGGGCTGGTTTTGAAAGTGTAACGGTCTGCACAACTTCCTGATGTGATTTCTGAAAAAGAATTTCGCCCTTCATATCAAATACTGAACTATCACCACTGTGATAAAATTTATTTCCATCCTCTCCTACTCTGTTTAATCCAATGGTGTAACACTGATTTTCTATTGCGCGAGCAGCGAGTAACGATTTCCAGGCATAATTTCTTTTCTCGGGCCAGTTGGCAACATAAATCAGCAAATCATAATTGTTTGTATTGCGACTCCAGACCGGAAAGCGCAAATCGTAACACACGAGCGGACAAATTTTCCAACCCTTATAATCAACAATTAATTTTTTTGTTCCTGCGGCGTAATGATTGTTTTCTTCACCCATACTGAACAAATGATGCTTGTCGTAAGTCAGAACATTTCCATCCGGCTGAACCCAAAGCAGACGATTGTAAAATTTGTTCTTGCTTTTTATCATCACGCTTCCGCACAGCACAACATTTTTTTCAACCGCAATATTAATCATCCACTCCATTGTTCTTCCATTCATTTCTTCTGCCAATAATTCTGCTTTCATTGAAAATCCGGTTGAGAACATTTCAGGAAGGAGAATAATATCGGTGTCATCTGCAGCTGCAATCTTTTCTTTAAATGAATGCAGATTTGCTTCTACATCTTCCCAATAAAGATTGCTTTGAATGAGCGTAACGCGGAAATTGTTTTCTGCCATTATTTTAAAATGATTTGGCGAAAGTAAGGTTAGTGTTGCTTCGATTTACATTTGCTTCATGCAAGCCAAAACCGAAGGTATTGTTTTTCGAACTATAAAATATTCTGAAACGAGTGTGATTGCAGGAATTTATACCGAGCAATTCGGGTTGCAGTCATACATCATTAACAGTGTGCGTGGAAAAGGAAAATCGAATTCAAAATCTTCGGCGCTTGCTCCGCTATCCGTTTTAAACATGGAGGTTTATAAAAAGGAAAACAAGAATATCAATCGCATAAAAAGTTTTGAGCCGGCAGTTGTGTTCAAACAAATTCCTTTTGATGTGGTGAAGAGCTCATTGGTTTTATTTCTTGCAGAAGTGTTGAGCCGAAGTGTGGTGGAAGAAGAATGCAACGAACAACTGTATCAGTTCCTTAAAAATTCAATTGTTGAATTGGATGCAACAAAGAATCCATCGGATTTTCATTTACATTTTTTAGCGCGGCTAACCAATTTTTTAGGATTTACTCCGCATGGAATTTATTCGGATGGAACACCGGAGTTTAATCTGGCAGATGGAAGTTTTGTGAAATCAGTTTCGGTGCTGCAACCTAGTTTTCTGAATGGAGAAAATGCAAAACGGTTTTCTGATTTATTTTTTAACAATACAGAATTGCAACTCAACAAAAAAAGCCGCAAAGAATTATTAAGTGCATTGCTTGAATATTACCGCCTGCATGTTTCGGGTTTCAATATTCTGAAATCACTAAAGGTGATTGAGCAGGTTTTTGCTTAGCGAAACTATCTCCCCAAATAAACCATCAATACAGAAATATCGCTTGGATTTACTCCGCTGATTCTGCTTGCCTGTCCGAGTGTGCGAGGTTTAAATTTTTTAAGCTTCTCTCTTGCTTCGAGTGAAAGAGAATTAATAACCGAGAAATCAAAGTTTTCAGGAACCGGAACATATTCGAGCCGATTCATCTTTTCCACTATTTCTTTTTCCTTCTCAATATAACCTTCGTACTTCATCAGAATTTCTGCCTGCTCAATGCTGTCTTCCATTTTACCTGCAAGCATTTTTTTTACCGATGCCACCTTCTCTCTCAAGTCTTTCATCTCAATCTGTGGTCGTGAAAGCAACTGTAATAGCTTGGTCTTCTGTTTTATTTCACTCGAATCCTGTTCGGTGAGAATGGAATTTATTTCATCAGGTGTAACACCTTCCTTTCTAAAGAAATCCATAATTTGTTTGGCTTCTTCTATCTTTTTATTCACCAGCTCCAATCTTTCATCGTTCACCAAACCTATTTTGTTTGCAAGTGGAGTCAATCGAATATCAGCATTATCTTGTCGCAATAAAATCCGGTACTCAGCACGGGAGGTGAACATGCGGTATGGCTCGTTGGTACCCTTCGTAATTAAATCATCAATCAGCACACCGATATAAGCTTCATCACGAGTCAGAACAAATTCGTGTTGTTCATTTATTTTCTGGTGCGCATTTATTCCTGCCATTATTCCCTGACATGCCGCTTCTTCGTAACCAGTAGTTCCGTTGATTTGTCCGGCGTGAAAAAGATTTTTTACTGAGCGTGTTTCAAGCGTGGTGTGCAACTGATGCGGAGGAAAAAAATCATATTCAATGGCATAACCCGGACGAAACATCCGCACATTTTCCAAACCCGGAATTAATTTCAATGCTTTGTATTGCACTTCTTCCGGCAACGATGTGCTGAAACCATTTACATAAATTTCAATGGTGTCCCAACCTTCCGGCTCAATAAATAACTGATGGCGTGTTTTATCAGCGAAGCGATTTATTTTATCTTCAATACTCGGACAATATCTCGGACCTAATCCCTGAATGCGACCTGCGAACATCGGACTTTGTTCGAAACCGGTTTTTAAAACATCATGAACTTCCTGATTGGTGTAAGTGATGTAACAACTTTTCTGCTTGGTTAATGAAGTCGTGTTGGTGTAAGAAAATTTTCCGGGATTCTCATCGCCCTTCTGTTCCTCCATCAAACTATAATTCAGACTTCTGCCATCAATGCGCGGAGGAGTTCCGGTTTTCATTCTGCCTGATTCCAGCCCGAGAGAAATTAATTGTTCAGTAATTCCTGTCGAAGATTTTTCTGCCATGCGCCCGCCACCAAATTGTTTTTCTCCAATGTGAATGATGCCGTTCAGAAATGTTCCGTTGGTAAGCACAACTGCTTTCGAACGAATTTCCATTCCCATTCCGGTGCGAATGCCAATGACAACTCCGTCTTTAATTAATAATCCACTCACCATATCCTGCCAGAAATCTATGTTGGGTGTTTGCTCTAGCATATCTCTCCACTCCTTTGCAAATAATAACCGGTCACTTTGCGCTCGCGGACTCCACATCGCAGGTCCCTTTGAACGATTCAACATACGGAATTGAATCATGGTTTTGTCGGTTACAATTCCACTATAACCACCAAGTGCATCTATCTCGCGAACAATCTGTCCTTTCGCCACACCACCCATAGCAGGATTGCAACTCATCTGTGCAATAGTTTGCATGTTCATAGTTACGAGCATGACTTTGCTGCCGAGGTTAGCCGCTGCTGCTGCTGCCTCGCATCCGGCATGACCGGCGCCCACTACAATAATGTCGTATTCAGGAAACAAAAGGTATTAGTTTATTGGTTATGTGTCGAGGGGCGCAAAAGTATTGTTATATGAGCGCTTCATGAAATGAAGTTTATAATTTGTTAAATGTATTTGTCGTTGGCCTTTTCTAAAATAGTGATGACCAATTTTATTTTTGTGGTTGAAAAAATTTTCTAAATGGAAAAAGATTTGTACAGATTGCCGAATAACGGATTTTATAAAATACTTTTCAAAATGAGTTTGAGTACAAGCCTATATCTCACGCTTGAACTGGAATCTGATATAAGTAAGAAAGTTTTTGATTCGGAGCTAATTAATTACGATCAACTCAAAGGTTTTTATGAAGAGATAAAAGAAAAAGAAGGGGATGAATTTGAAGTTGATGAGCAAGAGTTGATGCTGATTTACACGTGTCATTATATCGCAAATTGTTTTGCGCAGGATAAAGAAGCATTTTTCAAATGGTTTATGCTTCACGATAATGGTCAGGTGGCGAACTCAGAAAAATTACGACTCATTACCATGAATGGTCACAAGGGGGCAACGCGGGTTTTTGAAGAGCGTGATTTCTGGAATGAACAGATGGAACAACGAAAAGTATTTCTCGAAAATTTATTCGGAGAGTTGGAAGAGGGTGATGAAGCAACCGTATAAAAAATTAAATTGGAACGCGTATCTAATATTAATGCATCTGTATTTTCAGCTGCCGCCTCAAATTCATCCGGTGCCAATGAACGCATACCATTATTTAAAACAGTTTCGAAACTTTCATAGCCTTGTTTATTCATAGCAATATTTAATCCGAAATAACCTGGAGGGGCTAATAATCCTTCGGTGACCGCCTTTACAAATGCTTCCTTATTAGGTTGATTTAAAGCATAATTCATTTTTTTCTGATTGCCCAAACTGTCAACAGTTTCTTTCATCATGTTTTTTCCACAAGCACTACCCGCTCCATGTGCAGGATAAACAATCAGTAGGTTATTGCATTGTTTATAGTGATATTCTAAAAAAAAATAGTATGAATTGTCAATAATGTATGAAAAGGGAATTGGTTGTAAAGCAGACAAAGAGAAAGCTAATGTACTACCTATAGAATATGAAAGGGTATAAAAACAGCCCATAACAGCACCTACCCAAAAGGCGGGGTTTCGTGTTCCAAAGACAGTTTTTTGGTTAATCAAAGTTTGGTTCTCCGCATCAACATTTGTGGTAAAATATAATTTGGTTATCGAAAAACTTGTTGCAATTTGGCATTCAGGAATCTTGTTAAAAAAATAGTTTTCATAGGGTCTCTTAATTATTTTTAATCAAAAATTATAAAAAAATAAAATGGAAAAATTTGTTTTAGAAGCTTTAAAACATAGAGCTGTTCAACACCCTTATTTAAAAGCCTTGGCCAACGGTGAATTTCAAGACATGGAAGCAGTACTTAAGGATTTTGCCTCCTAATATGGTTTTTACAGCTCATGGTTTCCCCGTTATTTGACGGCTGTTATCTCCAAGCTTGAAAACCCTGATTACAGGGGTCATTTGTTGAACAATTTATTAGAAGAGAGTGGTTTTCTTCATGAAGATGATATGTTGGCTATTCGAAAACTTGGAATAAAAGATGAATGGGTTCAGGGTATTTCTCACCCTTTACTCTTCAAGCAATTTCAAATGGCCATGGGCATAGATACAAATGCTCATCCTGGAATAGAGGTTGATATTTGGAGAGATTCTTTTCTTTCACTAATTCAGAACGGTAGTGCAGCTAATGCAGTTGGAGCAATAGGTCTAGGGACTGAATCTATCGTGAAGTTCATTTACAAAGATATTATCCAGGCCATAGAGAGAGATACCCAACTAAATCTGAAGGACTATGTATTCTTTCCCTTGCATACCGAGGTAGATGACGAACATGGACTTGTTTTATTGGATATAGCAGAAAAGATGGCATCCAAAAATCCTGAAGCTGAATTGGAGATTAGAAAAGGAATGAGGAGAGCATTGAATTTAAGGGCAGCCTATTGGGACGACATGTATGAAAGAGCAAAAAATATAAGTCAGAAAAAAAACAATCTACCTTCAAAATAAATCTAAATGAATACAAAAGATTTATATAATTCCCAAGCTGATTCATGGTCAAGAAATGAACCTGTTCTTCTTTCAGATTATTCGGCCCGTCCCTTTGTTATTAATCTATGTGAACCTATCGATACAAAGCGCATTCTGGATATAGGATGCGGTGAAGGGTATGTCGGAAGACGGCTTGCAATGGCGGGCGCTAAGCATGTCCACGGGATAGATATTTCTGATAAAATGATTGAGGCCGCCAAGGCTAATCAAATTAACAGCAGATTAAAAAATCTCAGCTATGAGGTTCAAGACATCAGAAATGCTGAACTGTCAGGGGAAGAACCTTTTGACCTCGTCTTGGGTATGTTCTTATTCAATTACCTCAGCGTGGAAGACACACATCTTGTCATGAAAAAAGCATTCGATGTTATTAAACTCGGAGGACATTTTATATTTTCAGTACCTCATCCGTTTTTGGCATTTTTGAAAAAAGATAAATACCCTTTTTATTTCGAAGCTACTGGTGGTTATTTCTCGGGAAGAAATTCACTTTTCCCAGGTGAAATTTGGAGAAGAGATGGTATTTCCGTAAATGTTCAATGCATACACAAAACATTTGAAGATTACTTCAAAGGTTTAGGAGAGTGCGGATTCACGGCTATGCCCGAGATACATGAGTTGAGAATTACAGATGATCAGGTGAAGCTGGATCCTTCATTTTTTGGGCCTCTTTTAGATTATCCGCTCCATGTTGCCTTTAAAGTTAAAAAATGATTTTATGAATATTGATTTACACTCCGCTTTAAGGTGGAAGAATCCTCCAGATTCATATTTTTTTACCTGCATCTTAGATGAAGTTATTTCTGGCTATGTAGAAAGCTTAACAGAGAACGAAAAAAAACTACTTCTCGAAAATCCTAATGATTTTGATAGTTTGGTTTCAGGTGACTGGCAGGAACAATTATTATTAAAATTGACAACTTCACCCGGTTGTATCCTTATCAAATCAGGGGAATCATTTTCTGATGAAACATTGAGATGCATTTACGCCTTATACTGCCGGAGCATAGGCTTATTGAATAATCGTTATGGCTATTTCTTTGATGTGGTTGACCAAGGCTTGGATTACACTAAGCAAGCCATACCAGTATCCAAAACTCGGTCTAGTACAGGTTATCATACTGACAGCACAGCAAAAGAATACCTGCCAGATATAGTCGGCCTCTTATGTCTTCATCCAGGAGCAGTAGGAGGAGACTCCCTTCTGACTAATGCAGCAAATCTTTATGATCATTTGCTGCAGAATCATCCAGATGTGCTTGAATTAATGCAGAAGCCAATTATAAGAGATGTGATTACCCCAGGGACAACGAATTCAGTTGAGTCGATAAAGGAAAATGCTTTTCCCATTTTTTCTTTTCCTATTGAAGGTTTTACCTTTAGGTATATGCGCTATTGGATAGAATCAGCTTACCAGAAAACTGGGCAAACCTTACCTACAAAATTAATTCAAGGTCTTGAAGAAACCGACCATTATTTTTCTAACCCTGATAACTATCTTCAATTTAAATTGGAAAGGGGTGATATTCTCTTTTTAAATAATCGATTTATTTGTCACAACCGAACCGCTTTTGAAAATAACTCATCGAAGACACTCCAAAGAACACTTGTAAGAACTTGGATCAATTCAGAAAAGTCTGAAGTTTTAAAATAAGAAACTTTCAATGCATTTATAATGCGGAGACTAACCCGAGGTACAATAAATTGATAAGTCATGCGAATCATGAGTTAAAACTCTTTTACAAAGCAAATTCGTTTGAAAATACCTTAGAAATAGATGAGCAGATGGTTTTTGGGAATAATTATGTGGATGTAATAGGACTTGACACTTATGGCGATACGCTGGACATTCCTAACTATGCTTCAATAGTAGCAACAGGTAAGCAGATTGGGTAAGCAGAATTTGGTCCAAAAAAACAAACCGTTCAAAACAATCCTTTTGTTTATGATTACACAATTTTAATAAACCAAATCAAAACCAAATCTCCCGCACTTTGTCGTTAGATTTCATACTTGTTATTCCACCTGTACCATTTGTATTTAAATTAGCATAAGCCCCATAAATTGGAAACCCATCATATGCAAATCCAATCAATGGGGAATGCTGGGTACTATCAATTGCATACAATCCATCAGCAGCATATAAATTACAAATGGTAGAAATAACATTTAAATCTAAATCAAAAGCAGATGGATTTTGATGATGGTGATAATTTCCTATTGCAGGATGACCTTTCGAACAATCAAACCCAGGCTTTTCTGCAGGAATAGCATCTCTGCTCCAAAATTGAACAGCACCCATTCCGCCTGGACAAGGAGGATTTCCAGGGCCTCCACATAAAGCATTAGAGGCGCTATCCCATGCCACTTCATTAATAAATAATCCAATGTTTCCCCCTGTGGTTACGGTTAAGTTACCGATATTTTGCTCTGGATTCAATGGCATTTTAAATATCGCATTTTGTGATATAGCTAATGACGGATTTCCAAAGAAAGGACCGGTTGGATATGCGGGTATTCCATTCGCTCTTACATAAACCCAGCTTGATGAATACAATACAGGTTTCACATTTGCGGAATCATTATCCTGAATGACGGGTGAGTTGTTGTTTTCATAATGCTGTCCTTTTATTCCGGTAGTGTTTTGAATCCATGAACTGATTACAGGATTTGTTTGAGCAAATACCAATTGAGCGCATGCAATGATTAGCAGCGTGATGAATTGTTTTTTCATTGTAGAATGAATTTTTTAAAAACTTTATTATTGACAATAAAAAAGACTAAGAGTTTAACTTGGAGTAAAAAAAATAAACAATAAAATTTTTTAAAAGAGAAGAAAAGTTGGTAGATGTGTCGGCATTTTTAAACAGCAGTGGGCAACACAGGTTATATTTGCCAATTATTTTATTATTGCAACATGACAAAACAAACAATTTTTTTCTTTTCTCTCCTTTTTTTTACCACACACTTTGTATCCGCACAATTTCCAAGGGGGGGGTTTGCCGGAAAGCAAATGAATGTGGGTCATTTTTATGGTCGCGTAATTGATGTTAAATCTAAAAAGGGAATTGAATTCGCTTCGGTTCAGTTGACCCAAAACAGAGTGGATAGCCTTACTCAGCAGCCAAAAGATTTTGTAGTTGCAGGGCAGTTGACAAGAGCAAATGGAGATTTTAGCCTCGAAAATTTGATGGTGTTGGGAGAATATAAATTGCAAATAACAGCAATAGGATATGGCTTATTTGAAAAAAAATTATCGTTCAATATAAAAATGGGTCAAGGAAACATACAAATGATGAATGCTGTAGATAAAGATCTTGGCAATATTTTTCTGTCTATAACAGCTGTTAATTTGAATGAAGTGGTAGTGACAAATGAAACGGGGGTGTTTGAGATGAAGATTGATAAGAAGGTTTACAATGTTGGAAAAGATGCTTCGAACGCAGGCGGAACAGCTGAGGATGTTTTGAAAAAAGTGCCCTCAGTAAATGTGGACATTGATGGAAATGTAACCATGAGAAATGCAGCGCCGCAAATAATGGTGGATGGAAGACCTTCTACTTTATCTATCGATCAGATTCCAGCTGATGCAATTGAAACCATTGAAGTGATTTCAAATCCGTCGGCAAAATTTGATGCGAGTAGCGGCGGCGGTGGAATATTAAATATTGTGCTAAAGAAAAATCGTAAGCCAGGGTATAATGGAAATATTCGTGCGGGAATTGATTCTCGATTGAAATTTAATTCGGGGGGAGAATTGAATAATAGACAGGGGAAAATAAATATGTTTTTAAGCGGCATGTTTAATCAGCGCAAATCAATTGTAGGGAGCCAAACAGATCGATCCTATAATTTGCCTCCAATTAGCAACTCAATAAATTTATTACAAGCAGATACCGCTACTACGAAGGGTTTTATGGGTTTTGGGCGTGGCGGATTTGATTGGTTTTTAAATAATAGGAATACGGTTACGGTTTCAGGAATGTACAATCGCGGGTCATTTCATCCAACCGACCAGTTGTTTACCCAAACAGATACGCTTTCTGGCTCAGGTATAACATCAACATCTTCTATTCGAAAAACAATTTCGGTGCGCGACTTTTCAAATATTGGAACAGGAATTTCTTTCAAGCATATTTTTCCAAATGAAGGAAAATATTGGACCGCAGATATTAATTATAATAAAAGCACTTCTTCAAACTCTGGCGACTATAAAACTAAATATGTAACAGTAGCAGATACATTAAAGCAAAAACAAGTAGGAAGTGGCGATGTTCAGTTTCTTACCGCGCAAACTGATTATGTCAATCCAATTTCAGATGAAATAAAAATAGAAACAGGACTGCGCGGAGCGGTGCGGCAGTACAACAGTTCATCAACCGATTCAATATTTAATTACAACAGCATCGAGTATCAAATCATTCCATCCGATGTCAGCAAGTATAAATACACCGACCAGGTTTATGCCGCGTATTTTACTTTCACTCAGCAATTTAAAAGGTTTGGATATCAGTTAGGCTTGCGGGGCGAAAGTTCTTTTTATACCGGAGAAATTATCAACAACTACATTAAATATAATCACGCATATCCCGTAAGTTTATTTCCAAGCGGCTTTATGAGTTACAAGGTTAATGAAGACAATCAACTCCAATTTAATTATTCAAGAAAAATAAATCGCCCCAATTTTTTTCAATTACTTCCCTATACCGATTATACCGATTCGCTTAATCTCACTCGAGGAAATCCTGATTTAATTCCAGAATTTATTAGTTCATTCGAAGCCAATTATCAAAAAATATTTGACCGCAAAAACAACATAATGGTTTCGGGTTACTATAAAAACACCTCAAATATTATTACCAATTACCAGGTTTTTGAATTTGATTCAGTATTAAATCACGGAACAATTATTTCAACTTATGCTAATGCCAAATCAAGTTACGCTTATGGTGTTGAACTCACTACCCAAAATGCGATCACAAAATGGTTTGACCTATTAATAAATTTTAATGGGTATAACTCTTTTATTGACGGAACAAATTTGATTAATAATTTAAATAATAAACAATTCAGCTGGTTAACCAAGGTGAATACAACTTTTAAAATTAAAAAGATTTTTACCCTACAAATATCAGGGGATTATAGATCTAAAACAGCTTTGCAGGTTGGTGGAAACACACAAGGGCGCTTTGGTGGCAGCGGTATGGGAATGGGTGGTGGAGGCGGAAACTATATGGGGGGGACAACAACAACAGCACAAGGGTATATGTTGCCAACTTATTCAATAGATGCATCTTTGAAATATGAGTTCATAAAAAACAAGGCCGCATCACTTTCATTCAGTATCTCCGATATTTTTAAAACAAAGAAAAACATCACCTACTCGGAAAATGAGTTTTTTATACAAACTGTTGATCGTCGCCGCGATGCGCAGGTATTTAAACTCAACTTTAATTATCGTTTTGGAAAATTTGATGTGTCGTTATTTAAACGCAAAAACATGAACATCGACATTCCCGATGTTCCAATGCAATAATTAACACACAAAACGATTTGAAAATCACGCGCGCAATACAATTTTTTCTCAGCTATTTTTATGATATTAGGCTGGAGCAAGCCGTTTCACATCACAATAAACAGCTCGAAAATTTACTTTCTCAAGGGCGCATTAAACTTGTAATTCCTAATGCAGTTTATTCTTTTAAAGATTTTTACAATTCCTTTCGCTCTGCCTTTAATATTCTTCAAACCGAGAACAGAAAAATTAAGGGTGTGCTTGTTCTTGGCTTTGGCTTGGGTTCTGTTCCTCTTATTTTGGAAAAAATCTATAATAAAAATGCTAATTATATTGGAGTTGAAATTGATGAAAACATTATTTTTCTAGCCCACAAATACAATTCTTCTTTAAGAAAAATTAATTTACAATTAATAAAATACGATGCGCTTGATTATGTAAAAAATTGCAAGGAGAAATTTGATTTGTTTGCTGCTGATTTATTTATTGATAATAAGGTTCCGGAACAATTTGAATCTGAAGACTTTTGTCGCAATCTCAAACAGTTGCTTTTGCCTGATGGGCCTGTGTTGTTTAGTCAAATTTTTTCAACTAAAGAATCAGAAAAACACGGGGCTGATTTTTTACAGGGGGCATTTAAAAATATTTTTCCATTGGCAGAATGTATTAAAACAAAAGGAAATATTGTGTTACACAATTAAAAATTAATGTGTGGCCACAAACATTTTTATCTATAAAATATTTAATCTTTAAATGAAAACTATTTCAATCGGTATTGTTATTGCTTTAAGCTTTCTTGGCTGTTCGGCGCAAGACACTTTACATTTCATGAGCTATAATTTGCTAAATTATTATGGAAGCGTTCAAGACACAGCAACGCGAAATCCGTATTTTAGAACAATAATTTCAGCAACTCGTCCTGATATAATTACAACAGCTGAAATTAATAATGAAAGCAGTTCGTTCGGATTTTTAAATGGAGTATTAAAAAAAGTGGATTCTAATTATAGCGGCGCCCCCTTTATACCTGGTCCCGACACCAACAATTCTCTTTATTTTTTATCAGATAAATATAGCTGTAACAGTAACACTGCAATCCATACGGCATTGCGTGATATCAATCATTATATACTTGTGCAATTACAAACCAATGATACGGTTCATGTTTTTGCTTTGCATTTGAAGGCGGGTTCAGGAATAGTAGAAGAATCTACCCGATTAGCTGAAGTAAACGAATTGCGATTGGTGACTGATGCGTTACCTGTTGGAGCTTCATTTATTATTTGCGGGGACTTTAATTTTTACAATTCAACCGAATCTGCTTATCAGCGACTGAAAGAAATTTCGGGTACAAACGAAGGGCATGTTATTGATCCAATAAATATTACTGGCACTTGGAACAATTCTAACTACACCCAGTATCATACGCAATCACCGCGTACCCGTAGTTTTGGTGGGGGAATTACAGGCGGACTCGACGATAGGTTTGACATGATATTGTTTTCAAAAAGTATCAATACAAATGGCCCATTGAGATTTATTCCTAATAGCACCATTGCCTATGGTAATGATGGAAACCATTTTAACGATTCAATTAATCGGCAACCAAATACAGCGGTGTCAATTTCTTTGGCTAATGCGTTGCACCATGGCGCCGATCATCTTCCAGTTTTGGCCAAGTTTGTTTTTATAAATGGATGGGCCGCAGGCATAAGTAATAAATCAGTAGATAATAATCCGTTTATAATTTATCCGAACCCTACAAGCGGCGGGTTTAAAATTCAAAATAGTAGCGGGGAAGAAACAGGGGTTGATTTATATGATCTGACAGGAAAATTAATATGGTCTGAATCATTTGTAAAAGAGAAAACAATTTTTCCTTTAAACATATCTTCAGGAATCTATTATGTTAAAGTGAGCAACAAAAATGAAATAAGAATTTTTAAACTGGTTGTTGAAAAATAAATTTAATATCTAATCTTATTATAAATTTTGTATTTCAACTATTATTTCGTTCCGCCGATTGATAATGGTAAATGGCGAATTATAACCCAAGTAAGTAAAGGCTTCCGTGTACACTATTTTATTTTCAGCAAGTAGCACCTTTAATTTTTCGGTATAGGCGCTAATTTTTTTATCATTTGCCCAACCACCAAATGAAATGGCTGCAACCGTTTTAGCGGGCTCTGTTGTAAATTTTATTTTATTGTTGGTTGGTGTTGGCATTGTTTCTAATTGTTGTTTGGATGGAATTAAAAACTTCATGGTTATAGAATCACCCATGCTCATTGCAACAGGAGAAGTCATCGCAATTTTTTTATTGGAAGTGTTGTTACCAAATATATATGAGGCAAGAGTGCGGAAGCCCTCTCCAGAGGATTCTTTATAGGTTTTCACTGGCATTGTAACGCTTGTGAAATTAGCACCCTCATATTTACGAATTTCAAATGAGCCATAATTTTTTATAACATAATAAGGGTATGTTTCAATGTTTTGTGTTGCCTTTATTTCAAAAACCTGGGTAAGCACAAATACAATTGTTATTATACTTGTAAGGATAAAAAAAATATTCATTCGCTTCATTTTTTTTGTTTATTAAAAAACAATATAGCCTTCATTTTGTTCGCATTTATTATGAATACAACAGCATTTTATAATTGTGTCTGTTTAAATTAAACAATCGGCAATATGAAACAAGACATTATTAATAACTTTATCTTCAGGTAAAATATCCCCCTCGCATAAATGTTCAAGATTTTCCATGAACTAAAATTTGCAATGAAAATTTTTAGTCTGTTTTTAATCCTTTTGTCAACAACTATTTTTTCCTGTACTCCCCTTCTGCACCTTAATAAAATTCAATCAGACAGGAGAATTAAAAAAACCGAAGCCCAAAACTTTACGGGTCTGAAGGCTGTTACTCAGTGGTGGTACTATGATTGTGTTTTTGAAGATGGTTCCGTATTGGTTTTTCTATTTACTCCCTATCAATGGTGGAGCACTGAAGAAAAAAAGTCAATAAACAAATCTCTTTTTTATTTTAGCTATATGAATTCATTAGGTGAAGTAATATCTTCCCGAAAAGTTTTTGATGTTGCCGAAATTCAATATGATGTTAATAGTATAAAAGCATCATCTTTTGAAATTATCAAAGACCATGAAAAAAATTCACGGAATTATCTTATTAATTTTTTTTTAGATAGCCTTAAAGGCACTCTAAAAATTACTTCGTCTGAAAAAGGATTTTCACCATTTCCGAGAGGGAGCATGAGTTCAACGATCGCCAGTATTTTTAAACACAAATCCAAAGGGGTAGCCATTAGATATGCCGCACATATTCCAGGTGGTAGCGCCCAATTCAATATAGAATTTAAAGATAGCGTAATTGAATTAAAGGGGTGCGCTTATCATGAGCAGGGGTGGTTTACGGGAACCCCTGATCAAATGGGCTCGGGGTGGACTTGGTTTCATTTTGTGTCAAAGAATATAAATATTTTTGGAACGGCTGGACAATTTTTATATCTTGAAAAAAAAGATGTTTTTCAGATTGGAGGTCTCACTAAAAAATGTTCTCTTAATGAAACGACCTATTTAAAAGAAAAAAATAATTTATTGATAGGAGGTAAACTTACCTTCAATTCAAAGAAGCTTTCTTTTTCACTTACCCCTACCGGTAAACCCCCCACCCCACTTATTTTTATGCCTTCTTTTGATACCAATCAACTTTGGGGAACCGTATTACAGGAGACCACAATAAACTTCATGAATAAAAAAACAGAATTAAATGAAGGAGGCATATTATTTCTTGAAACCTGCAGAATGAGATAGGAAAATTTGTTTAATATAAATGGCCATTTACAATGATGTTATAAAGGCCATTTCTCTTTTTCCTAATCCAACTACAAGTCAAAGTAATAAAAAGGCGGACATTAATCTTTTGGTTCAATATACTCTGTTTACTACAACAATGGAAAGTTGGTTTTATTGGGAAAATCAAATTCATAAAACTCAATTGTTGAATTAGGTAATTTATCAGGGGGTATTTATTTAGCGCTTGAGAAAATCTGAAACGGACATTTAAAACAAACAAAGTTTAAGAGCCTTTATTAATTTGCGTCAACCCCCTTTTCTTAAAACGATATTATATGGTTATTAAAACAACATAAACAATTGTAAATCAATTTTTTATGTTGTTCTTTAAAAATAAGAATCTACAACCATTTCCGATGGTTTCGCCCCCCCTTTTTAATAAATCATTAGAAAGGAGAAAAATTGTTTTGTTGGGGTTCTTATATAGTTTAAACGAACCCCCCCCCTATTTCCGCCTATATTAATGCGATATAGTCCTATGTTTCAAGAGAAACATTGCGACATAAATTTATATATCAATTAGTTGTGTGTAATATTTAAACGGCTATTAAAAAACAAAGGGTCTTCATTTTATTGGCCGGACCATAAGTTTAAATAAAAATCCTCTTTGGATCGCATTAGTTTTTGGTGTGAAGGTTTCTTGTCTTTGTATCCGCATAAATGTAGCGCCCCATGAAATAGTACCCGAGCTATTTCGATTTGAAAGGGTTGTTTGAAAACAGAAGCGTTTTCTTTTACACGATCTATAGAAATATAAATATCACCCGATACTTCGTCGTACTCAGAATAATCAAATGTTAGAATATCGGTAAGCGTGTTATGCTTTAAGTATTTTTTATTTAGTGTGAGAAGATATTTGTCAGAACAAAATATATAATTAATGTCGCCAACCTGATGTTCTTCAGTATAGGCAAGTAATTGTATAAATTCAGAAAGCCTACGTGAATTCTTTAGTTTGAAGGACGGAATAAGAAAATGAAATTCAACGGCCATAATTATGTTTCCCGTGAAACATATAGTTAAACACTAAAGTGAATAGCCACCTTGCTTCCATTATCGCTGAATTCAACAGAATCGGCTAATGCTTTCATTAAAAATATGCCTCGGCCGGTAATTTTTTCAATGTTTGCAGGGTCTGTTGGATCGGCGACATTATTAAAATCAAAGCCCTCACCTTGGTCTTTAATGGTAAAAATTACTTCGCTTTCTTTTTTATCTACCTGAAGAAGTACCGATTGGGAGAGGTTGTTTTTATTGCCGAGTTCAATGGCGTTTTTAACCGCTTCGCTTACCGCAACAAGCATATTATTTTTAATGTCATCACCAAGCCCTAGCGAGGTTCCAATATCATCAATCATTGCTTCTACCCTGTGCATACTATCAATGCGAGAGGGTAATTCTATTTCGGCGTGTTTCATTTCGGAAATCATAATTCAACAAATGTAATTTACTTAGATAATGTTTTAAAATAGTCTTCTACTAAACTTTTATAGAAAGGTTGAAGGCTGGGCGAAACAGTTTTATACAATTCCATTTCAGCCTGTCTCTTTTTAAGGTATTCTTCCAATGAAGGAGGGATGGGTCGCGAAACATCATTACCACTTTGAGATTCTCGCTTGTTATCTTGGTCGCGCTCACGCTCTGCATTTTCAGCATCAAGTAATTTATTTAAAATATCTTGTTGACGCATGAGTGTTTCGGGGGTCAATTGTTTATTGAGCAACTCTTTTTCTGTTTGCTCCATTTGATTTTGTAATTCACCCAAATTTCCCAACGACCCTTTTCCATCTTTATTTATTTGGTCATTTAACTGTCGTAGCATTTCACGAATGGCTCCTTGTTGTTGTGCCAGCTTTGCAGCTTCTTCGCTTGGTAAGCCGCCAGAACCTTCGCCAGGCTTTTGCCCGGGTTTATTGCCAGGCTTTTTTCCATCCTTCATTTTTTGGCCCAATTCATTCATTTTGTCATTGAGTTGCTTTTGCAATTGCCCCATTGAGCCAGGGTTTGGTTTTGAACCACCTGGTTTTTTACACATTGCATTTCCAGGCTTAGCATTAGCCATTTGTTGTTGCATTTGTTGCATTATTTCCTCAAACATTAGGGCAAGATTGTTTACATCTGTCATTATGAATTGTTGATTGGCAGCAGCAATATTGGGTTGACGAGCTTCGAGATTTGCAATGGATAAATCAGAATTTTTTATTATGTCAGCTATTTGTTCATTTGCAAATTTTTTAATCTGGAAAACCCTTTTGCTTAATTCCTGAATACTGTCTTCAACCATTTTGAATTCAAGCTGAAGATCTTTTTGATCCTTCATGATTTGAAGATATTTTGGGTTATAAACATTAGTATTCTTGACTTGATTAACCAGATCCTCTTGTTCGAAAGATATTTTAATAAGGTTGTCAAGTATTTGCCTAATGGCCTGCATGTCCAACTCATCTTGTTCGCCTTCGGCGGTTTCCATTGCAGCATCCATTTTATCGGCAAGCTGCTTCATTTTATCGGCGGCATCTTTCTGGCTTTTTGATGCTTTGCTATTATTTTTTTTCTGTAATTCGCTACCCGCTTGCTTCTGTGCGCCTTCTATAGCTTGTTCTTCAGGCTGAGTTTCTAACATTTCAACCGGCTCATCTAATTGTTTATTTAATGAATCTAATTTGTCAAGGTCTTTTTTTACATCGTCAAATTTCTTGTTCAAGGTGTCCTGTTTTTTATTTAATTCTTCAGTCGATTCCTTTTTGTTTTCAGTTTTTTTACTTAATTCATTTTGTTCTTTGGATAATTCTTTCAGTTTATCTGAAGTGGCCTCCATCTTCTGTTCAAACTCCATTTTTTTAAAAAGAGCAAGCATACGATCTAGCTCTTTTTTAAGGGTCTCATTATTATCTTTTTGATCTTTAATTTTATCCATTGCAACTTCTTTATCAATTTTCTTCATCAACTCCTTCAACTTATCCATCATTTCTTTCATTTCAGGTGTAAGCAACTGATTAGCAAGCTCTTGTAGTTGTTTTTGTTTTTCTTTTAGTTCGGGTGAAAAATTTTGAAATTGATTTTGTTGGACTGCGTTTTCGTTCATTTTTTGTTGCACATTTTCCACATCTTTCAGTACCTTTTTTTGTTTCTCAAATAAATCATCTAATTTCTTTTTGTCTTCCCAATTTAGGTCTTTCTTCTGAATTAATTCATCACTTAGTTTTTGTAATTCTTCAGCAATTTTTTGTGCGGCGGTAAGAGAGGCTTGAAGTTTTTCTTTTATGTTATCGTTATTTTTCTCTGTTTGATTTTCTAATTCTTTCAATGACGGCATTAGATAGACCATTGCCTGTGAGCGAGAAGATTTGCTCCCGCTTACTTCATCATTGTCCCATACTTCAAAATAATAATCCACTCTGTCACCTGGTTTAGGTTGAACGTTTGCCATGTTCCACACATAGGAGAAATGATTGTTTTTATCTTTTGAAATTTGTATTGGAATTGATACTAAAGCACTCTTTGCTGAGTCTTCGTGCTGAATTTGAAATTGTAATTGCAATTTCTTCAATCCATAATCATCTGAAGCTTCACCAGCGAAATACATTGTTTGATGGTCGGTGCTATCTTGCATTTGTTCTACTGAAATTTGTGGATACATATCTGGCACAACAGTGATAATATATTTTATTGAGTCGGCATTATTCAATTGATTACCAGAAAGCAATAGTGTGTAAAGAAAGTCTTTCATCATCCTTCGCTGAAAAAAGAAGGATCCATTGCCTTCATTCCGCGCAGAAGCGGTGGAGTCGGTTAAACGAAAGGAAACATTTTCAGTGTTTTTTGAAAAAAACCTCCACTTGATCCTTGTACCCTGTGGAACAACAAGATCGCCGATGTTTTGAGTTGATTCATTTTTCCGGCCTATGTAGGTGGGATATTCCAATATTGTTTCAAATTTTAGAATCACTGGTTTGGGGAAAACTTCAATTTTATAGTCTTTAGAATTAAAACCTTCCGCACTTAAATTGAAACCAACAGAGGCCTGTAATCGAGAAAATTTATATGTGAATGTATTTTTGTTTTTCTTTTCAAGCTTATAGGGATAGCCTTCGTATTGAACAAAAACTTCATTGGGAAGCATAGTGCCATTAACTTTCACCTGTAATTCGTAATCTTCATACTGAATAGCTGTTAAATTTGTATTTTGAATAACAAATTGAAAAGGGGCCCTTTTCTCAAAAGCCGTTTGATTGTGAATGAGTCGCCTAGCGCTATCGCTAAGAATGTTTGGTGCGGCAAATAAAATAAAAACAAAAATCAATAGGGGAGGAGTAACAAATTTTAAATACTTGCGATTACTACTGTATTGAACTGCGGAAGTAAAAGCAATGGGGCTAAGTTGTGCTGCTTTCTGATTAATACTTGCTTCAATTAATGAGGCATCGCTAACCGACAAAGATTGTTCGCGGAGCTGTAAAATATTAAGTAAACGATCTTGAATTTCACTGAAATGATTGCCAATAATTTTTGCGGCCTCTTCATGAGAAATTGTTTTACCTAACCTTAAGTAATGCATCAATGGCAATATGACTAATTGAAATAACACTATAAACGTGATGGTTAATAATCCCCAAAAAAGAAGTGTTCGGATTATAGATCCGAAATAAAAACAATATTCAGAACCTGCCGCGACTAAAAAAGCGCCAATAAGCAAGCCGCTCGAAACTATGGCGCCACGCATTAAGCGATTCATGTAATATTTTCGGATGAAGGCATCGAGCCGGAGTAAGAGCAAACGATATGCGCTTTCGTTCATGATGTAAATGTAGTGTACACTGTAAATAAATATTTTTAAAAATAGTCGTAAATAAATTACAACCAAAATAATTTAGTGATAAAAATATGTTTATTGAAAAAAAGTCGAAAAAACAAAACTGTTTTTAAAATTCTATTTTTGCGATTGATTATGAATAATAAATACAAACATGTTTTTTTTGACTTGGATCATACGCTTTGGGATTTTGAAAGCAACTCACATGAGACATTGCTAGATTTATTTGAAAAATATTCGTTGTTAAATGAAAGCGTGAACGACAAACATCATTTTATAAATCGATACTATTATCACAATGAAATTTATTGGGAACAATTTAGAAAAGGGGAATTGAGCCGAGAAGATTTACGACTTATTCGATTTCGCACCACTCTTAATGAATTTAATATTGACAATGTAGAGTTGGTGCAACAATTGGCGGCTGCTTACCTGGAAATTCTTCCAACAAAAACAAATTTATTTAGTGATACAATTGAGATATTAGACTACCTCGTTAAGAATTATTCGATGCATATTATTACAAATGGGTTTGAAGAAATACAATTTAAAAAAATAGCGAACACCGGTATAGGAAAATATTTTAAATACATAATTACATCAGAAGCAGCGGGTAGCCAGAAACCCAATCCAGCCATATTTCGGTTTGCTATGCAGCTTGCCAATGCAGAAATAAAAAACAGTTTGTTTATAGGAGATAGTATTGAAGCGGATATTAATGGTGCTAAGGCCGTTGGAATGGATTATGTATTTTACAATCCCAAGAAAACGCCACACAATGAAAGTATAATGAACGAGATTACAGCTTTGACTGAATTGAAAAAGATATTGTAATTATTTGGGGTACAACTACAGTGTTCGGCACAAACCCACCAACAACAAGTGCATATAGATTAAACAGAGTTTTTTTCCGTTTTTTTCTCAACTTTTTTTATAATTTGAATGTTAAAATGGCGTCGCTATCCTTTTATTAATTCCGACGATTTAAAAAGCTTAGATAATATAGAAGTGTTGCTATGGAGGCTAATGCTGCGATTACATAAGTTGATGCCGCCCACTTCAATCCGTTTCTTGCCTTATCGTGTGCTTCGCGACTCATAATATTTGTTGTATCGAGCCATATTAAAGCACGGCGACTTGCGTCAAATTCAACGGGCAAGGTGATGACACTAAAAATTGTTGTTAATCCGAACATTATAACCCCGATAACTAATAATTCAGGAAACGTATTAATCAATAATACGCCCCCCAACAAAACCCATTGAACATAGCGAGATGAAAAACTTACCACAGGAACCAATGTGCTTCTTAGGCCTAGCCACACATAGGCTTGTTCATGTTGTACAGCGTGTCCGCATTCATGAGCCGCAATTGCTGCCGCTGCAACGCTTCTGCCATTATATACATCAGGTGAAAGATTGACCGTTTTATTCTGTGGGTTATAGTGGTCGGTTAAGTATCCATCCACACATGTAATAGAAACATCGTTGATACCGCTATCGCGCAACATTTTTTCGGCAATTTCTTTTCCACTAAGTCCGCTTTCAATTGGAATTTGAGAGTACTCAGCCATGCGGCGCTTTAATAATCCACTAACGATTAAGCCAACTACAAAAAATAAAACAGAAAGTAAAAGGATTGAACTTGACATGTTTTTTTATTTTAGTAAAGCAAATGTAGTGCCTTTAATTTATGGCTAATATACTCTGCCATTATTGTATTACATATTTTTATCTCCGTAATAAAAATGATATGAATTAAATCCGGTTTTTACTTGTAGAACATCAAAGTCTAATCGAATATCATCATAGATTTGTGCGGGTAGTTCAATCATTTTTCCGAAGGTAAAAAACCGAATTTCGTTTGACCGCGTGAAGTAATACAAAGAACTTTGTCCCAATTCAATTTTAGAAGGAACGAAATTTTCGAGAGGTGTAATTTTCCCCTGATAAAAAACAGAAATTCCGCCTGAGCCATCATCAAATACAATTAGGTTTTCTTTTATGCGGATGCTTTCTGGATTCATTACCCCAGTCTCCAATATTTTCCCTTCATAAAATATTTTTAATTCACCGGTTCCATCTATAAAGGCTGCCATATTATTTCCAACTAAAGCGGAAGCTATTTTCTTTTTTCCATCGCCTACTGGTACTTGACCAAGATCAAAAGTTTCTCCTTTATAAAATGCCTTGAGGTCGTTGTAATAATCTTTATAAATGACAATATTTTGTGCGGCGCCAATCATTTGTGGCGCCTGACTTTCTTGTTCGAAAACATTACCATCATAAAAAATATTGAATTGGTCATACTGAGTAACCCATGCAAACACATTAGTACCCGCGACACTCATAGTTACAGGATTTCCCAAACTGTTTTCTTCAAGGCGAATAATTTTACTCTTCCAATAAAGATTGTAAACATATTGTCGATCATCAAAATAACCGACTATACTATCGCCAAAAGCAAAGTTGGTGTTGTAATCTGCCAACTTAATAATTTTCCCATTGTCAAACACACAAAGGGTGGCTTGGTTTTTAAAAACAACAATGTTATTGGTTACATAAAAATCGGTGGTATACCCTTCGTTTATTTGTTGAGTTGTTCCATTGTAATAAATTTTAAAATTCTTTGTGTTGTCAATGAACGGAACACAAGTTCTGCCAACTAGAAAATATTTGGGCTGTAGATAATCCGCTTGTTGAATTTGAAAATTGTTGAATACAAAAAAACGGCCGTCTTGATTTACATAAGCCGAAAGCGGTTGCGCATTACCGGAAATAAAAAACAGCAAGAACAAAATAATAGTCGCCAATAAATTTTTCATCGCAGTAAAATTAAGCATTGAACCTATTATTTACGGAACCACCAAACAATAAAAAAATTTGGCTAGGGCTGCCGAATATTTTTTATGTTCGCTCCTTGAAGAAACCAAATGAGTAAACATTTTTTTTTCGGCGCCACTGATTCTCCACTTTATATGTTTCAGCACGCACTGGGTGTGGTGGTGTTTTTAATTTTCATTTGTTTTTTACTTGCTGTCCTTATTAATTATTTTTTGAAGAGAGAAAAAATAAAAAAAAATATTCAAGAAAAACAAACCGTAGAGCCCTTAGAAATAATTCAGGATGAAAAAGTTTTAAGATTGGTAGAGGGTGTAGTAGAGGAGAAAAAAACTTCTTCTTTAGAAACCGCTTCCCCAAGTATAATAATTCAAGAGCCCATTCAACAAATAAAAGAAGAGAATATAGAGTTTGTTGTCTATGAAGATTCGGATTGTAATTTAAAAGAACATCTTTTTTTCTTTACTGAGCTAATTCTTAATAAAAAACTAACTGAGCAGGATTGGGACAGGCGAATGCCTCAAAAAGCGCGGCTCGACAATCGCAATTATCATCAATTAATTTTTTTATTAATTAATTTAAATCCTAATATTGAAGAAACAACTTCTCGTTTTAAATTGGTTTTAGAAACTGCATCAGAAGTTGCCATTAACCATCAAATTTATTTTCGCAATTGGGTAATGCCACCCGAAATGATTTCGGGGTTTAAAATGGGAAACGAAACGGGTTCGAATAAAAAAGAAATATTGAAGGCGGTAAAAATTGCAGAGGGGAAAAAATGGAAGCTACAAGTGGCAACTTCTGAACAAGGAACGATGATAAATTTATTAATGAAGCTTAAAATTAATAAAACTGTTGCTGATCAATAATCAACAATTGACCCCTCAATCAGAATGAAAAATATCACAACAAATAAAATTATAAACATCACGGTTATAGTAGCGGCGCTTGGCTACTTCGTTGATATCTATGATTTGATTTTATACCTGCTCGTGCGCAATCCGAGTTTGCAGGAGATCGGAGTTCCCAAAGAAAAGATGCGCGAAATTGGAATTCTTCTTTTTAATTATCAAATGGTAGGGATGTTGCTCGGCGGCATTGTTTGGGGAATTCTCGGCGATAAAAAAGGAAGAATGACCGCGCTGTTTCTCACCATACTGATTTACTCACTAGCAAACATTGCAAATGGTTTTGTGCAAACGGTTGAGCAATATCAGTGGCTGCGATTCATAGCAGGGTTTGGTTTAGCAGGAGAACTCGGGTTGGGAATCACACTTGTAAGCGAAACCATGAGCAAGGAAAAGCGCGGCTACGGAACCATGATTGTAGCGGCAGTTGGTTTGTGCGGCACTGTGCTCGCTTATTTAATTTCAGAATGGGGCTGGCGCGAAACTTACTGGCTCGGCGGCATTCTTGGGTTAATGTTGCTCGTACTCCGCATATACATTCATGAGTCAGGAATGTATATGCAATTGAAAGAGCAATCTGTTTTGCGGGGAAATTTTTTCGGGATATTCACAAATCAAAAACAACTTTACAAGTTTGTTCTCTGCATTTTAGTCGGTTTGCCTGTGTGGTTCGTGATTGGAATTTTAATTTCCTATGCAGATGAGTTCGCGACTTACATGCATGTGGTCGGAACCATTACCCCAAGTAAGGCGGTGCTTATTCATTATGTGGGAGCAGCCATCGGCAGCATAGTAACCGGGGTGCTTGGTCAGGTTCTTCACTCTCGAAAAAAATCGTTGAACATTGCACTCGTCACCCTTTTGATTTTCACGGCAGGATATTTTTATTGCTTCAATGCAACGGCAAAAACTTTTTATCTCTTCATTTTTCTGATGGGAATATCGCAGGGATACTGGGGGGTGTTTGTCACCGTCGCGAGCGAACAATTCGGCACCAACATTCGGAGCACCATCACAACTGCTGTTCCCAACTTTGTGCGTGGCGCTGCGGCCATCATGACCACCTTATGGCAAAGCATGTCGGCTTCATCCAATATTATGCAGTCAGCCATAATTATCGGCGGTGTTGTTATTTTGCTTTCATTCATTGCCACTTATTTAATTGAAGAAACCTTTGGAAAAGAATTAAACTATGTCGAATAAAAAATTAATCAGAACCTACATTATGAATAAAAAATGTTTTTTTGCTATCATTATTTCTCTTTTCCATTTTTCAGTGAAAGCGCAGAGTAAAGCCGAAGATATTTTTCGTCCGCCCATATTATCTGAAAGCATTATTTACGAAGATAATGATACCATCAAGCAAGCAATATATTACAAATACTTTTTTGATAATGCAATCGAAACTGGCCCAATACTGAATGGAAAGCGCATAGGCGACTGGTTTTTTTTTGATCCCAAAGGAAGTTTAATGTTTCGCGGCCACTATAAGAATGGACTTAAAACAGGTCTGTGGGAATACTTTAATTCTGATGGAATACTTAGGTGCGAAATATATTTTAAAGATGGTTTGGCTGATGGAATATGGACTGGATATTCCATTTATAAACTTCCAATTTATATTGCAAATTATAAGTATGGGGGAATTGTTGACACCCTTAAAACCTATCACCAGGCAGGGAATAATTATTTAAAAATGTTTTATAAAAACGGCTCACCCTATACAGTAATAGGGCAATGGGATCTTTATGGAAATTTGATAGAAAGCGGGAACTTTAAATATGGAACCGGAACGCTTATGAAATATTACCCATATGGCCAGTTATACTCAATTGAACAATATTTTGGGGGCAGTTTAAATGGCGAGGCCAAATATTTAAACATTGAAGGGGTAAAAAAGGTTCATGGATTTAATTTTAAAAATGAAAAAAAGGATACCTGGACCTATTTAAATTATGATGGAACAGAAGTGCCGTTTGCAACTTATGGGAAAACAATGGCACCATTTGATTTGAATATGAGTTATGACTCTACAAACAAATCAATGTATTCACCCGCACAATTTCCAACAGGAAATAAAATGATAAAAGATTTTTTATTGAAGAATCTTATTTATCCAGAAAGTGCACGTAAAATAAAAATTCAGGGAACCGTTTGGCTCAATTTTGAAGTAGATGAACTGGGCCATATTTATGATATAAAAATTTATAGCCGGATTGGAGAAGGGTGTGATGAAGAGGCAGAATTTCTGATAAAAAATATGCCCAACTGGTGCCCCGCCATGCAAATGGGAATTCCGATTAAGTCGAGGGTTTACTTGCCGGTCGAATTTAAATTAGATTAATTTCTTCCGATTAATTTTTTTTATAACACATCTGTTTTCCATTCGCTTTTCACTTAAATATGTTTTGAAATACAAGGTGCTACAATAAGTCGTAAAGATGTCAATAGATAAATATTAATTGCCAAAAAAATTTCGTGTTAAGATTAAATTTGTCGCGCTTCAATCACTAACCCCCAAATGATTTCATACCTGCAAGGATTTTTTTCTTTCAAAAGTCCCACCCATATTATTATTGAAAACGGAGGCGTTGGTTATCATGTAAATATTTCGTTGAACACCTGGAGCAAAATTCAACACCACGATTCGGGAAAGCTACATGTCTACTTACATATAACTGGTGGAACACAAAGTCCGCTGATTGTTTCATTGTATGGATTTGCTGAAGAAGAAGAGCGCACGATGTTTACTGAGTTATTAAATATTTCAGGGGTTGGCGCCTCCACTGTTCGAATGGTTTTATCAGCATTATCTCCAAACGATTTACGCAATGCCATTTTAACCGAGAATGCTCATGCATTCGAACGGATAAAAGGGATTGGCCCAAAAACAGCGAAGCGAATTATTTTGGAACTAAAAGATAAGGTGGGGAAAGTGACAACAAAAGCAGATGGATTTTCTCCAAATAATAAAGTGAACGATGAAGCGTTAAGCGCACTCATTATGTTGGGTTTTTCGCGCACACCTGCCGAACAAGCAGTTCAAAGGGTGGTAGGGTCAAATCCATCTATGACAGTAGAAGAAATTATTAAGCAAGTGTTGAAAACAATTTGATAAGCGAAATGGGTGCAAGGCATTTTGGCCCTTATCTATTTTGAGAGGTAAATTTTAATTTTTTAGAAAAAAACAAGTGAAATTAATTAATAATTCAAATCCCGCATTCATCATTGTATCTGCGTTTGCAGTGCTGACGGTATTATCTGCAATAGGGAAAAACGAATTGAATAAAATTAATACAACAAATAATAAGACAGACCAATCTATTGCAACGATTGATACGCCACCCGAAATTGATTTACATTATCCTATACAGGATAATGATGGGAGCATTAATGATCAGAACAATAATCCACTGGATTTAAATAATCCATCTAACATTCAACAAGATGTTCAGTACGATCCTGAAACCAACCAATATATTTTAACAGAAACAATAGGCAATCAGTTTTATAGGAATCCGACCTATATGAGTTTTGAAGAGTTTTTAAAATATAAATACGATAAAAGTCAAAAAGAAAATTTTGAACAACTCAGCAATTCAAATTCACTACTCACCCATAAGGGGCTAATTCCAAAGGTGAATGTTGGGGGGCAATTATTGGATCGCTTGTTTGGTGGAACATCAGTTGATATTCGGCCAAATGGAAATATTGATTTAACTTTTGGTTACAACCGACAGAACATACAGAATCCGACCCTTACCGAACAACAGCGAAAACAGGGAGGTTTTCAGTTCGATATGAATATTCAAATGAATGTGGTTGGAAAGATTGGCGATAAATTAAAACTCACCACTAATTACAACACGCAAAGTTCGTTCGATTTTGAAAATCAGGTAAAGCTTGAATACACCGGATATCAGGATGAAATAATAAAAAAGATTGAAGCAGGAAATGTGAGCCTTCCACTAAATACAACTTTAATTCAAGGAAGTCAGAGCCTATTCGGGTTGAAAACACAATTACAATTCGGTCGATTAATATTAACGAGTGTTATCTCTCAACAAAAATCTCAAGCACAAAATATTACTATACAAGGAGGCGCACAAACTCAAACATTTGAAGTAAATGCGGATCAATATGATGAAAATAGAAATTATTTTCTTGGTCAATATTTTCGTGAAAACTATAATAAAAACATGGCCCAAATTCCCATCATAAATTCAGGGGCGCAGATAAATAAAATTGAAGTTTGGGTCACCAATAAAAACGGAGCTACTACATTAACCAGAGATATTGTTGCCTTTCAAGATCTAGGTGAAAATCAACCCTATAGTCCACAAATTTTACCATATACTGGCAACACATTACCAGCAGGGTCTTCATTTAATAAGTTTCCATCACAAGATGCTTCAAACGATTTATATTATAAATTATCACAAGATCAAAACGCCCGCTCTCTTAGTTCGACCATTCAGGCATTAACAGGGGGAGGATATCAATTGCAACCCGTTCAAGATTTTGAAAAAACTTATGCCCGTCAACTTTCTGCTTCTGAATATACCCTTCAACCGCAGCTCGGATTTATTTTATTAAACCAACAATTAAATCCAGATGATGTGCTGGCCGTTGCCTATCAATATACTTACAATGGAAAGGTTTATCAGGTTGGCGAATTTGCACAGGACCTGCCAACTAATGCCGATGTGCCAAATGTTTTATTTTTAAAGATGCTGAAAAGCACCTCTGTCCGTCCGAAGTTACCAATATGGAAGCTGATGATGAAAAATGTATATTCACTGGGTGCCTACCAAGTTAATCCATCTGATTTTAGATTAGATATATATTATCTTGATCCAGCAGGAGGCGCAAGAAGGTTTATTCCGGCAGGAAATGTGAATAGTATTCCATTGATTCGATTGCTTGGTTTAGACAGATTAAACAACAATCAAGATCCACAACCAGATGGGGTTTTTGATTTTATTAGCGGGGTAACAATTAATCCCAATAATGGAAAGGTTATTTTTCCTGTGCTCGAACCATTTGGTAAAGATTTGAACTCAAAATTTACCGATCCGAATGTTGCTACAAAATATGTGTACCAGGTTTTATATGACTCCACCAAAACCATTGCGCTACAATTTCCAGAGTTTGATCGTTTTGTCATTAAGGGTTCCTATAAAGGATCATCGTCAACTGATATTTCATTAGGGGCTTTTAATATTCCTCAGGGATCAGTAAAGGTTACAGCAGGTGGTCAGGTGTTACAGGAAAATGTTGACTATACGGTTGATTATAATTTAGGAAGATTGAAAATTATCAATCAAGGAATTATGAATTCCGGTGCACCCATAAATGTGTCATTTGAAAACAATGCAACTTTTGGTTTCACCACAAAAACTTTATTTGGAACACGCGCAGATTATTACATCAACGACCACTTTAAGTTAGGCGGAACCTACCTTCATTTATCAGAGCGACCTTATACCCGTAAATTAAATGTTGGAGATGATCCAATTAGTAATGCAATATATGGTTTAGATGGAAGTTGGCAAACCGAATCAGGATTTGTTACAAGGTTAATTGACAAATTGCCTCTTCTCGACACCAAAGAAAAATCAACTATTACTATAAGCGGCGAAGTTGCTCGTCTTGACCCTGGTCACAGTAAGGCAATTGGAAAAGGAGATGCCGGGCAAGTTTATATTGATGATTTTGAAGGAACACAAAGCACTTATGATTTAAAATTTCCATACAGCAGCTGGATGCTTGCAAGTACACCTTCAAGATCATCAACGGGATTATTTCCAGAGGCGGATTCAATTAACAATTTACTTTACGGATATCATCGCGCCAAACTTTCGTGGTATGCTATTGACCCCTTGTTTCTAAGAAATATATCATCAACACCCCCCAACATAAAAAATAATCCGACAGAACAATGCAATTATTATACGAGGGAAATAAATGAGAAGGAACTCTTTCCAAACAAACAACAGGTTCAAGGACTACCAAATAACCTTCCCACTTTTGATTTAAATTTTGAGCCTAATGTGAAGGGGCCTTATAACTTTCAAGCCGATCCAAATTTATTAAATGGTGTGGATGCCGATGGGCGAATCCATTTAAAAAATCCTGAAAAGAATTTTGGAGGAATAATGCGAAGCATTGATTACAATGATTTTGAACAGGCAAACATTGAATACATACAATTCTGGGTACTCGATCCGTATTTGAATGGATATGGAGGAAATAATTATGGAGATATTTATATAGATCTTGGAAATATATCAGAAGATGTTTTAAAAGACTCTCGATTGTTTATGGAAAATGGATTGCCAGAAAGCAGTACAAGTCAGGCAAATGTTGATACTACTACTTGGTCTATTGTTCCCGTAAACCTTCCGCCTACAAATTCTTTTTCAAACAATGAATCGGCAAGAGAATATCAGGATGTTGGGTACGATGGCGTTGGCACAAAAGATGGACGCGAAGCAGCTTTTGATTCGGCCTATCTCGCTCAGATCGCTCTTAACTATGGAATAGGCTCTGCTTATTACAGCGCTGCTTTAAATGATCCGGCAGGCGATAATTATCATTATTATCTTGGAAACGATTATGATGCAAGTGAAACGGGGATTTTAAATCGCTATAAAAAATATAATAATGCTGAAGGAAATTCTCCAATATCAACTTCTGGTCAAGCCATTTCTGAGGCGGCAACTAATATTCCAGAAACAGAAGATTTGAACCGCGATAATACATTGAGCGAAACAGAGGAATATTTTGAATATAAAGTTTCATTAAACCCCAACGACTTAACTACCACAGGAAGCAATTATATTACTGACATTGTAACTGCTGATGTTAATTGTAATGATGGAAATTTGCTTGGAGAAGAAAAATGGATACAGATAAAAATTCCGATTGAAGAATATTATAAAAAAATTGGGGGCATTCAAGATTTTAAATCAATTCGATTTATTAGAATTTATCTGGCTGGGTTTGATACAGCTGTTAATCTTCGATTTGCTAAATTAGAATTTGTGCGCAATCAATGGCGTAAGTATCAATTCAGTTTGCAATCACCAGGCGAATACATTCCAGATGATAATAATGGGGAAACCTTTTTTAATGTTGGATCCGTTTCATTGGAAGAGAATTCACAGCGCCAACCAATTAATTATGTAATGCCTCCCGGTATTCAACGCGAACAACAATTAGGGTCGGTACAAACGCTTTTACAAAACGAGCAATCATTAAGTATTCAGGCATGCAATCTTTTGGATGGCGACTCGCGGGCTGTTTATAAAACCTTGAACTTAGACTTGCGCACTTTCAAGGTGATGAAAATGTTTGTACATGCTGAAAACGCGGGAACAGGATATACTTTTAATAATGGTGACTTGACTGCGTTCATTCGTTTGGGGTCTGACTTTATTAGTAATTATTATGAATATGAAAAATCGCTTACACCGTCACAATTTAATAATAACGATACCTTTAATGTGTGGCCAGCCAGCAATAACTTTGAAATTACATTAGAGCAATTAACTCAAATAAAGTCTGCTCGTAATGCCGCAGGTACCGCTTTTAGTGCTCCCTATTCTCAAGTATTACCTAATGGTGACAGAATAACAATAGTTGGGAACCCAGATTTAGGATTAGCAAAAGTTGCGATGCTTGGTATTCATAATCCCAAACAGGGAAGCGGTTATCCATTGGGAGATGCCGATGATGGCAGAGCAAAATGTGCTGAACTTTGGTTCAATGAATTAAGATTAAGTGGTTTTGATGAGGAGGGGGGGTATGCTGCACTTGGAAGAGTAGATGTGAAATTGGCCGACCTCGGAAATATTTCTCTAAGTGGGAACATGCACTCAATAGGTTTTGGTTCGCTTGAACAAAAGCTGAACGAACGGTACAAAGACAATTTCTTTCAATATGATGCTTCAGGAACATTTCAACTAGGGAAATTTTTACCAAAAAACTTTGGTGTACAGTTACCTATGTATCTTGGCGTTTCTAGTTCAATAAGTAATCCTAAATATGATCCTTATGAATTGGATGTTTTGTTAAAAGATAAGCTCAATGCAATTACTGATGCCGCTACTCGGGACTCTTCAAGAAAAGCGGCACAGGATTTTATAAATATTAAGAGTTTAAATTTTACAAATATTCGTAAAATCAATAATAGTAAAACAGCAAAGCCGCACATTTATGGGATTGAAAACTGGAATGCCACTTATGCATTTACTCAAACGAATAAACGCAGCCCAATAATTGAAAGTGATATTACTAAAAAATATCATGGGGAATTAGGATACATATACCCTGGAAAATCAAGGTTTATTTCACCCTTTAATAAACTTATAGGCACCAAGCCAAAATACCTAAAGGCAATACGGGATATTAATTTCAATTTGCTTCCAACAAATATTTCTTTCCGAAATGTTATGGATCGACAATTCGGCCAAACAAAAATGAGAGAGGCGGATGTGCTTGCGCCCCCTGTAGACCCAACCTATAATAAATTTTGGAATTGGGATAGATTTTATGGGGTTAAATTCGAGTTAGCTAAATCATTAAATTTAGATTTTAATGCCATAACAAATACGCGTATTGATGAAGATACGGGCCGCATAGACTCGAGGCCAGAAAAAGATTCGGTGTGGGCTAATATAAAAAAATTAGGGCGCACTACACACTACCATCATACCGCCAATTTTGCCTATACACTTCCTATTAATAAAATACCAATTTTAGATTGGATAACAGGCACTGTAAAATATGGTGCTGAATATGATTGGCTTGCGTTGCCACTTGCAAGTGACACAACAGATAAGGGAACTGCCTTTGAAAAAATTAGGCTTAAAGAAAACCCATTGGGCAATACAATAAATAACGACCAGAATATTAATTTTAATAGTGATTTAAATTTTAGAAATTTATATAACAAATGGAAATTTCTGAAAACATACAATAGCAATAGCTCAACGCTTAATCAACAAAAGGGTGATAGTAAAGATGGAAAAGACAGTAAAGACAATACAAAGGATTTAAAAGATCAAAAGAAAAATAATCAGCCCACGGCAAAAGCTGGGTTGTCATTTATTATTAGGCCAATCATCAGTTTAAAGAAAATAACATTCACCTATGCTCAAACAAAGGGAACCACTCTTCCTGGATTTATTGACAAAGCAAAAAACTTTGGCCAGGATTTGAGCAAATCTTCCCCTGGTTGGGATTTTGTTTTTGGAATGCAGCCCGATACGAATTGGCTAAACGATGCAGCCCAAAAGGGATGGATAACAAGGGATACCTCTATGAATTATCAATTTATTCAGAATTACAATCGAAACATTACGGCTCGCGCACAATTTGAACCCTTAAAAGATGTGAATGTGGATGTGAACTTCATGAAGAATTATTCTTACAACACAACTGAGTTTTTTAAAAACACTTCTCTTGGCTTTCAGCATTTAAATGAGCGCGCTTTTGGAACATACAGCGTTTCATTTATTGCCTGGAATACTGCGTTTATAAAATCAGATACAAATGGTAACTCTCCAACGTTTAATTTATTTGAACAATATAGACAAACAGTTTCTCAGCGATTAGCCGTAAATAATCCTGAAGCGGCAGGTTCTTATTACAACCCACAGGACAGTTCTTTCAATTCAAATTTTTCAAATGGTTATGGCCCTTATTCTCAAGATGTTTTGATTCCATCTTTTCTGGCTGCTTATGCTGGTAAAGACATAAATTCAGTTGGTCTTTATAAATATTTTAAAGGAATTCCCGCACCAAACTGGAGAATTACATACAATGGATTAACAAAAATGAAATGGGCAAAAAAAATATGGAACTCATTGAATATTTCACACGGATACAGTTCAACTCTTTCTATAAATTCGTTCAGTTCGGCACTTGATTTTAACGGAAACATAAAAGATGGAATCAATTTACCAAATACAATTGATTCTGTTTCCGGAAACTTTATTAGTTTTTATGATATTCCAAGCATTGGTATCACCGAGCAATTTTCGCCGCTTATTGGTGTAGACGCACAATGGAAAAACAATGTGAGCACTAAGTTTGAATATAAAAAAGGTAGAAACTTATCTATGAGTTTTCTTGATTATCAATTAGTAGAGTCCAGAACTTCAGAAGTTACCATTGGTGTGGGATACAAATGGAAAAATGCGCCGATACCATTTAAAATTCAGGGAAAGAAAAAGCGATTAAAAAACGACTTGAATTTAAAATGTGATGTTTCTTTTAGTAATAATATTACAACGAACTACAAATTAGATCAGGCAGTCAGTACGCCTACGCAAGGAATGAAAACTATTAGCATTGCCCCATCAGCCGAATACATGGTTAGCAATAGATTAAACATTCGCCTGTTTGTCGATAAGCGATACAGCATCCCCGCCACTTCGGCCTCTTATCCAATTCGATACACCAATGCGGGTGTAACAATAAGGTTTACGCTTGCGCAATAGTTAATTAATAATTCTTAATGTTAAATTAATTCATTTAATAAACTTTTTCTATTTAGAATTTCCACTTACAAATAGTATTTTTCCACTCTTAAAAATTTATTAAATGAATTTTCCTGATAACCTCCGTTACACAAAAGATCACGAATGGGTTCGTGTAGAAGGTGACCACGCTTTTATAGGCATTACTGATTTCGCACAAAGTGAATTGGGTGATATTGTTTATGTAGATGTAAATACCATTGGAAAAACATTGAATGCCGAGGAGGTCTTTGGCACCGTTGAGGCGGTAAAAACGGTTAGCGATTTATTTCTTCCGATATCTGGAACCATTTTAGAACTCAATGTTGAACTTAACACCAATCCTGAATTAGTCAATCAGGATCCTTATGAAAAAGGATGGATGGTGAAAGTGAAAATGGCTAATCCTTCAGAGGCAAAGGAACTGATGGATAAAGCAGCTTACACTGCCTTGGTGGGTCATTAATAAAACAAACAATATGCGCTGGCTTTTGCCATTGATTTGGGCGGGAATAATCTGTTACTTATCTCTTATGCCCGGGAATGAACTTCCCGATTTTGATTTATTTCATTTGTTGTTTATTGATAAGTGGGTGCACGTTTTCTTTTATTTTGTACTCGCGTTTCTATTATTTTTTTCATGGAAAACTAATCACTCCTTAATTTTTAAATCAATTTTTATTTTAATCTTATGCTTTTTGTTTGGAACTGGCATTGAAATTATACAGGAAACATATACAGACACCAGACATTTTGAATGGATGGATTTGTTGTTTGATATAATTGGGGCCGCTTCCTACATCTTCATATGGCTTAAAAAACAAGCTAACTATTTTGTAGAAAAAGAGAAGACACCCGAATAAAAAATTTTGTTATTGAAAACAATTTTTGCGAATTTGTTTTTAGGTTTAAACAATAACAATTTAATATTTATAAGATGACAGAAAAGTTTCAATCAGAAGTATTTGTCGAATCAATGAAAGCCTTAAATGAAGCCCAGCGGGAAGCGGTTAATCAGATTGAGGGGCCCGTATTGGTGGTTGCAGGGCCAGGCACAGGGAAAACAGAAATTATTGCAGCGCGTGTAGGGAATATTTTAATGCAAACCGATACAGCGCCTCAAAATATTTTATGTCTCACCTATACTGACGCTGGAACTGTTGCCATGCGAAAACGATTATTGAAGTTTATTGGACCAACAGCTTATCGCGTTAATATTTACACCTTCCACGCTTTTTGCAATGAAATAATTCAATCTAATCTTGACTATTTTGGTAAAAGAATTTTAGAGCCAATTTCTGAATTAGAAAACATTTCTCTTTTACAATCCATTATTGATGAATTACCACCAACCAATCTTATCAGAAGATTAAAAGGAGACATTTATTTTGAAGTGAAAAGATTGAATTCGCTTTTTCGAATGATGAAAGAAGAAGATTGGTCCACTGAAAAAATTTTGAAAAGCATTGATGATTATATTAATGATTTACCCACTCGGGATGAATTTATATACAAGCGGGATAATGTAACGAAAGGAACAAAGAAAGGCGATGTAAAAAAAGAGGCTATTGAAGAGGTGAAAAAGAAGATGGATGTGCTTCGTTCAGCTGCAGAATTATTTCCTGTATATCAGAAAAAAATGTTGGCACTAAATCGATATGATTATAGCGATATGATTTTATGGGTTGTAAAAGCATTTTCAGAAAATGAAAACATGCTTCGAAATTATCAAGAGCGCTATCTATACTTTTTAGTGGATGAATTTCAGGATACCAACGGCTCGCAAAATGAAATTTTAAAACACCTAACTAATTATTGGGACAAGCCAAATTGTTTTACCGTTGGTGATGACGACCAAAGTATTTATGAATTTCAGGGGGCCCGCGTAAAAAATATAATGGATTTTTACGAAGCTAACCTCAATGATATTAAATCAATTGTTCTTACCTCAAACTACCGAAGCAATCAGCAAATTTTAGATGCATCAAAAGTTTTAATTGATAACAATCAGGAGCGCCTCATTCATAAAATTCCTAATTTAGATAAAACACTTGTGACAAGCCTGGAACAGATGATATTATCTAAAGTCACCCCTAATTTCATTGAGTATCCAAATCATGCACAAGAAGAAGTTGGAATTATAAAGCAAATTGAAGCACTGCAAGAACAGGGGTTCCCATTGAATGATGTGGCAATTATTTATCATCGTCATGCACAGGCAGAAAATCTGATTCAGCTATTCGAGAAAAACAATATTCCATATCGAGTACGCAAGAAAATTAATATTCTCGACTTGCCCATGATTCAAAATATTTTAATGACACTAAAGTATTTAGATGAAGAAATTCATAAGCCTCATAGTGGCGAATATTTATTATTTGAGATTATGCATTTCCATTTCTTCCACATTCACCCACATGATATTTCGGCTGTTGCCGCAAATGCTGCTGGGAAAAAGGTCAATAATAAGTGGAGAGAAATTTTAGCAGATAGTATTGTTCATTCAGAAATGAAATTGAAGGATTCTGATGCTCTAATTAATTTTGAAAAAAATATTACAAAGTGGCTAAAGAATGCCGGCAACATAACCTTACAAATGTTGTTTGAAGAAATTTTGAATGACAGCGGTTTGCTTCAATATATTTTAAAGAGTGACGAAAAAATATGGTTGATGCAGGTGCTAACCACTTTCTTCGATTTTTTAAAAATAGAAAGCGCCAAACATCCACGAATAAAAATTAAACAGTTTATGGAGATGATTGAGCAAATGGAAAAAAATGATTTGGGGCTGCCCGTAAATAAAACAGTTTATAGAGAAGATGGGGTCAACTTTATAACAGCACATTCTGCAAAAGGGCTTGAGTTTCAGTATGTGTTTTTGATTGGATGCACTGCCGATAAATGGGAGGGGGCAAGTGGGGGAGGCCATAATTATTCTTTGCCCGACACACTTACTTTTACAAAAGAGGAAAACAAGATTGAATCAATGCGTCGTTTGTTTTATGTGGCTATGACAAGGGCAAAAGAACACTTAAATATTTCGTTTACTGAAACAAATAATGAAGGAAAAAAATTATCGGCATCACAATTTGTTGCTGAAGTAACTATTGGAGCCAATATAGAAATCAAGAAATCAAGGGTAACAGCGGAAGAGTTGTTTGATATGGGGATGACAATACTTTTGAAAAATGAAAAGCCAAACATTGAATTGTTTGATCGGGATTACATTCAAACGAAACTTGAAAATTTTTCGATCAGTGTTTCTGCTTTAAATAAATATTTAGAATGTCCGATTTCATATTATTTCGAACGAATATTAAAAGTTCCATTTGCCAAGAATGATTCAATGGCTTTTGGAAATGCTATTCACTGGCCATTGAATCGGCTATTTGTAAAAATGAAGAATTCTGCAGATAAAACCTTTCCTTCTATTGATGACCTCTTAAATGATTTTAATTTTGAAATGGGTCGACAAAAAGATTCATTCACTGAAAAACAATATGCAAATCGAATGTTGCATGGCAAACAAATTCTTCCGGAGTATTATAATCATTATATAAAAAATTGGAATAAGGTGGTTCTAACTGAACATAAAATTCAGAATATTGAAGTGGACGGTGTGCCCGTGAATGGAACGATAGACAAGATAGAATTTACAGGGACTGATGTGAATGTGGTTGATTATAAAACGGGAAGTGTTCAATTTGGAAAAGAAAAATTTCTACCTCCCAATGAAAAAAATCCATTTGGGGGCGATTACTGGCGACAAATTGTTTTTTATAAAATTTTACTTGATAATTATAATTTAGAAAAATGGAATATGCTCAGTGGCGAATTGGATTTTATTGAGAAGGATGAAAAGAAAAACATCTTTGTAAAAGAAAAAATTATTGTAACGAAGGAGGCAATAGCTTTTGTAAAAAATCAGGTGAAAGAAACATACAGCAAAATAAAAAATTTAGAATTTACCGAAGGATGTGGCGATGAAAAGTGTCGTTGGTGCAATTTTGTAAAGAACAATAAAATTGCTTTGCCACAAATTGCTGTCGCTTAGTTTTCCGGCTGTTTCTTTTTTTAAACAAAATCATCTTACACGTTTGTTTTGAATTTTTTTTTAATAAAAGATTTTCCGAATCTTGTCGTTAATGATTTTGACAATGAAAGAAAGAATTTGCCTTTTGTTTTTGTTTTTATTTGTTTTAAAAGCCTCTGCACAAGACACCTATCAACAACGGGTAATAAATTATATTACCACTTATAAAGCTCTTGCTATAGAAGAAATGAAGCGAACCGGTGTTCCCGCCAGCATTACTATTGGCCAAGGAATAATTGAAACGGAAGCTGGCAGAAGCGCATTAGCAACTATTGCAAACAATCATTTTGGGATAAAATGTCACCAAGATTGGAAGGGAGAAACTTATTATTTTGACGACGATGCGCCAAATGAATGTTTTAGAAAATACGATTCACCCAATCAATCATTTAAAGATCATAGCAATTTTTTAAAAGGCAAGCAGCGATATGCCTGCTTGTTTCAACTTGAAAAAATTGATTATAAAGGATGGTCAAAAGGGTTAAAGGCGTGTGGATATGCAACTAATCCGAGGTATGCTGAAATATTAATTACCGCAATAGAAAACAATAATCTTCAGCAATATGATCAATTGGGCTTAGACCCAAATTATGTTGAACATAAAAACTCACCCGACAGTATAAAGGCTATTTGCAACATTCAAAATCAAGATCCTGAAACCGATGCAATTATTTCTGATTTAGTAAGCGATCCGCAACATGGAAGAGTTTATTTTTTTAATAATATTAAATGTATTGAACTCAAGCAAGGAGAAACACTACAAAAAGTTGCTGCGGAATATGAATTGGGGATAAAGCGTTTGTTGAAATACAACGACATGAACTCAAAAACAAAAACACACCCAGGCGATCGCATATACCTGCAGCCGAAACACCGCAATGGAGATTTAGCTTATCACACAGTAAAAGAAGGGGAAACCATGTTTGAAATTTCGCAAATGCACGGAATACAACTTTTGTTTTTGGTTGAAAAAAACATAATGTTTATTGGTAATGAAGTTGAAGCAGGGGAGGTTTTAAATTTACGCAGCAATCGAATTTCCACACCAAAACTTCGCTCCACACCCCAAATTGTATCATCAGAAAATATTTATGTAGTAAAAAAGGGCGACACACTTTATGCCATTTCTAAATTATATGCCCTCTCAGTTGACGAACTAAAACAGCTTAATAATTTGCGGGGCGATTCGCTTAGCGTTGGGGATAAATTAAAAGTGAAATAGCATCTTTTTTTTATGTGGGGTTTTTAAAGGAACCAATCCGATATTTTATATTTACCAAATGGAAGAAACAATACAAGTACTGGATAAAAATTTTAAGATGTATATATCTGCCGAAAACATTCAGCTTCGGATTAATGAATTGGCAGAAAAAATAAACCAAAGATTTACAAAGGAGAAACCAATATTTCTTGCCATACTTAATGGCTCTTTTATGTTTGCTGCCGATTTAATGAAAAGAGTAAGTATCCCATCCGAAATTTCATTTGTCAAACTTGCATCATATCAGGGAACACAATCAACAGGTCAAGTAAAAACATTGGTGGGATTGGATATTAATATCAAGGATCGAACAGTAATTATTATTGAGGATATTGTTGATACAGGAAAAACCTTAAATGAATTTCTGCCGGTGTTAAAAGCATATCAGCCCAAAGAGGTTTTAATATCTTCCTTGCTTTTTAAACCTGCTGCTTTGAAGTATGATATAAAAGTTGACTACAGCTGTTTTGAAGTTCCGAACGATTTCTTAGTGGGATATGGATTAGATTATGACGGTTATGGAAGAAATCTTCAGGCAATATATCAGTTGTGTTAGTGTAACACCTCAAACTTTAATGTTTCAAATCGAGTATTATTCTGAATAGTTAAAAGGTAGAATCCATTGTCAAGTTCATTTGATTTTAATTGAATGGAATTATTGCCTCGAATTAATTTTTCTGTTGCAGAGTAAATATTTTTTTTTGATAAATCTGTCAACTCAATTTTTACCTGTTCATCATTTAAAGAATAAATAATAAGATTGGAATTTGTTGAAATTGGGTTTGGAAATATTTTCGAAGGTAATTGAAACGCAGAATTGTTTTTAATTGATTGTGGTTCATATTTATCACAGTTGTCATAAACAGAATCAAGTTGCCACCTTAAATCTCCCCTTATGCTTCTGTCGGCAAGTTCACAGGCACCTGCTATGTATAATATTTTTTGGTCAACACTGTCTGGCACCATTACGCTTCTGATTGTCAAATGATCAAACGGAGTAAAGCAAACATTGTCGGGTAGACCAGGATAAACAGAATCTAAAACATATTCCATATATGATTTATCGGGATTAAGCCGAATGAAATTATTGCTGCCATTTAAAAATTTGTTGTACTGATTTAATACTCCTGGATGATCGGGGGAGTTAATATAATGGTCGTGATCTCTTGATGTAACCATAAATAATAAATCGGGGCGCTTTAATGCAATTGAATCGATCCATTTTTCGCCGTTTCGCCATTTCCAAAAATCTTTTGCCTCTTGCAGTGTTGGAATATAGATTGGTTTGGGGTTTGGAATTAACCCCATTGAATATCCAAGGGCAATAATTTTCTCGGTGTAATTCGCGCGCCTATTTACCCCGCTTCCGTAAATTAATGGCTCCAGTTTATAATCAACGTTATCACTTGGCGAGCCATTATTATTATTATCAAAATAAAATCCAGCAAGGGTATCAAAGGTTACATTATAATTGAAATAAAGAGTGTCGCAATACTTCAGTTTAGAGTAATCAAAAACTCCTGTCGTATCGTTATAAGCAACATTGCTAGTTGGTGTGCTATTACCAAAATTTGTATTGCCCATATCTGCTAAAACATTTCCATCACCTACAGGCGATTCCCAATTACAAATCCATTTCAATCCTGGTAATTGATTGCCATAAAGACCTGTCACAGCAAGTGAAATGTTTCCCCCATTAGAACCACCTATAAGGCCAACGTTTTGATAGCTTGGTTCTACAGGTATTAATTCATCCAAATATTTTCCAAAATTATTTTCAGTTTCCCCACTACAAAATCTTACAACATCTTTTAATGCTGTTATGCAATTAGGTCCCCGAAGATCATATTCTCCTCCACTTAATAAATTTGAAACTCCACCACCTGGGAAATTGAAAAACACTTCTATAAATCCAAATTGAGGAAATATAGAGGGGTAATTAAGAATAATTCCATTTGCACCTTTTCCCCCAGCAACAACTATAGCTACGGGGGCCCCGCAAGTATCATACCTCGCGACATCAGGATAATAAATTAATAATGTAATACCCGTAGTGTCGCCAACGGTAGAAGGAATATGGGTGATAATAGGATTGTTTTGAGCATAACTATTAAAACTACAAGTGGCAAAAAGTAAAAAGATAAAAAATTTATTCATTCTTTAATATATAGATTCATCTATTGGGGGGGCTAAAATAATCGAAATCTTTTTTTATATACTTTTTAACAAAAATACTTTTAGAGATAATAATAGATTCTCTAAATAAGTAATTATACAATTAGCTAGCAATTGACATCCAATTTTTAATTGCTTGAATTGATTTTTCAGGCTCTTCAAAAATTCCCATGTGAGCGCTTTGTTCAAGCAAATAAATAATTGCTGTTGTTGGCAGCGGAGTCATTAGCATACTTCTTTCCATTGGAAAAACTAAATCCCTTTCCCCGATAATTAGTAAAACGGGAAGAGTAGTTTCTTTCAGAATTTTTGATAAATCTTTTCTTGTGGCCATTGCTAATGATGAATTGGCAATAGATTGTTTTGGAATGGTTGCCGCTTTTTCTTCCAATGAAGAAATAAGTTCTTTATTGTTTTCCGCAAATGCAAACAATGTAGGAAACAAGTGGGCAGTAAAAATTCGACTGCCCTTTTCTAAAACAAATTCAGCCACTTTTTTTCTTGATTTCTTTTTTGCGTCATCATCAGTAAAACAGCTGCTATGAAAAAGTCCGATGCCTTTTAGGCGACGAGAATTTTTTTCAGCAAAAGAAAGCGTAACATAACCACCCATTGAATGTCCGAGTAAAAAACATTTTTCAATTTGCTCTTTATTCAGAATGGCCAGAACGGCCTCTGCCATAAGTTCCATGCTGTGGTGTTCGTTTCCAGGCAACGAATTTCCAAAGCCAGGCAAATCAATACAAATAATTTTTGTGGTTGCAAGGAGTGGCAGAATGAAGTCGCTCCAAATATCTTTGTCTTCACAAAGCCCATGAAGCAAAACCAGCGTTTCGCCAGTTCCTTCAACTGAATAACTAATGTTTGAGTCTAAATGCTGAACGATTTTATTCATAAAAAATAAAAGCGCTAATGTAGAATTATAAACGAACCGAATTCTAATGCCATTATTATAAAATACTGTTTTATAAAAACAAACAACTTTTAAACTCTTCCATTACTTTTCGCTCCCCGAAAAAACATTCGATGAATAAAACCCGTCTCACTCTTCTTTTTGCTTTTTATCTTTTGCCATTCACATCAAGTGCCCAGCAAACCTTTCCAGTAAACGGAATTCACGATGAGCGTGAAAGAAATTATGCTTTCACACACGCAACCATTGCAGTTGACTACAAAACATTTTTGAATGATGCGACCCTGCTGATTCACGATGGAAAAATTGTTGCGGTTGGAAAGGATGTTGCAATTCCCACGGGCCTAACAGAAATTAATTGCAAGGGAAAATTTATTTATCCTTCGTTCATTGATTTGTTTAGCAATTACGGTATTGCGAATGCAGAATCAAATCCCAACAATCAGGAGCCACAATTTCTATCCAACAAAAGCGGAGCATACAATTGGAATCAGGCAATCATGCCCGAAATAAATGGGGCATATTTTTTTCACGGTGATGATAAACAAGCAGAGAGTTTGCGCTCGCTTGGTTTTGGCGCAGTACTCACTCATCGTATGGATGGAATTATGCGCGGCACAGGTGCCATGGTGCTTGCAGGAAATGAAAGTGATAACGAAATGTTATTGAACGAAAATGTTGCTTCATTTTATTCTTTCAATAAAGGAACAAGCACACAGGATTATCCTTCGTCGCTCATGGGTTCAATCGCTTTGTTGCGACAAACATTTTATGATGCACAGTGGTACAAGAGTGATGGAAGTAATGAAGAAAAAAATATTTCACTCGAGGCAATGAACACCCAATTGGCACTTCCGCAAATTTTTCAGGTGGATAATAACCTGAGTGTTTTGCGCGCCGATAAAATTGGCGATGAGTTCGGCGTGAAATTTATTATCAAAGGAACGGGCGATGAATACAAGCGGCTCGATGAAATAAAAACAACAGGTGATGCACTGATTATTCCAATCAACTTTCCAAAACCATACAATGTAAATGACCCTAATGATGCTGATTTGATTTCGCTTTCTGAAATGATGAATTGGGAACAGGCACCAGCTAATCTTTATCGTATTAATAAAGCGGGAATTAGTTTTTGTATCACCAAGCAAGGATGCAGCGATGATGCCTTCTTAAAAAATTTGTGCAAGGCAATTGCTTGTGGATTGAATAAATCGGATGCACTTAAGGCGCTCACTTATACTCCGGCACAGCTTTCAGGCGAGTGGAATAATTTAGGCTCATTGCAAAAAGGCAAACTCGCGAATTTTATTATTTGTTCTGATTCAATCTTCAATGATGAAAATATTATTTATCAAAATTGGGTGAAAGGAAAAATGTATCGAGTGAATGACGAACAACTTTCGTCATTGAAGGGAAATTATGATTTCACATTAAATAGAATGGGCGCAATAAAACTTTTGATTGAAACCCCCTCTTCAAATTCTGCGCAATTACAGTTTCAGGATTCAATAAAAGCTGATGTAAAGTTTTCACTCAACGACAATCTGGTTTCGCTTTCGTTCGCAATGCCGAAAGATTCTTTGAAACAATTGTATCGGCTAAATGGATTTATTGAAGGAGATAATTTTTCAGGAAAAGGTTTAGACGCAAACGGAAAAGAAGTTGTGTGGACTGCAACTCGAACAAGTGATGTTGAGACACAAAATGAATCGGCAAAAAAAGAAGACAAGAACCCCGAATTCGGAAAGGTGATTTATCCTTTCTGCGCTTACGGCTGGGATACTTTACCAAAACAAGAAACACTTCTCTTTAAAAATGCAACCGTGTGGACGAATGAAGCAGAAGGAAATTTAGAAAATACAGACGTGTTAATTGGCAATGGAAAAATTCAACAGGTCGCAAAAAATATTTCCGCTCCTGCAAATGCAAAAGTGATTGATGCGACCGGAAAATTTCTGACATCAGGAATTATTGACGAGCACTCCCATATTGCAATTTCGCAGGGGGTGAATGAAGGAACACAATCTGTTACATCTGAAGTTCGCATTGGTGATGTGGTGACTTCGGAAGACATAAATATTTATCGCAATCTTGCAGGCGGTGTTACTTGTTCGCATCTACTTCACGGATCTGCAAATGCAATTGGCGGACAAACACAGCTCATAAAACATCGTTGGGGATATGCACCTGAGCAAATGAAATTCGTTGGTTGGACGGGCTTCATAAAATTTGCGCTCGGTGAAAATGTGAAGCAAAGTAATTGGGGGGACCGCAACACCGTGCGCTTTCCGCAAACACGAATGGGTGTTGAGCAAATTTTTTTCGATGCATTTATTCGTGCTCGTCAATATCAAAGCGATTGGGACAAATGGAATTCAGCTTCTACAAAAAATAAAACAATGCTTGTTGCGCCACGCCGCGATTTGGAACTGGATGCGCTCTCAGAAATTCTAAATGCAAAAAGATTTATCACTTGTCACTCCTATGTACAGAGCGAAATAAATATGCTGATGCATGTTGCCGACAGCATGCATTTTCACATGAATACTTTCACTCACATTCTTGAAGGATACAAAGTTGCCGACAAGATGAAGGCACACGGAGTTTATGCCTCTACTTTTTCTGACTGGTGGGCATACAAGTATGAAGTGTATGATGCCATTCCTTACAACGCGGCGATACTCACGAAAGTCGGAGTGGTGACTGCCGTGAATTCTGATGATGCAGAAATGGCGCGCCGCCTTAATCAGGAAGCAGCGAAGTCAATTAAGTACGGCGGACTTAGTGAAATTGAAGCATGGAAACTTTGCACGCTCAACCCTGCGATGATGTTACACATAGACGATAAAGTCGGAAGCATCAAAGCTGGAAAAGATGCAGACCTCGTTCTATGGAACAACAATCCGCTCAGCATTTATTCAAAACCTGAATACACTTTTGTAGATGGAATTTGCTTTTTCAGTTTGCAACTCGACCAACAGAAGCGCGACTTTATACAAGCTGAGCGCACACGACTCATTAACGAAATGTTACAGGCAGTAAAAAACGGCGAGCAACCGCAAATTCTTAATCTCAATTTTAATTTGCTTTACGACTGCGATATGATTTTTGATGGAACTCAAATTGGTGCACAATAAAAAATAATAAAATGAAAAAAATATTTTTTCTTCTCTTTGTCACCTTGAGTTTATCAAGAGGCTACGCGCAAACAATTCCTGTTGCTCCGAAGCAAGATTCAATTATCGTTCTGATGAATGGCACTGCACACCTTGGAAATGGTGAAGTGATTGAAAATTCTGCTATCGGGTTTGAGAATGGTAAAATTACTTTTGTGGCTGATGCACGAACCATTCGCCTCTCGCAATCAACTGCAAAAATCATAAACATTGCAGGCAAGCATGTGTATCCCGGGCTAATTGCATGTAATACCAATCTTGGCTTGAATGAAATTCAAGCTGCGCGTGCAACTCGTGATGCTAGTGAAGTCGGCGATTTTAATCCAAACATCCGTAGCATCATTGCTTACAACACCGATTCGAAGGTGATTGCCACTGTACGAAGCAATGGAATTTTATTGGCGCAAGTGGTGCCGCAAGGCGGAATTATTTCCGGCTCTTCATCTGTGGTGCAACTCGATGCGTGGAACTGGGAAGATGCACAATACAAAACCGACGAAGGCATTCATTTAAATTTTCCTTCATTCTACTCTTATCATTATAAAGAAGACGGCGGAAGTATTGGTGAAAATGAATATTATGCTGATGAGGTGCAAAACATCCGCAACTTTTTTGATGAAGCAAAAGCATATACTCAAGCTGGTACACATAAAAATATTAATCTGAAGCTCGAAGCAATGCGTGGTTTGTTTGACGGAAAGAAAAAATTATTTATACATGCAGATCGTGTGAAAGAAATTGCTGCAGCCTTGCTCTTCGCAAAATCATACAGTATGAATTGTGTGATTGTAGGTGGAAGCGAAGCGTGGAAGTGCACAGATGTTTTGGTAATAAATCATGTGCCCGTAATCCTCGGACGCATTCAATCGTTGCCTGGCAGTGATGATGAAGATTATGATTTGCCTTACAATACTCCTGCGCTTCTGAAAAAAGCAGGTGTTGATTTTTGTTTGAGCATGGATGGTTTCTGGCAGCAGCGCAATCTTCCGTTTCTCGCAGGAGAAGCAGTGGCTTATGGAGGCATGACACCCGAAGAAGCGCTTATGTACCTCACATCAAATGCTGCACGCATTCTTGGCGTTGACAACACAACCGGAACTTTGGAAGAAGGAAAAGATGCAAACATCATTGTGAGCGATGGCGATATTTTCGACATGAAAACCAATAACATCATTTATGCATTCATACAAGGCAGAGAAATAAATCTCAACAACAAGCAAAAAGATTTGTACGAGATTTATAAAGAGAAGTATGGAATAAAATAATTCCTAACGCCAAAAATTTTTGTCAGAATAAATTTTCTCAATGGGGAAAAATAAATTGAAACACTTTGCCGAGATGGAAACATTTACCAATGTTTTTCAGGGGGCAATAGCGATGAAGGGAAAATGGGACGAGTTTTTTTTTCAAAATAAAAATTCTGTCACACTTGAATTGGGTTGTGGCAAGGGAGAATATTCATTGGCTCTTGCAAGATTATATCCAGAACGGAATTTTATCGGCATTGACATTAAGGGGGCACGAATCTGGCGCGGCGCAAAAACGGCATTGGAAGAAGGAATAAAAAATGTTTGTTTTCTGCGAGCACAAATTGATCATCTACCTGAATACTTCGAGCGAAATTCTGTTGGCGAAATCTGGCTCACCTTCAGCGACCCGCACTTGCCAAAGCACGAATCGAAGAAGCGATTGACTTCACCGAAATTTATTTCCATCTATCGCGAAGTGTTGAAGCCAAAAGGATTGATTCACCTGAAAACTGATTCAATAGAATTGTATGAATACACTCTAAAAATAATTGAAGAACTGAAATTGAAAAGGATTTATCACTCCGCTGATATTTATTCTGGAGAGTTGTATGATAAAATTCTCGACGCAAAAACTTATTACGAGAATATGCACCTAAAACTTGGCAAAACAATTAAGTATGTGATGTTCAGTCTTTAATTTCCTGACACAATTCAATCAAAATGCCGTTCGTACTTTTTGGATGAAGGAAGATGACCATCTTGTTATCAGCTCCGTGGAAAGGAGCTTCGCGAGTAAAAATGAATCCCGCTTCTTTTAATCTTTTAACTTCTGCATTTATATCTGCTACTTCATATGCAATGTGATGTATTCCCTCGCCTCGTGCCGCAATAAATTTTCCGACTGCTCCTTCAGGGTTTGTCGTTTCGAGCAATTCAACTTTTGTATCGCCAGTTTTGAAAAAAGCTGTGCTCACCATTTCGGATTCTACATTTTCAACTTTATAGCACGGTGTGTTCAGCAGAGTTTCAAATATTTTTTTACTCGCGTCTAAATTCTTAACCGCAATTCCTATGTGCTCAATTTTCATTCGCCAACAACTTTTTACAAAGATGAAAAATTTATTATCAAATAAAACAAACATAACAACCCTTAGTTCCAGATTTCTCGCCCTAGTATCCTCGCGGTGTTTGTTTAAAGAACCACGGAAACTATTCCTATTAAGTATATGTAGTCAGAAGAGATTAAATTTGTACCATTAAATATTTAAACCATGATACAGATAAGCGAATACGCAAAAAATAAAGTAACCGAAATTCTGAAGACCGAAGGAAAGGATAATTCTTACTTCGTTCGTGTTTCTGTTGTGGGAGGAGGTTGCAGTGGCCTAAGTTACAAAATGGAATTCGATCACGAAATGAAAAAAGATGATCAGGTGTTTGAAGATAAAGGAATGAAACTTGTTTGTGATTTGCGTAGCTTCTTATATCTGTGTGGCACTACACTTGACCACAGCGACGGCCTGAACGGAAAAGGTTTTCACTTTGTGAATCCGAATGCAACCCGTACTTGTGCTTGTGGCGAAAGTTTTGCAGTATAGATTTTATAGGTACTCTTTTATCAGATTTTGAATTTCATCAGAAGAAAATTTATCTTCTAAGGTTTCTATCAGGTATAATTTCTCTAATAATTCATCACGGTGTTTTCCGATTCGTTGTGCTTCGGAGTATGGAATGTGTGTAAATGAAACCATGGAATAAGCAGGAATAAATTTTTCAGGAAAAGCGTCCGCAATCATTTTTTCAATCTGCTTTTTGCGAAGGAATTTTTTATCGGTAACCAGGTCGCGCATCTCAATAAAATTATTCAGCGCGAGTTCGAGAATTGCATCGGCATTCGGTTTGCGCGATTGTTGGTACAATGGCAAAATTGCTTTCCAATCGTCGCCGTGTTCATCCATCAACTCGCCGAGAATGCGGCAATCTTCAAAGCCACAATTCATTCCCTGCCCGAAAAAAGGAACCACTGCATGTGCTGCATCACCAATGAGAGCGGCTTTATCTTTATAGCTCCACGGGTAGCATTTGATGTATGGAAGGGATGAAGTCGGGTTGGCGAAAAAAAGTTTTTTGTAATCAGGCATCATCGGAATGGCATCTTCAAAATATTTTTTGAAAAACAATTCAACATCATTTTCATTTTTTAATGTGGCGAAAGATTCTTCACCTTCCGTAAGAAAAAATAAAGTACAGGTAAAACTTCCATCAGAATTTGGCAACGCGATGAGCATGAAATTTTTTCGCGGCCAAATGTGCAATGCATTTTTCTCCATCAGAAATTTTCCTCCTTCTCCAGGTGGAATATGAAGCTCCTTGTAACCGTGTTCAATATAAGTTTGAGAATAATCGAAGCGATCGAGTTTTTGCATTGAGCGACGCAGTGCAGAGAAAGCACCATCTGACCCAAAAATTAAATCTGATTTTTTAGTTATGGGTTGTTTTGTAGTTTGTTCTTCGAAAATAATTTCACCATGGTCAAGATTCACATCCTCACAACGATGATTGAAATGAATTTTAACCCCGGGTTGTTGCTCCGCCAAATCCATCAGCGTTTTATTCAGTCCGCCCCGCGACACTGAATAAATTGCTTCACCCTTCATTCCATAAGGTTGAGAAGATAAAGTGCCATTGGCGTTGTGTACCATTCGTGCGTTCATCGGAATGGCAACTTTTCTAATTTCTTCTTCCAATCCTGCGCCTGCAAGCCCGCGCCACCCCCTGTCGCTAAGCGCAAGATTAATGGAGCGACCAGCACTGATTTTTTCTTTGCGCATGTCAGGCCGGCGCTCATAAATATCAACCTTGTGTCCGCGCTTGGCGAGATAAACAGAAAGCAGCGTGCCCACTAATCCGGCGCCAAGAATTGTAACTTCCTTTTTCATTTCTCTAAAATATTTTTTTCAAAACTTCACCAACTATAAACATATCTTCAAACGAATTATATAACGGCACAGGCGATAGGCGAATCACATTCGGTTCGCGCCAATCGGCAATCACACCATTCAAAGCGAGTTGCTCAAAAATGTTTTTTCCATCTTTTTTTGCAATCAAAGAAAGTTGACACCCCCTTTCAGAAATATTTTTGGGGGTGATAATTTTTAATTCGTGTTCCGGATTTTTCTGATTGAATTCGTTTAATATAAATTCTAAGTATGCAGTTAGCTTTTTACTTTTTGCGCTAAGATTTTTTATTCCAGCCTCAGCAAAAATTTCCAATGAAGCACGATGAATAGCCATAGCAAAAATCGGAGCATTACTCAATTGCCATGCGCCCGCACCTGTCTGAGGAAAAAACCCTTTCTTCATCTGGAATCTTGTCTGTTCATCATTTCCCCACCAACCAGCGAAGCGCGGTAAGTCATTATTTGCGCTGTGTTTTTCGTGAACAAAAATTCCACCAACACCCCCAGCGCCGCTGTTTAAATATTTATAAGAACACCAACAGGCAAAGTCAACATTCCAATCGTGCAACTGCAAATCAACATTTCCGGCCGCGTGGGCTAAGTCAAATCCGACTGTTACCCCAAAAGATTGACCCGCTTCTGTAATTTTTTTTAAGTCAAAATATTGTCCGCTCAAATAATTTACTCCGCCGAATAAAATGAGTGCGAGTTCGTTTTTATTTTTTTCTATTTGTGCTATAATATCATCGGTGCGCAAAATGTATTCACCTGCTCGCGGAGAAATTTCGATAATGTCTGTTTCTGGATTTCCGCCGTGAAATTTTACTTGTGTTTCAATCGCATATTGGTCAGATGGAAATGCATTTGCTTCCATCATAATTTTTTTTCTTACTCCTTTCGGTTGATAAAATGAAACCATTAGCATATGAAGATTTGTTGTGAGCGAATTCATTGCCACCACCTCTTCTTCTTTCGCACCTACAATTTCAGCTAACATTTTTCGTCCGAAATGATGATATGGAAACCAAGGATTTTTTGCATTGAAATGCCCTTCTACCCCAAAATTTTCCCAATCAAGAAACTCTTGTTCTACAAAATTTCTTGCGGTCTTCGGTAGTAGCCCTAATGAATTTCCACAGAGATAAACTGCATTTTTTCCTTTGTGTTGAGGAATATGAAATCGCTCAATGAATTTTTGCAGCGAATCATTTTTGTCAAGTTCTTGTGCGAAGAATAAGGTGTTTTCGAAATTCATTTTCTTAAATCGGGTTAAATATAAACTTCTGAACCTTGAGCGTTATGACAAATTTTTCGTTTGAATGCCTTGTGCTTATTATTTTCAATTTTACGCTTTGCAATTTGTAATCTATTTCAATCTTTGCGACACGAAAAAAAACCGCCATGTCAGAATCAACACTTACAGTAGTGGGCACTGTTGCCTTCGATGCCATTGAAACTCCTTTTGGAAAAACAGATAAAATTATTGGAGGTGCCGCTACTTATATTTCTTTAGCTGCTTCGTACTTTGGAAAAAAGATAAATCTCATCTCGGTTGTTGGTGGCGACTTTCCAAAACAACAAATATTTGCAATGAATGAAAAAGGAATTAACACCGACGGGCTACAGATAAAAGAAAATGAAAAATCTTTTTTCTGGAGCGGTAAGTATCACCTTGATATGAACACCCGCGATACTCTTGCAACCGAATTAAATGTGCTTGAAACTTTTGACCCGATTGTACCTGATGCCTATCAGAATACCGATTTTTTGATGCTCGGGAATCTTATGCCAGCCATTCAGAAAACTGTTTTACAACGATTAAAAAAACGCCCTAAACTGGTTGTTATGGATACTATGAATTTCTGGATGGAACATTCGCGCCCCCTATTAGATGAAATGATTGGAATGGTGGATGTTCTCACGGTGAATGATGCGGAAGCAAGGGAGTTGTCAGAAGAATATTCATTGGTAAAAGCAGCTAAAAAAATTATGGCAATGGGGCCACGCTATCTCATTATAAAAAAGGGGGAGCATGGGGCCTTGTTATTCCACGGGAACAATGTCTTTTTTGCTCCCGCTCTTCCGCTTGAAGAGGTCTTTGACCCGACTGGTGCGGGGGACGCTTTTGCTGGGGGTTTTATAGGATACCTTGCTCAGAGCAATGATATTTCATACGAAAGTATGAAGCGGGCAATTATTTATGGTTCAGCTTTGGCTTCGTTCACTGTAGAAAAATTTGGAACCGAAAGACTGATGAATCTCAGTCACGATGAAATTGAAAACCGCATTCAGGAATTTGTTGATCTAGTGCAGTTTGATATTTTGTTAGTTGATTAAACTAATTGCTTCATTAACATTAATACATCATAATTAGCCTATTGTTTTCTATCAGTCTTCTTTTTGAGCAATTTGAAATATGAAACATTAAACCGCTCCTCAATTGTATCGCCTTGTACTACGGCCGTTCTGATGGCTTCGCAAAATCCATCGTGACTGTGTGCATCGCCAAACGAATCAATATCAGCACCATCCACAAAGTATGATTTTCCATTTATGCGAACAGCAAGATTGCAGCCCTTGCCCGGCATACCGAATTTACATTGGCCACAAGAAGCCTCAACAATAATTATTTTTTGTTTTGAATCAGGTTTTGCATTTTTTATTTCAGGGTGAGTCGTTTGGGCTTTCAACTGAACACAAAAAAATATTGTAAGCAATAATGCGATTAAAAATTTCATTTTATAAATGTAAAATAAATATGGGTGGGCAATTCTTTTTCTAAAACTAAATGGGCTTGAATCGCTCAAATGCTTGCTTGCACGAAAAACAAAAATGGGTGCTTCGGCATAAGGTGCTCCCGAAAATAGAATTCATTGTGGTGTCTTCGCTTTCACAATGCGGACACTTGCTGTGTGTGATTTCTTCAAGCCCGAATTTTCCGGCGTGGCGTTGCGGCGTTCCGAGACCGAAATTTTCTAACAATTTTTTTCCATTGGGGGTTATGCGATCGCTGTTCCAGATGATTGAATCATCCACCTGCACCTCCACATTTTCATATCCAAGTGATTCCACTTTACTTTTTATCATTTCCTTAATCACTTGCAAGGCTGGGCATGCGGTGAAAGTTGGAATCATTTTCACACAGACACCTGCCGTTGTTTCTTCCACACCGGTAATCATTCCCATATTAATCACTGATAGTGTTGGAATTTCTGGATCCATCACTTCTTCAAGAGATTTATAAATTTCCTGTTGGTTGAATATTGTCTTGGTCATTTATTAATTTTTACCATTC
>CAMDDP010000012.1 GCA_945892775.1 Chitinophaga pinensis
GCTGTTCCACCTGAAACTGAAACATCAATTGCTCCCGTTCCTACTGCGTTGCATCCCAATGTGTCTGTATAGGATGTTACACTTGCTGATAAGACAATCGGTTCTGTTACTGTACTTGAGGTTGTTGCAGTACATCCGTTTGCATCTGTTACCGTTACGGTATAGGTGCCTGCTGCGAGAGCCTCTATGTCTTCTATTGTTTCACCATTGCTCCAATTATAAGTGTATCCTGTTATGCCCCCTGTGACTGTCAAATTTACACTTCCAGTTGTTGTTCCATTACATAATATAGCTCCATGAGTTTCTGATAATGATAGTGCTGTTGGTTCTGATAAAGTAACAGAAGTATCTTTTGTACACCCATTCACATCAGTAATGGTAATTCCATAAGTTCCCGTAGCTAATCCACTTACGGTTTGGGTTGTGGCACCTGAAGACCATAAATAGGTAAAAGGGGTTTGACCACCACTAACACTTGCGGTAACAGAACCATTTGTTCCACCATTACAACTAATTTGATACCCATTGTAAGTAGGAGTTGCAAAAGTTATAATATGTCTAGGTACTAAAATAGAATACGAGTAAACCTGGTATGCATTGTAGTTGCAGTTATCATCTAAAATAGTAATTGTGAATGTATATGGCTGATCACGAGCATCAGCTGCGGTCGGACTCCAACAAAAAGTTCCAATCGGATAATTAGGACTTGCACCACCTTGATTAGCAATTGTAAAAGTTGACCCTGGAATATAAGTAGTAGAAGTTGATGTCATTAACAAGTGCTGGCCAATATTCAAATCACTAGAATTAATAGTAAAACAAGTTGAGCCCCCCGGACAAACTACAGTAGAATAATTTGAAGTTCCGTTTATACCTGTAGCCGTTGGCAGCATATTCCCACCACAGTCCTTAATCCAGAATTGCATATCACGAATCACACTTCCAATAAAAACACCATTTCTATATTCTTTAACTAATACTGCGCAAACTGTTATCTGTCCAATTAAAGTTGGAGACATTGATATATCACCAGTAGAAGAGTCTATTGATACCTGCGTAGAAGATGTTAACCAATTTGTAGCACTAAAACCAGGAAGAAATCCAACATTAACTGTTTGGCTTCTTTTAGGATCGATGAATGAATAATCAAGGGAATCTCCGTCAGAATCAACCACACCATGATTAAAAGTAAATAATTGATTTGCACAAATAAAAGCGAGAGGAATATTTGTAAAAGCTGGTGAACTATTATGATTAGCTAAAACACTATTCAATGTTGCCTCAACATATAAAGAATTACCCGTAGTCGCATTATTACAATTTGCTTGATTGGTTATAGTGGTAATTGCACAGCTTCGGCAACAAAGTGAATAGCTAAACACCCAATCAACACATTGCATGGGGAGAGTTACATTACCAAGAAAGACATATTGTTGAACACCTGCATTGGTTCCACCGTTACAATAAGTTGATAGTGGGTTACATGGAAAAGTAATTTCCCCCCCAGTAACAGCTATGCGATCAAGAGTAACACTAAAACTTTGACCACAGCTTACCGAATTTACATTTAATGTTATTGTAGTTGGTGAGGCAACGCCCTGACAATCCCTATAAAAACTTACGGTAACTTCGTATGTATCCCCTGAAATCCAACGATAAGTTAAATCAGAACCAGAGGCATGTGTAGCATAAACTTTATTGCCGACCCCCAAAAATACTATTACTGAAAAAACAGTTGCTAATGAGAGAAAAATGGTCCGAATTAGATTGTATAAATTATGAATCATCATTAGAAATTTATCTATTGTATGTAAAATTATATTAAAAATCTAATAAATGTTAATTTAAAAAGTTAGGGAGACCAAATAGACATGCCCCTATTAACTTAATTGTTTTTTATTTGTTTTAATAAAAAAGCAGGTAAAAGTTTTATTTACATTTGACCGTCAAAAAAAGTAACACATAAAAATGGGGGTATTAAAAAATAAATTCAAAGAGGTTTCAGCACCAGTTGCGCAGGAAATAAAAGCTTTAATAAAAGAACACGGCAACCTTGAGTTAGGAACTTATACCATCGATCAAGCATATGGTGGGATGAAAGAAATAAAAGCACTGGTGACTGAAACTTCTTTGTTGGATTCAATAGAGGGAATTCGGTTCCGGGGCTATTCTATTGAGGAATTACATGAAAAACTTCCAAAGGCAGAAGGTTGTACTGAACCGTTGCCAGAAGGGCTATTTTATCTTATGCTCACTAATGAGTTGCCTTCTCATAGCGATGTTGAACACATCAGCAATACATGGGCGCGTCGCAGTATAGTTCCCCTTCATATTTTTAAAGCGTTGGATGTTCTGCCGAAATCAACTCATCCGATGACACAATTCAGTATTGCAATAATGGCATTGCAAACTGAAAGCGTCTTCGCAAAAAAATATCGTGACGGAATTAGCAAGAAAGATTACTGGGATCCGATGTTTGAAGATTCAATGAATTTGATTGCTCGATTACCTCGAATAGCGGCATATATCTATCGCCGTACCTATCATAATGATATTCATATAGAACCCGATTCACAATTAGATTGGGCAGCAAACTTTGCCCATATGTTAGGATTTGATAATCCATCTTTCAAAAGTTTAATGCGTTTATATATGACTATTCATGCTGATCATGAAGGAGGAAATGTGTCGGCGCACAGTACCCACTTAGTTGGTTCAGCATTGAGTGACGCATATCTTTCTTTAACTGCAGGAATGAATGGATTAGCAGGCCCACTACACGGACTTGCAAATCAGGAGGTGATTCGTTGGGTATTGCAGATGCAAAAGGAAATTGGTTCGAAGAGTCCAAGTGAAGAACAAATTGCAAATTATATAAATAAAACATTAACTGAAGGAAAAGTAGTTCCGGGATATGGCCACGCAGTGTTGCGCAAAACCGATCCGCGCTTCACAGCGCAAATGGAGTTTGCAAAAAAATACTGTCCGGATGATGAATTAGTTAATACAGTTTGGAGAATTTACAAAGTAGCTCCTCCTATTTTAGAAAGTACAGGGAAAATTAAAAACCCTTGGCCTAATGTGGATGCTCACTCCGGATCGTTGCTGGTTCATTACGGGTTGGTTGAATATGATTTCTATACAGTGTTGTTCGGTGTATCGCGCGCTTTGGGAGTTTTAACTTCGCTGTGTTGGGATCGTGCGCTTGGTTATGGTATTGAAAGACCAAAGTCAGTTACTACTGAATGGATTAAATCTTATATCGCTTCAAAGTCGGTGAAATCTTAAATAAATATTTTTGAATGCTTTCAAAGCCATCTTAAAAAATAAGATGGCTTTTTTATTTAGGCCAAAAACTTCTCTTTCCTGAATTGCATCTCGTATAACTTTTTATAGAAGCCGTTTAGTGCAATGAGTTGTTCGTGGGTGCCGCATTCTTTTACTTCGGCGTGATCAAGCACCAGAATGGAGTTTGAATTTTGTATGGTGCTTAACCGATGTGCAATAATAATAGAGGTGCGATTGCTGACCATTTTTTGAATGGCGCCCTGAATAATTTGTTCGCTCTCGGTATCAATACTCGATGTGGCTTCGTCGAGTATGAGTATGCCGGGGTCGTGAACGAGCGCGCGCACAAACGAAATGAGTTGCCGCTGCCCCATGGATAGTGTAGAGCCGCGCTCTTTGACGAGGTAATCGTAACCGCCGGGCAGGTGTTCAACAAACTCATTGATGCCACAGAGTTGTGATGCATTGATTACTTGCTCGCGCGAAATACTTTTGTTGCGCAGGCAGATATTATCGAGCACTGAACCTGAAAACAAAAACACATCCTGCAAAACCATTCCGAGATTTTTGCGCAGCGAGTACACATCATAGTCGCGGATGTCAATGCCATCAATGGTGATGCGCCCGCGGTGCACATCGTAAAAGCGCATGAGCAAATTAATGATGGTGGTTTTTCCGGACCCGGTAGCCCCCACAATAGCGAGCGACTCGCCCGCTTTTACTTTGAAAGAAACATCTTTGAGTACATAGTAATCATCATCGTAAGCGAACCAAACATTTTCGAAAGCAATTTCGCCTTTGAGTTTTCTGGCTCTGATTTTTCCGGTGTTTTGAATGCAGTCGTCGCTGTCAATTAATTTGAAAACACGATCGGCAGCCACCATTCCCATTTGCAGGGTATTGAATTTATCGGCCAGCATTCGGATGGGTCGAAACAATAAGTTGATGCAGATAATGAATGAACTTAACATGCCGACTGTGACTTCATTCTCCAAATATTTTCCGGACCAGTACCACACCAACAGCGCGATGGAGAGTGCAGAAATGATTTCGACCATGGGGAAAAATATGCTGTAGTACCAGTTGCTGCTGATGTGCGCATCTCGATGGTCGCGGTTGATGATTTTGAATTTTGTCATCTCGCGTTCTTCGGCGGTGAAGAGCTGCACCACGCTCATGCCGGTTAAATGTTCCTGCACAAAAGTGTTGAGCCGCGCTACCTGGTTGCGGACTTCGGTAAATGATTTTTTTATTCCTTCTTTAAAAATCCATGCAGATAAAATGAGCAGTGGCAAAATGGACATTGCCACCAGAGTAAGTTTCCACGACATGCTGAACATGAAAATCAGCACAACAATAATGGTGAGCAGGTCGCTGAGGATGGTGATGATGCCTTCTGAAAAAATATCGTTGATGGTTTCCACATCGTTCACAGTTCGGGTGGTGGAAATGCCGATTGGTGTTTTATCGAAGAAGCGAACATTCATGTGTAACAAGTGAGCGAAAACTTTTACGCGTAGCGACTGAATGATATTTTGCCCGAGCAGTGCAGTGGTGAAAGTGAATTGGTAGGAAAGAAATCCCTGCACGAAAAGTGAAATGAGCAGCACTGAACTCATGGTCACCAGCATTTGATAATTGCCTTGCAAAATATATTTATCGAGTGTGATTTGAATGATGTATGGATTGAGAATGCTTAAGCCCGCCATCAACACGGCAATGAAAACGGCAGTGTAAAATTTTGTTTTGTGTGGCGCTGCAAGGCGCAACACACGCATGAGCAAACTGAAATCAATAAATTTATTTAATAATCTTTTTGTTCGACTCATACCTTCGAACTTTTTTCTGAATAACGAATGGTTACAATCAATGGTTCAGGAAAATAACCTTCCGGATATTTTACTGCGGTTAGTGTTAATCCGTTTGCAGGCGCAGAGAAATCTGTTTTCTGATTTACTGAACTGTTCAGCAATTTTATAAAATTTTCTTTCGATAGTTTTTGTCGCCCGCCGGCAATCATGGTTGCAACTAAACCTCTCACCATGCCCCGAAGAAAACGGTTTGACGAAACATAAAAGGTGATGGTCTTTTTTTCTGCATCCACTTTCCATTCTGCCTGCGAGATAGTGCAAATGGTTGTTTTTACTGTTGTTCTTCGCTTGCTGAATGCTGCATAATCTTTATGTTCGAAAAGCAGTTGTGAAAAATCATTGAGAATATTTACATCGAGTTTGTAATACGGATAGAAGCAGGCTGTCTCGGCAATGAAAGGATTTTTTTCGTAGCTCAAAACATATTCGTAGCTGCGAGAAATGGCATCAAAGCGCGCGTGGCATTTCATTCCCATTTTGAAAATATTCCGAACGGCAATATCTCTTGGCAATAAAAAATTCAACTTGCGCAAAAAATCATTTTCGATTTCTGAAATAGTCTCGAAGTGTAGAAAATTTTGTCGTGCATGCACCCCTGCATCGGTGCGACTGCTCCCCATTGTGGAAATATCTTCACGAAGAATGGTGGAGAGTTTTTCGTTTATACATTGCTGAACAGAAGTTCCGTTTTTCTGAATCTGCCAGCCATGATAGTTTGTGCCGATGTATGAAAACTCCAGAAAATATTTTTGATATTCACTCATGAATTACACCCGCTCATAAATAATTGCGGCACCCTGTCCGACTCCTACACACATAGTAGCTAAACCATATTTTGCTTTTCTTCTTTTCATTTCGTGAATGAGTGTTGCAGAAATGCGCGAGCCACTACAACCAAGCGGATGACCAATAGCGATGGCACCACCATTCACATTCACTTTTGATTCATCCAATTTCAAATCACGAATGCAGGCAATGGATTGTGAGGCGAATGCTTCGTTCAATTCTATCAAATCAATATCGCTTACTTTCAAACCTGCACGCAGCAATGCCTTTTGTGTTGCCGGCACGGGACCAATTCCCATGTATGTAGGATCAACTCCCGATGCTGCTGAAGAAACAACTCTTGCTATTGGTTGCAAATTCATTTCTTTTACTGCTGTTTCACTTGCAAGAATCAAACATGCGGCTCCATCATTTATTCCAGATGAATTTCCTGCTGTAACACTTCCGTCTTTTTTAAAAGCAGGTTTCAGTTGTGCTAATTTTTCTATTGATGTTAATCGAGGGTGTTCGTCTTTTTCAAATAATAGTATTTCACCTTTTGTATCGCAAACACTCACACCAATTAATTCATCAGCAAATTTTCCGGCTTCATGGGCAGCAACATATTTTGCCTGAGATGAATGGGCAAACAGATCTTGTTCCTCACGATTGATTTTCCATTTCTCCGCAACATTCTCCGCAGTTTCGCCCATTGAATAGGGATAATATTTATCCGCCAATAATTTATTCGTGAACCGCCAGCCGATTGTGGTATCATAAATTTCAGTTTTACGACTGAAGGCCCCATCTGCTTTTGCCATGACTAAAGGTGCGCGTGTCATGCTCTCCACTCCGCCTGCAATATAAATTTCTCCTTCACCGCACTTGATGGCGCGAGTTGCATCCATCACCGATTGCAAACCACTTGCGCAAAGCCGGTTGACTGTTACACCTGCAATTTCAACTGGTAATCCTGCTAATAACAATGCCATGCGAGCAACATCACGGTTAGATTCGCCTGCCTGATTTGCATCACCAAAAATCACCTCTTCAATTCGCTTCAAGTCAATATTCGGATTGCGCTCAATAATTTTTTTTATCACTAGCGCTGCCAAATCATCTGGGCGAACTAAACTCAGAGCCCCGCCATATTTTCCAACAGGAGTTCTTAGGGCATCAACTACAAATACTTCTTTCATAGGATTATGATTGGAGGCGAAATTAAAAAAGAAGAGTTATAGTATTTAAAATAAACTAGGTTAGCTCAAACACATTCAATTCCAAATTTTTATCCCAAACTATTCGGTAAATACTTTTAAATCCAGAATCATAAAATAGTTTTTCGAAAACCGGATTCTCATAAATAACACATATTCGCCTAGGAAATAACTCAAAACTCTTTTTGATATTATTAATAACCTGTTGCATTGTCTTTTCTCCGAATGGATTGTACATAAAAATAACATTAATAGAATTTGCAACAACAAATATTGCCGCATCGGCATGTAATATTTCAAATTCAATTTTGCCAAGTCGATTACTCAATTCAGTGCAAGCAATTATTGCATTTTGTAATCCCTCCCGATCCAAATCAATTCCTGAAACTTTTCGAAACCTTTTATTTATTGCAACTGCTAAAATTTTTCCAGACCCACAACCAATATCAATAAACTGAGATTCTGAGGGATTAATTTTTGCTTTTTTAAGGCCTAATAAAAACATATAAAAAGAGCCATTCGTATTTCTATAACTATCTTTAAAAACTGATTCTTTAATGGTAGTAGATAAATTATCCTGAAGGTTAGGAGTGCTTAATTTTAATTTCCGATCGTAATAAAATTCAAAAAACAATAAATTGACTGAATGATAAATTCCTCTTTGCTTAGATGATATTCTAAATCTTTTATAAAAGTCAAAAATAAAATATTTTATTTTTTTAAACATAAATCTCTATTAAAGAAAATTAATTTAAAAACTTAAACAAATAGAAGAACAATACTATACAATTTTATTTAATAAGGCTAAAACATCCGATTGTTTTTTTTCAAAAAAACTTGAAAATCACTAACAAATTGAAATAGATTAGCAATGAAAAATTTATCCACAACCATTCCACTTTGCCATCCTAATCCATAAAACCTCAATTTAGAAATTACATTTGTGTGGCTTCTAAAACCGCCTGCTATAATTTGAAAATCCCTGCAGTTTTATTGCTTGAAGATGGTACCGCCTATCATGGTTTTTCGGGTGGAAAGATTGGTACCGCCTATGGAGAAATATGTTTTAATACTGGAATGACCGGTTACCAAGAAATTTTTACTGATCCTTCTTACTTCGGACAAATTCTAGTTGCCACCCACGAACACATCGGTAACTACGGAATAAAAGAGGATGAAGTAGAAAGTGACTCTATAAAAATTTCAGGATTGGTTTGCCGCAGTTTTAACATCACATACTCGCGCAAACTTGCTGACAAAAGCATTGAAGAATATTTTCTAGACCAAAATAAAGTGGCTATCACTGGAGTTGACACTCGTGCCATTGTTCGCCACATTCGCAGCAAAGGTGCAATGAACTGCATTATCAGTAGCGAGAATATAGATCTGGATTCACTAAAGAAAAAACTGAAAGAAGTTCCTTCAATGGCCGGCTTGGAATTGAGTTCGGTGGTAAGTACAAAATTGCCCTATTTTTTTGGAAATGAAAATGCCTCCATTCGAATTGCCGTTTTGGATTTAGGGGTAAAGAAAAATATTCTTCGTTGCCTAAGTGACCGCGATAGTTACCTGAAAGTATTTCCTGCAAAAACAAGTTTGAAAGAAATGGCTGCATGGGATCCACATGGATATTTTATTTCAAACGGACCAGGCGACCCATCTGCAATGCCTTATGCTGTTCAAACAGTAAAAGAAATTTTAGAAACAAAAATGCCATTATTTGGAATTTGTTTGGGGCATCAGATCTTGGCCGAAGCAACTGGAATTTCAACTTACAAAATGCACAATGGTCATCGTGGTTGTAATCATCCAGTAAAAAATTTAATTACAGGTCATTGTGAAATCACTTCTCAAAACCATGGATTCAATGTAAAGGATGAAGAAATAAAAGATCACACTGAAGTTGAAATAACACATGTAAATCTGAATGATAAAACAGTTGAGGGCATTCGATTGAAAACCAAAAATGCATTCTCCGTTCAATATCATCCAGAATCATCTCCAGGCCCGAACGATAGTCGATACTTATTTGATGATTTTATAGCGATGATAAAAAGTATTAAAAAATAAAATTTCATTTTTACTTTTTCATTTTAAAAAGGACGAATATGACAATGATAGCTGATGTAATAGCCCGACAAATTTTAGATAGTCGCGGAAATCCAACTGTAGAAGCTGAAGTAATTTTAGAAAACGGTATTGTTGGTCGTGCTGCAGTTCCATCAGGCGCCAGCACCGGAAAACACGAAGCCGTGGAATTGCGTGATGGTGACAAGAAAAAATATGGTGGCAAGGGAGTATTAAAAGCAGTAAAAAATATTACCGATTTCATTGCTCCAGAGCTAATCGGAATGCCCATACACGAGCAACGAATGATTGACCATCTGATGATACAGATGGATGGAACTGAAAACAAATCGAAGCTCGGTGCAAATACAATTCTTGCTGTTTCCCTAGCAAGTGCACATGCAGCTGCTGAAGATGCGGGACTTTCTTTGTTCCGTTATGTTGGTGGAGCAAATGCCTGCACACTTCCAATTCCGATGATGAATATTCTGAATGGAGGGGCGCATGCTGATAACAAAATTGACTTTCAAGAATTCATGATCATGCCGGTGGGCGCCGATACTTTTAATGATGCATTGAGAATGGGGACGGAAGTTTTTCATCAACTGAAAAGTGTGTTGAAGAAAAAAGGTCACAGCACAAATGTTGGTGATGAAGGCGGTTTTGCGCCAAACATTCAATCGAATGAAGAAGCGATTGAAACCGTTTTAAAAGCCATTGAAGAAGCAGGATACAAACCCGGCGATGATATTTTTATTGCTATGGATGCCGCATCATCTGAAATGTGGAATGAAAAAGCAAAAACATACATCTTTCATAAATCTGATGGAAAGAAATTGAAGAGTGAAGAGTTAGTGGAGTACTGGAAAAAGTGGGTAAAAAAATATCCGATCATTTCCATTGAAGATGGATTCGCAGAAGATGATTGGAGCGGTTGGAAAAAAATCACTGATGCAATAGGAAATAAAATTCAATTAGTAGGCGATGATTTATTCGTGACCAATGTAAAGCGATTGCAAAAAGGCATTGATGAAAAAACAGCAAATAGTATTCTTATAAAAGTAAATCAGATTGGAACACTCACTGAAACCATAGATGCAGTATCCCTCGCAAATAGTAATGCCTACACAACTGTAATGAGTCATCGAAGTGGAGAAACTGAAGACACTACCATTGCGGATTTAGCAGTAGCTTTGAATTGCGGACAAATAAAAACCGGTTCACTTTCTCGCAGCGATCGTGTTGCTAAATACAATCAACTACTTCGTATAGAAGAAGAATTAGGAAGCAGCGCCGTTTATCCAGGTCGGAACTTTAAATTTCTTTGAAAAAATTTTTCTAATTTGGTTTGTACGCTTGCTCATTGCAACACGATTTTTACATATCCTGTCAGATTAATGAATAAGAAAATCATTTTATTTTATAGGTATATCCAATGCTCGCTTCAGAAAAATCGGCCTGACCAAAATTCGCATTGATGTGTGCACCGATAAAAATATTATTTCGGGGATTTTTTTTTGTGCTGATGAAATAATAATTCAAGCCCATTCGCGTAGCAAAGAAACTTTTTAGAAAGTAAAACAGTGGATTATCATTTTCATGCAGATTATTGAAATGACGATAAAATGGTTTTGAAATATTAATTCCACTTTCAATATCCATCCCAATGTGATTGTATAGAAATTCGCATCCTCCAATGAAAGTTACAACAGAGGCATTCCACCTTGAATGTGTTATAAATAATTTAGAGGAATCATCTACTAAAGTTTTATTCGGGTGGGATAGAATATATTCATAATAATGTTCGTAAAAACGATAACTAAATCCGGCTCTTATTTTAATGTGCTGCTTCAAAACGATTCCGCCAGCAACAACACCTGTATAAACTAATTTCTTGGGCCCTCCGATGGGTCCCGATGTTCCACCAAGTTCATGATACCCCAATCCAAATCGTGATTGAATAAAAAAATGTTTTGTTCTATCAACTCCTTGCAAGTTGACCCTATTATTTTTTGTGGATATAATCGGTTTAGCCAGATATTGTGCTGCTAAACTTAGCATGACTGAATTCATACCAAAGTTGGGTAATTGTGTGTGACCATTTGACGAGTGTAAATACCCGGCACCTACTTTAAAATTCCATTGCTTTCGAGTAATAATGTTTTTATATATAAACCCTTCAAATGACCATGATAAAGCAGATCCAATCAACTCATTAGTTGGATTAGACAGGCGATCATAATGCTTTGAAAAGTAGGAAGCACCAATTCCAAACTTAAAATGCAAAGGATTTTTTAATCGCCTAGATACATTCAAATCAAGAAAAGGAACTAAATCAAGTTCTCTTCCAAATACAGAATCATTTCCAAGCACAGAATAAGCTAATGAAATTCCTGATGAAGGATTATTATAAAAATACGAAGCAGAATTATGTGTGCGATTATCATAAAATCCAAAATCTAAATAAAGCGACTGACGATATTTGGATTGGGGAAAATTGTTGTAAGTCTTCACAATTTTTCCAACCATTAAATTCGGTTCAATATAAAAATTTGGCTTTGTTTCCTCTTCTATTGATTGTGCACCGGCATAAAATGTGAATAGTGAAAGCTGAAAGAGAAAAAAAATGAATCTCCATCCTTTATTTTCAGTGATAAACTGCAAAGCAGAGTCAACAAATTTGATTACATTATTTAATAATTTTATTAACCCTGGGCATCCTGGTAATAGAAAATTTGTCTCCATAAATCGTCAGCATAAATAATCAAACTATCATAACTTTAAAAATTCAAAGTGTCCAAACTCCCCATCAATTAACCTTGTCTTGTGTTTTTCAAAAAGTATTATGCTACCATTTTCCAATCACTTTAATCGTTATTTGTAATGATAATAGCACAATAAAAAATGTCCAATAAAAATAAATGGCGGAAATTGTTTATGGATATCCAGAGTGGAAATGTTCCTTGGTACATCAAGAATAAATTTATACTTGCCATCACATTTTTTCTAATCTGGCTTACCTTTTTTGATAGAAATAATTTTATTGACCAATACAAAATACATGTTCAATTAAATGATTTGCGTTCAAAAAAAGAATATTATTCCGAACAAATTAAAATTGTGAATCAGGAAAAAAAAGAACTCTTCACTAATATAGCAAGTAAAGAAAAATTTGCCCGCGAACACTACATGATGAAGAAACCTAATGAGGATTTGTTCGTGATTGTACCTCAACAAAAAAAAGATTAACAAATGCCCCTTCGCGCTAATCCTACTATAAGTTCAAGATAATTATTCCTCTAAAAATCTGTTGTAAAAAACTAATACCCTCCATTATACTTCCTTACAAACCACTCAACACATAAGAGACCAGCGAGTAAAAAGAAAATCCATTTAAGATTGATGAGCGATTCGGTTTTTTGTGTAGTATAAATAACCGGCTTAATACTTTCCTGTATTTGAATTAGTTTAATTAATTCATCTATCTGATTCGGATAAAAAAGTTTGCCTCCACTTTTGCTACTGAGTAAATTTAGTAGGTGATGGTCGGCGCGTGTTTGTGAATTCTCTAACTGCAACGGGTTCACCATAAATTCGCCTTTCTCGGTAAAGCTTTTATTGTTAAAAATTACCGAAGCGTTATAAGAATAATTTCCGGAAGAAAAACTTCCTGCAATCAAAGTATAACCGGTTCCGTTGCGGTTCATTACATAATTAAATTCTTTTCCTTTTTCGTCGCGCACCACTAGTTTCACATCAGGGAGGTTCACTGGTTCGTAAGTGTCGTTGTATAACTCCGCATTAAAAACAACCGTTTCACTTTCGCCAAACATTCGTTCATTTCCACTGCGGCTGCGGTTTTCAGGTGATACTCGAAATTGTTTTTTATCGGGCTTCACTGATAGATACTGAACTGTGCGAGTTATTATTTCATTGAAAACATCATCAGTTTTGTGTTGTAGAAAATCATAATTGCGCCAGCGCCATATTCCTTCGCCACTGATAATCCCAATCTTAGAATCGAGTGATTGATAAAAAGAAATGAGCGGATACTTTGTTTCAATATTTCCGATTTTCTGGAAAGCAAGAACTACTGTTGAAGGTGCCGGACGATAATCACCAAACGGAATTTTCAATGGCGGAAATACCTGCAACGCTTGCATTGCATTTATTGAAAGATTAAATAAAGTGAAATCATTTTCAGGAGTAGCAGTCGCTTCGCCCAATGAATTGTTTCCGCCATTAATTTTTAACGCATCCTGCGATGAATTAAAAAGCGAAATGCTTGTTTGTGCTCCAACGATAAATAGCATTGATTTTTTTTGCGCGATTGCTGCTGCAATAATTCCCTGCGCTGTTTGTACCGCGCTTGGTAACTGATGAAGAATTATTAAACTGTAATCTTTTACATCGACATTGTTTCCCTGCGCATAAACAATATCACACTCATAATTTTTATTTGATTCAATAGCTTGCTTTAATGCGGCGATATCAGGATGTGGTGCATTGGCGAGCAGTAAAACTCTTTCTTTTACTTCAAGTACTTCCACAAAAACATCAGTGCTGTTATTACCAAAAGTGACTTCGTCACTCAGTTGATTCAAAACAAAACGGTAATGAATAATGCCGGGTCTATCGGCAGCGAAAATGAACTCAGCAGACTTCACAAAATAATCTGATTGAGCATTGAAACTTTGTTCCTGCAATAAACGATTAATGTTTTCTTCTACACGAAATACCTGCAACTTAATTACTTCGCCCTTGCAATTCTGTGCCTGCACATCAGCACGCACACTGAAATTATTTCCGAGATACGCAACCGAATTGAAATACATTTTTGAAATAAGTAAATCTCTTTTTACAGTGGTGTCACCAAGCGCAATGGTATAAACAGGAGCCATTTTCTCTCCGGCAGAATAAACAGGGTTGCTTCCTTCATTATAAACTCCATCGGAAGAAAGAATGATGGCGCCGAGATTTTGATTGGAATATAAATTCTGTACTTGCTCAAAAAAATCGGAGAAATTGGTGCTGCCGTCTCTATAATCTGGCTGTGAGCCTTCGCGAACTTTACTGCCAACGAGATAAGTTTTTACATCGTAATTTTTTGATAGTGCATCGCGCAGTTTATTAAGGTTATTGGTGTAAGCAACGGAATCTTGTTGTTTGAAATGCATGCGTATGCTCGCTGAATTATCCTGCGCCAATAAAATAATAGGTTTCTCGATTTCGTGATTGACTAATTTCAATAATGGTGAAAGCAGTAATGCGGCAATGAAAAAAACCACCCCGGCGCGTACAAATGCAAGTGCATAAATCCACCATTTAGGGTTTTTACCAGATTCAGTAAAGTGTCTTTCGCGATAGTACAACACGAATGCATACAAAAGTCCCGAGAGTGCACACACCAACAACCAGTAAGAAGAGAATTGAAAAGTTAAACTTGACACGAGCGACCAAATATATTATGGTAAGTGATTAGAAATGACACCAGATTTTTTTTATCCTCTTTTCTTAGCAAAGAATCGACATACGAGAATACTTATATCATCACTGAACATTTTTTTTCCTTTGAATGAAACTAAGTAATCTGTCAATTCATTCAACAGATGCTTGGGTTCATCCTGCTCATGTGCTTTTACAAACTCAACTAATCTCTCCACTCCTAATTCTTCCTGCCGTTTGTTTTCCAGTTCGGTTAATCCATCAGTGTAAGTAACGAGTAATGAGTCTTCGGTGAGTGAAATTTTTCCTGAATTCACTAAAGGTAATTTATCAAACATGCCCAGAATGGTACACCCTTCTCCAAGCAATTGAATATTTCCATTTGAACAAAGAACGGGCGGCGGATGACCAGCATTGACGTATTGCAAAGTATGTGTAATGAAATTATACTTCGCCATAAACATCGTGATAAATTTTTCACCGCGCGTTATTTCGCTCACTTTTGTATTGAGTTCCTGCACCATATCAATAAGCGAACCTTGTTGATGTTTAACTAAACTGCGCAACCCCGACTGAAAACTTGCCATCAGTAAAGCGGCAGCCATTCCCTTTCCTGAAATATCGCCAATGCAGAAAAATAATTCGTCTTCATTCAACTCAAACGCATCATAGTAATCGCCACCAACATCAAAGTGAGGCATGTAGATACCCGCCATTTCCATTCTATCATCAGATGGAAGCTTTTCAGGAATCAAAGTGGTTTGCATTTTTCCAGCCAACTCCATCTCTTTTTTTACTTCCTGTTGCTTCAGTTGATCTTTAAATAACTTTTTGTTTTCGATAGCAACTGAAATAATACTCGATATGGTTTGAATGAAATTGAGTCGCTCTTCCAAAGAAAATTCTTTCATCTGATCAGTACCACCAATCAATGTAAAGGCAAGAGGCTGGTTTTTATGATAAACAGGAATGATAATATCAAACAGCGGAGAGAAGGAATGCTTTTCTTTATTAAGATGCGTGAGATGGGTAAATGAGAGCAACTCTTTTTGATGATTGGTCTTTACAAATGCATCATCCACACCAACTCCTCGTTGACAGCGCCAGTTATCATCTTCTAAAAAGAAAGCAACACGCTCAGCACCCATTTCATAAATAAGAATATCAGTATATATTTTTATTAATCCGTTGATTCCAAGATTATCATTAATAGCCTGTGTTACCTGCAATAACGAGTTCATCTCCGTTTGTTTCAAACGGAGTTCTTCGTATAGTTTTTTATTGTCGTAAAGTTTTATATCCTTAGGTTTCATTTTATGGCCATGCAAAAATAATAGCGATACCCAAATTTCAATCTTATGATACCATTAAAATTAGCAATAAACTATTCGAAAATGGTCGGCTATTAAAATAGGTTGATCAATATTTTTTTTAAGCTTATAAAATATTCAGCAATTGCTCTTTTATCTTTTCAAGCTCATCCTTCATCACCACCACTAATTTCTGAATGCCCGCATGATTGGCTTTTGAGCCAAGGGTGTTTATTTCCCGGCCCATTTCCTGACCAATGAAATTTAATTTGCGACCATTTGTTTCTTTTGACTGAATGGTTTTAAAAAAGAAATCGCAATGACTGCGCAAACGAACTTTCTCTTCACTAAAATCCATTCGTTCTAAGTAATAAATCAACTCTTGCTCGAATCGATTTTTGTCGTAACCATCCTTTCCCAGCAAATCTTCCAACTGCTGTCTCAATCTTGCTTTCTGCAATGTCATACGCTCTGACTCCAGAGTTTCAATCTCAGCGAGCGTATTTAAAATATTATTGGTGTTCGATTCTAATTCTTTTGAAAGTGTGGCTCCTTCTTCTTTTCTGAAAGTGTCAATGGATTCTATTCCTTTCACCACTGCTTCATTCAATTGCTTCCATTCGTCTTCGCCGATTTCATCTTTTGATGCTGAAATAACATCGGGCATTTTCATTACCAGATTCATTAATCGTTCTGTTGGTTGATTTAATGATTCTGCTAATTTTTTAAAGTCTTTGAAATAGGAAGTTGCCAGTTCATGATTGATGGTGTTGATTTTACTCTCCCCCTTGTATTCAATATTCACATTCAAATCAATTTTGCCGCGCTCTAATTTTTCAGAAGCTAGATTTCGTATCACTAATTCTTTCTCGCGAAACATTTGTGGCATCCGCACACTCAGATCAAAAAATTTACTGTTGATGCTCCGCACTTCCACTTTCACAATCATTTTGTCACTTGTACTTTCTCCCCTACCATAACCAGTCATTGACTTAATCATATTTGTTTCTTTTGGGCGAAGATAACTTTTTGAACGAAGTGTGAATACCGATGAATAAGTTGAATAGTAATTCGGTTGGTTATTTCATTTACACTTTTACATTTGACGGAAACAATAAACCCCCATGAATAAAAAAATCCTAACAATTGTTCTGCTTCTTGCTGTTTCAATTTCATCGCGCGCACAGTTAAATTTTGTAGCCGGTGTTGGTACAAATTTGTACATGAGTAAGTATATTTTAGATGATAACCTTTCAGACATTGACCTGAATGATTATCACAGCCTCGCTTTTAATCACGACCTTCATCTGAATGTTGGAATTGATTTAAGTAATCGTTTACGTTTTGTTGCAGGCTTGGCAAGTTCAACAAAAATTGATAAGGCTGATTTCTCCTATTTATATCCAAATGTTGATGGTAATTTTTCGTATGTAATAAAGAATAAGTACCTCACTATTCCACTTAGTCTTACTGTTAACCTCGTTGGTAAAGAAGCAAAAAGCCGCTTGCCTATTGGTTTTACTGCAGATATTAATATGTTCAACAAGCAACAAATAACAGGGGCAACTTTCGATACTGCTTACACCAAAGCTGAATTGGGTACTGCAATAAATGCAACATCATTGACTGCGGGATTTACTATTGGCTATGGATATAAATTCACTGATAACCTTGGAATAGACGCACTGCTATTTGCAAAATATGATTTAAATAGTTTCGATAATAGTTATACTCTGTATAACAATTATGCGTTCGCTGGAATAAATCTTACTCTTTATTATGTATTCGGAAAAATGAACCAATAATTACTAAAAACGACTTATAAAAGCCCTGATAAAAAATTCTTATCAAGGCTTTTTTGTCTCCTTAACTGCCCCTTCTTGAATATATCCCATTCATTATCAGCCATAATTTCCCAATATGGTGCAAAGGCACCATACTTGACTAACCAACACTTTTCCACTATATTCCATTCTACAACCAATAACAAACGCAGTTAATTACATTTGTTCTTCTTTTAAAAATTGTTAAGCACTATAATGCATGCTAGGGTTTCTCTCTAAAATATTCGGTTCTAAGTCAGATAAAGACATCAAGGAATTACAACCTCTCGTTACGCAGGTTAATGAATTCTTTAATCAATATGCCACAATCAGCCATGATGAACTTCGTAATAAGACCAATGAATTTCGCACCCGCATCACTGAATATGTAAAAGACCTAGATGATGAAATTAATTCGATAAAAGAAGAAGCAGAGAAAGACGAAACACCTTTTGATAAAAAAGATGATCTCTATAACGAAATTGATAAGCTTGAAAAAGAGCGAGACAAAAAATTAGAAGAAGTGCTGATACAAATCTTGCCTGAAGCATTTGGGGTAATAAAAGAAACCGCTCGTCGGTTTTCACAAAACGAAACACTCACAGTCAAAGCCACCGACTTGGATCGCGACTTTGCAACCCGAAAAGATTTTGTAACCATTAACGGTGATAAAGCAATTTATAAAAATGAATGGACCGTTGCCGGCATTCCTACCAAGTGGAACATGGTGCACTATGATGTTCAGCTGATAGGTGGTATGGTTTTACATCAAGGGAAAATTTCAGAGATGGGAACAGGAGAAGGAAAAACATTGGTATCAACTCTTCCCGCTTACCTTAATTCATTGCCTGCTCTGGGCGTACATCTTGTTACAGTAAATGATTACCTCGCCCGTCGTGACTGCGAATGGAATGGTCCGCTATTTAACTTTCTTGGCATCACTACCGATTGCATAGATTATCATCAGCCCCATTCACCCGAACGGATAAAGGCTTACCTCGCTGACATTACCTATGGAACTAATAACGAGTTTGGCTTTGATTATCTACGCGATAACATGAGTCGTTCACGCGAAGAGCTAGTGCAACGCAAACTACATTATGCAATGGTGGATGAAGTAGATAGTGTTTTGATCGATGATGCACGAACCCCACTCATCATTTCAGGGCCTGTTCCAAAAGGTGAAGACCAAGAATTTCACAACTTAAAACCTCGTATCACTAAAATTTATGAAGCACAAAAAAAAGTAGTGAATGGGTTTTTAAATGAAGCAAAAAAAAGCATTGAAATAAAAAAAGATGGCCCTAAAGAGGGTGAAGGAGGGTTGGCACTCTTGCGCGCGTCCCGTGGATTGCCAAAAAATAATTCAATCATAAAATATTTAAGTGAAGAAGGCAATCGTGCAATTATGCTGAAGACTGAAAAATATTACATGCAGGATCAGTCGCGTGAAATGCCAAAAGTAGATGCCGAACTATATTTCCACATTGATGAGAAAAACAATAGTGTTGAACTAACTGATAAAGGGATTGAACTCATTACGGCTGACGGGGAAGACAAAAACTTTTTCCTAATGCCCGATGTGGGCGCAGAAATTGCTGACATTGAAAAATCTGATCTAAATGCTGAAGAAAAATTATCAAAGAAAGATTTATTGTTACAAGATTTCAGCATCAAAAGTGAGCGATTGCATTCAGTGCAACAATTATTAAAAGCTTATGCTTTGTTTGAAAAAGATGTGGAATATGTGGTGATGGATGGCAAAGTAAAAATTGTTGATGAACAAACAGGCCGTATTCTCGAAGGAAGAAGATACAGTGATGGACTTCATCAAGCAATTGAAGCAAAAGAAAATGTAAAAGTTGAAGCAGCCACACAAACTTTTGCTACAGTCACTTTACAGAATTATTTCCGAATGTATCACAAGCTGGCTGGTATGACTGGAACTGCTGAAACTGAGGCGGGTGAATTCTGGAGTATTTACAAATTAGATGTGGTAGTCATTCCAACCAATCGCGCGATTGTACGAAAGGATATGGAAGATTTTGTTTTCAAAACTAAGCGTGAGAAATACAAAGCAGTTATTGAAGAAATAGAAAAATTAAGCAACGAAGGCAGACCTGTATTAGTAGGAACCACCTCAGTGGAGGTAAGTGAATTGCTTGCCCGTATGTTGAAGCTAAAAAATATAAAACACAATGTTTTAAATGCTAAACAACATCAACGCGAAGCAGAGATTGTTGCTGGAGCGGGTTTAAAAAGTGCTGTAACTATTGCAACTAATATGGCTGGTCGCGGAACAGATATTAAACTTGGCCCAGGTGTAAAAGAAGTTGGAGGGTTAGCCATAATTGGAACTGAACGACACGAAGCACGAAGAGTAGATCGTCAATTGCGTGGTCGTGCAGGTCGACAAGGAGATCCTGGTTCTACACAGTTTTATTGTTCACTTGAAGATGACTTGATGCGCATTTTCGGTTCTGATAGAATTGCCGGATTAATGGATAGAATGGGGTACAAAGAAGGCGAGGTGATTCAGCACAGCATGATCACAAAATCCATAGAGCGCGCACAGAAAAAAGTTGAAGAAAATAATTTCGGCACCAGAAAAAGATTGTTGGAATATGATGATGTGATGAACGCACAGCGTGAAGTTATTTACAAGCGCCGCCGACATGCTTTATTCGGTGAACGATTGCAATTTGACCTCAACAATATGTTGTATGATTTATGCGAAGAATTAATTGCATTGCATCAGGATAATAAAGATTTTCAAAATTTTAAACTCGATTGCATTCGTATACTTTCCAGCGATACACAAATTAATGAAAAGGAATTCGAAAGTGTTAAGTCCAATATTTTAGCTGAAAAATTATACACTGAAGCCACTGAATATTATCAACGCAAATCAAATCATTTGGTTCAATCGGTTTATCCTAACATTAAAAATTTATACGAAAACCGTGGCTCCACAATTGAGAATGTAGTGATACCAATTACCGATGGAATTAAAGCAATGCAGGTAATCTTTAATCTAAAAAAAGCAATTGAAGGAAGAGGAAAAGAATTAATTCATGCAATAGAAAAAGGTGCAACCTTATTAATAATTGATGAAGCATGGAAAGAACATCTTCGACAAATGGATGAACTAAAACAATCAGTTCAGTCAGCAGTATATGAACAAAAAGATCCATTACTAATATATAAACTCGAGGCCTTTGATTTATTTAAGACAATGGTTTCAGAAGTAAATCGCGATTTGTTATCCTTTCTTTTTAAAGGAAATTTACCGCAACAGCAAGAAACAACAATGAATCAAGCACAGGCTCCACCGAAAACCGATTATAGCAGAATGAAAACGGGACGCGACGACACAAGCGCTATAACTAATCCAAATGCAAATCAGGGTCGACACTTGCAAAGTGGAGAAAATAGAAACAATCAACAAGAACAAGTAAAGCAAGAACCCATTCGCGTTGGGCAAAAAGTTGGTAGAAATGATTCGTGCCCATGTGGTAGCGGGAAAAAATATAAATCGTGTCATGGAAAAGATGCGGCCTGAGATAATTACTTTCATAGATATAGCTTCGAAAATTGATCACACCAATCTAAAGCCTGAGACAACCATAATTGAGATTCAACAATTGTGCAAAGAAGCAATAGAAAATGGATTCGCTGCAGTGTGTGTGCCTCCCATGTATGTGAATGAAGCAAAACAGTTATTAGAAAAATCAAAAGTGAAAGTAGCAACCGTTATTGGGTTTCCACTTGGGTACTCCAATACATTAATTAAAGTATCTGAAGCAAAAAAAGCCATTGACGATGGGGCCACTGAAATAGACATGGTGATGAATATTGCAGCTTTGAAAAACAAACATTACAAACAGGTGTTGGATGATATTCAAAGTGTAACCATGATGGCACATTTTCATAAAACCATTGTGAAAGTGATTTTGGAATGTTGCTTACTAACAAATGAAGAAATTGTTCGGGCGTGCGAATTGTGTAAAGAAGCCGGAGTTGACTTTGTAAAAACATCAACGGGATTTTCTAAAGCAGGAGCAACCATTGAGGCAGTAAAATTGATTCGCGAATCACTTCCCCAAAAAATTAAAGTGAAAGCTTCTGGTGGAATACGAACAAAAGAATTTGCTTTGCAACTGATTGAAGCAGGTGCTGATCGATTAGGAACTTCATCAGGAATTTTAATAATTAAAGAATGAAACCATTTCTTGTCTTATCATTTATCTTTTTTTCCTTACTTGCTAAGGCACAAAACATAACAACAGTATTGCAGAATGGAAACATTTCTATCACTCAAGATACAATGATAAAAGTGTTGATGGATTACACCCAATTCAATTCAACAAATAAATTAAATAAGGAGGGTTATCGAATTCAATTAACAAGCAGTAGCGTTCGTAAAAGCGTACTTGAACTGAAGGTGCAATTTTCAATCTTATTTCCTAATACAAAAGCTTATATCGAATATCAAAACCCCTCATTCAAATTGCGTGTAGGAGACTTTGAAACAAGAATAAGTGCCAATGCTTTTCAACAAGAAATAGTGCAAAAATTTCCAAATGCATTTATTGTTCGAGACTTTATCAATTTAGAAGAATAATAAACATTTATTTTCAATAAAATATTTACTCCGTAACCGGAATAATTATATCAAGTTCACCTGCTTTGTCTTTAATAACAACAGGAATTCCACCTTTAACAATTTGTGAAATTGCACTATCATATCCTACAGCGTACAAGTAATAATTTCCTCTTTTTAATCCTTCAAAATGAACATGTGGATCTTCACCGGATATCGAATCAGCAATTCCAGAATCATCGTAAACAGAAACATCTTGACCTGGAAAATCTTTTGCGTTGTATTTAATATATACAATAGCTCCAGGAATAGACATTATGTGATGTTTTGGAAAAGCAGCAATTTCGACAGCTCCTCCTAATCCAGCTTTTTTACAAGAAGAAAATAAGATGAAAAGTGCAATAAATGAGATAAAAAAGAAATGAAAAATCTTCATTATTATTTTTGAAACTACAAATATATGATCTCAAAGACCAATTATAAACTAATTAAGCCCAGTTTAAGTGTTTCATCGGGCGAATAATAAAAAATGCTTTAAAAATAAAATGGGTAGGTAAGAAAATATAAATCTATTTTTCATTACATTCTCTCATTTCATTAATATTGACCAATCAAAAACTAAATTAAAATGAAAAAACTTTACATCTCCTTACTGCTTATAGTATTATTAATTTCAGGAATCAATCACCAATCAAGTGCTTGTTATGCAAATTTCACTCACACAAATGCTTGTGTTGGTGATACTGTTTGGTTTTATGCATTAGATTTAAGTGCAGTGCACTCATGGGATTTTGGCGATACAATCAGTGGAAATCCAAATACAGCTTATGATGATTCAGTATTTCATATTTACACTGCTCCCGGAACATATTATGTAACTCATTTTGACAATATTGGAGCTGAATGGGCTTTTGAATCTCAGGTTATTACTGTTGGGGCAACTTGTTTTCAGGCTGCATTTGATGCTCAATGTTCAGGTTCATTAACATTTAATTTTATAAATCAATCAATTGGAAATAACCTGACTTACGAATGGACTTTCGGAGAACCTTCATCAGGGGCTAATGACACAAGTTTTTTACTGAATCCATATCACACCTATTCTTCTACCGGATCATATACTGTTACCCTCACAATTTCTAATGGCTCTCAAACAAATTCAGTTTCTCAAACAGTAAATGTTTATGCAAGTTGCATGAGTGCTTATATCAGTTATTTGTTGAATCCATGTGCAAATGACACAGCTCATTTTTATTATAATTTTTCGGGTGTTACCAATGTGCTTTGGAATTTTGGCGATCCTTCATCAGGTATCGCAAATACATCTACTGATTTAGTTCCAACTCATATTTATACTTCGCCAGGGTTATACGTTGGCTCAGTTATTTTTACAGATGGAGTATATACTGATACTCTTGCAGTAATAACCAATGTTGTTGACTGCAATGTTTTTCCTGCTGATGCAAACCGTGATGGACAAGTAACCGGTGAAGATATTTTTCCGATAGCTCTTTATTTTGGCGACACCGGTGTTGTAAGACCAAACGCTTCAATCAATTTCACTGCACAACCTTGCCCTGATTGGGGTAACATGTTCTCAGGTGGAATGTATTTAAACGATATGGTAAATAAGAAAAATGCTGATTGCAATGGAGATGGAATAATAAATTCATTAGATGTACTTGCAATCACACAAAACATCGGACAGGTTTCATATCAACATAATATTCAATCACAAATGCAGCTGATTCCAAATCAAGCTCCTACAATGAAATTGGAATATATTGATTCTACAATTTGGGGTTGCAATAATGCAACTGCTGTTTTATCATTCGGTGATGTTGGTGATACTGCCCGAAGTATTTATGGAGTTTGCGTTAGAATAAAATATTCTGATTTTCCAATTGAAGCAAATTCAATAACAGTAGAATTTAATAATTCATGGTTGGATTCAACAGGACTAAATAATCATATTTATCAATACTATAACGATATCACAAATCGTATTTTAACAATTGTTATGGCAAGAACAAATCATATTGCCATTACCGGGTTAGGTGAAATAGCTAAGATTAATTTTTTTATAGGTTGCCCGGTTGTACAAAACAGAACATTGTTTCCGTTAACAATGAAAATTTTATCTGATTCTAAAGTACTTAACAACAGTGTTTACTATCCAAGTTATTGGGGAAATGTTCAGAATTACATAAATGTACATACAGTTGGCGATTCAACTTCACTGGATTTTAGTGGCGGAATAAATGAAATTTACAACAACAATATCCTAACACTTTATCCTTCGCCGGCAACTGAAAAATTATTAATTTCTTCAAAAGCAAATATTCTGGATGCAAAGTTGAAAGTTTTTGATGCTGCTGGAAAATTATTGTTTGAAAAAAATATGAGTGGAATGAATTCATCAATTGATGTAAAGAATTTTGCTGCCGGAATTTATCTGCTTGAAGTGACTGATGGCTTGAATATTTACAGAAACAAATTTGTAAAACAGTAACTAACTCTGTTTAAAATAAACCACATAAAAAGAAATCTGAATAAAATTTTTACTGCAGTGATTTTCTGCATTGCTTCATTATCGTTTTCGCAAAACGGATTTGCGCAAATAACTGCTTCGTTCATAGTTGGCGGTTCTAATATGCAATGTCTTGGAAACACGGTTAGCTTTATTGATCAAAGCACTGGTAACCCTGTTGCATGGAATTGGTCATTCCCCACAGGAATGCCAACCACCTCAACCCAACAAAACCCTGTTGTAATTTTAAATATCCCCGGAATTTTTGATGCTACCTTAATTGTTACAGATGCAGGTGGTAATTCAGACACATTAACTATTCAGGGAGTTATAAATGTTGATTTTGTTTCGGTTGCTGCAACTTGGATTGATGCATTGTGCGGAAATAACATTGGAAGCATAACTACCGCAGTAAATGGAGGATTTGCTCCTTTCAATTATTACTGGAACAATGGTGCAACTTCACCTAATCTTACGAATCTTACGGCAGGCACATATACTCTAGTTGTAGTGGATGCAATGGGTTGTATGTCACCTCAAATTACGGTAACAATACAAAGCACCGGAGTATTTTCATTACTTGAATCTCATTGGGATGCCACTTGCGGAAATAATGATGGTATAATTGATTTGACAAATCAAGGCGGAGTTGGCCCATTTACTTATACATGGAGCAATGGGGCAACAACTGAAGACCAATTGAATCTTTCTGCCGGAATATATGATGTTACAGTAACTAATTCATTTGGTTGTTTTAACAGCACCACCATAATTATAGGAACCATTAATGGTCCTACACTTACATCAAGTTCATTGAGTTCAACATGTGGAAACTCAAATGGAAGCATTGATTTAATTCCTTCAGGTGGTGTTCCACCGTATATTTATTTGTGGAGTAATGGAGCTACAACAGAAGATGTATCATCACTTTCAGCCGGGTTTTATAATGTTACAGTAAGTGATCAAAATTCTTGTCAGGGATTCGCAAGCATTGCTGTTTCGGATTCAAATCTATTGACCGTAACTTCTGTAATGACCAATCCCTCATGTGGAAACAGCGGAAATATTTCTTTGACACTAAATGGCGGAACGCTCCCTTATACCTATTTATGGAGCAATGGCAGCACATCAAGTTCACTAACAAATGTACAGGCCGGGGTATACATAGTAACTGTAACTGAGGCAACAGGCTGCTCACTGATTCAAAATTTCAACGCCACATTTTATTCTTATGTATACATGAATTCAACCACACCAAATTGTTCAAACAACGGTGCAATTACAGCAACTCCTATGGGTGTGAATGCGCCTTATACTTATTTATGGAACAACAGCGAAATCACTCAAACTTTAACAGGATTGGCTCCGGGTAATTATTCTGTGACTGTAACCGACAGCGCCGGCTGTGTGACTACCGGTCAAACTTTTCTGACCACTTCCTGTAACAATATTATTGAAGGAATAGCTTTTAACGACCTTAATTCAAATTGCATTCAGGATTCAGGTGAAGTGGCTGTGCAGGGAATAGTTTTAACAGCCTCCAATGGTTTTGCAAATTATTTTGCTTACACTAATTACGATGGTTATTATCAAATCCCTATTGGTTCATCTGGCAACTTCACGCTTACCGCATCAAACACCAATCTTATCTGTGGAAATTTATATGCCTGTACTGCTACTTCGCAAATTTTTTTTCCTGCTGTAGGCGATACTTCTTCAAACAATAATTTTGGATTTGTTACAACAGGTGCCAACTTTGATTTGAGGTTACATCCTGGATGGAGTTCTGCCAACCCGGGCTTTGACAAGCATTTTTGGATTTTATATTTTAATGCTTCTCCTATTTCATTTAACGATACAGCAACAGTTGTATTTACTTACGATTCTAATCTGATTTACTTTGATAGCATTGCTCCGTTTCCTGTTCATGATTTAGCTAATCACACTCTGACATGGGAGGTTGCAAATGTTCCGAATCCGATTTACATCTGGCCTGATCGATTACACGCCTTCTTTCATACGCCGGCTTCATTACCTGTAGGCACTTTAATACAAAGCGATTTTGATATTTACCCAACCATTGATGATTGCAATGCTTCTAATAATCATCAGCATTATTCCGAAACTTTAACCGGTTCATTGGACCCAAACTCAAAAGAGGTTTACCTGGAAGGAAATATTCAGGATGATAGCTCAGTTCTTTACTATACCATAAATTTCCAAAATACCGGAAACGACACAACTAATTTTATCATATTAAAAGATACTTTGTCTTTATATCTTGACCCAACTACTGTTGAGAATATTTCTTCAAGTCATCCTTATCAATCGTTTGATATTTCCGGAACAGGAATTTTAACCTGGGTGTTTAACCCAATACTTTTAGTTGATAGTGCAACAAATGAACCTGAGAGTAAAGGCTTTGTAAAATTCAAAATCAAAAGAAGACCAAATCTTCCTTATGGAGCATACATTTATAATACTGCTTCCATTTATTTTGATTACAACAGTGCGGTTGTAACAAACACCGTGAATACTCACCTTGTTTGGTTTTCAGTAAATAACATTTCAAATGAGAACATTTCCGTTTCGGCATATCCGAATCCTTCCACAAATGAAACTTCGATAAAAGTTAATGGTGTGAATGAAAAGTTTGATTTCTGCTTAAGTAATGTTTTAGGAAAAAAAGTTATGGAATTAAATTCCCTTATCAATCAACAATTTACATTTGAACGCAACGGTTTACCATCAGGTATTTATTTCTTTACTATTTCAGTTAAAGGAAAATCAATAGCAAATGGTAAAATAGTGATTGATTAAATAATAAAATAATTATCAGGCTTTTTAATAGGCTGCATCCTTTCCGATGCAGCCTGTTTTATTTTTCTTAATACTCATCATTCAATCTACTTTCGCCAAATCAAATTTTTTCGATGAAAAAAATACTATTTGCATTTTTCTGCTTAACAAACTTTACTCTTAACGCTCAAACTCCATATTCAACCATTCCCTTAAAAGGTGGAGAACCTGAATGGATTCAATTGATGTTTCAGCCCGATGCAGATCCGGGAATGGTATCAGAAAAGTTCAAATCCTATTTTAAAACACATCCATTTGAAAAGAATTATTACACGCAATATTATAAGCATTGGATGATGCTGCATGCAAGAGATAATAATGGTTCATTATTCAATTTACCATTGGATGATACAAAATTTAATCAAACACAATATTTAGAAAACTCCAAACAAACAGCATTAGAAAAAGCTGCCAACTGGCAATGTATTGGTCCATTCGATTTTGATAAAGAAGCATCAAGCGCCAGCTATGCAGCTGGTGCCGCACATGTATATACCACTGAACAATCTTTTTCAAACCCAAATATTTTATTTGCAGGAACATCCAATGCAGGAGTTTGGAAAAGCATAAATAAAGGGAGCAATTGGGTGAACATGACAAAAGACATGATGCTTGGAACTGTACTAGCAATAGAAATTGATCGTACAAATCCGGATATAGTTTATTTCGGAGGAGCTGGAAAAGTTTATAAAACAACTAATGGGGGTACAACCTGGAATCAAACAGGCGACGCAACATTTAATTCGTCATCAAAAACCATCAGAGACATTGTTCAATCTCCTGTAAATTCAAATGAATTATGGATGGCCGCCGATCAGGGGCTATATCATACAACAGATGGTGGAATCAATTGGATTCAAATGTATACTAGTGCATGGAAGGAAATTGAAATACACCCGACTAACTCGCTAATAATGTATGCGATAAAAATGACCGGAGTTAAAACTGAATTTTACAAATCAATTGATGGCGGACAAACTTTTATAAATATCGTAAATGGTTATCCTTCAGCTGTTTCGCCTGATGAACAAAAACGAACTGAAATTGCAGTTACACCTGCAGCGCCAAACATTATTTATGCTTTGGCAACAGGCGAAGCCGATGGCGGTTCCGGATTATATGGAATCTATGTAAGTCACGATGCTGGTGAAAGCTGGGCTTTTCAATGTTGTGGTACTGGCCCCGGCGGAGTTCCTGATACAGGAACAAACAAAAATTTATGTGGTTGGGATGATCATGGTGGAGATGATGGCGGGCAATGGTATTACGATTTAGCTTTAGAAGTTTCGCCCTTCGATTCAAATGAGGTTCATGTTGGTGCTGTTAATCATTGGATCAGTTATGATGGCGGAGTCAATTGGGTTTGTCCTTCAAAATGGAGTCATTCAGAAAAAATTAATTATGTGCATGCTGATATTCACGACATTCATTTTTATGACAATGATTGGTGGATTAGCTGCGACGGAGGAATTTTTTATTCGCACTCACAAGGCGACACTTTTAATCGTAAACAATTTGGAATTGCAGGAACAGATTTCTGGGGATTTGGAATGGGAGAATGGGAAGGAAATGAAGTAATGGTTGGTGGTACTTACCATAACGGAACATTACTGCGCGATTTCAATACCTATACCAATGACTGGCTCAGCACAATGGGTGGAGATAATGTTTTAGGTGCTGTGAATTATGGCGACTCGAGAATTATTTATTCTGATTATGGCCGACATAAGCTTTCAGGTGACCGGACTGTTGACTTATCAAGCCTTGGTACTGCTATGCTACCGAATAATTCTTACATCGTTGGTGAAGCTGGTGATTTTGAATTTCATCCGAATCTTTTTAACACAATTTATATTGGCAGAGATTCTTCCATTTGGAAATCAGATGACCAGGGCGCTACTTATACTTTACTTCATAATTTCGAAGGAGGACAAATAACTTCCATTGAAGTTGCTCCTACCAATCCAGATTTTATTTATGCTTGTTATTATTTAAATTATAACGGAAGCAAAAAGATTTACAAGTCAACTGATGCAGGCCAAACCTGGAATGATATAACTCCATCAAATACTGTTTTGAATAATTCTTTTGCCGCTCCATATGATATTGCAGTAAGCAGCAGTAATGAAAATGAATTATGGATTGTTCGAACAGAACAAAGTTCCAGTTTGAATAATTTAGACGGATATAAAGTTTTTAAAACTATTGATGGTGGTAGCAATTGGATAAATCTTACAACAGCAGTGCTTAACGGAGAATATCTTACTTGCATAGAACATCAACGCGGTACTGATGGCGGAATTTATATTGGAACCCGAAGAGCAGTTTACTATCGCAACAACACAATACCTGATTGGGTGCTGTATAACAGCGGCTTACCTGTTAGTATTGGAAGCACACAAGTTTTAATTGATTATAAAGAAGGAAAAGTAATTAATGGTACTGACCGAAGTGTATGGGAATCGCCACTGTATGAATCATCGCTCCCACAAGCAACAATTTCTGCCGATAAAAATGTAAGCCATTGTACCCGCGACACCATTTTCTTTCATGACCACTCTAATATGTTAGAACCAAGTACGACTAATTGGAGTTTTCCTGGCGGAAATCCTTCTTCGTCTAATATTCGCAATCCAAAAGTTGTTTATTCAAATCCAGGCACCTATTCAGTTGAGTTAACAGTTTCTAATGGTGCCGGTACTTCTACACAAACACTTACTGATTTCATCACCGTTTATAATGAATGTAATGCTGACACAGTGCCAGGCTATTGTTTAAGTCTCGATGGATCGGATGCAAAAGCTGTTGGCCCATCATTGAATCTTAATTCAAATACGGTTACTTATTCCGCATGGATTAAACCAATAGGTCAGCAAATAGATTGGGGTGGAATTATTTTTTGTCGTGGTGGAAGCACTACTTCGGGCGTTAGTATAAAAGATGACAATGAAATCAGGATTCACTGGAATGGTGATGAATGGTGGTGGAGCAGCGGGCTTTTTGTAACAGATAACGAATGGTCACACATTGCTGTTGTTGTAACACCTGATTCTCTAACACTCTATGTAAATGGAATTCCTTCTACTGATCACACTGCATTTTCAGTTGATGAATTTAACAATTCTATTACTGTTGGTGAAGACCCGAATGGTGGAGATCGATTTTTCACCGGAAAAATTGATGAAGTAAGTATTTACAATCGTTCATTAACCAAAAATGAAATTCGTGATTTAATGCACTTGACAAAAAATCCGATAAATGATATATCCCTTGTTTTATATTATCAATTCAATGAAACTTCGGGGCCAATTCTGGATAAAGTTGGAACCAGACATGCTGGTTTATCTGGTGATGCATTGCGCGTTACAAGTTCAGGACCTTTTGGAGGAGGATTCAGTTTTAGAAAAAATATTTCAACTTCCGGAAATCATAATTTCACAAATACTGGTTTCAATAGCGATTGGGCTTCAGGAACTATTTTTCCAAACGGCGAAGTAGTGGTGTCGCGAATCAACCTGCATCCTGATCAATTGCCTTCTCAAAATTGGAATGCCCGCAGCTACTGGATTTTGGATAGCTATGGAACAAATTCATTTTTTGATTTGCCCCAGCAAATTTCATTTGATAAAATCGGAACTGTAAGTACAACCGACCAGCAAAATCCGCATCATTTTAAAATTTATTTACGAGATCACAACGCAGATGGAAATGCCTGGGGGACTGCAAACGATAGTGCCAATCAATGCACATCAGGCTCTGATGGTTCAGCACAATTCAGCAACATAAGTTCTTTTGTTTCCTCCGCACAATTCGATATAATCAATTCGTCAATTGTTACAATTGGAACACAAGAAATTCTTTCAGAGAATTATGAAATGAATGCCGTTGTTTATCCGTCGCCAATTTCAAATACCGAAAAACTTTTTGTTAAAACGATACTTAAAGGCGAATGCCAGATAGCATTATTTTCAACCATCGGCCAAAAAATAACTGAACAGAAATTCACAAAAGAAACTTCTCTGTCTTTAAAAAATTTACCCGCTGGAATTTATCACTACATATTTCATTCTTCTGCTTACGAGCAGAATGGCGAGGTGGTTATTCAGTAAAATATTTATCCATTAAATAAAGAAGCCATCTGTATTTTACAGATGGCTTCTTTGCATTAAAACTTGGGCGCAAAAATTATTTAATCCCTAACAGTTCCACTTCAAAAACTAAGGTGCTGTTCGGACCAATGTCAGAACCGGTTTGTTGTTCGCCATAAGCAAGGTTTGGTGGAAGAAATAATTTCCATTTGCTTCCAACTGGCATCAATTGTAAAGCTTCTGTCCATCCACTGATGACTCTGTTTAAAGGAAAACTTGCGGACTGACCTCGTTGAACAGAACTGTCGAACACTGTTCCATTAATCAATGAACCATGATAATGACAGGTTACAGTATCAGTTGCTCTTGGTTTTTGACCATCTCCTGTAACCATTATTTCATACTGCAAGCCACTTTCCAAGCTTACAACTCCTGGCCTTAATTTATTTTTTTCTAAAAACTCAATTCCTTCTTTCAGATTCTTTTCAGCTTTATCTGATTTGATTTGAAATAATTTGTCTGTGATTCCCATTCTTAAAAAAGTTTGTTTGTTTATTAATTATCTAAGTACAAACTTACAGAACTTACTTCTAACACAACAAACAATTAAAAGACAGATATTAATTATCTTTGTATCATAAAAAGTTGACCTAAAGAATAATTTAAATTTTTAATAAAAACCTGAAACACGAAATTGAAAAATGCTTAAAGACTCTTTTGGTCGTATACATGATTACCTGCGAATTTCGCTGACAGATAAATGCAATTTGCGTTGTGTTTATTGTCATCCAACTAATTCTCTTCAAGGACATCATGACTATGCAAAGAATATGTCAGCAAAAGAAATAGAAAAAATAGTTTCCATATTTGTTAAAGAAGGAGTTAATAAAATTCGCCTAACAGGAGGCGAACCATTAATAAGAAAGGATGCAAAAGAAATTATAACCCGGTTGTCAAACTTTCCCGTCAGCCTTCATATCACAACCAACGGAGTTTTCATTCATGAATTTATCGACACTTTCAAGCAGGCGAAATTAAAATCAGTGAATGTGAGTTTGGATTCATTAAAAAAAGAGAGAAATTTCACCCTTAGCAAACGTGATGAATTTGAAAGAGTCAAATGCAATATTGATTTGTTGCTCGAAAATAATTTTCATGTGAAGGTGAATGTAGTAGTGATGAATGGAATAAACTCCGATGAGGTTAATGACTTCATTGAATGGACAAAAGATTCTCATTTACACATTCGATTCATTGAGTTCATGCCATTTCCAGGCAACAAATGGGATCATGAAAAAGTTTTTACACATCAACAAATTTTTAATGTTGTTTCTGAAAAATATAAAGTTGAAAAAATACTGGATGAGAAACACGATACGGCTAAAAAATATTTCATTCCAAATCACAAAGGAACTTTTGCGGTAATCAGTACTATGAGTGAGCCTTTTTGCAGCGGATGCAATCGAATTCGAATAACAACAGATGGTAAAATGCGTAACTGTTTGTTTTCAAAAACTGAAACTGATTTACTCTCAGCCCTTCGTGTAGGAAATGATATCACACCATTAATTCGTGAAAATCTTTATGGCAAACATTATATGCTCGGTGGAAACAATGATGAACAATGGGGAGAGAAAGAAACTACTTCTAACAGAAGAAGCATGCTTGGAATAGGTGGTTAATTATTTATTATTTTCATAATCCGATGGTCACAGTTATAGAAGCAAGGAACGCAATAATCAATAGCGTCAAACAAGGAAGAAAAGAATTTTTATCATTATCAAAATCACTAGGAAGTATTTTATCTGAAGATATACTTTCTCGAATTGATTCGCCACCATTTGATAACTCAGCAGTGGATGGATATGCTTTCAGATATAGTAATTTACTGAATCAGCATGAAATAAAAATTATCGGTGAATCAGCAGCCGGAAAAAGTTTTTCAAAGAAAATAAAAGACGGAGAAGCTGTTCGGATCTTTACAGGAGCTGAAATTCCTTCCGGGGCTGATACAGTAGTAATGCAGGAAAAAATATTAATCAAAAATGACAAGTTAATTATTCTTGATGATAAAATTTTTATTGGTTCAAATATTAGAATTAAGGGATCGCAAATAAAAAAGAAAGAACTGGCGTTAAAAAAAGGCACAGAATTAAATGCTGGGGCAATTGGCTTCTTAGCTTCTATTGGAATTAACAAATCTCAAGTTTTCTCCAAACCGAAAATTGCAATCATTGTAACAGGAAATGAATTACAAAAGACAGGAACAAATCTGAAGACAGGGAATATTTATGAATCAAATTCAATTGCGTTGCAAGGTGCTCTTCAATCAATTGGAATAAATTTTATAAAAACCTTTATTGTTAAGGATAATAAAAAATCAATTCGTGCTGCTTTTAGAAAAGCAATAAAAAAATCTGATTTTATTCTATTCACCGGGGGAATTTCGGTAGGAGATTATGATTATGTCGGAAAAATAATGAAGGAAGAAAAAGTGAAAACAATCTTTTACAAAGTGAAACAGAAACCAGGAAAGCCGTTGTTCTTCGGTATAAAAAACAAAAATTATATTTTCGGCTTACCAGGAAATCCCGCTTCTGTTTTAACTTGCTTTTACGAATATGTAATTCCAGCACTACGAAATTTTCAGGGTTTTGCAAATCCATTTCTACCCACTATTTCAGTTCCATTAACAAAATCAATCAATAAAAAAGTCGGCCTAACCTATTTTCTGAAAGGAATAACAGATTACAAAACAGCGACACCTTTAGAAGGCCAGGAATCTTTCATAATGAAATCGTTTTCAGATTCGAATTGCTTAATTCTAATGCCTGAAGAAACGGAAACCCTACTTACAGGCGATACAGTTGAAATTCATTTGCTATAAATAATTTATTACCAATAGTCAAAAATAGCAACCCCTTTTACGAATTAATAATCTTGTAAAATTCTAGTCGCATTTTTTATTTTAGTTTTCTCATTAATCAATTTTACTTTTAATGAATTATGCTAGTAAAAACTTATGGCTCCGCCGTATTTGGAATTGATGCCCAAACAATCACCATAGAAACTTATTATGGTAGTGGTCAACTTAATTATGTAGTAGTTGGCCTACCTGATGGGGCTGTTAGAGAAAGTTTATACCGGATTGAAGCCGCTTTTAAAACATGTGATTTAAAAATGCCTCGACAACGATTGGTTATAAATCTTGCTCCTGCCGACATTAAAAAAGAGGGCTCAGCTTATGATTTACCAATGGCAATTGGGATATTGGGAGTTTCAGAGCAAGTCAATCTTGATTTGTTAGATAAGTATATTATCATGGGAGAACTTTCTTTAGATGGAAGTTTGCGGCCAATAAAAGGAGCGCTACCAATTGCTATTCAAGCACGAAAGGAGGAGTATAAAGGATTTATTCTTCCAAAAGAAAATGCAAGAGAGGCGGCCATCGTGAGCAAAATTGATGTGTTTGGTATGAGCCATATTAATGATGTGATTGATTTTCTAAATGGAAAAAGCAACCCTGAACCTGTATTTGTTGATACACGAAAAGAATTTGCTGCATCTCAAAGTGGTATTGATTTTGATTTTTCAGAAGTAAAAGGTCAAGAAAATATTAAACGCGCAATGGAAATATCAGCGGCAGGCGGACATAATGTTATTTTGATTGGCCCGCCAGGTGCAGGAAAAACTATGCTTGCTAAAAGGCTGCCAACTATTCTTCCTCCACTTTCACTTTCAGAAGCGTTGGAGACAACCAAGATTCATTCGGTAGCTGGAAAATTACCTGCTGATACTGCTCTTGTTTCATTGCGACCATTTCGTTCTCCGCATCACACTATCAGCGATGTGGCTTTAGTTGGAGGTGGAAATAATCCTCAGCCAGGTGAAATTTCATTAGCACACAATGGCGTTTTATTTTTAGATGAGCTACCAGAATTCAAAAGAACAGTATTAGAAGTTTTGCGCCAACCAATGGAAGAGCGCAAAGTCACTATTTCACGCGCAAGGTTTTCAGTTGATTATCCCTCAAGTTTTATGTTGATTGCTTCAATGAATCCTTGCCCATGTGGCTACTACAATCACCCTGAAAAAGACTGCGTTTGTGCGCCTGGTGTAGTTCAGAAATATTTGAATAAAATTTCAGGTCCATTATTAGATCGTATTGATTTACATGTTGAAGTTACCCCAGTTCCATTTTCCGAATTATCTTCAAAATCACTTTCTGAAAAAAGTGAAGCCATTCGCGAACGAGTAGTGAAAGCCAGAAACATTCAAATAGAAAGATTTAAAGAAAAGAAAAATATTCACAGCAATGCACAAATGGAAAGCAAGCAAGTGCGAGAAATTTGCAAACTCACTTTAGCCGGAGAAACCCTTTTAAAAACTGCTATGGAACGATTAAATCTTTCGGCAAGAGCCTACGATAGAATTTTAAAAGTTGCACGTACTATCGCCGACTTAGCAGATAGCAATGACATAAAAACCGAACATCTTGCAGAAGCTATTCATTACCGAAGTTTGGATAAAGAAAACTGGGCAGGATAATTATAAAAACAATAAGCAATTAACTAAAACAGAGCAACTATTTTCGCCACATGCGAAATCTCAGCTTTCTATTTTGTTTACTCGCCGTCAATTCTGTTGCACAAAAAACAAGCAACATTAAAGACACTTTATTAAATGCTAAAATCATAAGTGGTGCTTATACTTTTCAAATTCCCGCTGCTGATATGGCAAAAAGATTTGGAAACGGAAGCACCATTGAAGGAAATTTTTTATTCAAGGTCGGAAATAATTGGTTAATAGGAGCAAGCGGAGGGTTTTTATTTAGTTCTAATATTCGTGAAGACACCATTTTAGATGCTTTAAAAACAATAAGCGGAAATTTCATTAGTAGCAATGGAATTTATTCCTCAATTGTTTTAAACGAACGCGGCTATCTAATTCAGGCAAAACTGGGTAAAATAATTCCTGTTTTTGACTCTAATCCAAATTCAGGAATTATGACAACCATCGGCGCCGGATTCATACAACATAAAATAAAAATTCAGGAAATAGGAAACGACCTTCCTCAATTTGCAGGAGATTACGTAAAAGGTTACGACCGATTAACCAATGGCATTTGCTTTAGTCAGTTTTTGGGGATTATTCATTTTGACCCTAAAAAACTGTTAAACTTTTACACCGGAATTGAAGTGACAGAAGGCTTTACTCAAAATAGGCGTGATTGGAATTTTGATCAACAACTAGTGGATAGAACCAACCGCTTCGACTTATTAATTGGTTTGAAACTAGCCTGGTTTCTTCCGTTTTATGGCCATACTTACCAAGAATTTTATACTCATTAATGAATCTTATTTATTTTTTTCTTTATGATTTAGCTATTCAATTTTATCTTCTCGCTATTCGTATTGCATCTCCGTTCAATTCAAAAGCGAAACTATGGCTGAGTGGAAGAAAAAAGTTGTTCGATGAATTAAAAAAAAATATTCCACAGAACGATTATATCGTGTGGATGCACTGCGCATCGATTGGTGAATATGAACAAGGCCGACCGGTTATTGAAAAACTGAGATTTGAAAATAAAAATGTTAAAATATTGCTCACTTTTTTTTCTCCAAGCGGATATGAGCAAAGAAAAAAAATTTCTGATGCTGATTATATTTTTTATATGCCTATCGATACAAAAAGAAATGCTCAGAAGTTTGTCGAAATTACAAATCCAAGATTAGTAATTTTTGTCAAGTACGAATTTTGGCTTCACCACTTGCTCGAATTAGCAAATAAAAACATCCCCACCATTCTCATTTCCGGTATTTTTAGAAAAGAGCAATTTTTATTTAAGTGGTATGGCAAACCAATGCTTTTAGTTATTAACTCATTCAAAAAAATATTTGTACAGGATGAAAATTCATATGCGCTACTCAATGAATTTAAAATTTCAAATTCAGTTCTTTCTTCAGATACAAGATTTGACCGTGTAATTCAAATAAAAAATAATGCAAAACAATTTGCTTTCATTGAAAAATTTTGTGATAGCAGTAAAATAATAATAGCTGGAAGCACTTGGCCTGAAGATGAAAAAATACTGATTCAATATATTCGGCAACAAGAAAAATCAAATTTAAAATGGATAATATCTCCACATGAAATCAGCAAATCACATATTGATTCTTTAATGAATCAACTGGGAGAAAAATCTATTCGATTCTCTCAAAATGAAAATGCAATCAACGACAAACAAATTTTAGTGATTGATAATATTGGAATGCTAAGTAGCATTTACCGCTATGCATCCATTGCCTATATAGGTGGCGGATTTGGAAATGGAATCCATAATATTTTAGAAGCAGCGGTTTATGGCATCCCAGTTTTATTTGGACCAAATTTTATTAAATCAAATGAAGCAAAAGATTTAATTTCTCAAAAGAGTTGTTTTTGCATTCATAATGAACCAGATTTCACTTCCACAATCAATCAGCTTCTGAACGATAAAAAACAATACGAACAATGTGTAATTGATAATAGTGGGTATGTAAAAAACAAATCAGGTGCAACAGATCAAATTGTAAAATACATTAATAAAGAAATTTTAAAAAATAAGTCAGACTAAAAATCGTCGCTCCACTATATTATAGAATTCAGCCACCATTTCATCCCCTGTATTCCAGTGCAAACGGTTTCGCAATGTGTTTTCTAAATAGTCCATAGCCTCATTATAATTAATACTGTTATTAATTTTTTCAATTGACTCATCATACAATCTTGCGTCGTTGTTAAATAAAAAATTGATATAGGAAAACCGCTTATTCAATCCAATAAATGTTTTTAAATCTTTAATGGGGGCTTTGCGTAATTTGTCATTTAACTCAGTATGAGGTTGATTCAATTTTTCATTCACAGTTGGTCTCATTCCTTGAGTTGAAAAAATATCTGAAACTGTTTTTTGAGTTCCCTTTCCTGAGTAAGCCTGATTGATTGACTGACCACTATTATTTTCCCCTAACGCATCACCATTTTTTGAATAATGACTACCGTTTCCGTTAGCACCATTTTGATTTTGCCCGTCATTATCGATCAAAATATTGAAAGGGGGAATTTGTGCTTTTTGTTGTTCAATTGGAGAAATAGGCGTTTGCTGAACAGGCGGAATATATTGTGGTGTAGAAGGCTGAGTTGGTTGCTGATAATATTGTGGTTGCTGCTGAACTGAAGGTTGCTGATATTGTTGTGGAAATTGTTGCATCATATTCGCTTGTGGATGATCAACAGGCAACGAAAGCGTTAGTTCGTACAATTCACGAACATAATTGAGTAATAAGTCCTTATCAATCTTGTTTATTACCCCATTATTAAATTGGATAGACTGAAACAGATAATTAATTTTTTCAATCAATACCGAAATCTTTGTTTCTGTTTTTATATCAGCCATCTTTTTTCAGGTAGGTGCAAATTTACGCTATCAAACACTAGAAATAAATTTTTTATTTAAATAAGCGCTTACAATTTCAATTAAATGCTGATTTTAATCAATTGTGGTATAAACACCAAAATATTAAACTAATTATTCGAAAATATTTATGAATTTTCGCATTCTGAAAATTAAACTTCGTTAAATGTTTATTGAACCCAACAAAAGACAACAACATACTGGTTGGATTGAAGTGATTTGCGGCTGCATGTTTTCCGGTAAAACTGAAGAACTGATACGCCGTTTAAAACGTGCAAAAATTGCAAATCAAAAAGTAGAGATTTTTAAGCCCCAAATTGATACTCGATATCATACCAACAACATTGTATCTCACGACGATAATTATATTTCATCTACGCCAATTTCCAATTCGCAAAATATTCTTTTACTTGCAAATGAAATTGAAGTTATTGGAATTGATGAAGCACAATTTTTTGACAATGAGCTCCCATTGGTTTGCGATAAATTAGCTGCAAAAGGCGCACGAGTTATAATTGCTGGATTAGATATGGATTTTTCTGGAAAACCATTTGGCCCAATGCCCCAACTTTTAGCACGAGCTGAATACATTACAAAAGTGCATGCCATTTGTATGCTATGTGGGAATATAGCGTCCTATTCTTTCCGAAAATCAAAAATTGATGCGACAGTTTTACTCGGTGAAAAAGACCATTATGAACCTCGATGTCGACATTGCTTTGAAAAAGGAATGAGCGTAAATATCCACCCATGAAAAAACTATTTCTCATTCGGCACGCAAAGTCAAGCCACGACGATTTGAAAACAAAAGACATTGACCGCAAACTGAATAATCGTGGCAATGAAGAGGCGCCAATCATGGGTAAATTTTTACAAGAGCAAGGCGTAAAACCCGATTTGATTTTCAGCAGTCCAGCCATACGTGCATTAGAGACGGCTAAACTATTTTCGAAAGAACTCAACTATCCTGAGGCAGCCATTCTAATTAACTCAGATCTGTACTCATTCAATCAAAGTATAATCATGTCTTTTATTTTGTCAATTAATCCATCGGCTGAAACCGCTTTGCTATTCAGTCACAATCCTACTTTTTATGAACTCGCAAATTATTTTACCCAAAATAAAATTCCATCTATGCCCACCTGTTGTATTGTTGGAATTGAATTTAAAACTGACAAATGGGGTGAAGTTGAAACAAGTGAAAAAAACTTGATATGTTATGAATTCCCTAAAAAAACAGGAGTGGGACCAACTAAATTTTTAATGAAATGAAATTGTTTGACCGTGATTTAAGTTGGCTTTCATATAATAGCCGCATACTTCAGGAAGCAGCATGTAAGAGTAATTTACTTGGTGAACGATTGAAATTTATTTCAATTGCCGACAGTAATTTGAAAAAATTTATTAGTGAAAGATATTTTCCATTCTTAAATTTTTCGAACGATAATTCAGAAAAAAAATTAAATAAACTAAATAAAAAGATATCCAAACAATTTGCTGAAAGTGGGCAAATCCTTTCCGACATATTTATCTCTCTGAAGAATTTAGGGATAGAAATTTGCGCCGTTGAACAATTAGATGAAATACAATTGAAGTACTTGAATGAGTGGTTCCGTTTAAAAATAAAACCGATTCTTCATCCACAATTTTTGACCTCTGACAATATAGTTTTATCATTTAAAAATGAACAAATTTATTTATTTGTTGAATTAACTTTTCATCAAGAAAAAGGCAACGCAATCATTGAAATTCCACTTAGTAAAAGTGATCGTTTTATTGAAATCCCTACCACAAATAGCAAATCTGTTTATGTTTTAGCAGAATCAGTCATTCGATTTTATTTACCCGAATTATTTATCGGGCATGAGATTCCAAGCACCTGCCTTTTCGAAACAATTAGCGGCAACGAATTTTATTCTATAAATGAGTCATTGGCTTCTTCGAAACAAATAGAAGAAAACAATCAACCAATCAGGAGCTATTTTCTATTTGATAAAAAAAATATTCCAAAAGAAATTATCAAGTCACTTTTTAAAAAAACACAGGGAAATAGTAAGGCTGTATCCAATAAAAATTCGTTTTTAGCTTTGGGTGATTTTATTGAATTGGGAGAAAGACTTTCAATTGAAATGAAGGATACGCCACTTACTCCCGAACTACATACATTAGACAAGGTCAATTCCATTCTCAATTCGATAAATAAAAATGACCACCTCCTTTACTTTCCATATCATTCATCTAACATTCTGATTAATTTATTAAAAGAAGCTACAACAAGCAGTAGTGTGACAAAAATTTTTATTACACTCTATTCTGCCGACTCACATTCATTACTTGTAGAAAATCTAATTATTGCGGCCGCCAATGGAATACAAGTTTTTGCCTATTTAGAAATTAAATCAAGTGAAAGCGAAGAAGACAATGTTAAACTCGCTAATAAATTAGAAATTGGAGGAGTAAAAGTTTGCCGCAATTTTCCTGGATTAAAAATTAATGCTAAAACTATTTTAATTGAAGAAGAAACAACCAAAATAATTAAAAGAACAGTTTTACTTAACACAGGAAATTTTAATAAAACAACAGCAAATAGATCCACTGACATTGCCATTCTGACTTCCAATAAAACTATTGCACAAGACATCGCCAATTTTTTTGATGCCCTACAATTGCATTCAATCGATAATTTTAAACCAACGGCGATTGCATTTTCTCCATATAACTTCCGGCTAGTATTTTCAAAAGAAATACAAAAATGTATTGCAAAGGCTCAACAAAATATTGCAACAAAAATTATTCTAAAAATAAATAATCTAGAAGATGAAAAAATTATTCAAGAGTTATATGAAGCGGCACAAGCAGGAGTAAAAATTGAAATAATTGTTCGCACTATTTGTTGCATGAAGCCAAAAGAAAATATTAGGATTATTAGTATCGTTGATCGCTTTTTGGAACACGCACATATATTTTATTTCAGTTGTGGTGAAGAAGAGGCCATGTACACAACTAGTGGCGATTTAATGTCCAGCAACCTAAATCGACAAATGGAATTTCTATTGCCAATAATAAATCCAGTTCATCGAAAACAGCTTTCTGAAATTCTACAGTTGCAATTAAAAGACAATGTAAAAGCAAGAATCATTGATAATAAGCAAAAAAATAAATTCGAAAAAGCTAAAATCAACGAATCGGAAATCAGGTCACAACTAGAGATTCAAAAATATTTTTCGCAAAAAAAAATCTAATTGTTCATTTGAATAAAATTTTGTGTTTGCATAATTGAAACGAGCAATTATTTTCATTCCCTATAATTTATTAAAATGAAAAAATCACTACTACTTATCTTACTTTTTGTTTCCTCAAATCTTTTTGCTCAAACTGGAAGCATTAGCGGAACTGTTACAGATGATTTAACCGACGAGGCGTTGGTTGGCGTTACCGTTTCCTCGGGCGCAACAGGCTTGGTCAGTGATGACGCTGGCAATTATATTTTCACACTTCCAGCAGGAAATCAAACCATAAAATTTTCATTTGTCGGATATAATACTTTTGAAAAACAAGTATCTATTAAAGTTGGCGACACTATAAAACTAAATGTTGTTTTAGTTAGTAATGCGCAAGAATTAGGAACTATTGTGGTGAGCTCGAGCCGTTATGAAAAAAAGATTTCGGAAGAAACAATTAGCATGGAAGTAATAAAGCCATCATTTATTGAGAACACCAATTCTGTAGATATGAGGGAGGCAATAAATAAAGCTCCTGGAGTAAACATTATTGATGGTCAAGCCAATATTCGGGGAGGGAGCGGGTATAGTTACGGAGCCGGAAGTCGGGTCTTAGTTCTAGTGGATGATGTACCTCAATTAGCTGCTGATGCCGGTGATGTGAAGTGGGATTTTTTGCCGCTTGAGAATTTAGATCAAGTTGAAATCATTAAAGGTGCGGCATCAAGTTTATATGGCTCATCAGCTTTAAATGGTATCATTAACATTCGAACTTCTTATCCAACCTCTGTACCTAAAACACAGATTAATTTTTACCAAGGAATTTATCAAAATCCAAAACGAAAAGAACTAGTCTGGTGGGGTAACAAGCAACCCTATTATTCAGGTGGTTATTTTTCTCATAGTCAAAAATTTGGTCAACTTGATTTATGTTTTGGAGGAAATATTTATAATGAATCAAGCTTTCGAGAGGGAGAATATACTGAACGAGGCCGAGTAAATATTAGCACCCGATATCGCTTTAAGAAAGTTGACGGACTTGCTATTGGACTTAATATTAATTCGTTTATATCTCATACCGGTTCGTTTTTTATTTGGCAGGATGATACAACTGGGGGCTATCGCCCACAAGGTGGAACCGATTCTGCGACCACCACATTAACTGAAAACAACAATACACGCATAAGCATTGATCCCTACATTACTTATTTTAATAAGAATGGAAATAGGCATTCTTTTCATGGAAGATATTATTCAACTGATGCCGTTGCAAGTGAAAACAAAGGCACTAATGCACAACTTTTTTATGGCGAATATCAATACCAGCATTTCTTTAAAATAGGATTAAATTTAACTGCTGGAGCCGTTGCCAATTCTTCATTAATTGCTTCACAGTTGTATAGTAATCATAAAGCTAATAACGAAGCATTATTCCTTCAACTTGATCAGAAAAAAGGAAGATTTAATATTGTTGGTGGTATCAGATATGAAATGTTTAGTGTTGATAGTTTTACCAGTCACTCCCCTGTTTTGGTGCGTGCAGGAATAAATTTTCGGGCCATGAAGGCAACTTATTTTAGGGCATCGTTTGGGCAAGGGTATCGCTTTCCAACAATTGCTGAAAAATTTGTAGCAACAGAAGTTGGCCCACTTAAAATTTTTCCTAATCCTGTGGTTAATCCCGAAAAGGGATGGTCTGCCGAAATTGGTGTAAAGCAGGGATTTAAAGCTAGTAGTTGGCTTGGCTATATTGATTTATGTGGCTTTATTAGTGAGTATAAAGATTTTATGGAATTCACTTTTGGATTTCATCCGCCTTATCCCTACCATTTCGGCGATCCAATCAATGGTGCTGATTTTGGAAAGTATCTTGGGTTTAAAACCATAAACATTACCAATGCTCGTATTAGTGGAGGCGAGTTTTCAGTAATTGGTCAAGGTAAATTATTCGGCCTTCCAACTAATTTATTAGCTGGAATTACCTACATCGTTCCAATTGACATGAATAAGATAGCATTAGTTGATAGTCTACTCATGGAAATAAAAGAAAAAACAAACATTGATCCAAACTACGCAACAAAAGAAACCATTGACTCTATTTCAAAATTAAAAATTCTTGATTACCGCTATCAATGGACTGCAAAAATTGAGTTTGATATATCATACAAACAGTTATCTACAGGATTCAGTTTTAGGTATAATAGCTTTATGGATAACATTGATCCTATTTTTAATGGAACTGACCCATACATTCCATTTCCTGTAATTGCTGGAATTATTCCATATCGGCAAGAACATAATAAAGGTGATTTTGTAATTGACTACCGCATATCACTAAAAGTAAATAAGTATGTGAAACTGTCACTTATTACTAAAAACTTATTGAATCGAGAATATACCGAGCGCCCGGCATTGATAGAACAACCCCGAAATTTTTCATTACAGATAAGCGCAAAGTTTTAGACGACCTCTTTTTATATAACAAATTTTTCGTCCTTCAACTGTATTTTTACATCCTTCTAAATGGATGATAAAGACTTTAAAGAGTTAATGACTACTCTCCCATCTGAGCCCGGAGTATATAAATTCCGTGATCGAGAAGGAAAACTAATCTATGTAGGCAAGGCAAAAAATATAAAGAAACGGGTAAGTTCATACTTCAATCGAGAGCAAGAAGCCAACAAAACTAAGGTGATGGTTAAAACGGCAGCAACATTGGAATTTACAATTGTCAATAGCGAACAGGATGCACTTTTATTGGAGAACAATCTGATTAAAGCTTTTCTTCCAAGATACAATGTCTTATTGAAAGATGGAAAAACATATCCTTACATCTGCATCAAAAAAGAAAATTTTCCACGCATTTTTATGACTCGCAAATTTATTAAAGATGGCTCCGAATATTTCGGACCTTATACATCTATGGCGCGCGTGAATGTTTTACTGGATACCATTAAAATGTTATTTCAATTACGCACCTGTTCGTTAAGTCTTTTTGCAAAAAATATTGAAAATAAAAAGTTTAAAGTTTGTTTGGAATATCACATAGGTAATTGTAAAGGGCCTTGCGAATCATTGCAAACTGAAGAGGATTACTCGCAAAGTATTCAACAAATTCGAAACTTATTAAAAGGACACTTAAAACCTGTAAATGATTTTTTAAATGATGAAATGAAAGTACTTTCTGAAAATTATGAATTTGAAAAAGCCAATCTCATCAAACAAAAAATTGATTTATTAAAAAATTATCAAAGCAATAGCACAGTTGTAAATACAGAAATAAATAATATTGATGTTTTTGCTTTTGTGGAAGATGAGACCACCGCATTTGTCAATTATATGAAAGTGGTAAATGGTTCAGTCATTCAATCAAAAACAATAGAACTTCATAAAAAAATTGAAGAAGAAAAAGAAGATTTATTGCAAATGGCCATGACTGAATTGCGAGAGCAATTCAACAGCGAGTCCGATGAAATAATAGTTCCCTTTTTAATCCCCACCCCTTCTGATAAAATAAAAATAACCGTTCCACAAATAGGAGACAAAAAAAAATTGCTTGAGCTATCAGAAAAAAATGTCGCCTATTATAAAATGAATCTCGCATTAAATGCCCCTGCAAAGACTTCACCCGCCGAACGAATTTTAAAACAAGTCAAAGAAGATTTTAGATTAAAAGACATTCCATATCATATTGAATGTTTTGACAACTCAAATTTTCAAGGAAGCTACCCAGTTGCATCAATGGTGGTTTTTAAAAATGCTAAAGCTGCAAAAAAAGATTACAGACATTTTAATATAAAAACAGTAGAGGGTCCAGATGATTTTGCTTCAATGGAAGAAATTGTTTATCGCCGATACAAACGTTTGATAGAAGAAAAACAATCTCTTCCACAACTTGTTATTATCGATGGTGGTAAGGGGCAATTAGGCGCCGCATTAAACAGCATTGATAAGTTGGGCTTAAGAGGAAAAATGGCTATATGCGGAATTGCTAAACGACTGGAAGAAATTTATTTTCCTGAAGATTCATTGCCACTTTACATCAATAAAAAATCAGAGAGTTTAAAATTGGTCCAACAAATCAGAAATGAAGCACATCGATTTGCCATAACTTTTCATCGAGCAAAGAGAGACAGCGGAACCCTTCAAACAAATCTCACATCCATCAAAGGAATAGGAAAAACCACTGCTGAGAAATTGTTGAAACATTTTCACTCGATTGAAAAGATAAAACAAGCAAGCGAAGAAGAAATAATTATAGTAGTTGGAAAATCAATGACCAAAAAAGTGCTAGCGCATTTTAATTAGTTAATATAAATACCAAAGGAATAAAACAAAAAAGCCCTCCGATTTTGGAGAGCTCTTTCAAACTGTTTAAAAATTGTAATGATTACAACGACCAAAGATCGTGTTCCCACTCAAACATATCTTGTTTGATTCTCTCTGATTCCATTAAGGCATCAACACCGGAAAAGTAATCCTGAATACGCCGGTCAAGCACATTTGATTCTTTAATAATATAACTACCGAATAAGCGTCCTTCAAAAATATCATCCCAACTCATTCTTATTGCATCGTTCTTTGGATTAAAGCAATCTTGCTTCACCAAAATTTTTCTGAAATCAGGGTAGTAAACCCAAAATAAAGGAAGCTCACCAGCATCAGGGTCAGTATAAATTGGTGCAATACCAAGTATGCGAACCTGAAGGGTAGAAGTTTCTTTATCAAAGAACCAATCTTCTTTTACTCTAAATTTTTTAACTGATCCCGGATCAAATTCATTTTGCACAATTGTATCTTTAGTATAGTTCCCATCAAAATCATATTGTGCGATTGTATCAATACTATTCGTTTTTTTATTGAAAGCCTCTGTAGTTAATGGGATTTTAAAATACTCGTCATCATATACAACTGCCCCTTCTTTAATAGCGGTATTAAAAATAGTAATTAACGGGTGCATATCTTTCCAATCAATTCCTTCATATTTAAAAGGGAGATTAATTTTTTCTCTAGAATCAATCACTCTCCAAATTCTTTTTTCCATAAAAACATCCGACTCACGAATGTGATCATAGGGAATAATTTCTCTTTCTGTTGGAGAAACACGATCATAAAAACGATCGCGAGGTGAAGCTGGTTCGGTTGTTCCCTGGGCACCTGCCAATTTGCTCTGAGCAAAAAGAAGTGCTAAAACAACTAATAACGATGCTATCTTTTTCATTGTTTAAATTGTTTAATGAAAATTAAAAAACTAACGAATTTCAACTGGAATACTATTAATTGAACGAATAGTTCCATCAGGCCCTTTTGCACGAATTTTTCTGAAAATAAATTGATCTCCAGGTTTGCAAATTTTTAGATAGTCCGAAACGGCTCCGGTAAATTTAGCTCCATTTACAGATGTAGATTTTGCATCTTGACGCTTTGCTATAAAAACACACTCAAAAGAAACCACATCAAATCTAACCCCTTCAAAATAAAAGTCTTTTAACACCGCTCCAATTCCAGGAACTGCCTTTATTTCTCCGGTTTTCATATCCCCTTCTGATTTACCTCCAATTTGAGCAACTGGATCTGGAATACGCTTTATCACAAACTCCGATGATCCTACTTTAGTGGTCTTTTGCCCGTCTTTAACTGTTACGGAGATTGTGATTTTAGAATTGACCATGGAAGCTGGCATATTTGCAATGTATTTCCCCTTACTTCCAGTAAAAGAACCTGCAGAAGCAGAGGCTGTACATTTGTCAGCAGCAAAACCAGGCACTGAAACTGAAAATGGATTCGGAATACCCGCATAAATCAAATTCAAATTGTCAGGCGCAATTACACAAGATCCTTTAGCAGAAGTATAAGCTGATTCAAATGGATAATAAACAGGAGTTCCATCAGGACCAGTAATCATAACCGCCCCAGAATATTTTTTCTCTCCCTCCCCGCTTGCAGTTAATTTATATTTTCCCATACCTAATTCAATTGGCAATATTTGCCCGCCACCATTGACTGGATTTATTTTAGTTTCTTTATAAGAGTCCCCATCTTTTACAGCATTACCATTTAAAGAGCCAATTGTTATTGTTGGATTTGCCGTTGAATTATATGCAGCAACAAAAATATCAGCTGTATATTCCTGTCCTGACATGATGTAGCTTGATGGTGCTATTACTTTTGCAGCCATACGATCTACTTTAAAATCCTTAGCATTAATTTTACCTAATAAATAATCAATAATCTGCGCTTCAGAATTTTTAGCATCATTTTGAAACTTGTTTAATAAAGTTAGACAAGCAATTGTTGGTACCATGTGAAAATTTGCATCCTCCCAGGTTTTTGATTCACCTTCTTGCCCTTTAATATTCTCCATAATGCTTAACGGCAATATAGTTTCAAAGTTCTTTTTATCAGCAGGATCCTCAACTAAGCCAAGTAGTTTTGCTCTGGTATCAATTATTGCTTTTTTCAAAATATCGGCTTTTTTTCCTTCTTCCAACATGAGACGAGTAGAAACGTCCAAATTTTTGTCATCACTTAAACGACCAAGTTCGGGTTTCCATCCTTTCATTTGTTTCTGCTCCTTCTTGTCAATCCATCCGCCACTACCTACAACAACATCATCCATTATCCCATTAATCATTAAGCATAATTCATCAGTGTGTTTTTTTGCAAGAGCAGCTCTATCGTAAAATGGCTTAGCCTTTTCTTTTTGAATTTCAAGTTGGTCAGCAAAAACTTTCATTGATTTTTCATTCTTAGAATTTACTGAAACATTTGAATTATTAATACCTTGGTTTACAACATGAAAAGCATTTAATATTTCAGCAGACACATTCATAGCTAAAAGGGCAGTCAACACGAGATACATCATGTTGATCATCATTTGTCTGGGTTCCTTAGGAATTGACATTTATTTATAGGTGTTTTTTTTATTAAAAATAAATCGTTAAAAAACTTACACTATCTAGAACTAGCCCCTCCAATTTGCATAGCAGAAAGCATATTGCCATAAATTGAATTTAAATGCCCAAGATTTTTTGCAAGGCCATTTATCTCAGTTTTATACTTCTTAGTATCTTCAACAGAATCATTTAAATTTTCCATAGCAGATGAAAGAGTGCCATAGAACTTATTCATAGTTTTTAAATGGCTATTAGTGTCTTGTAATTCCAGTTCATATATAGCGTTCAATTGAGCGAGATTTTTAGAAACCTGCTGAACTTGTTCGTGGTATTTTTTAGTTTCATCGGCACCTGAAGCAAGTAACTCCGCAGCAATAGTTGCTTCGTTATAAGCCTTTTTCATTTGAGACAAAGCAACCGCTGCTTCTTTAGTCTTCGAAGTGTAATCATTAGTTACAGTGATTGCATCACTCACATCAGATAGGCCAGATAGGTTTTCACCTAATTTATTTAAGTTATCTCCCAATCTACGAATTAATTCTTGATCAACATTTGCGGTTTCCAATAAATTATCAAACTGCTGAGTTAAAGTTCCATGAGTAGCTTGGTCATGTTCCTTTAAAAGCTCTTCTTCGTCAGGGGCCAAGTTAATTTCAGGATAAATTTTTTCCCAATAATAGTCAGCATGAGGAGGAAGAATTCCTAAAAGTGCAAAGATAAAAGCTTCGGTACACATACCCACAATAAGCATTTCACTAGCATAGGGCCAGTGTTGAAGCTTAAATAGAGCTCCCATCAACACAACAGAAGCACCAAGACCGATAATTAAATTTTTTATTCTTTTACCTTTTTCAGTCTCAAAAAAATGAGCGAGTTTATTCATTGTTCAAAAGTGTTTATTTAGTTAATTATTGATTGTGATTTTAGTTTCTGTTATGTCTTTTTAAGCATTAAAAAGAAATGGTGTGTAATCAAATTCAATAAATATTTTAATCATTGATTGATCTACCAAGGAAGGTTATTACATCTCTGAACCCAACATAAGCTTTTGCTGAATCTTGATACTCATAATTACGAACACCTGTTTGACAGTAATAAGCTATATCCTTCCAGGACCCCCCTCTAACAACCTTTCTTTTAAGAGTAATCGCATCGGAATTTTGAGTATTATACTGAATATCCGGATTTAAATCCCAAACAAATGAATAGGAGTTTTCATAAAAAGCAGTTGAAGTCCACTCAGAAACATTACCAGCCATATTATATAAACCAAAATCATTTGGGAAATAAGCATCCACTTTTACTGTATAAAAACCTCCATCGTCAGGATAATTTCCACGACCAGGTTTAAAGTTAGCAAGAATACACCCCTTCTTGTTTCTCATGTAAGGCCCCCCCCAAGGATAAGGAGAAATATCTCTGCCACCTCTCGCAGCATACTCCCACTCCGATTCATAAGGCAAACGGAATTCATCATTAATTACATCACCTAATTCTGTTCGGTAATCATTCCAAAAACGAGTGCGCCATTTTGAAAATGCAGTTGCCTGCTTCCAATCAACCCCAACAACAGGATAATTATCAAATGCTGGATGCCAAAAATAATTTCGTGTCATTGGCTCATTGTAGGAATAAGTAAAATCATGAACCCAACATAATGTATCGGGATACACATTTACAGTTTCAGTCATAATCACCGAACTACGATCAAAATCTGAATTATGAGGATTTGACCCTGAAGTCCTATTTTCTTCCTTAGCTGCAGTCTTAAAATCCACCCAAAAATATGTGTAGTTTAACCCTTTGGTATTAATTTCTTTTCTTCCTAATATTCTTTGGTTTTCAGGTGTATACATAGAAGATAATTGGTCCTGAATTTCTTCGTCTTCCCAATCAATTTTTTCTCTGTAATTAACGGCGTTGTCATCAATTAAATAATCTCCCCCCAATATTTTATGTGCAATTGAATCTTTTACAAATTCAACAAACTGACGATATTCATTATTTGAAATTTCGGTTTCATCCATAAAGAAGCCTTGTATGGAAATGGACTTAGGTTTTTGAATCAAGGCATTATTAATGTCTTGATCACTTTGGCCAATATGTAAAGTGCCCGATGGTATGTACATCATTCCGTAAGGAACTATTGTGTTCCATTCCGGTCGATCTAGCGTACCTAGCAGTTGACCATTGTATCCGCCGTTGCAAGCAGCAAACAGACACATCAACCCAATTAAAAAACTCCTTGAATTCTTGATCATGGTTTGAGGTTTAATCACTTAAAAAGTAGAGTGTAAGCTATAGAAATTCTTTTAGGGTGGGTAAAAATAATTTTTTTATTTATCAAACCAAATCAAATTTTAGGACCGAACTTTTTGGGTCTGACGCATTTTAACGAATGTTTCAGATAAAAGGTTACAATTCCGTGACACTATTTTAAAATCTAGGGGTGAAAATAATTTTTTCGGGCTTAGCATTTTTTGTTAAACTAAGTGAATAACGAAGCATTAACTCATTTGAAGCCCCTAAATTTGAGATAGAATATTCATAAGCATATCCAACTTCCAAATTAGAAGGAAGGCTAATTCCAATAAATCCAATTATCGCATCGGGATGATTTGAGGCCATTCCACGGTAACCACCACCAAACCACCCTAATTTTTTATATCCTATTAATAGAATTGTCTCACTCTGAAATTCATTAAAATTGTACTTTACAAGTAAAGAAGGTTTTATGTTAATAGTTTTCTCTTTATTAATAAGGAAAGAAATACTTCCTGAAAGATTACGCACCTCATCAATAGACAATTTTCCATTAGTTGATAAATACTTCAACGAAGGATTTAATAAATGCGCTCCTGCGATTCCAACATTCATTATTTTATTGAGATAAAAAAAGCCCCCTGAAAATTCGGGACTTGTTGTTGAAACAATATTTAAAGGAAGTAAATTATCGTTGTGATTATTAATAGAACCAGAATAAAATCCATCGGAAGCTCGCAATTTTATGCCGTCAACTGAAGATTGTATTATTCCACCGCGAACTCCTATTCCAAATCGATGGTTGTTATTCCCTATGATAAATGAGTAGCCGACCATTGCACAAGTATTTCGTTGCACACCTTGTTGATTATTTAAAACTAGGAATCCTACTCCGCCATGAAGATTTGGAATATATGAACTGATAGAAATGGCCTGAGCAGTCGGATGCCCTGTAATGCCTACCCACTGCGACCTTCCAATTGCTGAAGCATTAATGGACTTAGTAATTCCGCTAACCGAAGGATTATAAAATTCCGGATTCAATGAACCATAAGCAAATTGAGGAATTTGTTGCGCAAAAGAAGTTTCAACAAAGCAGAAAATAAAAAAAAGAAGGGCAAGTAAAAATTTTCTCTCGATCATTATTGTATTCAGAAGAATAAAAATAATCTATCCTGACGATAATACAAATGGATCTAATTTTTTAACGAACTCATCAGCAGAATTAACTGGCTGCTCGCAACCATAATTTCTACATAAATAAAAAGTTGAATCGTTTAGAAATTGTTTGCTATTAAATATAGGAAAAGCAAGCGCATTGATTTCTGATGCAGCCAATACCTTAATTGGAAGGTATATTTTATTTAACCTTTCAGCATTAAGAGTAGAATTTTTTCCGGTAATTACTATTTCATTGAAATCAAAATCAAATGCATTTAAAGTTAATAGCCAGTTGCCAAATGATGCAGGAAACTGAGTGGCTATGTTTTGAATTTTTACATACATATCAACGGCATTTTTTTGCCATTCAGTATTACCCAATAGTAATCCGAGCTTGTAAGAATTTTCGGCCATCATAGAATTTCCTGATGCTATGGCATTATCAAAATATTCTACCTTTCTGATGACTATATCATTTTGCCAATCAGGGGTATAAAAGAAAAGCGGCTCTTTTTCATCTGAAAAATGCTCGTGTACATATTGAATTAATTCTTTTGCTTTCAATAACCAATTAACCTCAAAAGTTATTTCATAAACATCAATGCATGCTTTTATTAGGGAAGCATAATCATCAAGGAAAGCAGGATTTTTTGCTTCTCCATTTTTATAGTTATGGTGAAAAGCCCCTACATGAAAATTATCTTTCAGTTGTTTAAAAACAAAATTCAAATTTGTAATAGCGGTTTCACCATAAGATTTATTTCCTGTTGCTTTTGAAGCATTTACAAAAGCAGAAATCATTAATGCATTCCAACTCAAAATAATTTTATCATCTAAAGCTGGTCGAATTCTTTTTTCCCTTTCAATTAGCAATTTATCTTTGCCGTTAGCAATAACTCTTTCAAGTTCAATAGGTGCTATTCCGTTTATTCTTGAAAAATCATCAATACTTTTTCTAATATTTAAAATACTTTTTCCTTCCCAATTTCCTTCTTCAGTTATATTATAATAATCACAAAAAATTTCCGCATCACTTTTTAAAACAGCTACTACTTCATTTTTATTCCAACAATAATATTTGCCCTCTACCCCTTCTGAATCCGCATCTAAACTTGAATAAAATCCGCCCGTTGGATTTGTAAGCTCTCTTGTTACAAATGCTAAAGTTTCATCAATCACCCTTAAATAACTTTTATCGCCAGTTAATTTATAAGCCTCAGAATAAGTGGAAACAAATAAAGCGTTGTCATAAAGCATTTTCTCAAAATGTGGTGCTAACCATTTTTCATCTGTGGAATAGCGTGAAAACCCCCCTCCTACTTGATCATAAATTCCTCCTTGCAACATTTTATCAAGTGAAAGCCTAACCTGATTTATTGCGCTCTCATTCCTCGTAAAAAAATAATACTGCATTAAAAAATTTAAACTATAAGTGCTCGGAAATTTAGGTGCGCTTCCAAATCCGCCCTCAACTATATCAAATTGTTCTTCTAACCTTTTATAGGCCAGATGAGAAATTGTTGCCTCAGAATTTTTTATTTGATATTTATTTAACAAATCATTTCGGCTCTGCATCATTTCAGTTAAATCATTCGATTGAAGAATGATTTCATTTTTCCGTACTATCCAGGATTGTCTAATTCCAGTTAAAATCTGAAGCCATGAAGGTCTGTTGTAAGCAGGTTTCGGTGGGAAATAAGTACCCCCATAAAAAGGCTTTAGTTCAGGTGTGAGAAATACATTCAAAGGCCACCCTCCACTTCCACTCATAATCTGAATAGCTTCCATATATATATTATCAAGATCAGGCCGCTCTTCTCGGTCAATTTTTATATTTATAAAATTTTCATTCATAAACTGAGCCACTTCCTCATTCTCAAACGATTCATGCTCCATTACATGACACCAATGACACGCGGCATAACCGATACTTACTAAAATTGGTTTGTTCTTTATTCTTGATTCATCAAATGCATCCTTACACCAGGGAAACCAATTAACGGGATTATGAGCGTGTTGCAATAAATAAGGACTGCTTTCATTTATAAGTTGATTGGTAAATTTATACTCCCCTTTTTCCATATAACGAAGAAACAAATTTATGCTTCAACAGCAATGAATTAATTATTTCTTCTTTTTAGATGCAAGAATATATTTTTCAATTGCCATAATCATAGAAGGTGACTCAACTGAAGGAGCAACAATATCGCATCGCAATTTAGCATCTTCAATTGCTTGCAATGTTAGTGGCCCAAACCCGCCAATAACCTGGTTTCGTTGCTTGTAATCAGGGAAACTGTGAATCATAGAATTCACACTGGTTGGCCCAAAAAATATGATGGCATCAAAATTTAAATCCTTTTTCTTTAACTCGACAGGAATGGTTTTTAATATCATAGCCTCAGCAAAAGGAATATTATTATTCTTCAAAAAACCAGGAATATCCGATTTATGAATATCGGCACAAGGAATTAAAAATTTCTCCCCTTCATTTTTGTGATGCATAAGTGTCTTAAAAAAATTAGGGAGCGATCCATCACCAAAAAAAACTTTTCGCTTTCGATACAAAATATATTTCTGTAAGTACAAGGCAACAGATTCGGTCATACAGTAATACTTTGTTTCATCGGGCATGCGGATTCTTAAACTCTCGCACAAACTGAAAAAATGTTCAATAATATTTCTGCTGGTAAAAACAACTGCCTCAAAACTCAGTGGATTGATTTTATAACGACGATACTCTCTATTTTCAATTCCGACTAACTGAATAAATGGCTTAAACTCAATTTCCACTTTGTATTTCCGACATAATTCGTTGTAGGGATTTTTATCATTTTCTGGTTTTGCCTGAGAAATTAAAATGGTTTTTATTGGTCGCAGTGGAATTATTGCTACTGGGGATACAACCTTTTTTTTAGGGGCAATAGTTTTCGAGATCTTTTTAGTAAAAGTTTTCTTAACCCGCGCAGCCACTTTTGATATTGAATTAGTGACCTTCTTTATTTGTTTCTTTGTTTTTGCCAACTTCATTCACGGTGTTTTACACAAGTCAATTACAATCCTTTCGCCCATTCCTTTATCAACTTTGCAAAAAACATTAAGGGCGCAATTTCCAAGGTGCAAATATAAACGATAAAGTGAAACTTATGCTTTGCAAAATAATCACTGCCAATGCTGAATCCACGAGCGTACCTAAAGAAAATAATGGCAAGCATCAAAATAAAACTGCCTGGAATGGCTGCCAAACTTATTTGAATTGGAGCAAAACAGATAATGATTAAAAATGGCAATAATAAAACCCCGGCAACACGATATAACTGAACTTCATTGAACTGATAAAAATTAATTTCCTTTTTAAATGGAAATAAAATGGCTGCAGTTCGCATAATTATAAATCGAAAAAACAAAATTGAATTAACAATTATGGTTGTAATTATTAATATCCACCAATAAGGCGGAAAAAAATGAAAATGATATCCAACTAAGAAAAAATAAACTCCAATAACTAAAGAAGAATTTAGACTTAATAAAAATGTTCCAAATTTTACGACACCAAAATTATCGCGAAAAATCTGTTGGTTAATTCCAAGGGGCTTAAAAATCTGAAACACATCACCAAATTCTCTAAAATAATTCAATCGAAGAAAAACTAAAAGTATAGCTAAAACTAGAAGCAGATAAAACATCCACGACTTCCATCCATCCATTAGCCTACAAACTATCACCTGATTGTTTGCTGGCATAGAAAATTTTTGGAATATTTTAATCGGAGAAATAAAATGCCAAGAAGTCGTTGTACTATTAAATTTTTTTGATACTTGTGGCGTATTTATAATTGCTGGAATTACAAGAATTATGGTGTCAGTTTGGGGCGGTGTTAGATTAATTAACTGAGGGACTGCAGAGTCAATTTGTAACGATTGTTGACTAATTGTCTGAGAAACCGAATCGGGTTGAGCTATGCACTTCGACAAGCTCAATGTGATAATTAAAGCAATACCAAGTAAAAAAACGATAATAAAAGATCTCGGATAGAGAAATTTTAGAGAATGTTCTATTCCATTTTGAGCAAGGGTTAGAGACAGGGCTTTAGAATTCATTGATGTAGCCAAAATGAATTTTTGCTGAACGCAATTGTATTGGATTTTCTTTTTCGCTTCCCACAGCATAACTGACACCAAAGATGCCTGCCTTTGTTTGAAATGTCAAACCTGCTCCCAAACCTTTCGGCCAATCTGTTTTGAAAGAAGTTGCTAAAGGATTTTCAACATAAGCAACATCAGCAAATAAAAAGAAGTACGATGTGCGCTGAATTAGGTAACGATACTCAACCGTAAATACATTGTACCATGAGGCATAAACTGATTGCTCATCAAACCCCCGTAACAATCTATTGCCACCAATGCGATACAATTCATTCTGAAAAATATCAGGCGCAATCAATGATTTTGTTTGAAAAGATAATTTCAAAACCTGCGTGCGCGAAATGGAAGTGAATTTATCTGCCTTCGCCAATAATTCGTAACGCAATGATTTTTTAGGAAGAGAATCGTACAGCGAACTGAAATTAAAATCAGGTTCGTTTGAATCTGAAAGTTGTGTAATAGCAGGATTGCGAATCACCTTTCTATTGCCGACTGCAGCTGATGCAAACAAATACCAGCCCTTTCGAGGACTCAATCTGAAATCTAATTTTTCGTAAGCCACTTCCAATCCATAATAAACAACTGACAAATCAATTTGCGATGGAAGTGTGTGCGATTGTTTTATCTCAAAAGTATCAACTGATAATAACGACGATAAATTATTGCGCACAAATCCCTTGATGCAATTTCTTCCGCTGAATAAATATTGCAGTCCGATTTCTCTTCTCACATCAAGGTAAAAAGTATCATTCTTGTTTATTTCAAAGCCGAGATTGATGCCGAAAGGCTGCTGTAACAGATATGGATATTGAAAAGCAGATTTAAATTCAGTACTGCGAGGTTGCAGCTTATCCAAACTCAAAGTCAATCGCTCGCCTCGGCCTAAAACATTCCACATATCGAGCGAACCCTGACCGGTAACAATCACTTTTCCTGAAACACGGTTATTGGGCAACACTCCAATTACTAAATCAAACTTGCTTGCATTTCTGTTTTTCAGTTGAAGAATAATGCTCGCCTTATCATCGTTAAAAATAATTTTTGCACCACTCTCCTGTTGTATAAACGGAATTTCATCCATCTGTTTATTTATTTCTTGAATCAGGCTTTCGTTGTACAAATCTCCAGGATTTATTCCGAGATATCCATACAGATAAGCATTAGCAATCTTTACATCGCCGTCTACTTTAATACTGTCAACTGTGATCAGTTTTCCTTTATCAATCATCAATGAAGCGCTTACTTGGTTTTCTTTCCATGCAATACTATCGAGCCATACTCTTACAAAAGGAAATCCATTGTTCTCACAATAAGTCAACAGTTTTTCTTCAATAGATTTTATTTCCTTGTAATAAAATTTTCTTTCTGTGAACCAATTTATTTTCAGATTAATGCGGTTCAATAAATCTTCACTCACATTTCCTTTCGAAAGAAAAGCCCACTCCACCTGTTTGTTCATTTGAATAAAAGCCGTGAGATGAGTAGAATCAATTTGAATGCTATCAAGAGATGAAAGCAGAAAACCTTTTTCATACAACTGATTGAAAACAGAAGCCAGTTCCTTTTTAGCTGTAACAGAATCACTCATTGAATTGCGATAGTTAATGAGCTTGTGAAGTGCCGCAGTATCTTTGTCGGAAGTAATTACTTTAAAATGAAATAACGACTGTGCATGAAGAATAGAAATACAGAAAATAAAAAACACCAAGAGAGCAGCTCTTAACATTCAAGAAAATTTTTTCAAAATTAATAGAACCATAAATTTATGGCAGGTATTTATGTTCACATTCCATTTTGCAAGAAAGCTTGTCACTATTGCGATTTTCATTTTACCACCACTCAATATTATCGTGATGAAATTATTCAGCAGTTGGCGAATGAAATTGAACAGAAGAAAAACTATTTATCGAAACAAACACTCAATACCATTTATTTCGGCGGTGGAACCCCTTCAATTCTGAATGAAGAAGAACTGAGGTTGCTACTGAACAGCATTCATAGAAATTTTGTTGTTGCTAAAAATGCCGAAATCACTTTAGAAGCAAACCCGGATGATTTATCAATGGAAAAATTACTGATACTGAAAAAAATCGGCATCAATCGTTTGAGCATAGGCATACAAAGCTTTCTTGATGAAGATTTGAAGTGGATGAATCGTGCTCACAACGCAGCACAGGCAAAAAAAGCTGTGATGAATGCCGCCAATGCCGGTTTCAACAACATCAGCATTGATTTGATTTATGGTTTACCCACTTCAACTTTAGCAGATTGGCATACAAATTTAGCATTGGCTGTTATACTTCCGGTTCAACATCTATCGTGTTATTGTTTAACAGTGGAAGACAATACTGCTCTTCATCATTTTATTAAGAAAGGAAAGGTGAGCGAAAAAAAAGATGAAGTGAGTTCCGAAGAATTTTTGTTGGCACATCAATTTCTTGTTGCAAATAATTTTGAGCATTATGAAATTTCAAACTATGGTTTGAAAAATTTTCACAGCAGGCACAATAGCAGCTACTGGGAAAACGAACCCTATCTCGGCATTGGTCCTTCGGCACATTCTTACAATGGAATTTCGAGGCAATGGAATGTTGCCAATAATATTCAATACCTGAATTCGATGAAGGAAGGAAAATCATTATTTGAGAAAGAAGAACTTTCATGTGAACAACAGTTCAACGAATATTTGATGACACGCTTACGAACTACAAAAGGAATTTCACTAGAATACGTTGAAACAGTTTTCGGAAAAAAATATTCAGATGAGTTGCACCAAAAAATTTCTGCTTATGAATCCCCTTCACATTTTGAAATTCAAAACAACCATCTTCATCTGACGACTGAAGGAATGTTGAAACTCAATTCCATTGTGATTGAGTGGATGGCAGACGAATAAAAAAAAATATAAGTGATGGATTAAAAATGCAGTTCGCTCAAATGAACAACATAATTGATTGTAGCATTTCCCGACAAATCATAGTTCTTAAAAACTATTTCGGGGTCAGTTAGTGACCAATTAATTTCCAACATTCCGAAATTATAACCCTTTGGCGAAAAGGCTATTTGATAAATATTGTACCACGGTTCATTAGCACTTCGAGCAATGGGGCTTGCGGTACAATCATATATTGGATAGAGCCCAAATTCTGTTCTCTTACAAAGTTCAGCAAAATGAATATCGCCACTTAAAAACACAACTCCGTTGGCGTGTGTATCTCGAATAAGTTGAAACATGCGTTCTTGTTCAATAGGAAAATTGCCCCAACATTCCCCCCCATCAGCCTCAGTATTAAAGCGACTGCTACTTCCGACTATTCTAAGCTTTGCCGGCTTTGTTAATTCAGATTGTAGCCAATTCCATTGTTCCGCTCCAAGAATAGTGGCTGAAGTATCATAAGTGGGTAAGTATCCATTGCTGAAAGAGCTAATTAATGGTGAGCGAAAGGTTCGTAGGTCTAATAAAATTATTTGAACAAGGTTAGAAGTGTCGCCATAATAATAAGAGGAATAAACACCTTTATGGCTTTGTCGCATTAGATTATTTTCTTCCCCAAAAAATCGCAAAAAGACTTGCTTTGATTCTTCCTTTGGTGCATAATCGTTTCCTGAATCATTATGCCCATAGTCGTGATCGTCCCAGGTGGCAATAACATTTGTGTGTGTAATGAGGTTCTGAAATTCTTCCTTGCAGGCTAATTTTCCATACTCAACTTCCAATTGCCGAGTGTTGTAAGTATCCCCATATATATTATCGCCGAGGTAAATAAACAATTGCGGTTCTTTTTTTACCACTTCATTTAAAATTAATTGATCGAGGGTTTGGTCAGCGCAAGATCCGAAAGCAATGCGGGTTAGTTGTGTTATATTTTTATGCTGAAAATTTCTTTCGCACATTAATAGCGGATCGGTTTTGCAGGAAAGCAAACTAAACAAGAAGAACACAAAAAGAAAAAGAACAGTTCTCATTAAAAATAAATTTCGGTTGAATGATTAAAGGAATTAAAAACAAATAAAAATTGATCGCTCTATTAAAAAATATTTCCAGAGATTAGTTCTCATAAAAACGGCTGTTCTTTTGAAACAGCCGTTTGCTTTTTTCTTAGAAATTATTTATTCAAC
>CAMDDP010000013.1 GCA_945892775.1 Chitinophaga pinensis
CCTAATTCAATAATTGTGTTTGCGGAATTTATTTTTCCTGACAAAACTAATTTTCCAGTATTGTCATAAATAGTGTAAACAGAGCCAAACAATTTCGCGTCTGCTTTTACATTGATTTGACTATTTGCCGGATTAGGATAAACAGAAAACAAATTGCTTTGTGTCATTTCATTAATTCCAGTATTAGTATAAGAAGAAATAAAATTGCCGAATGAATACGGATAGTTACCAACTGAAATGGTAGCTGTAACAAGGTTGGTTGTCGTGTTTATTACACTAACATTGCCAGAAGCACTATTTGCAACATAAACTTTGCTTCCATCGGGGCTTACAGATATACCGGTAGGAAAGCTTCCAACTGTAATGGTAGCTGTAACAGTGTTGGTTGCCGTGTTTATTACACCAACCGTGCCTAATGCATTACTGATTGCAACATAAACTTTGCTTCCATCGGGGCTTACAGATATACCGGTAGGAAAGCTTCCAACTGTAATGGTAGCTGTAACGGTGTTGGTTGCCGTGTTTATTACACTAACCGTGCTATCATTAACATTTGTAACATAAACTTTGCTTCCATCGGAGGTTATAGATACACCCTCAGGACCAATTCCAACTGCAGCAATGGTAGCTGTAACAAGGTTGGTTGCCGTGTTTATTACACTAACATTATCACTCGAAAAATTTGCAACATAAACTTTGCTTCCATCTGGGGTTACAGATATACCGTTAGGACTGGTTCCAACTGCAATGGTAGCTGTAACAAGGTTGGTTGTCGTGTTTATTACACTAACCGAACCACCATAATAATTTGCAACATAAACCTTGCTTCCATCGGGGCTTACAGATATACCGTAAGGACTCCATCCAACTGGAATGGTAGCTGTAACAGTGTTGGTTGTCGTGTTTATTACACTAACATTGTCATCATCACTATTTGCAACATAAACCTTGCTTCCATCGGGGCTTACAGATATACCGTAAGGAAGGTTTCCAACTGCAATGGTAGCTGTAACAGTGTTGGTCGCAACATCAATAACAGATACATTATCATCATCCGAATTGGCTATATAGGCAGTTTGAGCAAGTGCAGAATTAGTTTTTGTTATGGTGCTTAAAAAAAGTGCGCCAATCAAAAAAGTGTAGATTGTTTTTTTCATGTTAGTTTTTTATTTCATTTTAGTTTGCATTTTTTATTCCTTCACAAACTTCACCACCTCTCCTGTTTTAAGGTTTCTGATAAAATAAGATCCGGCTTATTCCTTTATCATTTTAAATGTCTGCTTCAAGTTCTCTCCAACACTGAATAAATAAATACCACCTGATAAATTACCGAATTCAATAATTGTGTTTGCGGAATTTATTTTTCCTGACAAAACTAATTTTCCAGTATTGTCATAAATAGTGTAAACAGAGCCAAACAATTTCGCATCTGCTTTTATATTGATTTGACTATTTGCCGGATTAGGATAAACAGAAAACAAATTGCTTTGTGTCATTTCATTAATTCCAGTATTAGTATAAGAAGAAATAAAATTTCCGAATGAATACGGACTATTTCCAACTCCAATAGTAGCTGTAACAGTGTTGGTCGCCGTGTTTATTACACTAACCGAGTTAGATGTCCAATTTGAAACATAAGCTTTGCTTCCATCGGGGGATACAGATACACCGTAAGGATGATTACCAACTGCAATGGTATCTGTAACAGTGTTGTTTGCCGTGTTTATTACATTAACCGTGTTACCATCACGATTTGAAACATAAAATTTGCTGCCATCAGGGGTTACAGATATAGCCCAAGGGAAAAAACCAACTGTAATGGTATCTGTAACAGTGTTGGTTGCCGTGTTTATTACACTAACCGAGTTATCAGAACTATTTGCAACATAAACTTTGCTTCCATCGGGGCTTACAGATAACCCCAAAGGAGCAACTCCAACTGCAATGGTATCTGTAACAGTGTTGATTGATGTGTTTATAACACTAACCGTGTTATCATCACCACTTGCAACATAAACTTTGCTTCCATCTGGGCTTACAGATATACCGTAAGGATGGCTACTAACTGCAATGGTAGCTGTAACAGTGTTGTTTGCCGTGTTTATTACACTAACCGTGTTACTATTATAATTTACAACATAAACTTTGCTTCCATCGGGGCTTACAGATATACCGAGAGGAATATTTCCAACTCCAATGGTAGCTGTAACAGTGTTGGTTGCTGTGTTTATCACACTAATCGAACCGCTATTATGATTTGCAACATAAACCTTGCTTCCATCAGGGCTTACAGATATACCGAAAGGATAATCACCAACTGCAATGGTAGCTGTAACAGTGTTGGTCGCAACATCAATAACGGATACATTATCATCACCCGAATTGGTTATATAGGCAGTTTGAGCAAGTGCAGAATTAGTTTTTGTTATGGTGCTTAAAAAAAAGTGCGCCAATCAAAAAAGTGTAAATTGTTTTTTTCATGTTAGTTTTTGTTTTTTAAGCTATATTAAATTGGTTTGCAATGTAATATATAAATCGAACAAATTAATATTTTTAGGAAATAGTATTTGATCTACATTTAATAAAAATCACTATCACTCATCAACAGAATCAGAGTGGCATTACATTGATAAGCTCAGAGGATTAATTACTCAATTGATAAAACCAAGGCTTATATATAACTGAAAAGATCAATCAATAAATTTGTGAAGAATATAAAATACAATAGCTGCAAGGATAGCAGAAACAGGAATGGTTAAAACCCATGCCCAAATTAATTGAAGGGTTACACCCCATCGAACTGCAGATATTCTTTTTGTTAATCCTACTCCAATAATAGACCCTGTTATTGTATGCGTTGTTGAAACAGGAATTTTAAAATGTTGGGTTCCGAATAAAGTAATTGCACCGGCCGTTTCAGCAGCAAATCCTTCAAAGGGAGAAAGCTTGGTGATTTTTTGTCCCATAGTTTTCACTATCCTCCATCCTCCTGAAAGTGTTCCTAATGCGATAGCAGAATAACAAGCAAGTGGCACCCATTCCGGAATCTGCTTGGTATCAGCTATCATTCCATTTGCCATCATTGCTGCAGCAATAATTCCCATTACTTTTTGTGCGTCGTTCCCACCATGTCCAAGACTGTAAGCAGCCGAGGAGATTAATTGCAATCTGCGAAATCGTTTATCAACTTTACTTGGGCTCGAATGTTTAACGATATGAAGCGTAATAACCGATATCAAGTAACTGAGTATCATTCCTACCATCGGAGCCAGTACAATAAAATATATGGTCGGCATTACTTTATCGTATTCAATGCATCCAAATCCTCCTGCGGCTGCAATACCTGCGCCGGCAAATCCACCAATTAGTGTATGAGAAGAACTTGAAGGTATTCCCTTCCACCAGGTAAACAAATTCCAAATGATTGCTGCAATAAGTCCTGAACAAACAACTGTAAGTGTAACGTATTCAGGCTTTACCGTTTTTGAAACAGTATCTGCAACTTTCAATTCAAAAATCCAATAAGCAATAAAGTTGAACATTGCAGCCCAAAGAACTGCTGTTAAGGGTGAAAGAACTCTGGTTGAAACAACTGTTGCAATGGAATTTGCTGCATCATGAAATCCATTTATAAAATCAAAAATAAGTGCCAGTACAATTACGATTATTAGAAATGTCATGAATCTGTTTTTTATGAAATGAATTAATTTATTAAGCCATTTTCACAACAATGGATTCAATAACATTGGCTGCATCTTCACACATATCAGTTGCAGTTTCTAAAGCAGACAAAACTTCTTTCATCTTTATTAATTCAATTGCATTGGATTCGTTTTCAAATAAACCAGCCACTGCCCGATCAAAAATGTCGTCGGCATGATTTTCTATACTGTTTACACGAACCAGCGCTGCTGTAATATCCCGCATGTTTCCCATGTTACGCAATTCGAAAATGGCAAGTCGAAGCTCAGAAGTTTGCTGTTGCAGTAATTCTGAAAGCTTAATCAAATCAGGAGTAAATTTTTCGATTTTATAAAGTTGAATTCTTTTGGCGCACCCATGAATGTAATCCAGTACATCATCAATTGCGCTAACCAATCTATGGATGTCTTCCCTGTCAAACGGGGTAATAAAATTTTTTGAAAGTTCCTGAAAAATTTCATGAGTGATTTCATCTCCGATGTGTTCGATATCTTCAATAGTTCGAATGAGTCTACTTCTTTCTTCAATATTGTTTGTACACATTAACTGATAAATAAGCTGCCCACCGATTTCGAGATTTGAAGCGGCTTTTTCAAACAAAGGAAAAAATTTGCGATCTGTTGGAATAAAAAATCGAAGGAAATTTAGATTCATGAATATTTTTTTAAGGGTCTAAAGAAAAGAAATTAAATTAAGTTTTTCGCTGTTTGTTAATGGATCAATTTTTTTAAAAAGCCTGAACACAGGTTCAGGCTATAAAAAAATTAGCAAGAAAAAATTTAGCTATCTATGTTTATGCTGAGCACAGGAACAGTTGATTCAGTTACAATGTTTCGTGCCGCACTGTGAATGATCATTTCGGCTAAGGCATTTTCCTGTTCAGTAACTATGATTATTAAATCAGCATTTTCTTTTTCAGCATACATTAATACCGATTCAGAAATTTGTTGGTGGCGAATCATTTTTGATTCATATTCTATTCCATTCTTTTTTAATAATTCTTCAATTTCAAAAACCTGATCTTTTATATCTTTTATCTGCACTACTAATTCATCAAAAAAAGCTGTGAGTGCTAATATGTGAATTTTACTGCCAAAAGTTTGAGCCCAATCCATTGCAAGGCGAACCTTACTCATAGTTTGTTTGCTATTATCGATAGGAAGAATAATGTTTTTAAAATTTATTTCTTTATTAATTTCTTTAATGGTAATGATTGGACAGGGGGCATTGTTAACTACTCGGTAAGCTGTGGAGCCGAGTAAAAATTTTCCGATTTTACGAATACCACTACTACCGTGAGTTCCCATAATAATTAAATCGGCCTTAATTTCCTTAGCTACTTCTTCAATACTCTCATGAATATTTCCAGATACAACTTTGGTTCTTAAATTAATATCAGAAAGGTTTTTATCTTTTAATTTTATCTCATTAATTTTTTCATTAATGCCTCTTTCAATTAAATCAGAAATATTGAATGTTGAATTCTTAGGAAGTTCAGGAATATCATAAACGTGCAATAGCGTAACTTCAGCGCCAGTATTTTTTGCAATTTTGGCAGCATAATCGAGCACATGCATTGAAATATCAGAGAAATCAATAGGGACTAATAATTTTTTTAAGTGTAATTTCATTTGAAAGGTATTTTATTTGAGCCGGCAAAAATAATGCATAACCAATGAAGCCAATAGCAGAATCTGAACTCATTTTAAATTCCGATCAAAGCGTGTATCATTTACAGCTTTGTGAGGGTGAAATTGCCAACACAATCATTACTGTTGGCGATCCGGCAAGAGTTAAAGAAGTTTCAAAGCACTTTGATAAAATTGAAGTAAGAAAACAACATCGCGAGTTCGTAACGCACACTGGTTATATTGGAAAAAAAAGAATAACAGTTTTATCAACCGGAATTGGTCCTGATAACATTGATATTGTTTTGACTGAATTGGATGCCTTAGTGAATATTGATTTGAAAACAAGATTAATTAAAAAAGAAAAAAAATCGTTACACATTATTCGTGTCGGAACATCGGGTGCTTTGCAAGCCAATGTTCCAGTGGATAGTTTTATTGCTTCATCATATGGTTTGAGTTTAGACAATCTACTGCATTTCTACCAACCCAAGTTTTCGAAAATAGAAATAAATATTGCCAAGGAATTTTCAAAGCAAGTTCTAAATACAGATTCTAAAATTCATCCCACAGTAATTGCAGCAAGTAAAGAATTGTTAAATTTATTTGTTAGTCAACAGATTCAAACAGGCATCACAGTTACTTGCCCTGGCTTTTATGGCCCTCAGGGAAGAGTGGTTCGTAATAAACTAGCCTATCCAAATTTGATTGATCATTTAAATACATTTCAATATAAAAGACTTCGAATTACAAATTTCGAAATGGAAACTTCAGCTATTTATGGAATGGCTCGAATGATGGGGCATGAAGCAATCTCTTTAAATGCAATAGTTGCCAATCGTGTGCTGAAAGAATTTACTAAAAATGGAAATGAGTCAGTGCAAAAATTAATTCTGTTCACACTAGAAAAAATAATTATTCATTAGAGTTACCTGCTAGTTATAAAATAAAAAAAAGACAGGAACTCTACTTCCCGCCTTTTAGTCGGGCAGGAAATTACCTGCCACACAACCCATATAAATATTTTTATTCTACTTATTTTTTTAAAGGAAATTATTTATTGCTACCAACCAATATTTAAAATCTCGGGCAATAAACTTTCTTACTTCCCATGCTAGACAATTTAGTATTGTACAAGAAAGATATTTCAGTACCTCCTAAGCCATGACTAACTTTTGAAAGAGCGCTGGTATTAATATCATAACTTATAGCAAAAGAAAAATTATCAATATCAAAACGAGTAACGGCAATTACCGCATCGTTCCAACGGTACCATGAACCTAAATAAATATTGTATTTAGAATTGCGTGATTTATCCATACGAATGCGCATAAAAGATCCAAGGTTAAATTCTCTGTAACCACCCTGTATAGTCAACATTGCTTTTGGGTAAAGTTGAATTGATTGATTGAGTTTAATTTCAGCACTGGTATTCAATAAAAATTTTCTATATAGAACTGCATTCCAGGTTCCTCCAAATGATAAGGCCGGTTGATTTAAATGGAAAACAGCTGCTCCTAAAGTAAAATTTGAAAACTGACTCGGTAAATAATTGTACTCACCTCCTATTGAAAAATCAGAATATCCAGTTGTAGAAATAAAATTTTCATTTGATGTTTTTCCTTCGTATTCATTATCCCAATGCAAAGCATTCATATCAAAATGACTATTTGAATAGGTTGCAGCACCACCACCACTGATGAATTGATTACCCCAACGACCTAATTTCTTATGGTAAGCCATTGACACACCAAGTTGAGTTGTAGTATATCCTGCATCGCCAGCCTTATCTGTAGTTGCCAAAAATCCAAAGCCCAAAATATCTTCCTTGCTTTTGCTGGTTGGCTTACTAAAATCCATTGAACCAGAAAAGGTGGAGAATGGAGTAGTTACACTCGCCCACTGGTTTTTATATATTCCGGCAAAACGCATATTGCCATTAAAGAAACCTGTTTGAGCAGGGTTTAAATGCAATGGGGTTGTATAAAATTGCGAGAAGTGTACATCTTGTGCTTTCACAGAAAATGCAAAGGCAATTATTGCTGTAATTAGTGTTGCTTGAAATTTGAGTTTCATATTTTTATTTTTTACAATTATTTTTTTATCTTGTATTTAAATCTTGATTTTTTACCTAACCATTGTAACATTACCTTGTAATTCTACCTTCTGACCATTTGGACAAGTGCCCTCCATGTACCATACATAAACTCCAGGCATTCCAATTTTATTTCTAATGGTTCCGTCCCATCCTGTATTTAATTCAGTTGATTCAAAAACAAGTGACCCCCAACGATCAAAAATTCTGAAATAAGTAAGCGATTTCAACCCCTTACTTCTTACATAGAGCTTATCATTATTACCATCAGAATTTGGCGAAAAAGCATTTGGAACAAAAACAACATCAGCAGTACAACCCACTTTTATAACAACATCATCTGAGTCATAGCAACCAAATTCATTCATTATCCATAAAGTATAAGTAGTTGTAACGCCTGGATGTACAATTGTTGAAATACAATCAGCACAACTAGAACCCTCAGTTGGAGTCCAACTATAAACTGTTCCAGAACCAACGGCTGTAAGTTGCGCATCTTCACCAGAAAGAATTACTTGGTCGGCACCGGCATAAGCTTGCGGTAGGGCGTGAACCAATACCTGAACATAAGCAGTATCAGAAAAACAAAGTCCATCAGAAATAATGACCATGTAATTTGTGTTTTGACTTACAGAACAAGTTGGATTTGGAATAGTTGGATTGTCTAATCCATTTGATGGAATCCATTGATAAACGGAACCCCCACTTGCTGAAAGTTGTGTTTGCATTCCATCGCATACATCAACTTTATCAATTGCCTGAGCACTTAATGGGTAAATGACAGTTACAATTACTGAATCACTATTAGAGCAACCAATGTTATCCTGACCATTAACGATATATGTAGCAGTTACAGTAGTAGATGTTATTGGGTTTGCAATTAAACTATTATTTAAATCTTGAGCGGGTGACCATTGGTAACTAACCCCACCTGTAGCATTTAATTGTAGTGGTGTTCCAACACATAAGAACAAATCGTTGCCAGCATTAATATTGGGCAATGAATGAACGATAACATTTACAATATCATTTGCAGTACAGCCATTTGTGTCAGTTACTGAAACAATATAATCAAGTGTTGCGGTAGGAGAAGCAACCGGATTTGCAATAAATGAATTATCAAGTGTGTTTGCTGGTGCCCATGAGAAACTAATTCCACCTGAAGCATGCAAAGTGGCACTTTGAAATAAACATATAACAGTATCAATTCCAGCGTCAGCTATTGGAGTTGGTAGCACATTCACTACTATCGTATCGTAATCAATACACCCCCAGTTATTAATTCCCTGCACAACATAAGATATTGTAGTAATTGGAGATGCCGTTGGATTTGAAATACCAACATTGTTTAAGGCCGTAAATGGCAGCCAATTATAGCTTGAGCCACCAGTAGCAAATAATTGTGTTGATGTGCCGTAACAAATAGAGGCATCATTACCAGCATTAATATTTGGAAGATCGTGAACTATTACAACTACATTATCAGAAGCTGTACATCCAGTTGCGCCAGTAACTAAAACAGAATAAGTTGTTGTAGTTGTTGGATTAGCCAATGGATTTAAAATATTGTTTGCACTCAACCCAGATGAAGGCAACCATGAATAAGTTACACCACCTGAAGATATTATTTGTGTTGAATCACCCAAACAAATCGACTGGTCGGGACCTGCATTGGCTATAGGTGGAGCAGCAACAGTTATAGTTTGAACCAATGAATCAATACAACCAAAAGAAGTAGTTATTTTTAGTATAACATTATAAATTCCAGCGTTATTAAATGTGTGTGAAGCATTAGCTGTTGATGCTGAATTTAAAGCGCCACTTGCCACATCATTAAAATTCCACAGGTAACTTATTAATGGATCAGTTGAAGTTGAATTAGATGTGAAAGTTATTATTCCACCTGGGCAAATTGGATTTGCACTGATTAAAAATTGCGCATCAGGTAACTGATGAACAATTACCGTATCAGTAATTATTGATTCACACAGTATAGCATCTTTTGCAATTAGGGTAACAATATATGTTCCTGGAGCATTAAATACATGAGTTGGGTTTTGCTGAGTTGAAGTATTTAACACCCCACTCGAAAGATCACCAAAATTCCACGCCCATGATGTTACTGTAATTAAAGATGAGGAAGTGTCGGTAAAACTTATGGCACCACTATTACACAAATCATTTGCGGACAAAGTAAATCCCGCTATTACTTGAGAAACTATTATAGTATCAAGTGGCAAAGTGTAAATACAACCTATTCCATCATTTAAAATTACTGCCGGATAAAAAATACCCGGAGTGGTATAGACATAACAAATAGAATCTGTATTCGATAAATCAACGGTTCCATTTCCAAAATTCCAGATATAATTAATAGTGTTTAATGAAGAAGAAGAGAAGCAAACATTTAATGGAGAACAACCCATTAAAGGTGTAACAAGAACATTTGCTAATGGACCTATTACATTTATATAATCTGGAAAATTTACTACTGAAACACATCCATTAGATGTAGTCATTGTAAGAGTAACATCAAAATGACCCGCTGTTGTATAAATATGAAATGCATTGAAAGAAGTGGATGATGAACCATCACCAAAATTCCAAAGGAATTGTGTGTTTGCATCATAACCTGTTGAAAGGTTTGAAAAATTTACTTGCAAAGGAGGACAAACAGTAAAAGTGCTATCTCCAACAAAATTTGTATTGGGAGTTGTAACATGAATATATAAAGGAAGTGTTAAAGTATCGGTACAACCCCACCAATCTTGGGCAATCAATGTCACATCAAAAAAACCGGTGTCAGTGAATGTATAACATGGTACAGGTACACCACTTGTTCCTACCCCATCTCCAAAATTCCAACTGTATTGAATTGACCCCACAACATCAGTTGTATTATTAATAAAGCAAATTGGTGTACCTAAACAAACCGTAGAATCATTTGCTTCAAAATCAATTTCAGGATGCCCAACAGTTATAAAATTAGAATTTGTAGTTTTAAAATTTACGCACCCATGATTATCAGTAACGGCTAATGTGACAGAATGCATTCCACCATTTACATAGATATGTGTAGGATTTTGTAAGGCCGAAAAATTTAAAGCACCACTTCCAGGGTCACCAAAATCCCAACTCCAACCAGTAATTACACTTGTTGCTGAGGTAGAAAGATCGGTAAACTGAACAAATAATGGGGCGCATCCAGTATTGTTGTTTACTGAAAAGTTTGCAATAGAACCATACACTGTTAAATAATTGGGTTTAACAATTGTGTCCTTACAACCATTTACATCTGTAGCAATTAATTGGGCACTATAAACACCAGGAATTTGTAGCGTTGGGCAGGGGTTAGCAGCAGTTCCATAAAAATAGGAAACATTATTAGCGATGTTCCATATTTTCCATGCATAAGTACTAGCATCAACACTTAAATTATTTATACAAAAATTAAATGGCGCACAACCTGTTAAAGGTGTTATAACAAAATCGGCCTGAACATTTTTAATTTGAATTGTTTGACTACTTGTATGTGAACAACCTGAAGCATTATTTGTAACAGTTAATGTTGCAATGTAAGTTCCAGTTGTATTAAAATGAACTGATACGAATGGAAGTGTAGATGTACTTGGTGTACCACCTACAATATTCCACAAATAAGTATCAGCACCAATTGAATTTTCACCATGCAGAACAATGTCAAATTTATTTACGCAACTTTTAACAAGATTTATTACTGCAAGTGGGGGATTAATATGTATATAATCTGGGAAAATGATAGTATCGCAACAACCATTATTACAAGCAATAAGCGCTACATCAAAATATCCTGTGTCATTATAAGTATAGGTAGGACTATATAAGCTTGACATTGTTGTAAAAGGTGGGCCACCATTAAAATCCCACATGTAATTTGTTGTTGGGAATATTCCTGTTGAAAGATTTGTAAATAAAATAGGTACACCAATACAAGTATTCAGTGGATTAGCTGAAAAATTTACACTAGGTTGTGTTCCTGCACATATGTAATTTAATAATTTTAAAGTGTCCTTACAACCAAGAGCGTTTGTAATGATTAATCGTATATTAAAACACCCACTTGAATTAAATGTATGTGATGGATTTTGTAATGTTGAATGGATAGAGCTTGGATTTCCTGAATCACCAAAATTCCATTCCCACATTATTGGATTCCCAAAACTTCCTGAACTATTAAAGGTTACATCAAATGGGATACATCCTTTAATACTACTTGCAACAAAATTTGCAATAGGACAATTAAGTTGCACTAAACTATCCATAGTTAAAGTATCAGAACACCCTTGAGGTGATGTGACAATAAGACTAGCACTATATACTCCACACTGAGTGTAATCTACAGAAGGAGGATTTTGAGATGTTGAACTTGACGGTGTGCCGCCAGGAAATAGCCATTGATAAGTTAGGGCACCTGTTCCACTTGATAAATTTGTAAACACAACATTATTAAGTGGTGGAGCACAAATATTTTGTAGGCCACTTACTGAAAAATCAACTAATGGTGTTTCTCCTACAACTACTGTAGTACATTTCGTTGCAATACAATTACCGGGGAAAGTTAACTGAACACAAACCTGGTAAGATCCAGGAGAGTTAAAAGTTATTAAGTTATCAGAATAATTTGGTGTGGCAGAAATTCCACCAATAGCTGTCCATTGAACTAATAGTGCCTGAGAATTCGGAGAAACAGCACAGTAAACTGAAAGTGGAGCACAACCATTTAAATAATCAATGCTAAAATTTGCAGCATTTGCTCCAATTATAACATAGTTATATTTCTTAATTGTATCAGCACAACCATTGGGTCCAGTTACTATTAACTGTGAATAATAGGCTCCAGGGGTAGAATAAATAATTGATGGATTTTGACTATTTGAAATTGATGGCGTTCCACCTTGAAAAAGCCATTGATAAGTATAAGGCCCGGAAGAACCTGGATATACTGATGTGTAAGTAACAGAAATTGGAGCCGCGCATGCTACTGAAGGAGTTGATGTAAAATCAGCAATTGGAGGGATATCAGGACAAATAGCATTAATTACTGTTGTATCAGAAACACAACCATTTATATCGGTAATAACTAATGTTACGGTTTTACATCCTGGATTTGTATAAGTATGGGCCGGAGCACTTCCACTACCACCCACACCATCTCCAAAATCCCAAACATAATTTGTAATAGCACCGCCACCTAAAATTGAATTACTATTAAATGCCACCCCTACTGGTGCGCAACCTATATTTCCTGGAAAAGTGAAACTTGCTTGTGGTTTACAATGAATTACTACTTGATTAACAATAGTACTTTGCTGACCATTGCCGTTTGTAACTGTAAGTGAAACATTATAAATACCACATACCAAATAAGTAGTGCTTGGATGTTGTATTGTACTGCTTACGCCTGGATTTACTCCAAAATTCCATTGGTATGTTAAAGGTGGAACTCCTGTTGAAGTATTTAGGAAAGTTACTAATGCCGGTGCACAATTCGGATTAGAATAATTAATGTTGAAATTAGCAATTACTTGGGCCTGGGTTAAAGATGAAACAAGTAATAATGCTATGAGTGCTAGGTTGTAGAGTACCTTTCTCATGATTTGGGTGTTTTAATTGCCCCCCTTTACATACCCAATTCTAAAAAGTTGCTTTTTTTTGAAAAAACTTTATCCACATCCTTTTATATAACAATTATAAATAAATTAAATGTAGAAATAGTGGCATGTAAAACTTTTTTATTCTTAATATTTTTAAAAAAAAGCCTGTTTCGTCCTAAAAAATTGAATCATAATGATTCAATTAAATTTTAAAAAAAGTGGAAATCAATTCAGTTTTCTTTTTTCTTTTAAGAAAATTATTTTTGTGTTAGAAATTAATCTCTATTAAATCAGAATGAAAAAGGAAACTGAAAAATCAGGCATTCATATTTTAATAAATAAACTCAACGAGAATATTAATAAAATAAAATTAGGTGGTGGTCAAAAGGCGATTGATAAACAGCATGAAAAAGGAAAATTAGCCGTTAGAGAAAGATTAAATTATTTATTCGACAAAAATAGTCCTCGGTTTGAGATGGGAGCACTTGCCGGATATGAAATGTATGCTGAATATGGAGGCTGTCCAGCAGCAGGGGTTGTAATTGAAATTGGTTATGTAAGTGGACGACAATGTATAGTTGTGGCAAATGATGCGACAGTAAAAGCGGGAGCATGGTTTCCAATTACTGGCAAGAAAAATTTAAGGGCACAGGAAATTTCTATGGAAAATCGACTGCCTATTATTTATTTGGTTGATAGTGCAGGTGTTTTTCTTCCATTACAAGATGAAATTTTTCCTGACAAAGAACACTTCGGCAGAATTTTCAGGAACAACGCACAAATGAGTTCAATGGGTATTACCCAAATTGCTGCTATCATGGGAAGCTGTGTGGCTGGTGGTGCTTATCTTCCAATAATGAGTGATGAAGCCATGATTGTAGATAAAACCGGAAGTATATTTCTTGCTGGTCCCTACTTGGTAAAAGCTGCTATAGGTGAAGATGCTGATCAGGAAACTTTAGGTGGCGCAACCACACATTGTGAAATTAGTGGAGTCACTGATTATAAATGTAAGGACGATAAAGATTGTCTTGACAGAATAAAAAGTATTGTTGGCAAAATTGGTGATTACGACAAAGCAGGTTTCGATAGAGTTAAGCCATTGTCACCAGCAGTTGACGAAAATGAATTATTAAACATTATGCCAGATGATGGAACTCGTGCATATGATATGTACGAGGTAATTAAATGCCTGGTTGATGAATCAAAGTTTGATGAGTACAAGGATGCCTATGGAAAAAGTATTATTACTTGTTATGCTCGCATTGATGGGTGGAGCGTTGGAATAGTGGCTAATCAACGCAAGGTAGTAAAAAGCAAAAAAGGTGAAATGCAATTTGGCGGTGTTATATATAGCGACTCAGCCGATAAAGCCACTCGCTTTATTATGAATTGTAATCAGAAAAAAATTCCATTGGTGTTTCTTCAAGATGTGACTGGATTTATGGTTGGTTCAAGAAGCGAACATGGGGGTATTATAAAAGATGGGGCAAAAATGGTGAACGCAGTAGCAAATAGCGTGGTACCAAAAATCACAATCATAGTTGGCAATAGTTATGGTGCAGGTAACTACGCCATGTGTGGTAAAGCTTATGACCCGCGTATAATTGTTGGATGGCCCACGGCTAAAATTGCAGTGATGGGTGGTGATCAAGCAGCAAAAACATTATTACAAATACAAGTAGCATCCTTAAAATCTAAGGGAGAAAATATTACGCCAGAAAATGAAAAGATATTACTCGATGAAATCATTAAGCGATATCAAAAACAAACCACTCCATATTATGCTGCTGCTCGATTGTGGATAGATGCTATTATAAATCCTATAGATACCCGTAAAGTTGTTTCCATGGCTATTGAAGCGGCCAACCACTCCCCTATTACAAAACAGTTTAACCCTGGAATATTACAAACTTAATATTTTATACCGTTGAAGTTAATGGTGAATAATACTTTTTTTATAAAATCGACTTTAAAACCTAACATTGATTCTAAGGGAACAATTTTAAAATGAGGAATTAGAAATCAATCAATTATTTTTCTTTTCAAACTCTTTCCAAAAACCTGGGAAAGATTTCTCAACCACTTTTTCAAAATCAAAAGTTATAGAAGAAAAAAAAACGCTCAATGGAGCAAAACTCATTGCTATTCTATGATCATTAAAAGTTTTAATTTTTAGATCTTTAAAATCTCTTTGAATACCTTTTCTATTAATGGAGAAAGTATTAGCTGTTTCTATCACCTTACATTTTAATTGTTGAAGCAACTTGGTGTATACTTTAGCTCGTTCACTTTCTTTTGAGTTTAGATGACAAGTGTTTTTAAATAGTGCTTTGCATCCTTTTGCTGCAACTGTTACAACTAATGCTGGAAATAAATCAGGACAATCTTTTATATCAAATATTAAAGAGTTGTTCTTCATATTCTTTATTGCATTGTCAGATGGATTTTCACTTTCAATTAATACACCGTTCTTTTTAAACAAACTTTTAACACCGAAAGCCTCATACAATTCAGCCACTACCCTATCGCCTTGCAATGAATGATCTACTAAACCTTTTAATAAAATTCGACTACCAGGTTTCAATGCAACCAATTCATAAAAATAAGATGCTGCACTCCAGTCAGTTTCAATGGAAATATTTTTAGCTTGATATTTTCCAGGTGCAACTGAAATTGTTTTCCCATTCATACTTACCCTCACCCCGAATTCACGCATCAATTCCATCGTCATATCAATATATGAACTACTGACTATTTTTCCTTTCAATGTTAATTGTAATCCGTTTTTGAAAGATGGGGCAACTAACAAAAGAGCAGATACAAACTGAGAACTTTCACTTGCAATTATTTCCAATCTACCTCCATCAATTTTTTTTCCTTTAATAATCCATAATCCCCCCCCCCTTTCAATATTAGCACCCAGTTTTCTTAAGGCTACAACCAAAGAATCAATTGGACGGGACATTAAATCTTTACTCCCAAAAAGTTTCCAATCTCCTTCTAAACTGCATAAATAAGCCATAAGAAAACGAAGAGTTGTTCCTCCATCACGAGCATCAATAATGTTAGTTTTAAAACATAATGCTTTTTTTAAATACTTTGTGTCATTAGATTTTGATAGATTCCTTATATTAATTTTATTAGCACATAATGATTGAATAATTAAGATGCGATTACTAATACTCTTAGATGACGGAAGATTTATCCACTTAACAATTGGATGTTTAATATGCTTAATAGTATATGGCATTACAGCTGTAGATAGTAATTTAAACTTTCTCTTATCAAATCCATTTTAACTTCTTTTTCCCAAGAAGGTTCGCCAATTTTTTTTAGCAATACAGGTTTAAACTTTTCTTTTACATTTTTTTTATCATATAATATAAATGAAAGCACTTCTGCTATATCGTTTGAATTAAATTCAACTCTTGGAAAATTATTTATCAAAAAATTTAACTGTTCAATAAAAATATTTTCAGCGGACTTGTACACCATTAACGATAAATACAATTCGCAAATCATTCCGGCAGCAATGGCAATTCCATGTGGTACAGGTCTTTTCTTTAGCAAACAGAAACTTTCCAATGCATGACCAATAGTATGCCCAAAGTTTAATTGCTTTCGATTGCCATCATCAAATAAATCCTTATCAGTTATTTTTAATTTAAACAATACTGCTGCAGTAATCAATTCTGCGTTTGAATTGGTCTTGTTAAAAGTTGCAATAAATTTTTTCCAATCGCTCATGCCACTAAGCATAGCTTGTTTAGCCATCTCAGCATAAGCACTTAGTAAATGTTCATTTGGTAAAGTTTTTAGCCATTCAGTCAAAATGAAAACTGCCTTTGGTTGCGTAAATGTTCCCAATTGATTTTTATGGTTCATAAAATCAACTCCTGTTTTTCCTCCTATTGAAGCATCAACCATTGAAAGCAAAGTGGTCGGCACATTTATAAAATCAATTCCCCTTTTAAATACGGATGCTGTAAAGCCTCCAAGATCGGTAATTACACCGCCACCTAAATTTATTAATACTGATTTTCGATCGGCAATCGGTAACAGCTGTAGCAATATTTTCTCAGAAGATGCTAATGTTTTATTTTCTTCTCCTGCTTGAATAGATATAAAATGACAACCTTTTAATTTAATGAATTGAATAAACTTAGGTAAACAAAATCGTTCAGTATTTGAATCAATGAGAATAATAAAGGAAGAATAATTCTCTCTTTTTAAAAATCGTCTCAACAATTTTAAATCATCAACAATAACAACCGGATGATATTTTCCGTTAATAACTACCAATCTGTTCATATGATTTTACTCGCTCTAAAGATTCTAAACTCCAGGCTTCAGCAGGAGCTGAAAAATATTGACGAATTTCAATCCATGTAGTTCGGAATAAATCTGAGAAACGATACTTATTCAAGGATTGCTCATCACGCCAAATACTATAGGTAAAAATCACATCACTTGAACCCGCTTCATTCAGTAATTCGAGGTGCATACATCCTTCAAATCCTGAAATATTCCCCTTGATTCTAGAAAATAATGCTCGAAACTCATGAACATATTCTGGCTTAAATTCCATTTTTACAATTCTTATTATCATTTTTTATTATTGTGAAAATTAGTTGTTGAATCTTTTAAAGTTATTTAAATTCTATTCGAACCTCATCACCTATTCTTAATCCACACAAACTCGCCATACCGCCGTGCTTCATAAATAATTCAATGTATCCTGCGGAATTCACAATGCATGAAATATCTCCATCTTTTTGAATTGAACTATAATCAGTTTCTAATTTTGCAATGTCATCGTTTCGTTTGAATGTCACTATAAACTTCCTATTCTGTCTTATTTTTTCAAATTCTTCTTCTAGAATATTCAGTATTACATTTTCAAAACGATCAACAAATAAAACATGCCCCTTAATATAGTTCTGATTAGTAATCGGACGAAAAGAAGAAGCAAGAGTTATTGTTGAAATGGGTTCAGCAATCTCTTCCAATGTTTTTCCTACACACAATGCAGCTGCAGCACGTACGTACAATCCTGCAATAGGAAATGCCCCAGATGCTTCAGCATTTTTTAAATAAAAAATTCTATTGGGTAATTTTTTTTCAAACATTAAGGCAAACAAACCATTATCAGGTCCAATAAAAGTGTGTTCATTGTGTTGGATAACTAAGTGCTTCATTCCTTTAAATCTATTGGTATCAACCCCCACCAAGTGAATGGTTCCATTTGGAAAATGATAATAACTATTTGCCAGCATATAGGCAGCCTGTGAATAACTGAAGGGGTGAACATTGTGCGTGATATCAACAATACTAACATCTGTAATAGCCTTGATTAATTCACCCTTCAACACGGCTACATAATAATCTTTAAGACCAAGGTCGGTAGTGAGAGTAATTAAATTCATTTAATTATACTAAAACTTTGTATGCAAATAAAATCATAGAAATCTAGATTTGCCTTTTGATGTTACGACCAATAAAAGTGGATAAAATAAAAAACTGTTTTTTCTATTGAACATATCTTTGAATCTTAAACGCAGAATCATATTTTGACAGATCTTACAATTACGCTCGACGCTATCGACCCGGTAGAATTTCTAGGTATCAATAACTCACGACTACAACTGCTCAAGCGATCCTATCCAAAATTAAAAATTGTTTCGCGTGGCAACCTTATAAAAGCCGAAGGAACCAATGAAGACTTAACTTCACTTGAGGTGAAAGTTAAAATGATGATTCAGTTTGTAGAGAAATATGGACGGATTAGTGATAAGACCACTGAGGATTTACTTGGTGTGACCAATACTTCCGAACTTGATGCATTTAAGTTTGCCGAAGATGTAATTGTTTATGGAACAAATGGTTTAACAATAAAGGCACGCACGGCCAATCAAAAAAAAATGGTCACCATGTCAGAAGAAAACGATATTGTTTTTGCTATTGGTCCAGCAGGTACCGGAAAAACTTATACTGCTGTTGCACTAGCAGTTCGTGCATTGAAGAACAAACAAATAAAAAAAATTATTTTAACACGACCAGCGGTTGAAGCTGGCGAAAGCCTTGGCTTTTTACCTGGGGATTTAAAAGAAAAAATTGATCCGTACTTGCGTCCATTATATGATGCACTCGATGATATGATTCCGCCAGATAAACTCAACTATTATATTGCAAACAGAACGATTGAAATTGCTCCGCTTGCCTTTATGCGCGGTCGAACCCTTGATAATGCCTATATACTTTTAGACGAGGCACAAAATACAACCGATTCACAAATTAAAATGTTACTTACCCGAATAGGTCCAAGTGCTAAAGCAATTATAACAGGTGATTTAACGCAGATTGATTTACCAAAATATCAAAGAAGCGGTTTATTTAAGGCACTCGATATTTTGCAAAACATTCAAGGTATTGGCGTCATCCATTTAAACGAAAGCGATGTTGTTCGTCACCGTTTAGTAAAGCAGATTATAAAAGCTTATGGTAACAGTGACGATAAGGCAAACGGAAACACAGGGTTGAATAAATAGTTTATTTTCACATTGAATTCATCACATAACAAGTGACTACTTTCGAGGCAATAATACTGGGTATAATTGAAGGACTTACTGAGTTTCTCCCAATCTCTTCAACCGGACACATGATTATCGGCACATCCATTCTTGGAATTCAACCCGATCCCTTTGTAAAAATGTTTATAGTAAACATTCAGTTCGGTGCTATTTTAAGTGTTGTCGTTTTATATTGGAAAAAATTTTTTCAATCCATTGATTTTTATTATAAACTGATTGTGGCTTTTATTCCTGCGGCAATAATCGGACTGCTATTAGATAAATACATTGATGAATTAATGGGAAGTGTTGAAGCAGTTGCACTTGCCCTTTTAATTGGCGGAATTGTTTTGTTATTCATTGATAAATATTTTAAAGCAAATGAAAAAGAAGGAGAAAAAAATATCACTTACCTATCAGCATTAAAGATTGGGTTCTTCCAAGTGATATCTATGATACCAGGTGTATCGCGAAGTGGCGCTACAATAGTTGGCGGACTTTCACAAAAGTTAAATCGAAAACAAGCTGCTGAGTTTTCTTTTTTTCTGGCAGTTCCAACTATGGCCGCTGCAACATGTTATAAACTATTAAAGAATTACACACTGATTGATGCATCAAACATTAAACTTTTGTTGATTGGGAATATTGTTGCTTTTATTATAGCAATAATTGCCATCAAAGCATTCATTGGAATTTTAAATAAATATGGTTTCCGTTGGTTCGGAATTTATCGAATTATTATTGGTGCAGTTATAATTATTCTTCTCGCACTAAAGATTAATCTTGCATTGCTATGACATTGCCTGAAATTAAAGAAGGAACCATTTTATTAATTGACAAACCAATCAGGTGGAGCTCTTTTGATGTAGTAAAGAAAATTAGTTTGCTTACTCGACCTAAAAAAGTTGGGCATGCAGGAACCCTTGATCCACTAGCCACAGGTCTCATGATTATTTTAACTGGCAACAAAACAAAAGAAATGCTTAATTTGAATGCCGGGGAAAAAGAATATACCGGCACTTTTTTTATTGGTGCCACTACAGAATCTCATGACTTAGAAAGACCAGTTGATGCAATATTCCCAATTGAACATATTACTAATGAACTTATTTACGAAGTAGCAAAAAGTTTTATTGGGGCATTTGCACAAACACCACCACTACATTCAGCCAAGAAAAGAGATGGTGTTCGGTATTATAAAATGGCCCGACGAGGTGAAGAGTTTGAAAGAATTAAATCGTGGGTAGAATTAAAAGAGTTTGAAATTACACGCATTGCTATTCCTGAAATTGACTTTAGAATTGTTTGCAGTAAAGGCTTTTATGTTAGATCGTTGGCTCATGATTTTGGCGAAAAATTGGTAAGTGGCGCACATATAATTGGATTACGCAGAGTGCGCAGCGGCAATTTTCATATAAAAGATGCGTGGACCATTGAATCGTTTATGGAATTTGTATTAAAAGAAAAAGAGAATTATCAGAATGAAAGTTTATCACAGTCTCAATAATCTTCCTCCGTTTAAAAACCCGGTAATTACTGTTGGAACATTTGATGGAGTACATCAAGGTCATCGAATGCTAATTAAAAAAATAAAATCGTTTGCAAAAGAAATAACAGGGGAAAGTGTGCTCATTACTTTTGATCCTCACCCTCGACTAGTTGTTTATCCCAACGAGAAATCTCTACAAATACTTTCAACACTTGACGAAAAAATTTCATTGCTGGAATCTGAGGGGGTTGATCACCTTGTTGTTGTCCCTTTCACAAATGAATTTTCATTAATGACTGCTAAAGATTATTTGAAATATTTTTTAATTAAGCATTTTCATCCTGCTATTATTGTTACTGGATACAATCATTCTTTCGGTCATCATAGAGATGGAAATATTGAAATGCTTCGAAAATTTAAGAATGAATTTCATTACCAAATTGAGGAATTAAACAAACAACTTATTGATGATATTGCAGTGAGCAGCTCACGCATCCGGATTGCATTAAATGAAGGTGATATTGAAATGGCAACACATTTATTGGGGCACTACTACTCTATTACTGGAAGAGTAACACGCGGACAACAATTCGGAAATAAGATTGGGTTCCCAACTGCAAATATTGAAATAAATGATGCCTTAAAACTTATTCCTGCAGATGGTGTTTATGCTGTTCTCGTCAACTTTAAAAATCAACAATTAAAAGGAATGATGAACATTGGATTTAGACCAACTGTAGATGGTGTGCATCATAAGTTAGAGGTTCATCTGCTTGATTTCTATCAAGATTTATACAAGGAACAATTAGAGATTCATTTTGTAAAAAGATTAAGAGACGAAAAAAAATTTTTATCCATTGATGCTTTGAAAGAACAGTTAGCAAAAGACAAGCACAACACAATTGCCGAATTGAAATAAATTACAATGAAAATACTTCTTCTCTCTTTCACCCGTTCTCAAGAAAATTATATAATTGAAGGAGTATCCGAATTTGAAAATCGGATTAATAAATACAATTCATTTGAAACAAAAATTATAAAAGCCACCGCGGCTTCAAATGCAATCGAACAATTAAAAACAGAGGCAAAATTGCTGGAACACTATTTTACATCTGATACTATTGTAGTTTTATTGGATGAAAATGGAAAGCAGTTCACTTCAAAAAAATTTTCTGATTTCTTGCAATCAAAAATGAATACCGGAAAAAAGAATCTGGTGTTTGTAATTGGTGGGGCTTATGGTTTTTCTGAAGAAGTAAAAAAGAAAGCGAGTGATTTAATTTCGCTTTCCACATTGACTTTTCCCCATCAGTTAGCAAAACTTATTTTCTGCGAACAATTATACCGCGCCTTCACAATTTTGAAAGGAGAAAAGTATCATCATCAGTAATATTTTAGAATTAATGTTTCTGAATATTGAATTGAATGCAACAAAAACATTTGAAATAATTATAGCTTGTTATTTCAATTCGCGACTATCGCAATTATTAAATTAGCAAATTATCGCTTCCAACCATTTACCAGCGGCGGGTCGAATACCCTTAGAAAACAAGTAAGTGATCAATTATCCAATATTAATTATCAAATACTAATTGTTAGCTTCGCTCTCACAATCACTCACGCTTTGCGCAAATTTTTTTTTGTTGTTTTATTACTTGGTGCGCCTTTCTTCTGTTGTGCGCAGGGGCAAGGAAATATTTGGCACTTTGGTTACAATGCCGGAATTGATTTTAATTCAGGAACCGCAGTAAATATTGTCTCTCCTTTAAGTTCTTGGGAGGGTTGTTCAAGCATTTGCAATGCAAGCGGGAATTTATTATTCAGTACAAACGGAATCACTGTATATAATTCGATAGGAGGAATTATGGCAACAGGATTATTAGGTGATTTGTCCTCAACACAGTCTTCAATCATAGTTCCCTTTCCGGGCAATAATTCGCAGTACTATATTTTCACTGTAGATGACGAAGCAGGACCAGATGGCCTATGTTATTCAATTGTTGATATGACTTTAAATGGCGGACTTGGTGGAATAACTGCACTTAATGTTCCATTACTTAGTTTAACCTGTGAAAAGATTACTGCCGTTGCTGCTTCTAATGGTATTGACTATTGGTTAATTACTCATAAATATGGCAACAATGAATATTATGCCTTTAATATTTCAGCTGCAGGAATAAGTGCTCCGGTCATTTCAGCTATTGGGTTTAGTGTGAATATATCTTTTCATACAGTTGGTTATTTAAAATCATCGCCAAATGGAAGTAAGCTAGCCTGTGTGTTCTATGATGACCCTGGGATAAGTTATTTTCAAGTAAGTGACTTTAATAACACTACAGGTGTTGTTTCTAATCTCGTTGATATTGCAACAGGTTTTTCAAGTTTGTATGGCTGCTGTTTTTCGCCAGATAATTCTAAGCTTTATCTCAGTGTATATTTTTCAGAAGATGTATTGCAGTTTGATTTACTTAACCCAAATTATGATACCGATCCGCCCTATCAAGTTCATGCAGGAACAACAGAAAGTTTCGGCGCCATGCAATTAGCGCCTGATGGCAAAATATATATTGCACAGGACAATGGTGTTTTCTTAAGCACAATTGATAGCCCTGATAATGCAGGTTCTGCATGTAGTTTTTCCTATAATTCCTTTGCGCTGTTCGGCTCAAACTCCGGTATTGGTTTACCTGATTTTATTGAAAATTATTTTATTAATCCTGTATGCAATGTTGATTTTGGAAACGACACCTCATTTTGCAACGAATTTTTAATGATCTTAAATGCTGGAATCAGCGATTCAATTTATTTATGGTCTGATGGAAGTACTACCCAGTTTTTAACTGTGGATACTCCCGGAGTTTACTCAGTAATTAAAATTCTGGAAGATGGTTGTGTTTCAATGGATACAATTATTATTTCACTTTTTCCGGAGTTAGAAGTTTCATTAGGACCCAATGTGGTAGCATGTTATGACCAACCTGTTTTGCTCGATGCCGGCCCGGGTTACTCAAGTTATCATTGGAGCAACAGCACTGCAGATCAAACTCTAACCCCCGTAAATTCAGGAAATTATTTTGTGCATGTAACTGACACAAACGGTTGTTATGATATGGATACGGTTAATGTATTTTTTATTCCTCCTGCCAATCCTCTTGGCAATAATTGGTCGCTTTGTTCAAATGATTCGTTGCTATTGAATGCCGGAAGCGGATTTGCTTATTATGAATGGAGTACCGGTTCGTTTGATTCTTCCATTCTGATTAATACAGGGGGTTCTTATTCAGTAACTGTTAAAGATACTTTCGGTTGCCTTACTATCGATTCCATTATTATTTCACTTTCTACTCCGGCAATAAATATTGGCGCCGATACTCTTTTTTGCGGCGCATTTAATTATTCAATCACCGCAGGCAGTGGTTTTGCAAATTATCACTGGCAAAACAACAGCAGTAATTCAACCTACATCATAACTTCAGCAGGATTGTATAGCGTGACTGTAACAGATATTTATGGTTGCTCTGCATCGGATGCCATAACCATTTTAAATAATCTTCCGCAAGTAAGTATTGGAAACGATACTATTATTTGTATTAATACATCAGCCACAATTATTGCCACCACAGGTTTCGATACTTATATGTGGAACACTGGAAGTACTGTGGGAAATATAGTTGCAACAACAGAAGGTGTTTATAGCGTAACCGTTACCGACAGCGAAGGTTGTACCACCGCTGATTATAAAAATATTTCAATAAACAATCCTATATTATTTATCGGCAACGATACCAGCACCTGCAATGGCAATGGAATTATGCTGGATGCCGGAAATTCCTTTGTCAATTATTTGTGGAGCAATAATTCGGTGGAACAACTAATAACCACCAGTGGCGCCGGAATATATTCGGTTACTGTTACCGATTTTTATGGATGCACTGTATCAGATGAAGCAACTATAACTTATAGCAATTGCGTTGATATAATTGTTCCAACCGGATTTACACCCAATGGCGATGGGCTGAATAATTTCTTCCATATTTTAAATGCATCGGATTTTAAATCAGCCGAAATAAAAATATATAATCGCTGGGGTCAGTTGCTTTTCGAATCAAGGGATGCCAATGCCAGCTGGAACGGAAAATACAATGGCACTGATTGCGAAGTGGGTGTTTATGTTTTTGTTATTACCGGAAAAAATTTCCTCAATCACCCTGTGTTTAAAGCAGGGAATATTACACTCATCAGATAAATCGAAAATAAAATTGCACTTATTACTTGAACTTACATTATTCGCAGATATTCTTTTATGATTTATTTCCAACTTAAAAAAATCTTTTACTAAATCCTATTCTGCAAATACAAATCCTTTTTTTAAGGCATTTATTTTATCAAGTTGGTTTCATCATCAGGAGTAACCGTGGTAAAGAAATTTGTAGTGGTGCATTAAAAAAATATTCAATTCAGCTTGTCTTGAACAAGCATCCTGATTCATTATTGAATATTGCCTATTCACCATTCACTATTCACATTTGACAATTCACCATTCACATTAGTATTTTGCACTCATGATAGTTTACATCATTATAATTTCCACATCACTATTTTCATTTCTTGCTTTACAAGACTCAAGTGTTATGAATAAATTTATCATGTACCCTTATGCTGTTAAACGAAATAATGAGTGGTGGAGATTCATCACATCAGGCTTTCTACACGCCGATTTTATGCATTTGTTCTTCAACATGTTTGTACTGTATTCATTTGGCTTGGCATTATTTCAATACTTCGAAAATTTATTTCAAGAACTAGCTATTTACTACTTCCTAGTTCTATACATCGGAGCCATTATTATTTCAGATCTTTCGTCTTATATAAAACATCATAATTCGCCCAGTTATCGTTCACTTGGAGCATCTGGAGCAGTGAGCGCAATTTTATTTGCATTCATTTTAATAAATCCTATGTCACAAGTTTTAGTTTTTTTTATACCTATGCCAGGCGTGTTGATGGGGGCTATTTACTTAGGATATTCCTGGTACATGGCAAAACAAGGGGGCGATAGAATAAATCACGATGCGCACTTTTATGGTGCTTTATTTGGATTTTTATTTCCTATTTTATTAAAATCTGAATTGTTTTTCCATTTTATTGACGCTGTAAAACTCTCTCTTTCATTATGATAATTGATTTAAGAAGCGACACTGTAACAAAACCAACTCCTGCCATGTTGCAGGCTATGATGAGTGCAAAAGTTGGTGATGATGTTTTTGGCGAAGATCCGAGCATTAATGAATTGGAAGCAATGACCGCGATAATGTTTGGAAAAGAAGCGGCTATTTTTTGTCCGACTGGAACTATGACTAATCAGATTGCTATTAAAACACACACTCATCCGATGGATGAAGTGATAGTGGAAAAAAGCAATCATGTATATTATTACGAATCGGGTGGAATTGCATATCACTCACTTTCATCAGTTCGTTTAATTAATGGTGATCGTGGTCGGATAAAACCACTAGATATAGAAGAAAATATAAATCCTGATAATATTCATCACCCCAAAACAAGATTAGTGGTCATTGAAAACACTGCAAATCGTGGAGGAGGAAGTTATTATCAGTTAAACGAAATGAAAGCATTGACCAATACAGCTCACACAAATAATTTAAAAATCCATTTGGATGGGGCAAGAATTTTCAATTGCTTAGTGGAGATAAATACCACACCAAAAGAAATTGGTCCTCTGTTCGATAGCGTAAGTGTATGTTTATCGAAAGGGTTAGGGTGTCCTGTAGGGTCACTCCTTCTTGGAAATAAAGATTTTATTGCAAGTACTAGAAAATATCGCAAAGTTTTTGGTGGAGGAATGAGGCAAGCTGGATTTTTAGCAGCAGCTGGAATTTATGCCTTACAAAACAATGTTCAGCGATTAAAAGAAGATAATAAAAGAGCAAAAGCTTTATCGGAAATCATGCAGAAAACAGATTGGATTGAAAGTTTTATGCCTGTAGATACAAATATATTTATCTTCAAATTAAAACCTGAATTCAAGGCAGAAGTAATTCTTAATAAATTGAAAGAAAATTTGGTCTACTGCTTTGCTATTGGTGGAAATTCAATTCGCATGGTTACCCATCTTGATTTTAATGATGAAATGCTAAATAAATTTTCTGAGATTATTAGTAAAATAAAATAGTGAACAAATCGACTGCTAATTTGTAATCTAATCTGTGAATTGTATTCTTTCATTTACCAATCGAGCAATACCACAAGATTTTGTGACGCCAAACTTTCGTATTTATAAAGAGGAAGATTTTAAAGCTATTGAAAATACTTGGAATGCCTTAACACTAAATCATCCCAATCTTAATTCATCAATTTTAAATTCTATTCGTTCTAGCACCGGAAACGATATGCGTTTTTATTACATCATTTTTAATAATGAAACCGGAGAAAATATAGGCGTAGCTTATTTTCAATTGTTAAGTTTTGACCATCGTCATTATAAGAGTTTTTTCAAAAAAAAATCTACCTTTAATTGGTTAGAAAAAAAAATTATTAATAAAAGATTCAGCATTCTTGTATGTGGAAATTTATTAAGTATTGAAGGGCCAGGATATTACTTTAAATCGGGAATAAATATTGCTACTTCAAAGATTTTAAATACTGCTATAAAATTATTAGCAAGAAAAATAAGTGCCTCCTCGCTTCTGATTAAAGATATTCCAGCAAACGATTTTGATGTTTTAAATTCTTTAGAATTAAATAATTATAATGGAGATAAAACCATGCAATTACTCATTCCTTCAAATTGGAAAACAATTGCTGACTATGAACATTCACTAAAACATAAATATGCCCAACGATTTCGCTCGATACAAAATAAATTAAAGGAGGTATCAATTAAAGAATTAAACGATAAGGAGATTGCTATTAACGAAATCAGATTATTTTCTCTTTTTGAAAACATCGTTGAAAAGCAAACAATTCGTTTAGGCAGAGTTAAATCAAATTATTTTTCTGAATTGAAAAAGATTTATGGAGATCAAGTGAAAATTTTTGGTTTTTTTAAAAGCCAAGAAATTATTGCTTTTGCCATCCATCGCTTACATAATAAAATTAAAGAATATGAAATTCATTTTGTTGGTTTTGAGGAAATAGAAAATCAAAAACACGCCCTCTACTTTAACATTCTTTTTCATGGTATTGAACAGGCAATTTTAAACAATTGTAATTGCCTAGAAATGGGTCGGACTGCCATCGAAGCAAAAACAATTATTGGAGCTGTTCCTCGAAAAATAAATGGGTTGTTTTATTTCTATAATCCTATTGCCAGATGGCTATTCAATGTATTACAAAAAACTTTTTTAAAAAATACAGAATCGAAATTGGTTGAAAGACACCCATTTAAATCTACATAATACTTATAGTTGGACATTTTGTCATGTTTCTCCCCTTTCATTGCTTATTTTAGCGCTCCCAATTTTTACTATGGCAGAAATTTATCCAGGCTTAGAAACTATTAATAAAAATCACGATGAAAGTCGGCAGGGGGAAGCCCTTACAATTCTAGAAACAAATTCACTAAAGAATGGAAAATTATTATATATAGAAAGTTACGGTTGCGCCATGAATTTCAGTGATAGTGAAATCATTGCGTCAATTCTTGTAACCGAAGGATTTTCAGTTACAAAAAATCATAATGAAGCAGATGTTCTTCTAATTAACACTTGCTCAATTCGAGAAAAGGCCGAAGATAAAATAAGGCTGAGAATCAGCGAATTAAAATCAGTAAAGAAGAAAAAACCTGAGGCATTAATTGGCATAATGGGTTGTATGGCTGAACGATTAAAAACCCAATTGCTCGACGAAGAAAAGATGGTTGATTTAGTTGTTGGACCTGATGCCTATCGAGATTTACCCGTATTAGTAAAAAGCGCCGAAAATGGAAGCAAGGCAATAAATGTTTTATTAAGTAGAGAAGAAACATATGCTGACATTAATCCAGTTCGTTTAAACAGCAATGGAATTACGGCTTTTATTTCCATTATGCGTGGTTGTGATAACATGTGCTCATTCTGTGTCGTGCCTTTTACGCGTGGCAGAGAGCGCAGTCGTGATGCTCAAAGTATTGTTTGTGAAGCAGAAGAATTATTTAGCAATGGCTACAGAGAAGTTACTCTGCTTGGACAGAATGTTGATAGTTATAAATGGAAAAATGAAAGCACAAATGAATTTGTAAGTTTTGCTAATTTATTGGAAATGGTTGCTAAAATCAACCCTCTTTTAAGGGTAAGGTTCAGCACCTCACATCCAAAAGATATTACAGATGAAGTATTGTTTACAATTAAAAAATATCACAATATTTGTAAATACATACACCTACCCGTTCAATCTGGAAGTTCAAGGGTATTAGAATTAATGAACAGAACTTATAATCGAGAATGGTATAAAAGCAAGGTGGATTCAATCAAAAAGATTCTTCCTGATTGCACCATCAGTGCTGATATTATTTCTGGATTCTGTACCGAAACTGAAGATGACCATAAAGAAACTTTAAGCATGATGGAATATGTACGCTATTCAATGGCTTACATGTTCGCCTATAGTGAGCGCCCTGGAACACTTGCTGCGCGTACTCTTAAAGATGATGTATCAGAATTAATAAAAAGTCGGCGCTTACAGGAGATTGTCGATTTGCAACACTTGCACCAGGCTGAAGACAATAAAACGGAACCCGGTAAAGTTCATGAGGTTTTAGTGGAAGGAATAAGTAAACGGTCAAAAGAGCAACTCTTCGGAAGAAACTCCCAAAACAAAGTACTCATTTTTCCCAAAGGAAATTTAAAACTAGGTGAGTACACCAATGTTAAAGTAATGAGCGCAACATCAGCCACACTAATAGGAGAAGTAATTTAAATTTAAAAGAAAAAAGAAAAGTGGAATTACAATCTTTAAAAAATAGATTTGGAATCATTGGCAATAGCCCTGTATTAAATCATGCATTACAAACCGCCATTCAGGTGGCGCCTACTGATTTAACTGTTTTAATAAATGGAGAAAGTGGCGTAGGTAAAGAAAGTTTTTCCCACATCATTCACCAACTAAGTAAGCGAAAACACAATCCATTTATTGCAGTTAATTGTGGCGCTATACCAGAAGGAACAATTGATTCAGAATTATTTGGTCACGAAAAAGGTTCATTCACTGGAGCGCACGAAGCACGCAAAGGATATTTTGAGGCAGTAAATAGCGGAACCATTTTTTTAGATGAAGTAAGCGAATTGCCTATTGGTACGCAGGCGAGGTTACTGCGCGTACTAGAATCTCAGGAATACATCAGAGTTGGATCGTCAAAAGTTTTAAAAACTGATGTTCGTGTGATTGCAGCAACCAATATTAATTTATTGAATAAAATTTCTGCTGGAAGGTTCCGAGAGGATCTCTATTACCGTTTGAATACCGTTCCTATTCTTGTTCCTGCACTTCGTGATAGGAAAGAAGATATTCCAACATTGTTTCGTAGATTTTGTATTGACTTCGCTGAAAAATATCATGCTGACCCTATACAATTAGATGACAACGCAAAACAATTGCTAGTTCATTATACCTTTCCAGGGAATATTCGTGAGTTAAAAAATATTGCTGAACAAGTTTCTGTTCTATCAAAAAATAAAACGGTAACAGCTGATGAATTTCGTCAATTCATACCTGTTAATCGCCAAAACAATTTACCCGTTCCAATAGCCAATTCTGACAATCAAAGTTTCATGTCGGAAAGAGAAATATTATACAAAATGCTTTTTGAAATGAAAGGCGATTTAAATGAATTAAAAAAAATAGTTTACAATGCAGTTCCCGGAAGCGAATCTTCAGAATACCAAACCCAAGAAGGCTACTCTGCCGTTCAATCACATGAAATGGCAAAGCCAATTTTAATTGATTCAAATAATAATGTTCGTGAAATTCAGGTAGAAGAATCATTATCACTTCAGGACAAAGAAAAAGAGATGATAATTAAAGCATTAAAAAAACATAGAAATAGAAGAAAAGATGCTGCACGTGATTTAGGCATATCTGATAGAACGCTTTACAGAAAAATTAAAGAATACAATATTGTTGATTAGTGAATTAGAAAAAAGATTAAATTATAAATAAGTATTTTTAACAATCTAATGATTTCCAAAAAAAACCTACCCTGTTTATTATTTATTGTTTGTAGCTTTTTCTCAGCTTGTGGAATTTATTCTTTTACCGGTGTAAATAGTGGTGTAAAAACTGCATCCGTTCAATTAATTAATAACCAAGCTGCTATAGTCAATCCTAGTTTAAGCGGAGTTCTTACTGAGAAATTAAAAAATAAAATCATCACAAATAGTCCAGTAACGGTGGTAGAGCAAAATGGAGAGATAGAATTTTCAGGAACCATTACTTCTTATCAAACTAATCCAGTAGCAGCTTCCGCAAATGAAACTGCCGCGCTCAACCGTTTAAATATCATAATTAGTATTCAATGTATTAACAAGGAAGATGAAAAACAATCGTGGGTTCAAAGCTTTTCAAGATATACAGATTTTAATAGTTCACAAGATTTAAGTAGTGTTGAATCTCAATTAGTAGAAGAAATTACAGACCAATTGGTTGATGATATTTTTAATAAAGCCTTGGTAAATTGGTAACGTGAAAAAAGAATCGTTTTATAATTTAATAGAAAATCCAAATTCAGTTTCTGACTTTTCACAGGAAGAAATAGATGATGCAATCAAACAATACAGCTGGTTTGCATCCGCATATTCATTAAAAGCCAAACAAGCACAATTGAAAAGTAATACTGATTTTGAAAGTATACTTTCTACTGCTGCAGTTTTTTCAAGCAATAGAATAGCCTTATTCAATTTAATTTATCCATCTACATTAAAGAAATCATTATCCCTACCATTAGAACCTGAAAAATTAAAGGCGGAAAATGTCAATGAATTAATTTCAATTACTGATTCAGAAAATGAAATAACAAAGACCGAGGAGTTATTGAAATCATTGGTTGCAAAAGAAAAATTAGAGGAAGAAAAGCTGACTAAAGTAGTTTTTAATGAAATGATTGTTGTATCGGAAGCTGAATCAAATTTTCAAATAAGCGAACCAGAGTCAGATGAAAAAGTGGATGCCGGCGATTATGAAGGAGAAGGAATAATTGCAGTAGAAAATGCCGCTAAAGATGAGGAGGAAAATTTATCAAAAGAATTTGAAACAATGAGTCAGTCTGGAAACTTAATTGAATTTGTTCCTTTAGATATTGACGAAGATGTAGATGAACCAGAAGTTAATACCAATGAAGTTGAATTGACTTCCACACTATTCTTAGATAATGAAATAGAAAAAAATGAATTGGATGAAAAATTAAAAGATATTGAAATTGAAATTCTTTCTAAGTCAGAATTTTATCACAAGAATGAAGAATTTGAAAATGAAGAAGAAGGAGTTTTTGATGAAAATATGGAACCTGAGTTAGAAGCATTAAAGATTATAGAAGCACAAAACACTACTGATTTTTACACAAAAGAAAAATCATTAATTACCATTAGCACAGAAATTAATTTAGAATATTCTTTTCTTGATTGGCTTAAAAAACTGTCGGATAATAAGGAGATACCAAGAGCAAAAGAGATTTTTGAAATTGAATCTGCTCAAATTTTAAGCAAAGAATTAATACCGGGTAAGAAAAAAGAAGAGGTTTTAATTGATTACACACCCGATTTATTAACTACTAATAATGAGGAAGATTTAAAATTAATTAACAATTTTATCAATTCAAAAAAAGAAAATAAAACAGAACAAAAGCAGTCATCTATTATTGAACAAGCCGAAAAAAGTTTGCTTAATACTGATCAAATTGTTACTGAAACCCTTGCACGAATTTTAACAACTCAAAACAAGCATCAAAGCGCTATTTCGATGTATGAAAAGTTGAGTTTGAAATTACCACAGAAATCACATTACTTTGCAACCTTAATAAAAGAACTGAAAACAAAATTGTAATCATGTTAGTAGCCATTGTTATCATTATCATCATTGCCTGTATACTTTTAATTTTAGCTGTGCTAATACAAAATCCTAAAGGTGGTGGATTAAGCCAATCGTTTGGTGGATTCTCTAATCAAATGATGGGAGTAAAACGCACAACAGATTTTTTAGAAAAAACAACCTGGTCATTAATAGGAGGAATTGCTGTATTGAGTCTTTTAACTGTTTTCTTTATTAATCGCAATTCAACAACTGCAGCTCCTGAAAATCCATTGAAAGGTTTAGCACCTACTTCTACACCTGTAACCCAACAACAACAAAGTCAAAACCCTGTTCCATTGCAAGCTAAGGATTCTGGCAAATAAATATTATTTGGGTTCAATAATTTGGGGAAAGAACAAAAGTTAGGTTTCAAATATAATTTTCTTTAAATATCATTTCAGTAGGTGATTGATTCCCTGCCAACGGAATCTGATTTTTATGAGTGTGAATCGGAATCAGATTACCCAAGTCACTAAAGTCATTTGCGGGTGAACTTATGGGATAAATCGTCCAACCATAGATAGAATCAATGTTATTAAAATCTTTCTTGCGAATCCAACAGCCTTGCATATCTAATCGAAACAACTCAATATTCTGACCTCGAATAGGAAAAGCCTTCTCCCAAACCTGTCGAATTAATTGCCCATTTACTTCCATAACTTGAGAAATATACTTAATTTATTTAAACCACTTTAAATTATTTGTTAATTAATGTTAATTAACTCACTCCAATTTTATTCAACCCTTTAAAACTTTAGAATTTTAATACCTAATAAACAGTTGGTAGATAGTATTTTATTCAGTAGACAATTCTTAATGCTTCCGTTAGAAAATCAATATACCAAAACAAATGGGCGCTCGTTTTAAATTGATACTATTGTAAAGTATGAAAATTACCACTCCAACTTCTTTTGCAAGAAAAATGTCTTTTTTTTTAATAGGGTTAATTATTTGCACTATAATATCTTCATGTGCTACCACTAAAAAAGATTGCCAAGGCCGAACAAAACATCGTCTTACAAATGGTGTTTGGTTTTAATTAAGATTCGCGAACCAATAATAATTCAGCAAATCTTCTTAGTCCTGATTTGTTAATTTCAGGAATATCAATTTCATCTAAGTTTGTCAAGGCCTCATTATAATATTTTAACATTTTTTTCTCAACTATATCTTGAATATTCAATTGATAATATAAATCCATAATTGAGTTTACTTTTTCTTTCGGATCAAAATTCTTTTTCTCTAGCCAGGTTATTAATTGATTTCGTTGTTCTGTACTAGCATTTTCAATTGCTTCAATTAATAAGATGGTTTTTTTGTTTTGTATAATGTCACCACCCAGTTGTTTGCCAAATTTTTTCACATCACCAAACGAATCTAATAAATCATCTTGCAATTGAAATGCAATTCCTAACAATCGACCTACTTCATAAATTTTTTGTGCATCTTGTTCTTTAGCCCCCCCAATTATTGAGCCCATTTTCAAAGCGCTACCTAACAAAACTGCCGTTTTTAGTTCAATCATTTTTAAATAATCATTGACACTAACATACATTTCGTTTTCAAAATTCATATCCAGTTGTTGCCCCTCACAAACTTCAATTGCAGTTTTATTAAAAAGTTGCACTAATTGCTCGGTCTTTACTCCTGAGTTACACAATAAATATTCGTATGCATAAATGAGCATAACATCACCAGACAAAATTCCTACATTCTTATTATATTTTTCATGGACTGTTGGCTTGCCTCGTCTCATTGGCGCATTATCCATTATGTCATCGTGTATCAACGAAAAATTATGAAATAATTCAATCGCTATTGCTTGAGACAAAGCAGTTTCACCTTTATTTGAAAACATTTCGCAGCCAAGTAAAACCATTATTGGCCTCATTCTTTTTCCGCCTAGAGATAGTATGTAATTAAATGGCTCATATAATTCTTTCGGTTGTTTTTCGAAAGATTGTTCTGCTAAATAATTATTGAATATTTCCTGTAATTCAATTACTGATTTCATTTCTTGATTCATTTTTGTAAAAAAATTAAAACCTCAATCTCAATTCTAATTTTAATTCTGTTTTATGATTTGAATTTATTTCTTCTAAACCACTACTGATAACAGGTTGATTAAGATAAGAAGTTTGGGCAAGGCGTGCCCAAATATCAATGTATTTATTTAATGTATAACGAAGCAATAAATACCAACGCATTCCTTTTCCCTGGAATGATGGAATGCTGTAACTATATAACACATCATTTTCAAAAGTATAGATTCGAGTATCATAATCATCTGTATCAAAATTGCAATAACGCAAAGTTAAAGCAAGTGGCACACCTGATTTTTTAAAATTAATATCTTGCAAAAATAATATCCCTTTTGAGCCATCAATAGTGCCCTCTTTGAATCGAACCGCTTCTACTCTGCTTTGAAATGAAATAAATTGATTGACTTTATAACTAAAATTAAAACGAAGATTTTCTTTTCGCTGCCATACTAAGTAGTCAATGACTGATTCGGTACCACCATTATTTACTTGTTTATTTTTATTCCTATAGCGAACATAAAAAGAAATATATTTAGTAGGCTTGAAAGTAAGTTGCGAAAACAAATCAGTACCATAAGAGGGCGCATCCACTCCGAAATCAAGCCATTTTTTATTAAAGAAATCACTGTATGCCTCAAAAATTATTTTTCGGGAAGGACGAATAGTCAATCCCGCATACAATCCATTTTCATTATTAGGTGTACTGCTTTCGCCGAACACTTGTGCAAATGGAGCTAAAAATTCTTTTGTATAATTACGGTAAACTAATGAGAAATCAGATTTGGAATTTAAGCTCATTTGTAGTCCTTGAATTAATGCCTTGCCTTCATTATTTGAAACGGCAGCTTCGCCAAACAATTGCATATTATTTATTTGCCACCGATAGTCTATCGACGCGTTTCTAATGTTCACACTATTCAAACTAAATTGATTGTATGGATAAACGCGTTGCAGTACATCATTCACATCCAATGTATTTTGAACGGCACTTATTCCAACACTAAAATTATGATTCTGAAAATTTAAGTTGCCGCCATAAGTAGTTTGTTTCGTTGCTCCTTTATGTGTTAGTTCACTATAAGTTCTGTGATAACCATCACCTCCAAATGAAGAAATAAATATTTCATCTGAAACAGTATCAATGAAAGAAATATTTGCATCCAACTTTTTATAGCTAAAAAATGGAGAGAATAAAAAATGTTTAGTTCCTATAGTTATAGCTGCGCCTCTAAAAAAATTCACTTCATTAGAGGATGTATATGGTTTTATGGGACGGCCCCCTTTCTGAACCGATTGTACAATGGAACTTTTACCTGAACCAAATCCCCCCCACATTACCAACCCTTGACCAAAACTTAAAGTGTAATCTCCTAAAGATAATGCTTTCATCCATCTACTCCCCCTTATATAGAAGTGCGCTGAATAAAAATCGAAACCATTTGGTTGAGTGAATTTAAACAATTCTTCACCTGCATCTTTCTTCGCAGTAATACCGTAACTAATTTTTGTTCTGTAATTATAACGAAATCTTGCATAAATTTTTTGAGGGCTACCTAGGTAACGACTGGTGTCATTAGCAACAGTATCTATTGAAGAAAATCCTTTAGCAGTTTCTAAAATTTGTTGCGAACGAATTAATAGCATAAAATCACCTTGGCTAAACAATTCTTTAACTGAAGCATTAACAGCATCAAGTTCGCTATTTATTTTAACATATGGCAACAAACTATTTATAGTATTTAGGTCAAAATATGGAACTGCTTGCAATTCATAAATACTAATAAATTTCCCAGTCAATATGCGATAGTCTAAAAACGATTTTAATTGTAGTTCTGTTAGCACCCCAATTTCTACCAACTGCTTTAATTCATCTTCTAATGCTCGATCTAAATTAATTGGGTGTAACAATATGGTATTTGAAAGTTCGTCGATATCCTCATAACTATCGCCTGAAGCATCTGTATTTTGTGATTGTTGTTCTAAAACATTTTGTTTCTGTTCTTCATCTTTTATTACCTGAGCCTTTAAATTCTGTTGAAACAAAGTCAACAATAAAAAAGATAAAAAAGAGAATTTCAAATTATTTTTTACCGATTGCATACTTCAGCGATAGTGAAGGTGAATAACCTAATTGTGCATGATAGTCAGAAGCGACATCAACAGTAAAATTTTTCAAAACAAATCCAGCCCCAAATGCATATTGAAAAGGTTGGGTACTTATTCCACCACGAACGAATATTTTATTTCCTGGTTTGTATTCTATTCCTCCGTGAAAGCGAGAGGGTGTAGTTAATTCCTTGCTTTCTTCAATAATTATTAATACACGATCACTTAATTCATAGTTGACACCTAGCAAAAACTCAGTTGGAACTTTTTCATCTTTAAAATATCCACCACTCACCATAAATGGATTGAATACATTCATTCCAAACGAAAGTTCTTTGATTACTTTTATACAAACACCTACATCAGCAGTAAGCGAATTATGATTTCCATATTCAGCAATTGAAGTTTGTAAATAATCGGCCTTAACTGACAACGCAATGTTATCGTTTAGCTTTTGAGTGTATGAAAGCCCAATAATTTTTCGGTTGTAATTATTAAAACCAAAATAATTTAAATTAACACCAAACACTCCATATTTTGAGGGCATTGCAAACCCTACTCCTGTCCCTGACAATTCTTTTAATAAAAAACAATTGGAAGATGAAAGCACAAAGGCTGGTTTCTCTAGCCAAGCCAATGATGCGGCATTATTAAAAACACCATATGCATCCCCAATTATTTGCTCGGAACCCCCTAAAGCAATTGAACGCGCATCTGAAGTGGGTAAATAGGACTGACCATTTACTGAAAGAACAATTAAAAATGAAAGCTTGAAAATTAAAAAAATAAATAAATTTTTATTTTTCATCAATGAATACTGTTCAGTTGAAATGGAAAATCTAAAGGAAGAAAATTATATTTCATTTAATTCAGCAATTACCTTTTGTATTACCTGAGCAAGATGATCTTTCTTGTCAGCAAAATTAAATTTATCGACATCAATGATTAGCAGCTTTCCTGTTTTATAATTTGTAATCCATGCTTCGTAATATTCATTGAGTCGGCGGAGATAATCCATGCGTAAATTTTCCTCATATTCTCTACCTCTTTTTTGAATTTGCCCAACTAAAGTTGAAATAGAACCGCGCAAATAAATTAACAAGTCAGGTGGATTAATAAGTTTATTTATGGTCTTGAAAAGATTAGTGTAATTATCAAAATCGCGCCTAGTCATTAGGCTCATTGAGTGAAGATTGGGTGCAAAAATTTGTGCATCTTCATATATTGTTCTATCCTGAACAACTACTTTATCGCCACGTTGAATCTCTATTAGTTGATTGAAGCGACTATTTAAAAAGAATACCTGTAGGGGAAAACTCCATCGGGGCATGTCTTCATAAAAATCCATTAAATAAGGATTATTTTCTACATCTTCATATTGTGCCTCCCAACCAAAATGATTGGCAAGTAGCTTTGTAAGGGTTGATTTTCCTGCCCCAATATTACCAGCAATAGCAATGTGTTTGTATTTAACTTTACCTTGGACAGATGATTTCGCTTTTGATTTTACTTGAACAATAGGTTTTGATTTTGCCTTCGCCTTTGCTTTTACAAATGATTTTGCTTTTACAAATGATTTTGCTTTTGGCTTCGCAGGCGATTTTGTTTTCGCCTTTGGTTTTGATTTTGTCAATGCCTTTGCTCTTGGTTTAGCAGCAGATTTTGATTTAGTCTTTGCTTTTGAAGCAGATTTCGCCTTTGGTTTTGATTTTGTTTTTTTTGTTGCCATGGTTTTGTTGAAATATCAAGGGGTCAATGTAAAAATAAATTGTAGAGAATAATAGATTTTATAAATAAGTTAGAAACAAAATAATTATCCGAAACAAATTGGAGCTATTCTCCTAAAAATAAAATCTCATTATTTTTTGCTTTAGAAATATTTAGAATGAACGAATGCCTATAATTTTTCTTGCTTCATTAATAGTTTTCCTGCCATTTTCATGTGCTTTATCCGCTCCTGCTTTTACGACTTTAGCTAAGTATTTTTCATCGGCTGAAATCAATTTTATTTTTTCTCGTATGGGAGAAATAAAAACATTCATGTCTTCAGCTAATTGCTTTTTCATATCACCATATCTAATGGTGCAATTATTAAATGAATCTTCAAAATGTTGAATAGTATCATTTGAAGAAACCAATCTCATTAAAGAAAAAATGTTCTCAATTGCATCTGGTTTTTGTTGGTTGGGTCCTGTTGGCCCAACATCAGTAACTGCTCGCATTACTTTTTTCTTAATCACATCATCTTCATCTATTAAAAAAATCGCATTGCCTTCACCTTCGCTCTTTCCCATTTTACCGCTTCCATCTAATCCTGGAACTTTTACTAATTGCACACCAAAATTATAGGCAACTGGTTCAGGAAAAAATTCAACTCCATATAAATGATTAAAACGAACAGCAAAATTTCGTGTCATTTCTAAATGTTGTTCCTGATCTTTTCCAACAGGAACTTTCGTGGCACGATGAATTAAGATATCTGCCGCCATTAATACTGGGTAAGTGAGCAAACCAGCATTTACATTATCTGGATTCTTTCTTATTTTTTCTTTGAATGAGGCACTGCGCTCCAATTCACCAACATAGGAAAGCATATTTAAAAACAAATACAACTCTGTAGTTTCCGGCAAATCACTTTGTATGTATAAAGTTGAAATTTCAGGATCAAGACCGCAGGCAAGATATTCAGCTAATACTTGTTTAACAGATGCGTTTAAATTATCAGGATGCGGATGTGTTGTGAGAGAATGATAATCGGCAACAAAAAAATAACAATTCGCATCCTGTTGCATCTTTAAAAAATTATTCACCGCTCCGAAATAGTTTCCGAGATGAAGATTTCCTGTTGGTCTTATTCCACTAACTACTGTTTCCATGAAGACAAAGAAAATAAAAAAGCGATGTACTATTGATTTTTAAAAAATATCTGATAAATTACTTTATTGTAAATCTTATAGGAATAATGTAATGAACCAAAACATGACTTACCTGTCTGTCTGCTCTCCAAAATGGAACATTCCTTATTAAACCTTATTAACTCTTCATCACCCCCTTCTCCAATCCCCCATTTAAAGCCTCAGCATTATCTTCATTCTTTGCAATTAAAGCACTTTAATTTCTTTAACATCAAAAGAAATCGAACATTTTAGAAGTCTATACCCAATCTCATTAGGAATTGAAGTTATACTTTTATTTACAATTTAAATTATTATCGGTTCAATATTAATAACTTTTGAGAATAACCTATTTGAAAACAGCAAGAAACAAAAATGTTTACAAGAATTATTTTAATGTTTTTGTTATTGGGACTATTGTTAAAAATTAATTATTAATGACCAATTAAAGGTTAAAGAAAATCACGTTTTTTTTTAAAAAAATATTATTAAAAGAATAAGATTAAACAACATTATAATTTAAATACTAATCAACATTAAACTTATTATAAATCTTTATTTTAAAATCTTGAAAACGGAAAGTAAAACCTATCTTCGCCGTCCGAAAAAATAACTGTCCGACGGACAATACAATTAAAAGAATGACCGAAATTAGAAACATTGCTATTATTGCCCATGTCGATCATGGGAAAACTACGCTCGTTGACAAGATATTGCATCAGTGCAAACTATTCCGCGATAACCAGGAAACAGGAGAACTCATTCTTGACAATAATGACCTTGAACGCGAACGCGGAATTACTATTCTTGCAAAAAATGTTTCTGTTCATTATAAAGATGTAAAAATCAATATAATTGATACCCCAGGTCACGCCGATTTTGGTGGTGAAGTTGAGCGGGTACTCAATATGGCCGATGGCGTATTGATATTGGTTGATGCTTTTGAAGGGCCAATGCCTCAAACGCGATTCGTATTGCACAAAGCAATTGAATTAGGGAAGAAAGCAATTGCTATAGTTAACAAAGTTGACAAGCCCAATTGCCGTCCTGATGAAACACACGAATTATTGTTTGACCTTTTTTGTAAGTTAAATGCAAGCGAAGATCAATTGAATTTCCCCACTCTGTATGGTTCATCAAAACAAGGTTGGATGAGTTTAGATTGGCAAGCACCTACAACTGATTTAACACAATTATTAGATACAATTATTAGCACAATTCCTCCAGCAATTCATGTGGAAGGAACTCCACAAATGCAAATCACTTCAATTGATTATAGCTCTTATACAGGACGAATAGCTGTTGGAAGGTTATTGCGTGGAACTTTAAAAGTTGGAATGTTCGTAAGCTTAGTAAAGCGAGATGGTCAAATTCTAAAATCAAAAATTAAGGAACTTTATTTATTCGAAGGGCTTGGTAAAATGAAAGTAGAGAGCGTTCAATCTGGTGAAATATGTGCCATTTTCGGAATAGAAAATTTTGACATTGGTGATACGGTTGCTGACGCTGAAAATCCTGAAGGGCTTCCACCAATCAGTATTGAAGAACCAACAATGAGTATGCTCTTCACTATTAACAATTCACCATTTTTTGGTAAGGAAGGAAAATTTGTAACTAGTCGTCACCTTCGTGATCGACTTACCAAAGAGCTTGAGAAAAATTTAGCACTTCGTTTAGAGAATACTGATTCGCCTGATCAAATATTGGTTTATGGTCGAGGAATTCTACACTTAGCTATTTTAATTGAAACGATGCGGCGTGAAGGATTTGAACTGCAGGTTGGACAACCTAAGGTAATTATTAAAGAAATTAACGGACAGAAATGTGAGCCTATAGAAATGTTGAGCGTTGATGTTCCGAAAGAATCCGCTGGAAAAGTAATAGAATTAGTAACCGCCCGTAAAGGCGAATTATTGGTAATGGAAACAAAAGGAGATTTACAACATATTGAATTTCAAATTCCATCTCGTGGCATTGTTGGTTTAAGAAATAATATGCTGACAGCAACTGCAGGAGAAGCAATAATTGCACATCGTTTTGTTGCTTACGAACCTTGGCGCGGAAATATTCCTGGTCGCAACATGGGAGTGTTGGTGTCAATGGAAAAAGGAATGTCAACCGGTTTTGCAATTGATCGTTTAGCTGATAGAGGAACTTACTTTATTGATCCGGGAGAAGAAGTTTATGGCGGTCAGATTATTGGCGAACACATTCGACCTAGTGACTTGATTATCAATGTAACAAAGGCTAAGCACTTAACTAATATGCGTGCAAGTGGAACTGATGCTGCCTTAAAAATTGTTCCTAAAATTCAATTCTCATTAGAAGAAGCAATGGAATACATTCAGGATGACGAGTATGTTGAATTAACTCCAAAAAGCATTAGAATGCGTAAAATTCTTTTAGACGAAAATGAAAGAACTCGTGCGCGTAAACAAGTTGAAGCAATGCAAGAAAATTGATTTTATAATTTGAACTAATTCTCCAATGAGTTTTTCAAACGAAGCAATATTAAAAGCACTTTCAACAGTTGAAGATCCCGATCTAAAACAAGATTTGGTTTCATTGGGAATGATTAGTGAAATAAAAGTGGAAGGAAATAAAGTTTCCTTCACTGTTACTCTAACTACCCCTGCTTGTCCGCTTAAAGAACTAATTAAAAAGAATTGTATTGATGCCATTCATGGCTTAGTTTCTCATCAAGCCGAAGTCGATATTTTCATGGATGCAAAAGTTACCACCCTTCGCGATCGGGATAATATTTTGGCAGGAGTAAAAAATATTATTGCTGTTGCTTCAGGTAAAGGCGGTGTTGGCAAATCAACTATAGCCGTAAACCTCGCTCTTGGCTTAGCAAAAAAAGGTTCAAAGGTCGGAATCATTGATGCTGATATTTATGGTCCAAGCATTCCAATTATGCTAAACATTAAGGGCCATCGTCCTAGTATCAGAGAAGAAAACGGAAAGCACTTGATGCAACCGATTGAAACTTATGGAATCAAAGCATTATCAATCGGATTATTAATTGATGAAGAACAAGCAGTAGTTTGGCGCGGCCCTATGATTTCATCAGCGCTTCGCCAATTTATGACCGATGCCGAATGGGGCGACTTAGATTACCTTGTTATTGATCTTCCTCCAGGCACAGGGGATATACAATTAACATTGGTGCAATTGGTTCCGCTCACCGGAGTCATAATCGTCACCACTCCGCAGGATGTTGCACTTGCCGACGCACGCAAGGCAATAGGTATGTTTAGCATCTCTCCTATTAATGTTCCTGTTCTTGGTGTAGTCGAAAATATGGCTTACTTCACTCCAGCCGAATTGCCAGAAAATAAGTATTACATATTCGGAAAAGGCGGTGGATACAAACTGGCTCATCAATATAATGTGCCATTTCTTGGCGAAGTTCCAATTGTACAAAGTATTCGTGAAGGTGGCGATTCCGGTGTGCCAGCTGTATTAGATAAAAATTCTATTGTAGGAAATATTTTTTCTGATCTTTCCGATCAAGTAGCACGACAGGTTGCTATTAGAAATGCAAATATTCCAATAACTGAAGTGGTGAAAATGAATTAAGTTTTCAAAAACTATTTGCACCTTTGCACCAATGATTCCAGAAAGCAATAATTTATTCGCTCGCGTCGAAGCTTCATTAGAAAGCATTCGTCCATATCTTGCCGTTGATGGTGGCGACATTCGATTGATAGAAATTACAAATGAAAATGTTGTCAGAATAAAATTGCTTGGCAATTGTAGCGATTGCCACATGAGCGAAATGACCATGAAAGCCGGAGTGGAAGAAACTATTTTAAAATCAGTTCCTGAAATAACAAAAGTCGAAGCAGTCTGATGAACTACAACAAATTAGTTGAAAATATCAGAGAAAAAAAATCCTTCCTGTGTATTGGATTAGATACCGACATAAAAAAAATCCCTCAACACCTCCTCTCCTTTCCCGATCCTATTTTTGAATTCAACAAACAAATCATTGATGCCACTCATCAATACTGTGTTGCATACAAACCCAACATTGCATTTTACGAATCACTGGGTTCATCAGGTTGGGAAAGTTTAAAGAGAACCCTCGATTACATTCCGAAAAATATTTTCACCATTGCCGATGCAAAGCGTAGTGACATAGGAAACACAAGTAGATTATATGCCAGAGCATTCTTCGATAATTCCTCAAGCGGACTAGATTTTGATTCAGTAACTGTTGCTCCATACATGGGCAAAGATTCAGTAACACCATTTCTAGAATTTAAAAATAAATGGGTGATATTATTAGCCCTCACTTCTAATTTAGGAAGCAATGATTTTCAGTTGATGAATGAAGGCGGTGAAAAATTATATGAGCGCGTTATACGCACATCACAATTATGGGCAACTCATGAACAAATGATGTATGTAGTTGGTGCGACTCACGCAGAAGAACTCACACACATTCGCAAACTGGCCCCTAAACACTTTTTCTTGGTGCCCGGTGTTGGTGCACAAGGCGGCAGCTTGCAAGAGGTAGCTAAGTACGGAATGAATGCTGATTGCGGCTTACTCGTTAACAGTTCACGAAATATTATATATGCATCATCAGGAATTGATTTTGCGGAAACTGCAGCAATTGAAGCTAAAAAGTTGAAAGAAGAAATGGAAAAATTGCTTTCTAAATAATTATAGTAATTTATATTTTATTAATTATGGATATTTGATTCATGACTGAAGCATTCCTCCACTATTTATGGAAAATGAAGTTGTTCGATTTCAAAAAATTTAGAACTACAGAAGGAGAAATTGTATCGGTTATAAAAACAGGAGACCACAACAGAGATGCTGGTCCAGATTTTTTAAACGCAAAAATTAAAATAGGAAATACTACTTGGGCTGGAAACGTTGAAATTCATATTCATTCTAATGAGTGGAATCAACACAAACATCAAAATGATGTTGCCTATGAAAATGTAATTCTTCATGTTGTATATGAAAACAATACCGAAGTAAAAACAAAAAAAGGAGTTATTCTTTCAGCATTAGAAGTTAAAGGATTATTCGACCATAACTTATTTGAACGATATGAAAAGCTGCAAGCATCAACTCAAACCATTCCATGTTCCAATCTTATTTACTCTGTAAAGGAAGTAACAATAAGCACATGGTTACAACGACTATTAATAGAACGATTAGAAGGAAAAGTAAAATTTACATCAACATTATTACAAAAAAATAAAGGTGATTGGGATTTAACTTTTTATCAACTTCTAGCACGGGCCTTTGGAACACGATTAAATGCTGATGCCTTCCAGCAAACCGCTGAAACTTTGCCAATGCAGGTTTTAGCAAAAAATAAAAAAAATAAATTAATTATCGAATCACTTCTAATGGGATGCGCAGGATGGTTGAATGATTCTTTCAAAGATGAATACATGCAGAAATTACAAAAAGAATTTTTATACCAACAAGAAAAATATAAGCTACAAGCTATAGAAAAAAAATATTGGAAACTATTAAGAATAAGACCCGCTTCATTTCCAACTCTTCGACTAGCTCAATTTGCAGCATTAATTTATCAATCATCACACATATTCAGTAAAATTTTAAATACAGATACTATATCTGAATTAAGAAAATTATTTAAATCAAATTGTAATGACTATTGGGCACATCATTATTTACCAGAAAAAAAAACAGAGATTCATTCGACCAATTTGAGTCAAAATTTTATCGACTTACTTATAATAAATACAGTTATACCAATTGTTTTTCTATATGGAAAGGAAAAGGGAGATGAACTTATTCAATCAAAGGCCATCAATTGGTTAGAGGCTATCCCTTCTGAAAATAATTATATCATTAGCAATTGGAAGAAAATAGGATTCAATGTTAAATCAGCTTTTGATTCACAAGCTTTAATTCAACTTCAAAAATTTTATTGCAACAAAAAATTATGCATAAACTGTGCTATTGGTCATTCAATACTTAAACAATAACAAAAATCAGACATTGAATTTAAATTTTCAATTGCCTACTTTTGAATTATCGCTCTCACACTTTTAATAATAAAAAAAATGAAAACACATCATTATAAAATTTCTATTAACTGGACAGGCAATCTCGGAACTAGAACATCAGGTTACACAGCGTATAATCGGAATCATATTTTTTCTGCTGAAAACAAAACAGATTCAATAAAACTTTCCTCAGATCCAACTTTCAAAGGAGATGCAACGCTATATAATCCTGAAGAATTATTAGTGGCATCAATTTCATCATGCCACATGCTTTGGTACTTACACTTGTGTGCCGATGCCGGAATTATTGTAGTTGCGTATGAAGATTCACCTGAGGGTTATATGGAAGAAGGTGGAATTACTCCAGGAAAATTTGTAAAAGTTATTCTTCACCCTAAAGTAATTTTAAGAAAAAATAGCGATTTTAAAAACGCAATTAATCTTCATCACCAAGCCAATTCAAAATGTTTCATTGCTAACTCTTGTAATTTTATTATTGAACACCAACCTCAAATTTTTTTTGAAACAATATAGTTTTTTATTAAATTGAAAAAATTACTCCTTTTTAACTTAGATTTTTCATTATATTTTATTTACAAAAATACACAGCTGTAAAATCCACTAATGTTTTTACCACGCAATTATTTAATTTTTATTTTTTTAATAGCTGTATTAGCATTCCTTTCTTATTGTGGAAAGACACATAAAAAAGAAATAGAAAATTTTTATTGGCGTAATCACAGCGACTCTGCTCATTATGTTGGAATGAATACGTGTAAACAATGTCATTCTTCCATTCATTCAACATTTATGCATACCGGAATGGGCGAAAGCTGGGACAATGCAAAAATGCAAAAATCAAAAGCTGTTTTTAATAAACATTCTATTGTTTATGATAGATATAAAAATTTTTATTATCAACCATTTTGGAAAGATTCAATATTATACATTTTAGAATTTCGATTAAATGGAATCGATACAATTTATAAGAGAGTTGAAAAAATCGATTTCATCATCGGAAGTGGTCAACATACAAATTCACATATCTGGAATACAAATGGATATTTATACCAGGCACCTTTAACTTACTACACACAAAAGGGAATGTGGGATTTGCCTCCAGGATTCGAAGACGGTGAAAATAGCAGATGGAGCAGAACAATTTCCACTGAATGTATTAATTGCCACAATATGTACCCTGATTTTAATTTAAAAGCTGAGAATAAATTTACTTCAGTTAAAACAGGTATTGAATGTGAACGATGTCATGGTCCTGGCTCTATTCACGCAGCAGAAAAACTAACTGGAATTATTGTTGACACTTCCAAAGCAGCAGATCGTTCTATTGTAAATCCTCGAAGATTATCAGTCGAATTACAAACGGAATTATGCCAGAGATGTCACCTACAAGGAATCAGCGTTTTAAATGAAGGAAAATCTTTTTTTGACTTTAAACCTGGAATGTTTTTGAATGAAGTAGAAAATGTTTTTATGCCGCGCTATCAGGGAGGTAATGAAACCTTTATTATGGCCTCTCATGCTGATAGAATGAAACAAAGCAAATGCTACAAAGAATCTAAGACCTTAAGTTGCCTAAGTTGTCACAACCCACACATCAGTGTTAAAGTAACTGCGCAAGAAAAATTTAATGACGATTGTAAAGGTTGTCATACAAACAGTAAAATTAACTGCACTGATAATTTAAATAATCGCATTAAACAAGCTGACAATTGTATTTTCTGTCACATGCCAATTTCATCCACAATGGATATTCCGCATGTTACTGTTCACGATCATCGAATACAAATCCCGATAAAAAAATCTGAAATCGAAAGTATAAAACAATTCATTGGATTAGAATGCATGACCACAAAAAACCCATCGCCACTATTGAAAGCACAAGGCTACTTAGCCATGTATGAATCCTATAGTCAAAAATCTTTTTTATTAGATTCAGCATTCTTTTTTCTTCAAAAAGAAACAGCCACTAACACCACACTATTTAAAAAAACATTTATTCAATACTATTTTTTAAAAAAAGATTTTAATTCTGAAATTATATGGGCAAATAAATTTACCTCAAATGACACTTTAGATGCATGGACAAATTATAGAATTGGAGAAGCACATTTAAACATACAAAAAAGTAAAATTGCAGAAGAATATTTTGCAAAAGCAGTTAAACAAAAACCAGAAGAATTACAATTCATTAATAAGTTAGGAGTAGCACAACTTACCAATGGTAAACACGCCAATGCAAAATCTTCATTTGAAAAAATAATTTCATTACAACCAAAATATACTCCTGCCCTATCCAATCTTGCTTACACTTATATGTTGCGTGGTGATTGGGTTTATTCATTGAAGCTAGTGAACAATGCACTTGCACTCGACCCTGATTATATTGAAGCATTAATGAATAAAGCTGCAATTCTTATTTCAACAAATAAAAAACAAGATGCAAAAAAAATATTATTACAAGTTTTAGACATTGAACCTGAAAACATTAAAGCAAAAATAGTCTTAAAGCAGATTTGATTATTTTACTTTCAAATATTCTCCCATGAAAAATTTTAAAGCATCAATGGATAAATGGGTAATCATTGTAACCTTATTTGTTGCAGCACTTTCAATCATTCTATTCACAAACTCACTAATAACCTACAACCAATTTTCTTCTACCCAATTTTCGCTTATTATAATTTTGAATTTTTCTTTACTCCCGCTATTCATTACTTTTTTCATTCTCAGGCCAATTGATTATTCTATTAATGAAACAACAATTATTATAAATAGCTTTTTGTTTTCTTATAAAATAAATAAAAAATAAATAACAAACATAAGGATAGTTAGCATAGAAGAAATGACTGGCACTTATAGGATTCTAGGTAATGGAGGACTTTTTGGATATACCGGTTATTATAGAAATTCGACATTTGGAAATATGAGGTGGTTTGCTACTCAACGGAAAAACTACATACTAATTGAGAAGAATAATGGTCAGAAAATAATTATTACACCTGATGAACCCGATTTTTTTTGAACTCAATTAGTTAGTATAGATTTTATTATATTCATCAAATGATAAGACAACGGTTAGATTTATTGGAATTTGGATACCTTCAAATTATTACCCATAGAACCTTGTTAGTAGAGCTGTTTTTGCTTCATAAATTATTGGTAGAATAAAACTAAATCACAGCATCATCCTGCTTGCGATTTTACCATTAAATAATTATATTTTAAAAACTATATATTAACTAATTCAATTCTAAAAATTAATGTGATTTATTTTAAAAAACTAGTCATTGTTATAATATTACAATCTATAAGTTAAAAAAAATAAATATTATTATCAAAAAAATGATTGAAAGCACCATTTATTTAGTAGAAGCTGAAAAAAAAGCTCTTATCTTATTTCAAGCAATTCAAGATAGAAATTTCATTAAAGCAGGAGTAACCGAAAAACAGTTAAATCTTTCAATATACAATCTCGCTTTTGAACTTTTTAAAATAGAAAAGTATTGGCACAAGAGAATTGTAAGAGCAGGAAAAAACACTCTGCTTCCTTATAAAGAAAATCCACCAAATCTTTTTCTTAAAGATGATGACATAGTTTTTTTTGATTTTGGTCCTGTATTTGAAAACTGGGAAGCCGACATAGGTAGAACTTATGTTTTAGGGGTTAACAGTAAAAAAATAAAATTAAAAAACGATGTTGAATTAGCGTGGTTAGAGGGTAAAAGTTTTTACGATATAAATAAAATGTATTTAACAGGTGCAGATTTCTATAATTACACGAAATTATTATCAAAAAAATATGGTTGGGAATATGGCAATATTCATTGCGGACATTTAATTGGAAATTTTCCACACGAAGTAATTATTGGTGAAGAAATTATTAATTACATACACCCTAACAATAATGAATTAATGTCATCAAAAGATAAAAATGGTCATGAGCGTTTTTGGATTTATGAAATACATTTCATAGATGAACAATTAGAAATAGGTGGGTTTTACGAACAACTTTTATCTTGAATTATTAATACCATATCTATCTGGTAATAATTTAAAACAAAAGCTTATGATTAGCTGTTTATTAAATATCTACTAAATATTTTAATTATGAAAATAATGAAAACCGAAATATTCCTCCCATTATCAATAGATCAAGCATGGGATTTTTTTTCTTCCCCTAAAAATTTAAATATAATTACTCCAGATGATATGAATTTTAAAATAACTTCATTTTTGCCAAATAAAATCTATAAAGGTCTATTTATAACTTATAAAATATCTCCTGTTTTTAAAATTCCTATTGAATGGATTACTGAAATAACACAAATAGAGGAAAATAAATACTTTATTGATGAACAACGCAAGGGCCCATATAAAATTTGGCATCATGAACATCATTTTAAGGAACTAAACGGAGGAGTACTAATGACTGACCTACTATTTTATGAAGTTGGCTCAAGTTTCTTGGGTTGGTTAGCCAGCAAACTTTGGGTTGACAAAAAAGTGAATGCTATTTTTAAATACAGAGAACAAAAATTAATTAGTTTATTTCCCCTGAAAAAATAAAAAGCTTACTACATTAGAAGCTTTTTAACTATTAGTAGCTAGTTTGAAGATTTAAATAATTCAAAAATTCTTGTTTAGTTTTTTCAAGAATAAAATCCCCACCATAGAAAGAAGTAATTGTGGATGTTGAATTATCCTTGATTCCCCTCATAGAAACACATAAATGTTTTGCATCAATCAATACAGCTACACTATCCGTGTTTAAAATTATCTGTAATTCTTTAGCTATTTGCATTGTTAATCTTTCTTGAACTTGTGGACGCTTTGCAAAATAATTGACAATACGATTAATCTTTGATAAGCCAATAACAGTCCCATTTGATATGTATGCAACATTCACTTTTCCAAAAAATGGAACAAAATGATGCTCACAATTACTATAAAAAGAAATGTTTTTTTCAACCAACATTTGGTCGTATTTATATTTATTTTCAAATAGAGCTTGCTTCGGCATATTTTTAGGGTTCAGTCCACTAAAGATTTCCTCTACATACATTTTAGCCACCCGATTCGGAGTTCCTCGCAAGCTATCATCTGATAAATCAAGACCAAGTATTTCCATTATTTCTTTAAAATGAAATTCTATTTTCTTAATTTTTTCTGTGTCATTAATCATAAAGGCATCGGGCTTCATTGGCGTTTCAATGCCATTACCAAAATAAGAAACATCTATTTTCTCTTTGGGTATTGCATTCCTATTTTTTAGAGGTTCATCTAAAAAATTAACGAGTAAAGTATCAACAGGTTGCATTTTTAAAAAAAAGTTTTTAATAAGCAGAAATCTTAATTTGATCTCTTTCTTTAACAATTAAATTGCCTAATAGTTTAAAACATACTTTAATCAACTATTTACAAAAAAAAGATTAATAAAACGTATTATTCTTAATCAAAATTTAAGTAATATTATTAAAATATAAAACCATTTCAAGAAATTCAACACCTGTAAACATATAATTGAAATAATTGTTAATGTTTAAACTTTCTTCCAATTAAAATTTACTACCTATAAAAATAAAATGATAAAATTGAAACTATTTCCAGTGCTGTTTATACTAATAAGTATATTGCCTGCATGCGGACAAACTAAAACCACCAAACAACAAACTGACAAACCCATGAATGAGAATACTAAAAAAAAACCTGAAGTTTTAGTTAATAAAGAGGAGCTTAAACAAAAGCTGACTACTGAACAGTATAATGTTACACAAATGTGTAGCACTGAACCGCCATTTAAAAACAAATATTGGGACAATCATATAACTGGCGCTTATTTCTGCGTTGTTTGCAATACTCCGTTATTTAATTCCGATACAAAATTTGACTCAGGAACCGGATGGCCAAGTTTTTTCAAACCGGTAACTGATTCCTCCATCATTGAAATAAAAGATACTGCTTATGGAATGGTTCGCACTGAAATTCAATGTGCTAAATGCCACTCACATTTAGGGCATGTTTTTGATGATGGTCCACGACCGACAGGTTTGCGTTACTGCATGAACTCAGCTTCGCTCAATTTTATACCCATTGAAATTGAAAAGAAATAAAAAGATTTATTAGATAAATACTATTCAACAAACTTGTAACCTACACCCCTTATTGAAAAAAAGTGTTTAGGATTGCGTGAATCTTTTTCGAAGTACCTGCGGAAAGCAAGAATAAAATTGTCTATGGTTCGTGTGCTTGGTGTCACATCATATCCCCAGGCTGTTTGTAAAATATGTTGTCGCGATACCACCTGATTCTTTCGGTCAATTAATAATTTCAATAGTGCTGCTTCCTTTTGAGTCAATTGAATTAATTTTCCATTTGTTCCTTTTGCCGTGAAAGTTTTAAAATCAACCATGCAGCTGCCAAATTCAACAGTTGCAGATTTCTTATCTTTTGGCGTTCCTTTTAAACTGTGCTTCACTAATATTTTTACACGAAGTAATAATTCTTCGAGGTTAAATGGTTTAGTTAAATAATCATCGGCCCCCAATTTTAAACCCATCACTTTATCCTCATGTGTATCCTTTGCTGTAAGAAATAATATTGGTGTATCTAAATCCGTTAATCTCATTTTTTCGCAAACTTGAAAGCCATTCATCTCTGGCATCATTACATCCAACACAATTAAATTAAAACGTTGTTCTTTAGAAAATTTCAATGCATCAATTCCATTTGTAGCAGTCACTACTTCATAATCTTCCAATTCAAGGTTTATCCTAATAGCGTCGAGTAAATTCTTCTCGTCTTCAACAACTAAAACTCGATTTAACATATAGGATTATTTAAATGATTAATAAATATTCATTAAAATTGATTAGCCAATTGAACTTTTGGCAAACTAATTTTAAAAACAGTTCCCTTTGGTTCGTTATCAATTACCTCTATTTTTCCTTTTAACAATAGTAATAATTCCTTCACCATATACAATCCAATACCCGTTCCTATAGTTGATCGTGTTTCTTCATTTCCAACTCTATAAAATTTATCAAATATTTTTGGCTTTTCTAATTGAGGAATTCCAAAACCATTATCAGAAATAGATATTATAACGTCATTCAAATCTTCATATAAATGACATTTAATTGTTGCTCCTTCTGAAGTGTATTTAATTGCATTGTCAATGATATTATTAACAATAGTTTGTAAAGCTAAAGTATCACCATTTACCATTAACCCTGATTGAATATTAATTTTAATATTTTTAAGTGACCCGTGAACTTCACTTGACTTATTAAAAATTTCTTCACTTATAATAGAAATATTACACAACTCAAATACAGGTTCGTAAGAATGATCTTCAATTCGTGCTGAAAGCAAAAGATTATCAACTAAAATTTTTAATCGCTCCACATCATTTAAGCTATTTGATAATAATTTAAAATATTTATCGTCATCCAGATTATTTCTTTTCATTAATGTTTGTAGAGAAAGTTTGGTAGAAGCCAAAGGACTTTTTAATTCATGTGTTATAGAAAGTAAAAAATTTTTTTGCCTGCGATTCAAATCAATTTCTTTGGTAAATGTTCGAAACAACTGAAATGTTCCTGTCATCAATAAAATCATCATAACGATGGCCTCACCTAGAATCATTTTTTTTTGCCCTTCGTGTTTTTTTTCTAATAGTTTAAATGAAACTGTTCTTTGTACTCCACTCGAATTATTTTCAATTGTATTTTGTAGCTCAAAAAAGTTTCGCTCTTTAATGAATGACTCTTGATTTTTTTCAAGCAAAAGAATAGTCCACCAGCTGAATGAAATAAACATATATGCCACCATCACATAAAATAAAATCACAGACCTTGTTTTCATTTATCTAAATTATTACTTGTTTAAGAATATATTTATTGTAAAATTTAAACTGACACACGCATGACAAATCATTTCATGAATTCATTAAAGGAAGAGATACATAAAATGTAGTTCCTGAATTCTTATTGGATTCGAACCGAATACTTCCACCTGCTTGTTCAATGATATTTTGAGTTATGGCCAGCCCCAATCCCATACCTGATGACTTTGTAGTAAAGTTAGGAACAAAAACTTTTTTTGCTTTTTTATCATCAATACCAATTCCATTGTCGCACACACTTATAACAATAGTGTCGTCTAAATTGATTGCCTTAATTACGATTTCGCCAATTTTATTTTCAGGTATTGCTTGAATTGAATTCAAAATAATATTGTTAAACACTCTTAGCAATTGGCTTTTATCACCAAAAATTATGTCTCTAATTGTTTCATTTGTTTGTAAATAAATATTTATTTGGTCATTTTGCTTGTACAAATTTGCTGAATGATTGACTACCCCTAACAAATGAATTTTTTCATTTTCCGGTTTTGGCATTTTTGCAAACGAAGAAAACTCTGTCGCTATCTTAGATAGGTTTTCAATTTGTTCAATCAATGTTTCTGAAACCCGTTCAGCCATTTCACTTGCACGAGGGTCATTATTATCAAAAGCGCGTTGTAAATGCTGAATACTTAACTTCATTGGTGTCAATGGATTTTTTATCTCATGCGCCACTTGTTGCGCCATTTCTCGCCAAGCTGATTCGCGTTCGGATTTTGCTAACTGTTTGGCACTGTCATCCAACTTTACAATCATCTTATTAAACTCATTAACTAACACCGCTATCTCGTCCTTTGCTTGCCATTGTATAGGTTCATTCTTACCACCAATAGTTACCTGCTTAAATTTATCAGCAATATGTGAAAGCTTCCCTGTTATCTGTTTTGAAATAAATGGTGCTAAAATTCCAGCAATTATTAAAGCAGCAACTAAAATATTAATAAGAGTAGAGAAGAAAAAACCAATCTCATCATTAAGTAGCCGATAGGTATTGAAGTAAGGAATATTTAAATATGCCAATAATTTTCCTTCTTCATTGTAAACCGGTTTGTACCCACTTAGATATTTTAATTTCCCAATAGTTTCCTTATGAATAATTTCTGACGGAAGATCAGCACGCATTTTATAAAATGCTTTTGCATTCATCATTTTTGACTGCAATCCTTTTTCAAAAATACTTGGTTGAGATGAAGTGAGCAATACGCCATGCATATCATAAAAATTAACATCCATATCATGCAATTCACTAAAGTCGTTGATGTTAATATTAAGTATTGTTGAAAGATCGCGTGGAGTAAATCCGCATAGCGAATCAAATGAAACAGTATTACTAACCACATATCTTACCGACTGCTCCACTTCTTTTAATTTTTCTGAAAGCTTTTCCCTGGTGTTCCTATCAAATTGTTTTTGAAAAAGATTACCAATTACTATTCCAAGAAAAATAACAGAAAGAAATATGATGAAGACAAATGACAACTGAATAATATTTTTAAAAGACGATTCGGCTAGGCTAAAAAAATTAGTTGTTCCAGTGGAATACGTATAGAGATAAAGAAAAAAAGCAATAAGCAATACAAATAAAAACCCCGCAACAAATAGGTAAGAGAAAGCCGATAAAAATTCTGTAATTAAATTTATATCTTTTGAAATAACAACCGTATCGCCATCATCAGACTTTAAAATAATATGCTCAATACTGCCTTGATTATAAATTACAGGCTCATTTCTCTCAACCATCATGGGTCCATAAATATCATTTACTGGATAGGTGATGGCTCCACTACTTTCAATTAAGCGATGTGAACTTTCATAAATAGCAAATGAATATCCCTCTGCCTCCGCAGGCACCTTATCCTTTTCCTCCAATAATAATTCAGGATAAACATTTATACGGCTCAACAATTTACTTTTTAGCACAATAAATAACCTTCCAATGTAATTTCCACTTACTACAATGGGATAGAATACAGCGTACCCACTTCCCGTTGATGTGCTATTAAAAAAATAAAGTTTACCTGAAATTAATGTTTGTGCATTCCTAAAAATTTCATTTCCAAAATTATTTGCACTTGCATTTTCTTCAACATTTAATGGTTGACCGTCATTATTAAAAGCAACAAAATCTACTTCATATCTACTGAAACCAAATTCGAAATATAATTGCCGTAAATGATCAGAGAATTCTTTATAGGAAAGTTGAGGACTAACAAAATAATTTTTAATAAAATCATCTGCCTCAATCTGAGGGCGCATATCTGCGAGCAAGTACTCTGTAACATTATCACGCTCGTTAATCATTTTTTGAGCAAGTGTCAATCGCGAATTCAAATCTTTTTCCTGTCGAAAATAGGTAGTTAATAGAGCGCTGGATATAGAAAAAACAATCAACAACAGAAACAAACAAACCAAATCAATGCGAGCAACATTTTTTACTCTTAACAAATAGATGAAAATAGAAATAAACAAAATTCCAAAAGCAATACAAATTGAAGAGAGATCAAAATGAAAAAATGGAGCATAAAAAATTACCAATACAGTTGCCACACCTATTATCAAACTATTTACAATGAACGGCAAGAACAATGACCGTATGTATTCAGCAACTTTTTGTGCAAGTAAATAAAAGCAAAAAGCAAAGGCATTAATACAAAACAAAGAAATAATGGAAAGATAATCTGGTGTTATAGGATTTAAAAATCCAATCAATAGTTTTGAATCGCGTGACAATCCTTTGATTGAATAGAAAAAGTAAACACCAATAAAAAAAACAATACTAATTCCTAAAAAAGCAGTCAACCATTTAGCCATTTTGCTTTTAGGAATTGGAATGTCTATAAAGAAGTTTATATATATAACAGACCAAATAGCAGCAACACATTCAACAAGTAAGCAACCCAACGAAGAGGCGATATCAGGTGATGCGAAAACATTGGCCGAAAACAATTTCCAATTTAAAACGCCTGTAGGTATGAAATAGAAATGATTTAATAAAAAGAAAAATAAAACAGGAATTGATAATGCGATAAACAATCTTAACTGCCACCATAAGCGACTACCCCAAAATGTTAAAATATGATGCAGAGAAGTGAGCAAAAAAATCAAACTCAAAAAATAAAAAACAATCACAAGTAGTTGTGGCTCTTGGTTGTTAAATGGCAAAGCATAACCCAGATAAAATAATTTCTCTCCATTAATTGATTTTACTTCAACTGCCCGTTCTGTTTTAACAGCTAAAATTTCAACCCACTCAGGAATTGAAAAATCAGCATTGTATTCATGTTTTAAATATTGATTTTCGGTTACATACGCATCACGAACGGGAATCATCATAATCAACTCCCTTTTTTTATTATTTGTTTTTTCTATAGTCTTTATAATACTTAGATAATAACCGTTTTTATATTTCTGAAAACCATACCCCTCTACCCTATTTCCAATAATATCTCGAGGAAGAATTTTATTGTTGTTCCAATAAACAAGAGAATCATTTTCAAAGTACAATAGAGTAAATTGAGATTCAAAAAAAAAATCTACTGAATCTACTTTACTTAAATAGTGACTATCTGTTTTAAGCTGACTAGCTATTTCTTGGCATTTATTTTCAAGACTTGCAATTTTCAATTCTGTTCTAACAACCGCTTTATGCAATTCATCTTGCGGCTTATAAAAGGAAGGAAAGTAAAAAGATAAAAGAAAGAAAATGACGCCCGCTGAAAACAGCGCCATTAAAATAAACCCTTTAAAATTTTTTAAATAAAATTTCACGGAACCTGTTTCTTGGTTTTATTCCACAACACATCCATTTCTTCTAATTTCATTTCGTGCAATTTCTTCTCCTGGTCAGAAGCCATTTTTTCCATGAGATTAAATCGATTGTAAAATTTCAAATTTGTTTTTTCCAATGCGGCTTCTGGGTCAATATTCAAATAACGCGAAAGATTGACTAATGAAAAAAGCAAATCGCCAAATTCCTTTTCTAAATGTTCATGATGGATTTCAGAGGCAAAAGCCTCCTCTTTAAATTCGTTTAATTCTTCTTCTACTTTCTCCCAAACCTGGTGCTTATTCTCCCATTCAAAACCCACCTGCTTTGCTTTTTCCTGCATGCGATACGCTTTCACCAATGCAGGTAACGAAACCGGAACACCGGCTAATAATGAGCGATTGGTTTTCTTTTGCTTTATCTGTTCCCAATTTTGTTTTACTTGTTCTTCATTTTCAACCACCACATCACCATAAATATGCGGATGACGCTCAATTAATTTTTCACACAAGTCATCCATAACATTAGCAATGGTAAAATCCCCTGTTTCAGAAGCTATTTTTGAATAAAAAACAATGTGCAACAACAAATCACCCAGCTCCTCTTTTAAAGAAGTCATATCTTTTTTAGTTATTGCATCAGCTAACTCATATGTTTCTTCAATGGTTAAAATGCGTAACGATTCTATGGTTTGTTTTTTATCCCACGGACATTTATTACGCAGGTCATCCATAATATTTAACACCCGTTCAAAGGCTTTCAAATTTGCTTCCATTCAAAATGGTTTCACACAAATGTATGATTGCTGATTTGATTTGATAATTGACTCATTGAAATTTAATTAAATAGATAGCATTTGCTATTAATTTTTTTATAAAGTTATTCCATACTGATTATATTTGCTTCTCATAAAAAAACAATAACATTGGAATTATTCATTGTCATTTCACTTTTAACTATCGGATGGCTACTCGTTTTTTTGGAAATATTTTTTATTCCTGGCATTACAGTTTTTGGAATTGTGGGTGTAGCTGTTATGATTGCAGGCTATTACTACGCTTTTACTAATTATGGTAATTCAGGTGGTTACCAAACTATTGGTATTTCAGCACTACTTATGTTGGCCTCCCTTGTTTTAGGATTTAAATCAGGCTTATGGAATAAACTAAGCTTAAAAGAATCGTTGAAAAATAGTAGAACGAATGAATGGGAAGAAGGAATTATAAAAGTGGGCGACTACGGAATGGCTATAAGCAAAATTGCACTTTCAGGAACTGCGAGATTTAACGAGATTAATTTCGAGGTAAATTCAGAAAGCGAATTTATTAGCCCCAATACTGCAATTGAAATCATTAAAATAGAAAACAGAAAAATAATAGTTCAAACCAAAAAATAAAAAAAAACATGGAACCAGGAATGCTTGCTTTAACAGGACTCGGAATTTTTGTATTTATTATTTTATTTTTTTACATCATTCCACTCAACCTTTGGATTACCGCTGTTTTTAGTGGAGTAAATATTAGCATTGCTAATCTGATATTTATGAGAATTAGAAAAGTTCCACCTTCACTGGTAGTTAATGCATTAATCAACAGCACCAAAGCTGGATTAAAAGTTACCAGCAACGATGTGGAAACCCACTACCTTGCTGGTGGAAACGTAAATTCAGTTATTCGCGCAATGATTTCTGCTGATAAAGCAAATATTGCTTTAGACTGGAAAGCCGCCACTGCAATCAATCTTGCAGGGCGCGATGTGCTTGAAGCAGTACAAATGAGTGTTAATCCTAAGGTGATTGATACACCACCTGTTACCGCTGTGGCTAAAGATGGTATTCAGTTAATCTGTAGGGCGCGTGTAACCGTGCGTACAAATATTAATAAGTTAGTTGGCGGTGCGGGTGAAGAAACTGTTTTGGCAAGAGTGGGCGAAGGTGTTGTTAGCTCTATTGGTTCTGCACTTTCACACAAAGAAGTTTTAGAACATCCCGATTCTATTTCGAAAGTTGTGCTAGCAAAAGGATTGGATGCAGGAACGGCATTTGAAATTCTTTCAATTGATATTGCCGATATTGATGTTGGTAAAAACATTGGCGCTTACTTGCAAATGGATCAGGCAAATGCTGATAAAAATATTGCGCAGGCAAAAGCCGAAGAGCGTCGAGCTATGGCAGTTGCTTTAGAGCAAGAGATGAAAGCAAAAGCACAAGAGGCAAGAGCAATGGTTATTGAAGCTGAGGCTCAAATTCCACAGGCAATGGCTGAGGCTTTCCGTAGCGGAAATATGGGGATTATGGATTATTACAAAATGAAAAATGTACAGGCTGATACTGAAATGAGAGAAAGCATTGCTAAACCATCTCCTAATAAAGAAAGCTAAAGAAACTCTAAATATTAGAGCATTATTCTTGGTTTCAAATTGGTTTCTTATTATTGCGCTCCCAAATGTAAATTGGCCCTGTAGCTCAACTGAATAGAGTATCTGACTACGGATCAGAAGGTTCAAGGTTTGACTCCTTGCAGGGTCACATAATACAGCAAAGGGTTTCAGTAAAACTGAAACCCTTTTTTATTTGTCCGGTGTAAACAGGGTGTAAACAATTTTGCCATTTCAATTTGTTTTCAATTTAGGTTTTGCTATGTTTGTTTTTTACCAGTATACGATAACAATGAAACTAAATAAAACAGA